>JBCAXE010000005.1:0-124390 GCA_038534195.1 Pseudomonadota bacterium
GCTGTTACGCGCCTTGGTGGTGAGGAGAATGAGGCGTCCGCGCTTGCGGGTCTCCGATTCTTGATACCCGCGCCAGCTGTCGTAAATTTGCGGCTTAGTCAAAAGGCGGTAGTCCATGGCGACGCGATTGATTTCCCGGGCGCTGAGCGGAAACCCGCAAGGCCCGATAATATCGAGCCCGGCCCCGAAACACGCTGCCGTGCGAATGGCGGCTCCCACATTTTGCGCAATATCCGGCTGAAAAAGAACAAGATGCATGACTATTCCACCTTGAGGCAAGGTCGGCTAAGAGACGGGGCGAGCGGGCCGGTTGGCGCGTTTCGCGACGCTGGGCCGCATGTTCTGTAAACCCAGAGTGAGTACATACCCGTATAGAAAAATAGCAAGGTCCATCGACTTTCTGAATTGTGGTTAACACCAACTTGCCTGAAGGAAACCGGCACGATGAGCGCGACGCAGGAAACAATTGAAGAAGAACCGACCCGCCGAGATTTTATCCATCTTCTAGCCGCCGGGACCGCCGGGATGGCGGGCGTCGGCGTTTTGGTCCCGTTGGTGTCCCAGATGAATCCCGACGCATCGGTGCTGGCGTTGTCGACAAAAGAAGTGGACATTTCGTCCGTGGGCGTCGGCGAAGCCATCAAAGTCTTCTGGCAGGGCAAGCCGGTCTTCATTCGGCACCGCACGCCGGAAGAGATCGCGGAAGCCGAAGCGACGCCTCTCGCGGCGCTTAAAGACGATGACGCCCGCAACGCCAATGTTTCCTCAGCGGACGCGGACGATCAAAACCGGACCGTCAATTCCGCATTCATGGTTGTGGTCGGCGTCTGCACGCACCTCGGATGCGTGCCGCTCGGAACTGAGCAGGGCGAAAACCGCGGCGACTATAATGGCTGGTTCTGCCCATGCCACGGATCGCACTACGATACGGCCGGCCGGATTAGAAAAGGTCCGGCGCCGGAGAACCTTCCGGTTCCGCCATATCAATTCGTCACCGACACCGTCATCAAGATCGGATAAGGAGCGCCCTTATGTCTCATGAATCCACTTACGTTCCCGGCACCGATGTTGAGAAATGGCTCGACAAGCGATTGCCAATCGTTCGTCTCGCCTATGACAGTTTCGTCGATTTTCCGACGCCGAAGAACTTGAACTATTGGTACACGTTCGGCGGCATTCTCGCCGTCTGCCTCGTCGTGCAGATCGTCACCGGCGTCGTTCTGGCGATGCACTACACAGCACATGTCGATATGGCCTTCGAAAGCGTTGAGCACATCATGCGCGATGTGAATTACGGCTGGCTGATGCGCTACGTACATGCGAACGGCGCGTCCATGTTCTTCATCGCCGTTTACCTGCACATGTTCCGCGGTCTTTATTACGGTTCCTACAAGGAGCCGCGCGAAATGCTCTGGATCCTCGGCGTGATCATTTTCCTTCTGATGATGGCGACGGCATTCATGGGCTATGTGTTGCCTTGGGGGCAAATGTCGTTCTGGGGAGCGACCGTGATCACCAACCTGTTCAGCGCCATTCCGTTGATCGGCAACGATATCACCGTTTGGCTCTGGGGCGGGTTTTCCGTCGATAACCCGACGCTGAACCGCTTCTTCAGCCTTCACTATCTCCTGCCGTTCGCCATCGCTGGCGTCGTCGTCCTCCACGTTTGGGCGCTGCACATTCCCGGCAACAACAACCCGACGGGCGTCGAAGTGAAGGACGTGACAAAAGATACGGTGCCGTTCCACCCATATTACACGGTTAAAGACGGGTTCGCGATCGCTGTGTTCTTCGTACTCTTCGCCGCCTTTGTGTTCTTTAATCCGAACGCGCTCGGCCACGCCGACAATTACATTCCAGCCGATCCGCTGGTGACGCCGGCGGCGATCGTGCCGGAATGGTACTTCCTACCGTTTTACGCGATCCTGCGCGCCATCACGTTCGACCTTGGGCCGATCTCATCAAAACTTGGCGGCGTGATCGCCATGTTCGGGTCGATCCTTGTCCTTTTTGTCTTGCCGTGGCTGGACACGTCGAAGGTGCGGTCCATGCGTTATCGACCGATTGCGAAGCTTTGGTTCATCCTTTTCGTCATCGTCTGCGTGATGCTCGGTTATCTCGGCGGTCAGCCGGCTGAAGGCGTTTATGTGGCGTTGGCGCAAATTTGTACGGCTTACTATTTCGGTTTCTTCCTGATTATCCTGCCATTGCTTGGCGTCATGGAAACGCCGACGCAAATGCCGAAATCAATATCGGAGGCGGTGCTGCCGAAATCGAAACCCGTATCCTCAACCATAGGCGGGGCGTCGTCGCCAACGCCTGCGCCGGCGGAGTGACCCGAGCGATGATTAAGAAAAATACCTCTCTTCGCATTTTCGTTGCGGCGCTCGCTGCGGTAGCGGCCAGCGTCACTGGCGCACAGGCGGCCGGCGGAAAGGCGAAAAAAGTCGAGCATGTGCATTGGCACTTTAACGGCCCGTTCGGCTCATACGATCAGGATGCGCTTCAGCGCGGCCTTCAGGTCTACCGCACCGTCTGCGCCAACTGTCACAGCCTTGAACTGGTCTCTTTCCGCAACTTTGGACAGCCGAGCGGACCTTTCTATCTCGACGCCTGTCCGGCGGGCGTTCCGGAAACGGTTGATTGTTCAAACCCGAACGATAACCCGATCGTAAAAGCGCTGGCGGCGGAATATCAGATTACGGATGGTCCGGATGATTTTGGCGAGATGTTCCAACGCCCGGGTTTGCCGTCTGACCGCGTGCCGGGGCCATATCCGAATGACCAGATTGGACGCCTCGCCAATAACGGCGCCTTGCCGCCTGATCTCTCTTTGATCACGAAAGCACGTCACCATGGGCCAGATTATGTCTATAGTTTGCTGACAGGTTATGAGGAAACGCCGGAAACTGTTTCGGTCGCGCCCGGTCAATATTACAATCCATACTATCCGGGTGACATGTCGCAAAACCTGAAGCCGGAATACAAAGACGACGAAGGGCACATCGTTGACGGTTATGAAGTTCCGATCGGCGGCGTTCTCGCCATGGCGGCGCCGCTCGCTGATGGTATCGTCGATTACGCCGATCCCGAGACACCGGAAACTGTTGAGCAATACGCTAAGGATGTCACCGAATTTCTGATGTGGGCGGCTGAGCCGAAGATGGAGGCGCGCAAGCGCCTTGGCGTCATCTCCATCGGCTACCTCCTGATCATGTGCGGGATTCTCTATTGGTCCTATCGCGAGATCTGGTCAAAGGTTAAACACTAGACGCGCTCTTACGAGACACGCTTAAATGGGCCGCAGCCGATAACGCTGCGGCCTTTTTCATACGGGGTGACGATCATGTCCGACGAAACGCGAGCGAGCGCTGTGTGCGGCGCCTTCATCATGGTGGCGTACGCCGACGCGAATTTTGACCATGTGGAGGAGGCGCGGTTTCTTTCAACCGTGCTCAACGATCCGGCCTTGTCTTTCCTCGATAGCGCAACGGCTGGCGCCTGTTACAATCGGTTGGCGGAAGACTTCAAAAGCGATTACGCATCCGCCGCGGGGCGTGTCCTCGCCGCCATCAGCGAGTGCCGCGACGACGCGGAGGCTGTCGCTGCGATTAAGCTCTCGGCGCGGCGCGCGATCGTCGCCGATCAGAGGCTGATGCCGCAGGAAGAAGCCTCGCTTGACCAGATCGCCAAAGCGCTTGGTCTTGAAGAGGGAGCGGTCTAGTGGCGCAAACCCGTGTTCTTGGCGTGATCGGCGGCTCGGGCGTTTACGCCGCAGACGATCTGGAAAGCCCCGAACGGATCGACGTTGAAACGCCCTGGGGCGCACCGTCGGATGCGCTTGTTCGGGGGAAGCTAAACGGCGTCGGTATGATCTTTCTCGCGCGTCACGGCGCCGGTCACCGGCTGACGCCAAGCGCGGTGAATTACCGAGCGAACATTGACGCCATGAAACGCCTTGGCGCCACAGACATTCTCTCTATTTCCGCTTGCGGATCGTTTCGCGAGGCGCTGGCGCCGGGTGACTTTGTCATTGTGGACCAGTTTATCGATCGCACCACGCAACGGGAAAAGTCGTTCTTTGGCCCTGGCTTCGTCGCTCACGTCTCGATGGCGCACCCCGTCTGCGACGTTCTCGCGGGCGCATTGCACGAGGCCTGTAAGGCCGAAGAGATCGCGGCGCACAAGGGCGGCGCCTATCTGTGTATTGATGGGCCGCAATTCTCATCTCTGGCGGAGTCAAATCTCTATCGCCAATGGGGCGCCGATGTGATCGGCATGACGAATATGCCGGAGGCCAAATTGGCGCGCGAAGCGGAGTTGCCATATGCAACGCTCGCCATGGTGACGGACTATGATTGCTGGCACGAGGAAGAAGGCGCCGTCGAGGTCGCCAATATTCTGGAGATCATGGCGGGCAATACGCGCAAGGCGCGAAGGGCGCTAAACGCGGTCACCAAGATTCTCGGGCCAACCCGCGAAAATGGGCCGCAGGGCATTGAGACCTGTCTCGATTTCGGCGTGATCACAGCGCCCGCAGCGCGGGATCCGGCGTTTGTCGCAAAACTTGACGCCGTGGCCGGCCGATATCTGACGAAAGCGGTTGAGTCGGACGCCTAAAATTTTATCTAATTTTCGCGCTGGGCTTTAAGGGATTCCCGGCAAGCATGACCACCAAAACCGGGGTCGTCAGTGCTCAGTCTGATTTTCATAACCTTAGGGTTCGCCGCGCAGGAACCTGAACGCCTGGTCGGCTCAAAGCTCATCGCGCCGCCGTCGCAATATGAAGCGTTGACAGCGGTGCACACAGAGGTGGCGGAACGCGCGGCGCGCAGCTATTACGGCGCGCTCGGGCGCGATTTCACCCAAAGCAGCAACTATCCGATCGACGTACATCTTGTTCGTTGCGATAAAACCCTGTCGCGTGCGCTTCTTGGTCCGTCCGGGGAGCGCATTGTCGAGAACGGGTTCGATTGCGTGATGGATATCTATCCCATCGCCGAGCCGCATTTCCGGACGTATGGCTTTTTCTACCATACGGGTCTTGAATGGCGCTATTACGGGGCGCTCGGCGCTGGGCTCCTGATCGATATTGATCGATACGATACGAGCCCGATCGAAAGCCAACAGACAGCGCGCGACGGCTCGGTGCTCTATGACGGTCAGCCGTTCGGGAAAAAGAATCTGCAGAACCCTTACAAGTCGATCATCGACGGGTACAACGCCAGTTTCAATTTCTACACCGGCAGGGAAGAAGAGCCCGTTCGCTAGGCGTTAAAGCGGAACAGCATGACGTCGCCGTCCTGGACGATATAGTCTTTGCCTTCTAGCCGCATTTTGCCCGCTTCCTTCGCGCCTTGTTCGCCTTCGAGGGCGATATAATCATCATAGGTGATCGTTTCCGCCCTGATGAAACCGCGTTCAAAATCAGTGTGGATGACGCCCGCCGCCTGAGGCGCGGTGGCGCCGACGCGCACCGTCCAGGCGCGCGCCTCTTTCGGGCCGGCCGTGAAATAAGTCTGCAAGCCGAGGAGCGCATATCCCTCGCGGATGAGCCGGTTTAGGCCCGGCTCTTCAAGGCCGAGCGTTTCCAGATATTCGGTCTGTTCCGCATCGTCGAGTTGCGCCAGCTCAGCTTCGATCTTGGCGGAGATAACGACAGCTGCAGCTTTTTCCTCCGCTGCTTTTGCGGCCACTTTTTCGGAATAGGCGTTGCCGCTCGCCGCTGCGTCCTCATCAACGTTGGCGACAAAGAGAATAGGCTTAGACGTCAAAAGCTGCAGGCCATTCCAGACTTTTGCGTCGTCCGGATCAATGTCCGCCGTGCGCGCGGGGCGGCCTTCACGCAGAACCTCGAGCGCTATATCGACGAGGGCGAGTTCGGCTTTCGCCTCTTTGTCCTGGCCGCGCGCTTTCTTTTCAAGGTTCACCCGACGTTTTTCGAGGCTCTCAAGATCGGCGAGCATCAGTTCGGTCTCGACAACGTCGAAGTCCGCAATGGGATCGATCGCTCCGGCGACGTGCGTGATGTCGTCGTCGTCGAAACATCGCAGCACATAAACGACGGCGTCCACTTCGCGAATGTTGGCGAGGAATTGATTGCCGAGCCCTTCGCCCTTGGACGCGCCTTTGACGAGCCCGGCGATATCCACAAACTGCATGCGGGCGGGAACGACGTTCGCCGACTTCGCGATCTTCGCCAGCGCGAACAGTCGCGGCTCCGGCACGGCCACATCGCCGACGTTTGGTTCGATGGTGCAAAACGGATAGTTCTCCGCCTGCGCAGCCGCCGTTTTGGTGAGCGCGTTAAAAAGCGTTGATTTGCCAACGTTCGGCAGGCCGACAATGCCGCACTTAAAGCCCATGGTCAGTCGTCTTTCTGTTTCAGGAGTTTTTGAAGCGCCTCAGCGAGCGGGCCGCGCTTCTCTTTTCTTTGCAGCGGGGGTTCCACTTCTTGTTCCTTCGCCTGACGAGGAGAGCTAGGCTTTTCTGCGTCGCCTTTGCGCTGCGGCGCGAGTTGCAGAGCCACGTCTGTCAAAAATCTTGGGCCGCCGTCGGTGAGCTTCGGCGCCGACGCAGCGATTGCGTCGAGGAGGGCGGTGAGCCATTCCTGATCGGCTTTTGCAAAATTGCCGAGCACATGGCCGGTGACTTTTGACTTGTCGCCGGGGTGGCCGATGCCGATCCGCACACGGTGAAAATTATTGCCGAGATGGGCGTCAATGGAGCGGATGCCGTTATGGCCCGCGTGACCGCCGCCGGTCTTTATTTTCAGCTTTCCGGGCGCGAGATCGAGTTCGTCGTAGAAAACAAAAAAGTCTTCCGGGGCGAGTTTATAAAATTGCGCAAGCTCCTGAACCGCGCGGCCGGACTCGTTCATGTAGGTGGTGGGTTTGAACACCAGGGCCTTGGTGCGCCCGCCGGCGGCTTCCAGATAGCCTTCGCGCACCTCGCCCTGGAATTTGGCGCGCGCCGGACCGAAGCCGTGACGATCGCCGATCGCGTCCACGGCCATGAAGCCGATATTGTGTCGATGCTTGGCGTATTTCTCGCCTGGATTGCCGAGGCCGACAAATACCAACATAGGGCGCCGCCTTTACGGTCAAAAACGGTGCGGCGAGCGGCGAGGGGACTAGCTGTCGCCGCCTTCTTCCTGTTCGCCTTCCGCCGCCGCTTCTTCTGACGCTTCGGCGGCTTCTTCGGCTGCTTCGTCGTCTTCCTGCGACGCCGATTTAACCGCTGACGGAGCGGCGATGGTCGCGATCGTGAAGTCGCGGTCCGTAATGGTCGGCTCAACGCCGTTCGGCAACGTCACCAGCGAAATGTTGGCGCTGTCGCCGATATCGAGGCCGGCGACGTCCACTTCGAAGAATTCCGGGATCGCAGTCGCCGGGGCATAAACCTCGACAGCGTGACGCACGACATTAAGAACGCCGCCGCGTTTCAGGCCAGGCGATTCTTCTTCGTTAACGAAGCGCACGGGCACCTCGACGTCGATGCGGGTTTTCTCGTCCACCCGCAGCATGTCCACATGCATCGGGAAGCCCTTCACCGGGTGGATTTGAACCTCACGCGCGATGACCGGCTGCAGCCCGTCTTCGCCGACCACATCGATATTGGCGAGGCGTCCGCCCATGCGGCCCGCCCGGTAGGCGTTATTCACCTGGTTAAATTTCAGCTTGATGGCGACCGGATCACCGCCGCCGTAAAGGACGCCCGGCACCCAGCCGTCGCGGCGAACGGCGCGCGCGCCGCCTGTGCCTGTTCTCGCCCGCACTTCGCAATCAAAAACGTCCATTTCCGCCATGACACTAAGCCTTCATGCATAAAGGCCGCGGTCTCGAAAAACCGAGCGTCGCAGCCGAATAATTCCGTTTGAGCGCGGTTCTTTAGAGGATAGGCTGGCCCAGAGCAAGCGCAAAATGACTGCTCAATCCAATGGGAGGGGCGAGCATATGTTTGTCGGTCACTATGGTCCCGCGGGGGCGCTGGCCGGCGCGCGCGTCAAGCTCTGGCATGCGGTTATCGCCGTTCAATTTCTCGATATTCTCTGGGCCCCGTTCGTGCTGACGGGTGTTGAAGGCGTGCGGATCGTCCCGAATTTTACCGAAGCGAACCATCTCGATCTCTATCACATGCCCTGGACCCACAGTCTGCCCATGGCGGCGTTCTGGAGCGCGGCGGCGGGCCTCGCCTATGGCGTGGTGCGAAAAGGCGCTGGCGCGGCCGGAGGCCTGATCATCGCCGCCCTCGTATTCTCTCACTGGTTGACGGATTTCATCATGCATAAGCCCGATCTGCTTTTGTGGTTCGGCGGCGAAAAAGTGGGCTTGGGGCTGTGGGACAATCGACCGTTGAGCTTTGGTCTTGAAGTTGCGCTTTTCCTTGGCGGCATGGCGTTCTTTCTCGTTCGCTGTCCGGGACGCGGCCGGCAGAGCGGATTGGCGGCGGGCGCATTCCTTATTGTCGGGGTGGCGTTGCAAGTGTTCGGCAATTTCGGACCGCCGCCGCCAAGCGTTAACGCGGTCGCAAGCTCGGCGCTAATCGCATACGGATTATTCGCGCTGTTGGCGGCGGGCGTTGACGCAACGCGCCGGCGTTGATCGTTAGTCGATATCTTTGGCTTCAGGCCACGCCGATGCGAGGAACGCCTTATAGAGCGCGGACAGTTTTGGGTCGTCCGCCAGCGCCGCCACATTCGCCTCGACGCTGATACGGTCGCCGCGCGCTACAGGACCGGTGAGTGAACTCAGCGGGTTTTCACGAAACCGGTCCACAATGCTTTCAAAATATGTAGACAGAATATCGGCGGGCGCCGCGTCATAGGCCGATGCGAAGGCGGCGGCGGTTTCATTCCACAGATGTGCGGCGAAATTTCCGCTCAAAACGGCAAGCGCGTGGTAATGCGCGCGCGCATCATCGCCAAGTGAGAATGTCGGATTGGGCGCGCCCGGAAAAATATCAGTAAAGGCCGGGCCGTCTTCTGGGCAAGCAAACCCGATTTTCGGAAAGACATCAGCCGGCAGGACAGAGGGTGGGAATGAATAAAGCGGATGATAAGCGTGCATGCCGTCGACGGAGACGGCGCCTGAAAAATGAACCGCCGGACGCTTACCGATGGTGTCCGCCCACGCCGCCCGCCAATCGCTGAGAGCGCTGTCCGGCAGGGCGGCCGCCACGATGTCTGCGCTCGAAATTTCTGACCGGCAATAGTCGCCGTCAGTCTCGGCCTCCCGCCGGGAGATCAATGTCACATTGTGGGCGAGGGACGTGAGGTATGCCGCCATGTTCGTGCCGACACGACCTGGTCCGAAGATTACATATTTCATGGCGTCAGCTTATCAGCCCCGTCAGTCGCAATACACCGCGCCCGCCATTTAACGCTCGCGCAGGCGCGCGTCACGACCTATGATAAAGTGGGGTTATCTGGTGGTGGCGATGTCAGAAACAGTTCAAAAGTCTCCGACACGCGAGGATCGCGTCGGCGGGTATCTGACGAGCGCGCTCGTCTTCTCAGCGATTACGGCGCTCTGGGCGTGGATCGTGCGCGACGATCCTTACTACGCGATGACGCAATTGCTTGGGCTGACGCTGCCGGTGGCGACAGTGGTTTACCTGACGGTGATGCCGGGCCTTGGGTTCATCGCAGGCCGGTGGCGCTATCAGGCGGACGGCGCACGCGGCGCAGGCGCGTGGGTCGCAAAAGTTTTCGCCCGTTCGTTGCATTTTCTGTATGCGCATATTTTAATCGTCCTCTTCACGCTCGCCATGGCGGTCGACCATTTCCTCGGGTGGAATCTGGATCAGGCGGTCCAAGACATTGACGACGGCATGTTCGATATCGCCGCGCGTTTCTCGCCATGGGTGTCGGCGTATCTCGCGGGCTTTAATCTCGGGCGCGTGTGGGCGGCCGGCGAAGCGCACGTAAAACCGGCGCTCGCTTTGGCGGAGACAACAAGTGATTTCAGCGAAACGGATGCGGCCGGCGAGGTTCAAAGCTATGACGACCGCCACGACCGTGTGACGATAGAGGCATTCACACCCACACCGCGCGAGCCGGATCTCGACCCGAAAACCAACCGCCCCCGCTTTTCCCGCCTGCGCTAATGACGACACTCTACGCGGATGCGGACGCTTGTCCCGTAAAAGACGAAACCGTCAAGGTCGCCGATCGCCATAAGCTGACAGTCTTCTTTGTCTCAAACGCCTATATGAGATTACCGGCAGGGTATGACGTGCGCCGACAAATCGTCAATGACGGTTTCGACGCCGCAGACGACTGGATCGCCAAGGCGGCCGGCCCGGGCGATATCGTGATTACGTCCGATATTCCGTTAGCGGATCGTTGCCTCAAGGCGGGCGCGGCGGTTCTTGGCCCAGCGGGTAAACCGTTTACGCCGGACGGGATCGGGATGGCGCTCGCCATGAGAGAGCTGTCGCGCGATTTACGCGAGATGGGTGAGATTTCAGGCGGCGGTCCGGCCTTTTCCAAAAAAGACCGGTCGCAGTTTCTTCAGGCGCTCGAAGAGGCGGTGCGCGCTGCAGTCCGCCAGGCGTGAGGCGCCTATGAAAACGCCCCGGCCGACTGTCGACCGGGGCGCATCCATCAGAGAAATTCAAGCTCAGGATTTTTTGGTCATCATCCCGGCGATGGTGGCGAGAACGCCGCCGCCGACGCCGCCCTCCAGAAAACTCTGCACCATCGGCATGACGCCTTCAGAGCCCAGCAACGAGCCGAGGCCCGCCATATCGGCGCCTGCCCCAGCGCCCGCGCCGCCGATCACGCCGCTAATAAGGCGCATCATCATGCTGGAATCTTTCCCGCCAAGAAATTGTGAGACGAGCGGCCCGATGATCGCGCCGCCGGCCCCGCTAAGAAGCAGTTGCGTTAAGTCCATGTTTTTTGTCCCTCTTTCTTACCCTTCCCCGGCCGCAGAATAGCGCGCCTGCACGGGACCGTCGACAACAAGCTATGCTGCGTATGCGAACGAAATAGGCGGTCAGAGCCCGTTGAAAAGTCAATCTTTTCTTTCTCAAAACGAATTTCCGGGCGCACTATCGCCATTTTCGCAGTCGCGAAATGATCCGAGAAAAAATTTTCCCCTTGCAAAAAAAGCTGCTTGAAAAGAACAAAACAAGAATATAGAACAAAAAAAGAACAATCTGGAGGCGGCTATGGAAAACGAAACATTGCGAGACGCGGTCGGACTCGGCGTACTGATCCTGATGATCGGCGCGGCGCAGATGTGGGGGGCTGTGCTTTAAGCCGACGCAGCAAGCGTCATTTAGAGGGAACGCCATGGCGGATTTTGTTCATCTGCATCTTCATTCCGCCTACTCCCTTTCCGAAGGCGCTATTCCCATCGGGAAATTGAAAGACCTTTGCCTTGAGGCCGGGATGCCGGCGGTGGCGGTGACCGACACCAACAATCTTTTCGGCGCGCTCGAGGCCTCGGAAATACTGAGCGCCGTAGGGGTGCAGCCCATCGCTGGTCTGCAACAGGGTTTTGAGATCGCCGACCTTGTGGATCTGGAAGCTAAGACGGCGCGCGCGCCGTCTCTCGTGCTGCTCGCCCAGAACGAAGCCGGATACGCGAATTTGATGAAGCTGACGAGCGCGGCGTTTCTGCGTTCGGTGCGCGACGGCGAACCCTGCGCCGCCGTCGACTGGCTTGCTGAATGGTCCGAGGGCGTCCTATGTTTGACCGGGGGATATGACGGGCCGCTTGACCGGCTGCTGCGCGCCGAACGCCGGCAAGAAGCCGAGGATTTGCTCGCTAAGCTTCAGGCGATATTTCCCGGCCGGCTTTATATCGAGTTGCAGCGCCACGAAGCGCGGGACACGGGCGACGTTGAAGCAGCGCTCACCGATTTCGCGTACAAGCATGATTTGCCAATCGTCGCGACAAATGAGCCGTTCTTTCCGCATCGGGAAGACCATGAAGCCCATGATGCGCTATTGTGCATCGCGGACGGCGCCTATGTGCATCAGGACGATCGCCGCCAGGTGACGCCCGATCATTATTTCAAGTCAGGCGCGGAAATGGGCGCGTTGTTCGCGGATTTGCCCGAAGCGGTGGCGACGACCATGGAGGTAGCGCGCCGATGCGCCTACCGGCCGCGCACGCGCGATCCGATCCTGCCGCAATTTGTCGAAGGCGATATCGGCGACGCCCGAAATCTGGAAGGGCGCGAGCTTGAGACGCAGGCGCGCGCCGGGTTGAAGGAGCGGTTGGCCTCCGTTGATCTGGCCACGGATGAAAGCGCCTACTGGGACCGGCTGAAAATTGAGCTCGATATTATCAACCGGATGGGGTTTCCGGGATATTTTCTGATCGTTTCTGATTTCATCAAGTGGGCGAAAGCACACGATATTCCGGTGGGGCCGGGCCGCGGGTCCGGCGCCGGCTCGCTTGTGGCGTGGGCGCTGACAATCACCGATCTCGACCCCTTGCGGTTCGGGCTGCTCTTTGAACGGTTCCTGAACCCGGAACGGGTCTCCATGCCCGACTTCGACGTCGATTTCTGTCAGGACCGGCGCGACGAGGTGATCCGGTATGTGCAGGAAAAATACGGCGCCGATCGCGTTGCGCAGATCATCACCTTTGGAAAGCTGCAGGCGCGGGCCGTGTTGCGCGATGTGGGCCGGGTGCTCGGCATGCCGTTCGGACAGGTCGATCGGTTGTGCAAGCTGGTGCCGAACAACCCCGCCAACCCGGTGACGCTCGCCGAAGCGGTGGAGTCAGAGCCGCGCATCAAAGAGGAGCGGGATCGCGAAGAGGCGGTCGCCGCATTGCTGGAAAAAGCGTTGAAGCTGGAGGGGCTCTACCGCCATGCCTCGACGCACGCAGCAGGCGTCGTGATCGGCGACCGCCCCCTCGACGAGCTATCGCCGCTCTATCTTGATCCGCGGTCGGACATGCCGGCGACGCAATTCAACATGAAATGGGTGGAGCCGGCCGGCCTGGTAAAGTTCGACTTTCTCGGCCTCAAGACCCTCACAGTCATCGATCGCGCCATCGGTTTTGCGCGCGGCGAAGGCGCTAATCTGAAATCCGCCGACGATATTCCATTCGGAGACCGTCCCACATTCGAAATGCTGGGCGAGGGCGCCGCCGTCGGTGTCTTCCAGCTGGAAAGCGCCGGCATGCGCGCCACCTTGCGGGCGATGAAGCCGGACAGTCTTGAAGATATTATCGCGCTCGTCTCTCTCTATCGCCCCGGCCCGATGGAGAATATCCCCACTTATATCGAGCGCAAACAGGGCAGGGAGGCGCCGGATTATCTCCACCCCAAACTGGAAGGCGTCCTGAAAGAGACCTACGGCGTCATCATCTATCAGGAACAGGTCATGCAGATCGCTCAGATCCTCTCCGGCTATTCGCTCGGCGAGGCGGATCTGTTGCGCCGGGCCATGGGCAAGAAGAAAAAAGAGGAGATGGATAAACAGCGCAAGCGCTTTGTCGACGGCGCTGTGGAACGCGACGTGGCCGCACAAAAAGCGTCTTCCATCTTTGACCTGGTGCAAAAATTCGCCGGATACGGATTTAACAAATCGCACGCCGCCGCCTATGCGCTGATCGCTTATCAGACGGGATATTTGAAGGCGAACCATCCGGCGGCGTTTCTAGCAGCCTCCATGTCGCTCGACCGCGCTAATACTGACAAGCTGTCCGTCTTCCTGAAAGAAGCAAAGCGCACCGGGGTCGATGTGCGCCCGCCCCACGTCAATTATTCGCAAGCCGACTTTTCGGTTCAGGGCGGGGCGATCGTCTATGCGTTGTCGGCGGTGAAAAATGTCGGTGAAGGCGCGATGGCGGAAATCGTTGAAGAGCGCGTGCGCGGCGGGGTCTTCGCCGATCTTCATGATTTCGCCGAGCGCGTGAATTTGCGCAGCGTCGGCAAGCGGGCCATTGAGAACCTGGCGCGCGCCGGCGCTCTCGATGGACTATGCCGGTCCCGCGCAGAGGCGCTGGCGTCGGCGGATATGCTGATCAAGTATTCCGTGCAGGCGGCGGAGGAACGCGAAAGCGACCAGGGCGGCTTGTTCGATCTGGGCGGATCGGGCGCGTCGGGGCTTGAGCGCCCGCGCCTGCCAGGCGCCGAGCCGTGGACGCCGCTCGAGCAGTTAAATGCTGAACATGCCGCCCTCGGGTTTTACTTCAGCGGCCACCCGCTCGACGATTACGAAAAAGAATTGATCCGGCTTGGGGCGATTAATTTCGCGGAGGCTGTCGCGCGGGCGAAATCGGAGCGTTTCACGGCACAGATGGGCGTCGTCATTCGGGCGGCGCGGTTCCGGCGATCGAAAACCGGTAAACCGTTCGCCTGGATCGAATGTTCCGACGCGAGCGGCGAATTCGAGGTCACGGTTTTTTCCGAAGTTCTGAACGCCTCGCGCGATCTTTTTGAAGCCGGCAATCTGCTCCTGTTCTCGGTGACCGTCGAAGACCGGGACGGAGAAGCGCGCATGACGGCCGAAGGGGTGCGCCGGCTCGATGCGGCGGCGGCGCAGACCACCTCGCAATTGCGGGTCGCCCTTTCAACGCCAGCGGCGCTCGACGGCGTGAAACGGCGGCTGAGCGCCGTGAAACCCGCGTCCCGCCATGAGAGCGGCGATGTGATCGTGTCCTTACGCCTGCCGGAGAACGGCCGCGAGATCGACATTGATCTGGGGGTCGAGGCGGCCTGCACGCCCGCTATGCGCGGGGCGCTTAAATCGGTGGAGGGCGTCACCGACGTAGAGCTGATCTAGAGCCAAGAATAGTCCGGCTTTTGGCGAAATCGACGCTTTTGCGCTGGTGGGCGGGCCGCGCCTCTGTCGCCCGGCCATTGGCGGCGTCCCGTAACGCTTGAATTCTTAAAAAAGGCTGATAAGACCCTGCACATCTCTCACGCATCGCGTTCTTCGGTGGTTTGAGCGTCCTGACCGGGCGAGCGAGCAACAAGCGGTGCGGCGGCATAACTGAAGGAGTACTTGCACGATGGCGTTGCCAGAATTTTCCATGCGCCAGCTTCTGGAAGCTGGCGTCCACTTTGGTCACCAAACACACCGCTGGAACCCGAAAATGAAATCGTACATTTTCGGCGGCCGTAACGGTATTCATATCATTGATCTGTCCCAGACAGTGCCGCTCCTGCATCAGGCGCTGGTCAAGATCCGCGAGACCGTCGCAGGCGGCGGACGCATCCTTATGGTTGGCACCAAGCGTCAGGCGCAGGCCCCGATCGCGGAAGCGGCGCAACGCTGCGCGCAATATTATATGAATGTGCGCTGGCTCGGCGGCACGCTGACAAATTGGGAAACGATTTCAAACTCGATCCGTCGTTTGAAAGATATGGAAGAAAAGCTCGACGCCGGCGGCGCAGGGCTTACCAAAAAAGAACAATTACAGCTGACGCGCGAACGCGAAAAGCTTGATGCGTCGCTCGGCGGCATCCGCGAGCTCGGCGGACTGCCGGATCTTTTGTTCGTGATTGACGTGAAGAAGGAAGCAATCGCCATCCAGGAAGCCAAAAAGCTCGGCATTCCCGTGATCGCCGTGGTCGACACCAATTGCGATCCGGACGGCGTTGACTATGTAATCCCTGGCAATGACGACGCATCGCGCGCAATCGCGCTGTACACAAGCCTTGTTGCGGACGCGGTGATCGACGGCATTTCCGAGAGCCAGGCGGCCCTCGGGGTTGATCTCGGCGCCATGGAAGAAGCGCCCGTTGAAGCGGCGTTAGCGGAAGAACCGGCGGCGGAAGAATCGCCAGCCGAAGCGCCCGCTGAAACGCCGGCCGGCGACGGCGGCGAAGCATCGCCAAGCGCATAACGGCGTTTGCCCTCGCTTCGGCGACTTACACGAGCATCATCGGCGCGCGCTGCGCGTCGAAACAACAAAGCCGCCTCTTAGGGGCGGCCCTTGAACAGGTTAATCAGCGTTTGCCCTGACGCCGGTCCGGCGCGGGGCGGGTAAAGGAGATGAGAAATGGCTGGAATTACAGCAGCAATGGTCAAAGAGCTTCGCGACGCCACAGGCGCCGGCATGATGGATTGCAAGGCCGCATTAAACGAGACCGGCGGCGACATGCAGGCGGCGGTCGATTGGTTGCGTAAAAAAGGATTGGCGAAAGCCGCGAAAAAATCCGGGCGGACCGCAAGCGAAGGGCTTGTGGCGATCGCTGTGGACGACGCCGGCGCTGGCGCGAAAGCGGTTCTTGTCGAGGTCAATTCGGAAACAGACTTCGTTGCGCGCAACGACATTTTCCAAAAGATGGTGGCTGAAATCGCCGGCGCCGCGCTGGCGACAGACGGAACCGCGGAAGCGGTGCGCGCGGCGGAATTTCCAGGCGCTGGAAAGTCCATCGAGGATCACATTGCGGAAATGGTCGGCCAGATCGGTGAGAATATGAACTTGCGCCGCGCTGGATCGGTTTCCGTCGATGAGGGCGTCGTTGCTTCCTACGTGCACGGACCAGTGACGGACAATGCCGGTAAGATCGGCGTAATTGTCGGGCTCAAATCATCCGGCGACAAGGACAAGCTCAATGCGCTCGGTAAGCAAATCGCCATGCATGTGGCGGCCGCGCGGCCGCTGGCGGCGACGGTCGCTGATCTTGATCCGGCGATTGTCGATCGCGAAAAGCAGGTGCTCGCCGATCAGGCGCGCGATTCCGGCAAGCCGGAAGAAATCATCAACAAGATGGTCGAAGGTCGCTTGCGGAAATTCTACGAGGAATCGGTGCTGCTTGAGCAAATCTTCGTAATCGATGGTGAAAACAAAGTGGCGAAAGTAATCGAAAACGCCGCTAACGATGTGGGCGCTCCGGTTGAATTCGCTGGCTTCGCGCGCCTTGAGCTTGGCGAAGGCGTGGAGAAGAGCGACGACGACGATTAGGCGTTGTCCCGATACTCATCCTGAAAGCGTGTTTTCGCTCGAAAACACGCTTTTTTTGCGGCTTCTTTTGCAGGTCCCTTGTCTTGCAAATTGAGCGATCGCGCCTAATGTGGCGCAAATTTTTTGGCTCATTATTTGCGCTCACGCCGGCGCAGATCATGGTAGAGGCGAGTTATGAGCGCATCGACATCCCCCTCAGACGGACAGCCGCGATTTAAGCGCGTTTTGTTGAAGATATCTGGCGAGGCGCTCATGGGCGAGGGCGCTTACGGGATTGACCTCGAGACCGCGAGCCGTATCGCCGACGAAGTGAAGGAAGCGCGCGCGCTTGGCGTCGAAATTTGTCTCGTTATCGGCGGCGGCAATATCTTCCGCGGGGTTAGCCAGGCGGCGAAGGGGATGGAACGGGCGAGCGCCGATTATATGGGCATGCTCGCCACGGTCATGAACGCGCTTGCGGTGCAAAATGCGTTGGAGGAAATCGGGCTCTATACGCGCGTGCTCTCCGCCATCGAGATGACGGCGATCTGCGAGCCCTATATCCGACGGCGCGCCATTCGCCATATGGAAAAGGGCCGGATCGTCATTTTTGCAGCCGGCACAGGCAATCCGTTTTTCACCACAGACACGGCGGCCGCGCTGCGGGCGGCCGAAATGGGGTGCGACGCGCTTCTTAAGGGAACGCAAGTGGACGGCGTCTATTCCGCCGACCCGAAAACCAACCCGGACGCGGAACGCTTCGAGGCGCTGGACTATCAGGAAGTGATGGTGCGTGATCTGAAGGTTATGGACCAGACGGCTGTGGCCTTGACGCGCGAGAACGGCATCCCAATTGTTGTGTTCTCAATCGCCAACAAAGGCGGGATCGTGGGCGCGTTGACCGGGACCGGTCGCCATACCATTATCGGCGGCAAAGAAACGGCCTGAAAAAGCCGGGCGAAATTCTTCGTTTCGCCGTAATAACAGTCTCTAAGGACGATAAGGAGCACCATCTTATGAGCACTGGCGACGTTGATCTCAAAGATCTCGAAAAGCGCATGGAAGGCGCGTTGACCGCGCTCAAAAACGAGTTCTCCGGTTTGCGCACCGGCCGGGCGTCGACGAGCCTTGTGGAGCCGATCATGGTGGATGCTTACGGCTCGCAAATGCCGATGAACCAGGTGGGGACGGTGAGCGTGCCCGAGCCGCGGATGATCACGGTTCAGGTTTGGGACAAAGGCATGGTTGGCGCGGTTGAAAAAGCAATCCGGGAATCCGGTATTGGCGTTAATCCTGTGGTAGACGGGACAAATATTCGTATCCCGCTGCCCCCGCTGACGGAGGAACGGCGCGTCGAATTGACGAAAATCGCCGGAAAGTATGGTGAGCAAGCGAAGGTATCTGTACGCAATGTGCGCCGCGAGGGAATGGAATCCATCAAGAAGGCGGACGGCGTCAGCGAAGACGAACAGAAAAAGCTGTCCGATGACGTCCAAAAACTGACCGACGCCATGGTCAAGAAGATCGATGAAGCGCTTGCGGCGAAAGAAGCCGAGATCATGCAGGTCTGATGACGTTCGACGCTGGGCGCGGGGACGCGTCCCTTAGGAGTTACTGAATGCCGGCCAAGCCCGTTTCGAAGCTTGAAGATTACACTGACGATAACGCCCTTACGGGCGACAGTCAGAAGCTTCGACACGTTGCGATCATCATGGACGGCAATGGCCGCTGGGCGAAGGCGCGCGGCTTGCCGCGGGCTGCGGGCCACCGGGAAGGTGTGGAAGCCGTCCGCCGCGCTCTCGAAGCAGCCCGGGATATGGGGCTCACCCACCTGACGCTTTACAGCTTTTCCACCGAGAACTGGCGCCGGCCGGCAGGCGAAATTCGCGATCTGATGAGCCTCTTGCGCAAGTTTATCGGCGAGGATTTGCCGACGCTGAAAAAAGAAGGGGTTCGGGTGCGCATTATCGGCGACCGCGACAGCCTTGATCTGGATTTGCGATTGCTGGTGAAGCGGGCGGAAAGCGAAACCGCTGACAATACCGGTTTTCTTCTGCAAATCGCCTTTAATTATGGCGGGCGTGACGAGATCGCGCGTGCAGCGAAAGCCTTCGCGCATGCTGTTCAATCGGGTGAGGCGCGTCCGGACGATATGGATGAAAATGTGTTCGGCCAATATCTCGATACGATCGAGGCGCCTGACCCTGATCTCGTGATCCGAACGAGCGGTGAAAAACGCATCAGTAATTTTTTGCTGTGGCAAGCAGCGTATGCTGAATATGTCTTTCTCGATGTACTTTGGCCCGATTTTAACGGCGATTATTTTGCCGAGGCTGTCACGGAGTATATGGCCCGCGAGCGCCGGTTTGGCGGCGTCGACGCTAAGTAACGGCAAAGGCCGGGTCACCATTCATGAAATCAAACACCGACGGCGCTGACGTGGAGAGGCCTGCTGCAAACGGCTCGCTGGGCAAGCGTGTGGCTTCTTCAGTGGTGCTGGCGCCGGCGGCGATGGCCGCTACCTATGTTGGCGGACCCGTCTTCGCTGCGCTCATCGCGTTTGCGGCGACGCTCATGGCGTATGAGTGGGCGCGCATGGTTGACCGGACCGCGTTCACGCCGCTCTTTTATGCGCTGGCGATCAGCGGGGCGGGCGCGTTCTATTGCGCCGCTGACGGACGGTATTCGCTTGCTTTCACGCTCTGCGGCGTAGGCGTCATCGCAGGAGCGCTCAGCGCCCATGCTGGCGCGCGTCGATATGCGTGGGCAGGCTTCGGCGCGATTTATATTCTTGCGCCATGCGTTGCGCTGATCTGGCTTCGGGAATTTGTTGAAAACGGCCGGGCGCTGACATTCACGTTATTTTTTATTGTCTGGATGGCCGATATCGGCGCCTATTTCGCGGGCCGTTTTGTGGGCGGTCCGCGGATTTCGCGGGCCTTGTCGCCGGAGAAAACCTGGTCCGGCGTCGTGGGCGGAATCATCCTTGGCGGTCTCGCAGGTGCCGCGGCCACCAAGTGGATTTACGGGGAGGGCTCTTTCTTCGCATTCGCAGCGATCGGCGCCAGCCTCGGCCTCACGTCGGTGCTCGGCGATCTTGCTGAATCGGCCTTTAAGCGCGTTTTTGGGGTCAAGGATTCAAGCGCGCTCATTCCCGGTCATGGCGGCGTACTTGATCGGCTGGACGGGATGATTTTCGCGACGACAGCGATGACGGCGGCGCTCTTTGCGCATATGCTAATAGCAAAATTATAAGGACGGGGTCATGGCGGAAAAAGCTCACCAGCGCGCGCGGCGTATAACCATTTTGGGATCAACAGGGTCTATCGGGGTCAATACGCTCGATTTGCTGGATTTCGCCGAAAAACGGGGCGAGGCCAAAATTGAGATCGAAGCAATGACAGCGAACAAAAATGTCGCTCTGTTGGCCGAGCAGGCGCGCAAATTCAGACCCCGATTTGTGGCGATTGCGGACGAGAGCCTTAAAGATGATTTGAAAGCGGCGCTGAGCGGCGTCGACGTGGAGATCGGCGCGGGCGCCGCAGCGGTCGAGGAAGCCGGCGCGCGCGAGGCCGACTGGGTGATGGCGGCGATCGTCGGGGCCGCAGGGCTGAAGCCAACATTGAAAGCCGCTGAACGCGGCGCGGATATCGCCCTCGCCAACAAAGAGTGCCTCGTCTGTGCGGGTGATGTCGTAAAGGCGGCCATCGATCAGGCGGGCGGCAAGCTTCTTCCTGTTGATTCCGAACACAATGCGATTTTCCAGGTCTTTGACTTCGAGCGACCAAACCGCGTTTCACGTTTGATTTT
The DNA here is from genome assembly GCA_038534195.1 of Pseudomonadota bacterium. Taxonomy (GTDB): domain Bacteria; phylum Pseudomonadota; class Alphaproteobacteria; order Caulobacterales; family Parvularculaceae; genus JAJFFW01. The sequence goes on from JBCAXE010000005.1 coordinate 20,676, forward strand.
AACAGCTTCCGGAGGACCGTTCAGAACTTGGGCGAAAGATGAGATGGCCGTGGCGACGCCAGCGCAGGCGGTGGCGCACCCTAACTGGTCCATGGGCGCAAAGATCTCCGTCGACTCCGCGTCAATGATGAACAAAGGCCTGGAACTCATTGAAGCAGCGCATATTTTTCCAATTGCGCACAAGCAGATTGAGATTCTCGTTCACCCGCAGTCGGTTATTCATTCGATGGTCGAATATGTGGATGGATCGGTGCTGGCGCAGCTTGGAACGCCCGACATGAGGACGCCGATCGCCTCGACGCTCGCCTGGCCCGACCGTACGCCGAGCCCGTCAGAAAAACTGGACTTCGCCAAGGTGGCGCAATTGAATTTTGAAGCGCCGGATCTGGAGCGTTTCCCGGCGTTGCGCCTTGCGCGTGAGGCGATCGAAAAAGGCGGCGTTTTCCCCGCGACCCTGAATGCGGCCAATGAAGTGGCGGTGGCGGCGTTTCTCAATGGCGGGATTAAATTTCTGGACATCGCCGGCGTAACCGAGCACGTTCTCGACTTGGTTGGACGCCCCGCCGGGCCAGCAACGCTGACAAGCTTGGAAGAGGCGATGGACGCTGACGCAACAGCGAGACGGTTGGCCGAAGACGCGGTGGCCGCCCGGGCGGCTGCGTAACGCCGCCTCTGGATTAACGTTGCCCTAAAAATGCCGCAAAAAACGTAACAAAGTAACGCTATGGTCGATCCCCAGACGTCAATTGCCGGATTCACGCTGGATCAATTGCTCATCCTCCCCATCACCGCCGTCGCCTTCATCGCTTTGTTGACGATCATCGTCTTCTTCCACGAATACGGGCATTTCTCGATTGCGCGATTGTTGGGCGTACGCGTGGATGTCTTCTCGATCGGGTTCGGTAAGCCTTTGGCGCGCTGGACCGACAAGAAGGGCACGGAATGGCGAATAGCGCGATGGCCGCTTGGCGGCTATGTGAAGTTTTTCGGCGACGCAGGGCCTGCTTCGGACGCCTCTGAGGAGGTTCAGGAAGAAAAGGCCGATCGCAGCGCTCAGGTGGGCACAACCCAGTTCCCGCGTCCCGGCGAAGAGGCGGAAGTCGGCCGCGGCATGACGCCGGAAGAAAAGGCCGTCTGCTTCCACTTTAAGCCGCTCTGGCGGCGTGCGGCGATTGTGGCGGCGGGGCCCTTTGCGAATTTCCTTCTGGCGGCGGTGATCTTTTGGGGATTGCTCGTCTTTCTTGGCCGCAACTATGTGGACGCAACGGTAGGCGAGGTCTTGCCGGATTCAGCCGCAGCCGAGGCCGGCTTCCAGCCTGGAGACCGGATTACCGCGATAGGCGGGAAATCGATCAAAGAATTCAACGATGTTCGCTATGTGGTGATGCTCAGCTCCGGCGATGAATTGACCTTCGAGGTGGAGCGGGATGGTCAGCAAATCCAGCTGAAAGCGACGCCGCGGCGCGCCGATTCCGAGGACGCCTTCGGCAACAAAACCCGCGTCGGCCTGTTGGGCATTCGCCCGGACGCCAGCGGCTATCAGTTTGAGCGCCTCGGTCCGGGAGCGGCGGTTCTCCCGGCGATGGGGCAGGTTTGGGATATTCTCTCCACGACGGTCAAATTCATCAGTCGCCTCGTGGTCGGCAAAGAGGATACCACGCAGCTGGGCGGCCCGATCAAAATGGCGAAATATGCCGGCCAATCAGCGCTTTCCGGATTCGACGAGTCAAGCTATGCGGAACCGCCGGGGTTCTTGACGAAGCTGAAAGTGTCGCTCGCCAACTTCATCAATCTTGCGGCGGTTGTATCAGTGTCGATCGGCTTTTTGAATCTTTTGCCAGTGCCGGTTCTCGACGGAGGCCATCTTATGTATTACGGCTACGAAGTTGTTGCTGGAAAGCCTTTGGGGGCAAAGGCGCAATCGGTTGGGTTTAAGTTGGGGCTCGTCATGTTGGCGTCGCTCATGATCTTTGTGACGTGGAACGACATCAATTCTTTGTTTTCAATCAATAGTTAACTTTGGGTCGGCGGAATGAGTGAAGTGAAGTCCGGATCGGGCGCGTTTGGCGCGGTCATCGCGATGGTTTTTGTCATTGCGCAGGCCTGCGTCTCTACCGCCTCGGCGCAGCAGCCGACGCAAGCCCAACAGGAGGCCGCCGCCGCGGCAGTCCAGAATTATCTGGGTCCGGACGGTCCGGCGCCCACCATCCAATCTGTCGCCGTGACCGGCAATCAGCGCATCGAAGGCGATACGATCGGGTCATATCTGGTCGTCGCGCCCGGCGATCCTGCTGATCCGCAACTGCTCGACCTTGGCGTGAAGACGCTGTTCAACACAGGACTGTTCTCTGACGTTTCGCTGTCGATGCAGCCGGGCGGCGTATTGCTGATCGAGGTGAAAGAGAACCCGATCATCAATCAGGTCATTCTCGACGGTAACAAGCGGGTTAAAGAAGATAAGATCACGGAAGAAGTGCAGCTGGCGCCGCGGGCGGTTTTCACAAAGTCCAAAGTTCAGGCCGACGTGCAGCGCATCATCGAAGTCTATCGCCGCACGGGCCGCTTCGCAGCGACGGTGACGCCGAAGGTTAAGCTGCTCGAGCAGAACCGCGTTGATGTCATCTACGAGATAGACGAAGGGCCGAAGACCGGCGTCGCCAAAGTCAACTTCGTCGGCAACGAGGTTTTCACCGACGGCGAGTTACGCGGTGTATTGCTGACAAAAGAAAGCCGCTGGTGGCGGTTCTTCTCTTCTAACGCCAATTATGACCCGGACCGCCTGGAGTATGAGCGCGAGCTCCTGCGTCAACATTATGGACGTAATGGGTATGCGGACTTTCAGGTGGTCAACGCCGTTGCTGAGCTGACGCCGGATCGGAAAGATTTTTTCATTACCTTCACCATCGACGAGGGGCCAAAATACACGATTGGCGATGTGAAGGTGAAAACGAGCCTCGCCAAGCTCGATGAGAGCGTCCTTGAGCGGTTCGTTCCTATCAAGCCGGGACAAACATTCGACGGTGAGAAGGTCGAGAAAACCGTCGAATCCATCACGTTCGCCACCGGCGCGACCGGTTACGCGTTTGTGGACGTGAACCCCCGCATTCAGCGCAATGAGACCTCCAAGACCATCGACCTCACTTTTGAGGTGAATGAGGGCCCGCGCGTCTACGTGGAGCGCATCAATATCAAGGGCAACACGCGGACCCTCGATAAGATCATTCGCCGCGAGGTTCGGATCGCGGAGGGCGACGCCTTTAACCGTGTCCTCGTGGACCGCTCGCGCGCGCGCATCCGCTCGCTTGGCTATTTTGGTGAAGTTGAGATTGAAGAAAAGCCGGGCTCTGCGCCGGACCGCACCGAGCTCGACGTTACAGTCGAAGAACGCTCAACAGGTTCTTTTTCCGTCGGCGTTGGCGTGTCGTCTACGGAAAACTTTATCGTCGATTTCTCAATTCAAGAGAGTAATCTTCTTGGCCGCGGACAGTTCTTGCGCTTTCGCGTTCAGGCTTCTTCCCGGACGCGATCGGTGGATTTGAGATTTACGCAACCTTACTTCCTCGATCGTAACCTGGCAGCCGGATTTTCACTCTTTAACAACCGAACGAACTTTCTTGAATCAGGCTTCGTCCGTGACCGGACTGGTTTCGGGTTGAACGCCGGGTTCCAGGTGTCGGAATATGGGCGCGGCAATCTTCAGTATTTGTTCACGCGCGACGATGTGGACCTAGTTGAAGACAACATATTCAACCAAGTCACGCTGCCCATTGCGCCCGGTACGGACCCCGCGACGTTTGTTGTCCCCGGCGCCTCGATTAATGATTTGGCGCTGCTCGACGATCAGGGCGTTGCTACCCAGATCTTTGCGGACGCCGTCTCGGCTACCGGTTTTCGTTGTGATTTCCTAACGCAATCTTTCAGCCCGCTTTGCGAGCAGCGCGGCACTTTTGTGACTTCGCTTCTAGGGGCGTCGCTCTCGTTTGATAAGCGCGATGATCCGATTGACCCGTCCCGCGGCTGGCGTGCGAGCCTTTCCGCCTCGGTCGCCGGCGTCGGCGGCGACGTCAACTACTACCGGACGCAGTTTAACGGCGCTTACTATCATCCGCTTTTCGCCGGTTTCGTCGGCGCACTGAAACTTAATGCCGGCTACATTGATGGTTACGCCGGTGACGATGTGCGCCTTTCTGACCGCTTCTTCCAAGGCGCGGGCACATTCCGCGGCTTCGATGTCGCCGGTGTTGGCCCGCGGTTCCTCAATGGCGGCGGCATCAATCAGCGTGATAACGTGATCTTCAGTCAGGCGATTGGCGGTAAGGTCACGGCAATTGCATCTGGCGAAGTGCTTGTGCCTGTTCCGTTGCCCAAAGAATACGGCATTCGCGCCGCGCTCTTCGCCGATGTTGGCACGGTCGGCCTGGTCGATGAGAACACGAAACTGCTCAACGACGACCTAAATTCATTCATTAACCCAACTAGCGGATTGTTATGCCTCAATGATCCGGCGCCGGACTGCATTGCGCCCGTTCAGGACGACTTGTCCTTGCGCCTGACGGCGGGCGTTTCGGTCAGTTGGGATTCACCTTTTGGGCCGGTCCGATTTGACATTGCCGAGGTCTTCAGGAATGAAATCTACGACCGACCGATGAGTTTCCGGTTCAGCGCGGGATCGAGCTTTTAAAGCCGTCAGAGGGCTTTAAACAGAACGAACAACCAGTACGAGGAGTACGACAAGATGAGAACCAAACTATTCGCATTAGCGGGTGCTGCAGCGCTCGCTGTCACGGGCCTTATGGGCGCGGTGGCGTTCACGCAGGCCGAGGCGCAATCCGCGCGTTCGGCGCCGGTCATTCTGACCATGAATTCAGCGCGCGTCCTAAGCACGTCCAAGGCCGGCCAATCGATGAAACCCCAGCTCGAAAAACTCGGCAAAGAGGCCCAGAGCGAGTTGGAGGCTGAAGTCGCCAAGCTGACAAAAGAAGCTGAAGATCTGAAGAAGCAGCGCGAGCTCCTGGCCGAGGATGTCTGGACAAAGCGCTACCAACAGGTCGCCATCAAGCAACAGCAATTACCGACGTTGCAGGAAGTAAAACGTCAGGAACTGGCGCTGTCCGAGCAAAAGGCCGTCAATGAAATCACCGACGCCATGCGTCCGATCTTGAAAAAGATCGTTGACGATAACGGCGCCACGCTTTTACTGGAATCGAGCGCTGTCATGTACGCCGCCCAGGAAACGGATATCTCTGAGCAAGTGATCGCTGAGCTCGACAAAAAACTGAAGTCGGTGAAGGTTGAGAAAATCAGTCTCGCCGAATTGCAGCGCCAACAACAGGCGGCGTTGAAAAAAGCGCAGGAAGGCAAAGGCAAAAAAGGCAAGAAAAAGAAATAAGCCTTTGCTGCTGACCTCAAATCACATGATGGCCGGTGCTGAAAAGCATCGGCCATTTTTGCAATGAGCGGCGATTATTGATGGGACCGGATAATCGGTTTTTTCTAACGCACGATCCGATCAGCGTTGTGGATGCGATGGCGGGCGTCGTCGCGCCAAGGGATGGCGCAGACGGGCTGTTGTCTTGCGTTTCGACAATCGAAAATGCGACAAGCGATGCGATTGTCTATGCCGAGACGAAGAGCACCGCCGCGTCTTTAGAGACTGCGATCTTCGGGCTGTGCCTCACAACAACAGAATTCGCAGCCGCCTATGAGGGTTCCGGTCTTATCGCCTCTTGCGAAAGCCCGCGGGCGGCATTCGCAGAACTTGCCGCACGGCTTCATTCGCTGCGCGTCATCGAAGGCGACGGCGTTCATTTGTCGGCGAAGATCGGCGCGAATGTGCGTCTTCATTCAACCGTCACCGTTGCTGAGAACGCCGTCATCGGAGAGGGCGCCGTTCTTGAGCCGCATGCGGTTATCGGGCCCGGCGTTGAGATCGGGGCTGGGGCGTCGATTGGCGCTGGAACCATCATCACCTGTGCGCTGATCGGCGAAGGCTTCGTGAGCAAGCCTGGCGCAAAACTGGGTCAGGCCGGGTTCGGGTTCGCGCCGACGCCCACGGGCGTCATTGCTGTGCCGCAGCTCGGCCGTCTCATCATTGGCGACAATGTTGAGATCGGGGCCAACACCACGGTTGATCGCGGCGCGCTCGGCGATACCACGATTGGCGCTGGGACAAAGATCGACAATCTCGTGCAGATCGGCCACAACGTCCAGATTGGCCGGCATTGCCTGATCGCCGCGCAGGTCGGCTTTGCGGGGAGCACAATGCTCGAAGACGGCGTCATGATCGGCGGACAGGCCGGCCTTGCAGATCACCTGAGGGTCGGCGCCGGCGCGAAAATCGGGGCGAAGGCTGGCGTCATGTCAAATATTCCGGCGGGTGAGACCTGGGGCGGGTTTCCGGCGCGACCGATGCGGCGATGGTTGAAAGAAACGGCGATGATCGCCAGACTCGGAAAAAAGAAAAGTTGAGACGAACGCCATGGCGCTGGAACCTGGGAAAACAGAACTCGATGTGAACGAGATTATGCAGATTCTGCCGCATCGATATCCGATGCTGATGATCGATCGCCTTGTGGATATTGTTCCCGGCGAAAGCGGCGTCGGCATAAAAAATGTTTCCTACAATGAGCAATTTTTTCCGGGGCACTTTCCGCAAGCGCCTGTGATGCCGGGCGTTCTTATTGTCGAGGCTATGGCGCAGGCTGCCGCCGCCTATACGGCCTATACCGAAGAGCTCGACGTGGAAAACAAGATTGTCCTGTTTATGGGCGTTGACAAAGCGCGCTTCCGCAAACCAGTCGTCCCCGGCGACCAGCTCCGGATCGAAGTGAAAACCGCTCAGAAGCGCCCGCCCGTGTGGAAATTTGAAGGCGTGGCGCGCGTGGACGGCGCCAAAGTCGCTGAGGCGCAGTTTGCGGCGATGCTAGCGCACGCGCCAAGTTAAGCCTTCGACTGACGCCATGCGTATTCACCCCACCGCAATTGTTGAAGACGGCGCTGAAATCGGCGATGGCGTCGAGATCGGACCCTATTGTCGCGTGGGCGCTAAAGTCTCAATCGGCGACGGCGCGCGTCTCTTGTCGCATGTGGCTGTTGAAGGGCGCACGCGTCTGGGCGCCGGCTCCATCGTTCATCCGTTCGCGGTGCTCGGCGGACCGCCCCAACATCTCGGCTACACAGGGGAAGACACACGCCTCGTGATCGGCGCAGACACTGTGATCCGCGAACATGTGACGATGAATATCGGCACCGCTGAAGGGCGCGGGGAAACCTTTGTCGGGATGGGCGGCTACTTCATGTCGGCCTGTCATGTGGCCCACGACTGCGTGATCGGGGATAATGTCATCTTCGCCAACAATGCGACCGTGGGCGGCCATGTCCGCGTAGGCGAAAGCGCATTTCTTGGAGGCCTCTGCGCCATTCACCAGAATTGTCGCGTGGGGGACTACGCCTTTGTCGGCGGCTGCGCGGCGGCGCCAACCGATATTATTCCGTACGGGTCCGCAACCGGAAACCATGCGACTCTCGCCGGACTTAACATCATCGGCATGAAACGGCGCGGTCTTGAGCGCAAGACCATTCATGCTCTGCGCGGCGCCTATCGAACGTTGTTTGACGCGTCCGGCGCGTTCCAGGATCGTGTTGAAAAAACCGCTGATACGTATGGCGACGAACCTGAAGTGATGCGGATCATTGACTTCATCCGAGCTGAGGCGCGCCGGCCGATTATGGCGCCCGGAGAGTGAGCCGTGGCGCAATGGTCGAAACTTGGCGTAATCGCGGGCGGCGGCGCCTTGCCGGGCCGGATCGCGCGCGCCCGACGGGACCAGTCCGAACCGTTTCACGTTATTCGCCTTAAGGGATTTGCCGACGAAAACGTGGCGGGATTTCCGGGCGACGATTGCGGGATCGCTGAAGTCGGCAAGATCATCAAGCTCCTGAAAGACAATGGATGCGACGGCGTTGTGCTTGCGGGCCTCGTCCAACGGCCGGATTTCGCCAAACTGAAGCCCGATTGGCGCGGTGCGACCCTATTGCCGAAGGTGGCGGCGGCGGCCCGCGGCGGCGACGGCGCGCTGCTCGACGTGCTGGTGGAAACGCTGGAAGGGGAGGGTTTTATCGTTGTGGGCGCGGATGACGTCACAAGCGACCTCAAAGCGCCTGCGGGGAGTTTCTCCGCGCACCCCCCAGGCGACCATGATCGCGCTGATATCATAAAAGCCGCAGCGGTGATCAGCGCCCTCGGCGCGTTTGATATCGGCCAGGCGGCGGTGGTCGCGTCTGGCCACGTGCTTGCGGTGGAGGCGGCGGAAGGCACCGACGCCATGTTGGCGCGCTGCGCAACGTTCACGGACGACCTGCGCGGCGGTGAAAAAGCGAATGGCGTTTTGGTAAAGCGCCCGAAACCCGCGCAGGAGCTGCGCGTTGATTTGCCGACGATCGGCATTGAAACCGTGCGGCGGGCCCACGCTGCAAAACTCTCCGGGATTGCCGTGGAGGCAGGGCGCGCGCTGGTCATGGACCTCGATGAAACTGTTAGGGAAGCGGACGCCTGCGGGCTTTTCCTCTACGGGTTCACCGCTGAGGAAGTCGACGCCCCGTGAACCATCCGACCGTCATGCTCGCGGCGGTGGAGCCGTCGGGTGATGCGCTTGGCGCGGCGTTATTCAAGTCGCTGCAGGCGAAAATGCCTGATACGGAGTTTTTCGGCTGCGGCGGCGCAGCGATGGCGCGCGCCGGATTTTCAAGCCTGTTTCCAACAGATGCATTCGCCGTCATGGGCTTCACCGATGTGGTCAAAGCCCTGCCGGAAGGCTTTGCACGCGCACGGATGCTCGCGGAAACTGCGGCGGCGAAGCGTGCGAAGGCGGCGGTGTTGATTGATGGTTGGGCGTTTTCGCGCGTGCTCGCGAAGCGGCTAAAGGCGCTGTCGCCGGAGACGCTAATCTACAAATACGCGGCGCCACAGGTTTGGGCGTCGCGGCCGCAGCGCGTCGATTTTGTAAAAGACCATTTTGACGGCGTGTTAACGCTGCTGCCGTTTGAACCAGCGTTTTTTGATGCGGTCGGCGCGCCGGCGGCCTTTGTGGGCAATCCCACATTTGAACGCGCCTGGCGCACAAGGGGCGACGGTGCGGCGTTCCGCAAAAGACATGAGCTCGGCGATGCGCCGGTTCTCTGCGTTCTGCCCGGCAGCCGCCGCGCGGAACTCACACACCTCCTGCCGCCCTTCCGCGAAACAGTGGAAAGATTACACAGCGCAATTCCGGCCCTGCGTGTCATTGCGCCGCTTGCCGAAGCCGTCGAAGAACAAGCGCGCACCCATATGCGCGACTGGCCGCACCCGGTGCAATTTGTGGCGCCAGCGGAGAAATACGACGCCTTCGCCGCCGCCACAGCGGCGCTCGCCGCGTCGGGGACAGTTTCAACAGAGCTGGCGATTAACGGCGCCCCGATGGTTGTCGGCTACAAGGTTGATCCGTTAACGGCGTTTTGGGCGCGGCGGGTCAAAACCACGCCATACGGATCAATTCTCAACGTCATGGCCGACCGTTTCGTCATCCCGGAATTTTTCCAAGAAGAGTGCACCGCTGACCATCTGGCGCCGCCGCTTTTGGCGCTTTTCGAATATGACGGCGCGCGACGGCGTCAGCTTGAGGCTTTTCAGTCGTTGTTAGGGCAGCTCGCCTTGGAAGAGGACAGTGCAGGCAAGGCGGCCAACCAGATTATCGCCTGGATGGACGCCGTCGCAGCTTAGTGAGCTTCAGCGTTATTCGTTGCCAGCGCCTTCGCGGCTTACTTTTCATCGACGCCTTCGCACCTTATTCGTTGTTGGCGCTTTCGCGCCAGCGACCCTGTTCTTTCAGCGCCTCAGCGACTTCCGCGGGCATGTAGTTTTCATCATGCTTGGCCAGGACTTCCGACGCAGCGACGGAACCGTCGGCGTTTACGCGGCCCTGGACGACCACGCCCTGTCCCTCGCGGAACAGATCAGGGAGGATCCCCTGATAGGTGACCGGGACTGTAGAGATTTCGTCCTCAATGACGAAAGACACCGTTGCGTTGTCGCCGTGCGCGATGCTGCCTGCCGCCACCAGACCGCCGAGCCGGATCGGGCCGCTGGGCAAGGCGTCCGCCTGCGCGAGGTCTGCAGGCGTATAGAAATAGGCGACCGCGTTACTGAGCGCGGTGAGCGTCAGGCCCACGGCCGCGATGGCGATCACAAAAGCGCCGCCGATCAAAAACCCGCGCTTGGTTTTTCTACTCATACGATCCTCACTTCGCTGACAGCGCCCTCGTTATTGCGCTGTAGTCTGTTGATCCGCCTCGCCATTAATTCATTGCGCATGGAAACCAGCAAGAGCGCCGCGTAGAGCGCCATGTATGCGCCCGCCATTAATAATAGAGGCGTGAGCATAGAGCTGTGGATGGCCGGGCCGTCCGCTCTGATGATGCTCGCCGGCTGATGAAGGCTGTTCCACCAGTCCACGGAGAATTTGATGATCGGCACATTGACGAAACCGACAATGGCGACGATCGCGGCGATCCGCGCTGCGCGGGTTTTGTCTTCGATCGCTTCCCAGATCGCCATATAGCCGAGATAGAGGAAGAGCAGAACGAGGACGGAAGTGAGCCGCGCGTCCCACGCCCAATACGTCCCCCAGGTGGGCTTACCCCAAAGCGCGCCCGTGACGAGCGCCAAAGCTGTGAACGCTGCGCCGATTGGAGCCGACGCCTTGGCGGCCACATCCGCCAGCGGATGTTTCCAGACGAAACCCACGAATGACGCCACCGCAAGGCCAGTGTAGCACATGAGCGCGAGCCAGGCCGCCGGCACATGCACATACATGATCCGTACGCTTTCTTTTTGCTGATAATCCGCCGGCGAGGCGAATAGCGCGTAGTAGAGCCCGGAAGCAGCGAGGAGCGCTGCAAGTGCGGCGAGGACCGGCGTCGCAGGCCGGGACCAGCGTTCAAAGGTTTGCGGATTGGCGAGCGTATTCAACATGAGCCGATATTACCCGAGATTGGCGCGAATAGCAGCCGCGCCGGCGAGGGGTGCGATGATAAGACTGACGAGGCTCACTGCGCCAAGCAGCATAAGCGCAGAGAGATAGTTTGGATCGCCGCGCGCGCCCGCGTCTGCGGCGCCGACGCCGAATATCAGCACCGGCGTAAAGAGCGGCGCGGCGAGGATTGTCACCAGTAAACTTGCGCGCCGCAGCGCGACAGTCAGAGCCGAAGCGAGCGATCCGATCAGGCTGAGCGCCGGCGTGCCGATGGCAAGCGATAGGAGGAGCGGCGCGAATGCGGGACCAGGCAGGTGGGTCATGAGCCCGAGAACCGGCGTCAACACAATTAGCGGCAAACATGTGGTGAGCCAGTGGGCGACCGCTTTCGCAAGAACGACGGTCTCCAACGGGTCGAGCGTTTCGACCAGCGTATCGAGGGAGCCGTCTTCAAAGTCGCTTTGAAAAATGCGGTCGAATGACACAAGCGTGGAGAGAAGCGCCGCCGTCCACAGGATCGGCGCGGCGATCATCGCCAGCAGTGTTTTCTCAGGTCCCACAGCTAGCGCAAAGAGGAGGATCATCAGACTGAAAAAGATGCAGGCGAGCAATGCGCCGCCGCCGGCGCGAAATGCCAGCGTGATATCTCGTGTGATGATCGCGAGAACGCTCGTCATGCTGCGGCAAGCTCCAGCGTCCTTACGCCCTCGAATGGCAGTGGGTCATGGGTGGCGATGAGCGCGGCGCCGCCGTTTTCGCGGTGGCGCGTGATAATTTCTCCAAACCTGCCGATCGCAGCGGCGTCCATGGAGGCGGTTGGCTCGTCGAGGAACCAGAGCGGCTTTCCCGAGAGCAGGACGCGGCAAAGTCCGGCGCGCCGTTTTTGACCCGCCGAAAGCGTCTCCGCGCGCAGCCCGCTAAGGTCAGCGACGTTAAGCGCCTCCAACGCCTCCTTTTGTTGTTCTTGCCCGGTCCCGTAAAGCGCCGTCCAGCATTTCAAATTTTCTTCAATTGTCAGCGCCGCTTTGAGCGCATTCTCATGGCCGAAAAAAACGCCATGGCGGCGCCGTTCTGCGGCCGCCGCGCGATCGACGTCGCCAATTGAAATGGCGCCCGCCGCTGGTTCCCGCAGGCCCGCGAGCGTGCGCAACAGGGTCGTTTTGCCGGATCCATTGGCGCCGCGCAGCACCGTGATCACGCCTGCTTCCACCGAAATGGATACGCCCCGGACGATCGTTCGGTCTCCATGGGCGAGCGCCACATTCTCGGTTTTCATTGAAATATGGTAAGTCGCAGTCGTCACAGGCGGTTTAGCGTTCTTCCCGCGCCTCAAGGTCGGCGAGCCGACGCTTTAACGCCCGATTGCGCCGCCAGACATAGACGATCAGCGCGCCGAGAGCGACGGCGGAAATACCGTATGCCGGCCAGATGTATGCCCATTGATCTGACATGAGGGCGCGTCTCCTGATATGCTCGTCCCGGTGCGATTTGCCGCAATGTGCGCGATGGAGCAAGAAAGCATATATCGCCGTATAAAGCTGCATCGCAATTGTCGCGCAGCTGCGCCATTTATTGAGGATAGTCGCCGCCCTTTATGATTGCTGAGTTCGGACAGGTTTTGCTAGCGCTGGCGCTCATGACGGCGCTCTACCAGGGCGTATTCCCGCTGCTTGGCGACCGGTTTGGCGACGCAGGCCTCGCCGGTCAGGCGGCCCGCGCCGCAACCGTTCAAATGGGGCTTGTGGCCGCCGCGTTCGCCGCCCTCACATGGCTCCATGCGACATCTGATTTCTCGGTTCTGAATGTGGCCGAAAATTCCCATAGCGCCAAACCGTTCATCTACAAGATCACGGGCGTATGGGGGAACCACGAAGGGTCCATGTTGCTGTGGGTGCTGATCCTCGCTGTGTTCGGCGGGGCGCTCGCGCTTTCGAAACCGAAAGATGCCGCCCTCATGGCGCGGACGCTCTCCGTACAAGGATGGCTGGCGGCGGGATTTATCGCCTTCGTTCTTTTCACGTCGAATCCGTTTGCGCGATTATTGCCCGCGCCGCCCGACGGACGCGATTTGAACCCATTATTGCAAGACCCAGGGCTCGCGATCCATCCGCCGTTTCTTTATCTCGGCTATGTGGGTTTTTCGATTGTGTTTTCCTATGCGGTCGCCGGATTGCTCTCCGGGCGGATAGATCAGGCGTGGGCGCGCGCGGCGCGTCCTTGGGCGTTAGCGTCCTGGGTGTTTCTCACGGTCGGGATCGCTCTCGGTTCATGGTGGGCGTATTACGAGCTCGGCTGGGGCGGTTTCTGGGCCTGGGACCCTGTGGAGAACGCCTCATTCATGCCATGGCTTGCGGGCACCGCGCTTGTTCATTCGATCCGCGTGCTGGAAGTGCGCGGCGCTTTCAAAGCGTGGACGGCGTTGCTGGCGATCTCGACATTTTCGCTCAGCCTTGTGGGCGCGTTTCTGGTGCGATCCGGCATCCTCACGTCGGTGCACGCGTTTGCTGTCGATCCAGAGCGCGGCGTCTTCATTCTCGCCATCCTCGCTGTTGTCGTCGGCGGCTCGCTTAGCCTCTTTGCATTGCGGGGCCCTACGCTGACATCGACAGCGCGGTTCGCGCCTGTAAGTCGCGAAGGGGGCTTGCTTGTAAACAACATTCTTCTCGTCACGTCCTGCGCGACCGTGTTCTTAGGAACATTCTATCCGCTCTTCATTGATGTGGTGTCCGGCGAAAAGATTTCGGTGCTGACGCCTTACTTCAACATCGTGTTCCCGCCCTTCGTTCTTGCGCTGTTTCTCGCGATGGCGCCGGGATCGGTGATCGCCTGGAAGCGCGGCGATCTGAAATCCGTCTTGCAACGATTATGGCCGGCGGCGGCTGCGGCCGGAGCGGCCTTACTCCTCTGCTTCTGGCTTGCGACGCCGCGTTCGGTGGCCGCGATCGCGGGGGTTGCTCTGGCCGTCTGGGTCGGCGCCGGCGTTATCGTCGATCTTTTTCGCCGCGTGCGTCCGGGTCCCGGCGCATTGGCGCGCTTCTCAGCCTTGCCGCGGTCCTATCTCGGCATGACGGTCGCACATTTGGGGCTTGCTGTGGTGGCGTTCGGCGTGATCGGCGCCGGCGTCTGGAAAAGCGAGGTCATTTCCTACGCGCAAATCGGCGACACGCTACGTGTCGCCGACTATGACGTGACGCTCGCCTCGGTTGATGATGTTCAGGGTCCGAATTACGTTTCGCAAAAGGCCGCGTTTTCTGTGGCGAAAAACGATCGGGCCATTAATGCGCTGATCGCCGAACGGCGCTTTTATCCGGTGCGCGGCATGCAAACGACGGAAGCCGGCGTGTGGTCGACACTACGGGGCGATCTTTATTTCACAATCAATGAAAGCAAGCCGGGCCTTGGATGGGCGGTCCACGGCTATTACAAGCCGCTGGCCAGTTGGCTGTGGATTGGCTCCGCGATCATGGCGTTTGGCGGTCTTATCGCTTTGTTCCCGGCGCCGCTTCGTGCGCCAAAGACGAGCGCCGCGAAATCGGCCGCGCTCGCGGCGGCGGAATAGCGCTCATGTCTAAGATTTTTTTCCTGGCGCCGATATCGGTCTTTCTCGTCCTGGTCCTTTATTTCGCTGCAGGCTTGCAGCGCGATCCGGGGTTTTTGCCGTCGATGTTAATCGATCGCCCAGCGCCGGCCTTCGATTTGCCGCCGATTGCCGGATATGACAATGGATTGTCCACGGAAAATCTCACAGGACGGGTGTCGCTCGTCAATGTGTTCGGTTCCTGGTGCGTCAGTTGCCAAGTGGAGCATCCGGTGTTGATGCGCATCAAGGCGGAAGACGGCCCACCGATTTACGGCCTCAACTGGAAGGATAAGCCCGGGGACGGCTCACAGTGGCTGCAACGTCACGGTGATCCGTATACGTTGATCGGCGATGACGCGGATGGCCGGGTGGCGATCGAATTTGGCGTCACCGGCGCGCCGGAAACATTCGTGGTCGACGCGGCCGGGCGAATTCGGCACAAGCACACGGGACCAATTACGGAAGAACATTGGCGGCGCGTTCTGGCGCCGATGATCAAGGAACTGGAAAATGCGACAGTGGTTGGCGCCGCTCCTCCTGATACTGGCGCTCGTCAGTAGCGCTGCGCTGGCGGTTGAGCCGGATGAGGTGCTGGACGACCCCGTCCTGGAGGCGCGCGCTCGCGCCATCAGTCGCGAATTGCGTTGCGTCGTTTGTCAAAGCGAAAATATCGACGATTCCAATGCGCCGCTGGCCAAAGATATGCGCCTTCTCGTGCGCGAACGACTGGAAGCAGGGGACACCGACGAACAGGTCATCGCTTTCTTCGTGGAGCGATATGGAACTTACGTTCTTTTGAAGCCGCCTGTGCAACGCAACACGATGCTTCTGTGGGCGGGGCCTGCGTTGTTTGCATTCGCCGCAGCGGTCGGTGCGCTCCTTATATTGCGCCGACACAAGGAACGCGCGCCGGCGCCGCTAAGCGCTGATGAACAGCGCGCTCTTGATGAAATGATGCAATGATTTTTGTGGGTCTCTCATTTCTGCTTTGCGCAGGCGTCTGCGCTGCGCTGGCCGGACCGTTGTTTCGGCGAACTACCATGGCGCCGGGAGATAGCGACCCAGCCGAAGGGCTAAAAGCGACGCTCTCCCGCATTGAGGCTGATCGCGCCGTCGGACTGATCGGTGATCCGGAGGCGGACGAAGCGTCGCTGGAAGCGAAACGGGCGGCGTTGTCGACGCCGAGACAGGCGGCGTCCGCGAATGACATGCGGCGGCTTCGCTTTATCGGCGTTGGTTTTCTGGCGGCGACGCCCTTAATCGTCGCCGTGATGTATCAGATGACGGGCGCGCCCCAAGCCGTGTTTGGCGCGCCGCCCCCGTCGCAAGGCGCGCCGCCTCCCGCATCGGACCAGGATATCGCCGCCATGGCGCCGCCGGACCGTCGCGCCGCTATCGAGGCGATGGTCGCCGGCCTGGCGGCCCGGTTGGAGCAATCGCCGGAGGACGTCGAAGGCTGGCGTATGCTGGCGCGGTCTTATGCGGTCATGAACCGGCCCCAGGATGTGATCGCCGCCAATCAATCACTACTGCGCCATTCGTCAGGGACAAATGAGGACCTCACCAATCTTGCGGCTGCGCTGATCGCCGTGCACGGCGAAGGCGGGGACGGAGAGGGCGTCCTCGCCGACACGCTCCAAACGTTGCTTGCGCGAGAGCCGGAAAACCTTCTCGCCCTGTATCAGCTTGGCTCGGTTGAACGTGCGCGCGGCGCGCCCGCGCAGGCTGTGGCGCTTTGGCGACGCGTTTTGGAGCGCTTGCCGCCCGATGCGCCGATCAGGCCTGCGCTCGAAGCAGAGATCGCTGAAACCGAGGCGGAACGGGGCGAACTCAAACAGTAACAGCCCGGTCGAAACAAGGCCCAATCCTTGCTACGCTCCTTTCGTGGTTTTGATCGGGGCCGTTAAGGTTAAGGCGCTGGCAATGGGAGTATGTGGGTCATGAAAATGGGTACGAAAAAACTTTGCGCATTACCGGTGCGCCTCTACGCGAGCGCTGCGGCGGCTTCGTTATTGGCTGCCGGACCGGCGGCGGCGGAACGCTTTGAAGCGAACCAGCTTGTTTTTACGGATATCCTTGGGACCGTTGAAATCGTCACCAATGGCGGCGACGAAATCGATGTCGTCGTAGAACAGGGGAAAACCTATTCCCGCGTTAGCGTCGGCCTCGACGAAGAGGGCCGGCTCATCATCGCAGGAGAGCCGCGCGATGAATATGCGGATGACTGCTGCAACCGTCTGATCACGCGCCAGGCGAATTTGCGCAAAGACCGTACGCCCAACAATGATAAAAAGCCGTCAGACGCTTTCTTCGCAGAGCATCCGACAATCAAAGTGACGATGCCGCGAGAGCGCGACGTATCATTCGTTGACGCGCGGATGAAGATAGCCATGGGCGATATTGTGGGCGCCCTCGATCTTGATAGTTGTTACGCCTATGGCGAAATCGGCGATGTGGAAGAGGCGGCGATTGATCTGACGCCCGGCAGCCGGCTTGTGGTCGGCGACATCGGCGCCGCGCTTGAATTGAATGTCTCGGGCGACGCTGATGTTTTGACCGGCGACGCCGCCATGGTTGATGTGGATATGGCGGGCGCTGGCGATGTGGTGCTCGGATCGGTGGACGGCGTTCTGGATGTTTCCATCGCAGGATCAGGAAATGTGCGCGCAACCCGTCTCGAAGGTCCGCTGACAGCGCGGATCGCCGGCTCCGGGGCGGTCGCCGTACAGGGTGGACGCGCCGAGCAGATGAAGGTCACGATAGACGGATCCGGCGGGGTCTTCTTCGACGGCGCGGTGATCGGCCCCGAATTGCGGCTCAGGGGCTCCAGCGAAGTACGCATGGGGTCCATGACCGGCAGCATGAAACATGCGGGCGGCGGCGAGGTTTATGTGGGCGACAAACGCATTGAGCCCAAAGAATAGGGCCGATCCCCCGCGCGCCTCACGCGACTTGCTATTGTCAGC
Organism: Pseudomonadota bacterium; assembly: GCA_038534195.1. Classification (GTDB taxonomy): domain Bacteria; phylum Pseudomonadota; class Alphaproteobacteria; order Caulobacterales; family Parvularculaceae; genus JAJFFW01. Next base: position 38,231 of record JBCAXE010000005.1, read on the forward strand.
GACGCCGCCAGTGCTATAGACAACGCTCTGGCCTAGGGGTGTAGCTCAGTTGGTAGAGCATCGGTCTCCAAAACCGAGGGTCGTGGGTTCGAGTCCCTCCGCCCCTGCCATCGCGAGCGCCGAGGAATATGTCCAGCGTCTCCCCCACTAAGGTTGCCAAACCCCCGATTCTAAGAATAGCGCGCCAATGGCGCGCGGGGGTTCGAGTCCCTCCGCCCCTCCCGGTCAATCTGCTTACTGGACCGTGGAATTCCTTTTCGCTGTCTCCACTCATTTCACACTTCCACCGGTCGGGTTCACACTCTGGACCGCGACGTGGCGACATCGGATTGGGCAACGAATTTGCGTGCGAAGCCGCTGGAATGTGATCCTCTACATGGGCGTTGGAAGTGCGCGGGCAATCTTCAGAACATGCCAGCGCACATACGAGCAGCTTTTTTCCACAACCTCTCCTGAAGTTCTTCGAACTCGATGGGCGCTATTGAATTGATGCGTCGCTGCGGAAATAGCAGTTCGATATACAGCTAACAATTGATCCATTTAGTACGCGTTTGGTCATCGGCGGCGGCAATCGTGGATATTCGCCTCTTCGAGAACCTGAATTAGATGCAACTGTGTAATTAGCGAGAAAGCCATCCGCCATCGACCGGCAACGTTGTACCATGAACATAGTCCGAGGACGCCGAGGCGAGAAACACGACGGCGCCGCCTAAATCTGACGGTCGGCCCCAATGGCCCGCTGGAATACGCGACAAGATTTCTTTGTTTCGAGTTTCATCTGCCTGAAGTGCGGCCGTGTTGTTGGTGCCGAAATAGCCGGGCGCAATGGCGTTTACATTAATGCCTTTTGCAGCCCATTCATTCGCAAGGGCGCGGGTCAATCCCATCACACCTGATTTGGAGGCGGTATAAGACGGAACGCGAATACCTCCTTGATAGGAGAGCATTGACGCGACGTTGATGATTTTACCTTTCGATTTCGCTGCAATACGATTTCTTGCAAAGGCTTGGCTGAGAAAGAACAGTGTACGGATATTTACATCGAATACGCTGTCCCATTCTTCTTCCGTAAAATCTATCGCGTCATTGCGTTTGATTATGCCGGCATTGTTGATCAAAATATCTAAAGCGCCAAATTCTCTGTTGGACTCATCAATGATACTGGCCGACGATTTGTTGTCAGACAAATCCGCAATAATGACATGAGCCTTCCGACCGAGCTTTTCAGCAGCCTCTACGGTTTCGTCTGGCGCACTTCTTCCGACCAGCACAAGATTGGCGCCTGCATCTGCTAGCGCAATGGCCATGCCCTGGCCAAGCCCAGTGTTGGCGCCTGTAACAACTGCGACTTTGCCTTCGAGGCTGAACATTTCAAGGCCCACAGGATTCTCCTAAATCTTGCGCGGGCTAAGACGCCAGCACGTCTTTTATGTGGTCGACGATGGCCGTGTCCCTAGCATTTGTGAAGAAGAATTCTTCGAACCGTTCGCCTGATATGGCGGCTTTTAATAAGTCCTGGTCCACAGTCTTCAGTACTGTGAGCATATTATGGCACGATGCCGCTTTCAGATCGGAAAGGATGCCCCGGTTCTTGGCCATGATTGCCGCGCGTTCCTTCGGGTAACCAACGCCGCGTTCGACTTCAAACAATTTTCGGTAGCAGTCTTGCAGGTTCAATTCCGCCGCCCACCCAAAGCCTTTGGCGTAGGGCATCGATAGCGCGTTGCCGTCATTAATCTGGCCAAATAGGAACGCGTCGGTAGGATCGATTACGAGACCGCAGAAAACACCCGGCATGGAGTTACACGCAAGCATGGAACCCATCCCGGTGCCGCACCCCGTTACAACGAAATCCACAGCTTTGGAATTCAGGAGTGTCCCCGCGAGTAGGCCGTTCATTACATAGGTCAATGACGCCTTATCGTCAGCGCCGTACATACCATAATGAAAAACTGAATAGCCGAGGGGTTCCGTAACTGATGTTAGCGCATCGTGAACAATGTCGCTTTTTGCTGCTTGGCTATTTTCTATAATGAGTGCGATTTTCATTTAAATTCCTCATCGCCGTTAAAATTGCGTCTCTAACAGATCGTTATCGTCATCTACAACAAATTCCGTGGAATTAAATTATTTGGTCCAGCTTTTGAAATTGTCTGTATGGGAGCAGAATATCGATCTTTGTCGTAAACCGTGCCATAAGTTTAAATCTTTGGAAACTGAAATTACGAAGCTGGACGAATGCTGATGAATCCGTTGACGCCGAATATGCAAGCCGCAGCCTTAAAAAAGGAAACCAACAATTTCTCACGGACGACGGTTGCCTGCTTGGCTACCTTAATATGTCTTGCAGACCAGAGTCATGGCCAAGCAAGCGATGAAAGGTCATTTTTTGAGAGTCCAGAAGCAAAATTACTACCGGATTTCTCTTACGCGGGGTACGGATTCGGCGTCGGGGAAATTCACGGAAAGCAAGGAAAAGTCTTGAATGCAGAAGACTTTGGTGTGGTCACGGACGATGGGAATGACGATTCTGAGGCGTTGTTGAAGGCGCTTGCAGCTGCGCACAAGGTCAAGTCGGCCGTTACATTACAGCTACCAAAGGGCCGGTTGATCGTTTCTGAGATATTGCCGGTTACGCGAAGTGATATCACAATTAGAGGATACGGATCTGGCGGCGAGGGAACTGAAATCCACTTTCCACGTCCGTTGGCGGCGATTGATAAGACTGATCGCTTGAAAGAACTCCGAGTTTACCTGGAAAAATATGACAAGCGGCAACGGGAACCGGAAAACAATATTGATGAACTGTTTTCAGAATATTCCTGGACTGGCGGGTTCTTTTGGGTCCAAAAGCCTGGAGCGCGCGCTGCCGCATACCTCACGGAATATGACCCTGAAATCGAACAACTCGCATCACTCCAGTCTGGCGAAAGAGGCGGGAAGCGCTTAACGGTAAGCGATCCGGAAAAACTTCAAGTTGGCGATGCAGTCCAGATTCACTGGTTTAATCGCGATGGTGAAAATGGCGCGTTGGTAACATCGATTTACGGCGAAACCGATCTGGATATCGGGTCTCATCATTGGAGCTTTCCTGATCGCCCTCTAGTCCGGCAGACAACGCGAATTGTCGCGATAAACGGGAATGTTGTTGAAATTGGGGACCCGCTCTTGCATGACATTTCGCCGGAAATGCCTGCGCAGTTTTCGAGGTGGGATCACCTTGAAAATGTCGGACTGGAAGATTTCGCAATTACCTTTCCGGAGAGCCCTTCCTTCGGCCATCATTTGGAACGCGGCTACAATGGGATTTATTTAACGAGCGTAATTGATGGATGGGTCCGCGACGTAAGAATTGTCAACGCGGACAGCGGCATACTCACCTACAATAGTGCAAATCTGACAATCGAAAGAATTCGCACCCAAGGTGAGCGCAGGGCGCATTATGCGGTGCACTTAGGTAATGTTCATAACGTTTTAGCGCGTGACTTGTTAATCGAAAATCCGGTTCGCCACTCACTCACATTCAACACGCAATCAACCAAGAGCGTCTTCCAACGGGCGCGGGTGCTCCGAGAGTCTGTTCTGGATCAACACGCCGGCTCGAATCATCAGAATTTATTCGATCAAATAACGCTTCATGTACATGCAAAAGACGGTCGGCGCGGACTTTCATATCCGATTTGGGATGGCAGCGGGGCCGGCTATTGGCAGCCCGGACATGGCCGCTTCAATACAACGTGGAACCTCAATGTCGTCGTTGAGTCAGGAGGGGCCAGAGATGAAAAAGTGGCGCTACAAGGTCTTGCCGAAGGCCCCGATGCTTTCATCATTGGCGTTCACGGCAACCGAGAATTTAGCGTCGATTATCGCCCCAAACCAAAAACTCTTCTGGTGAACCAGCCGCCGGAAGTCGCCTCGCTCTATGACTGGCAACTGCAAAAACGATTGAAGTCTGACGCTGGCGCGACGCAGCCAAATCAGTGATGCGACATTCAATATCTTCATCAAGCTAATTAGTTTGACACGAAGCCATACTGGTTTCGCCTCAGCGACGTATCGAGAATATTCTTTGCGTTGCGCTCCTGCATCAGTTTTTGCCTCGGCAATCTAGTTGCCTGATTTCCGGTCATTTTTTGCCCCGGGAGGTCTAATGCAATCGGCTTGTTGAGGCGCGCATACCAAAAAATATACCAATATCAGGAAAGAGGCATAAATTGATTGTTGACTGATTTGAATGAATTGGTCGATATTTCGGATGCAAACGAAAAAGACGCCATGGGAGGGGTCACATGTCTATGCTGAACACCAAAGCTTCGAACAGCAGGTGCGATTTGAGAAAACTATTGCTTGCGACGGTAATTATGCCGGCTGCTGCGACGGCGGGCGCAGCAGCGCAGGCGCAGGATGACGAGCCAGAAGATCAAATCATAGTTACTGGTATCCGGGCTTCATTGGCGGATGCGCTAGCGGAGAAGCGCGCAGCGCCTAGCCTTGTTGAAGTCATTAAAGCGGAAGATATCGGTAAGTTGCCGGATCAGAACCTCGCTGAGGTGCTGGAAAATATTACCGGTATCCAGATTACAAGACGCGCTGGCGTAGGTTCGGGTGTTCAGATCCGTGGTGAAAACGCAAACCGTATAGAATTCAATGGGATTTCAACTGTCGGATCAGGTGCGGGTCGTACGGGCATTGATTTTGAAGACGTTAATCCAGCGATTATTTCGGCGGTCGAAGTTATCAAATCGCCGATCGCAAAGACCATTGAAGGTTCAGTTGGCGGTACAATCAACTTGAGAACAATTCGCCCGACGGAGTTGGGTGACGAATTTCTTGCCTCCATTCGGCTGCAAGGTGAGCAAAATAATTTGAGCACAACGGGCATTAAACCAAGGGTTTCGGCGGCGTTGGGAAATAACTGGTCAACCAGTGTAGGTGAAATCGGCTTTGTTGTCAGCGGTAGCTACACGCAACAGGAAGCCGTTTCATTCCGCCCGCGGGCGGACCGCGACAATGTAGCATCGCCTCCTGGCGCCGTACCACCTGAGTTTCTGGGTATCCAGTTCCTGGTTCAGGAGCAGGAGAATGATGACTATGAAACGATAAACGTAGCCGGAACGCTGGAATGGGCGCCGAGCGACGACCTTAAGTTTAGCTTTGACGCTATCGTCAATGATCAAGAACGAGCCCAGGACTCATACAGGCTTCAAGCTTCCGGCGTGAGCTCTTTGAGGCAAATTAGTATTCCGACGGCATTTGAGACTGTCGATTTTCAGGTTGGGCCAGGTGAATTTCCTGCCGCGCTTCAGGGCACGCTTGAACCGGATCTCGCGAACGACGACGACGACCCGAATTTGCGCTTCTCGAGCGACACAGGGGCTCGTATCACAACGAGCAAGGTGTTTGCGTTGGCGGGTGATTGGCAACGCGACAATCTTTCAGCGCGTCTAGAACTCGCGACAACACAAGCTGATACGAGAAATCCGAATTTGAGCACGACGCTTAATTTCATCAACCCGAATTGTCCGCTGGACGGTGCGCCCTCCGGTGACCCAAGCACGAGTAATGATAATTGCGTACCTTTTATTTATGATTTATCGAACGACTCTTTAGCGTTCGGCATCAACTTTGACTCACCGTTTGCGCCAACTCCGGCCGATTTGACCAATCCGAATAATGTCGTTTTGGACCAAATCGATGTTGGTCGGAACACAACCGAAAATCGGGAGAATGCAGCGCGCGTCGATTTTTCCTATGATTTTACTGACAATAACGTCGTTGGCGATTTTCTGACATCTGTCGACTTTGGATACCGCTACAATGAGTCCTCAAGCCGGTTTGAAGATATTGACGACCGGGTAGGCGGTTTCAGCAGGTTGGAAGACAGTCCAAATGGATCACTCTTTGCAGATATCCTTGTTGAAGGACCAACAAACTACGGAGACTCTGACGGAAGAAGCCTGTTCATCAGTAACTTTCTCCTTGTCGATCCGGATCTTGCCTTTGATGATCCGGACAGGGTGATCGAAATTCTGGAGGCCGCGCTCGCGGCGCAGCGCTTGCTGGAACCAGGTGCTGACGGCGATCTTGTCGTGATGCTGTCATCTGATCAGAATTCATTTTATGATGTTACAGAAAACACCCATGCAGCTTATTTACAAGCGAATTTTGAGCATGGTGTTATTCGGGGCAACTTTGGTCTTCGCTATGTGAACACGGCGATTGACTCTGTAGCGTTTGGTCCTGCAGATGCGAGCGGGACCAGATCGCTTGTTTCTACGCCCGGTAGTTACGAATTCCTTTTGCCCCGGTTCAATTTGGCTGCCAACGTGACCGATAACTTCGTCATTCGCTTGGGTTACACAGAAGATATCAGGCGTCCCAACTTTGATGATTTGAACACAGCCTTCACTTTCGACCCGCAGGAAAACTCGGTTGTAAATCTGGGTAATCCGAGCCTCCAGCCGGAGACCGTAAGTTCGATTGACGCCTCATTTGAATGGTATTTTGCGCCGGCTTCGATTTTTAGCGTCGGTTATTTTCGGAAAGATCGCACAAATCTCTTTGGTGAAGATTTCGATGGCGCCGAAATCATTGATGGACCAACGCCAGATGGATTTGTGACGACCGGCGGTTTCTCTCGCGATACGGATCCAAACTGCCCTGGCGGAGGCATCTTTAATCCAACCGTTATTCCAAACCAGTTGGGTGATCCGGACAGACTTGGATTGTGTGTCGACTTTACGCAACCAAGCAACGATCCGGCGGTGGTAACGCAAGAAGGTATTGAGGTTGCATTCCAGTACACGCTTGCTGAATGGGAAGACCGGCTTGGATTTGCATCGGGCTTTGGGCTAGCCGCCAATTACACTTGGCAACAATTCAGTGGTGGATCACGTGTTGATACAACATCAGGTCGTGGTTTAAATGTGCTCGGCGATGTCAGCATTCCCCGCGGTCTGTTGGACTTCTCTCAGCATAACTACAACGTCACCGCATTCTACGAAAAATTTGGTTTGTCAGCTCGGGCGCGTTGGACTTGGCGGGATAGCTTCCGTACACAAGACTTTGGTGGTGGTGCAAACACGAGCGGAAGTAGTACATTCAGCTTCCCAGTAACAACGCTTGCGAGAGGTCAGCTTAACGCGAGTATTCAGTATGCGGTTACTGATCAATTCAGTGTGGGCATCGAAGGCGTAAACTTGACGCGTTCGAATATTATTCAACGCTGTGTTGCTGAGACGGGTCCGACATGTTTTGTTGGTTATCCCGATCGTCGAATTCAGTTTGGCGGCACCTACCGGTTTTAGATTGCTATCCAGATTTGGTTGACCCTCTCCATCAGGAAGCGGGGTCGACCCAATAATGCGGTCCTCCAGCTCATTTTCCTCCCTAGAGCTGGTGGGCCGTTTTTGTTGAGGCGGTAACATTTGGGTGGCGACCGAAAATCAGCTGGAAATTGGTATGCGTAATCGATATATTTTGCAAAATTGCAGCGGTTTTCCCGCATCACTGGATACAACGGCATGGCTGAGAAGCGACTTTATTATTCTGTTGCTGAGCGAATCAAAGAGCTTGTTCGCGAAGGGGCGTATCCCCCTGGCAGTCGGTTGCCTGGCGAGCGCGACCTTGCTGAACAGCTAGGCGTGAGCCGCGTCACCGTAAGAGAAGCGCAAATAGCTCTAGAAGCGATCGGCATCTTGGATATCCGTGTCGGCTCCGGCGTTTATGTGCTCAGCAAATCGAGCAAAGATGTGCAAACCATGCCTGATGTTGGCGCGTTTGAACTCACCGAGGCGCGCTCCGCTATCGAGTCGGAAGCCGCAGCTCTTGCTGCGGTAGTGATCACTGATGACGAACTCGATCAGCTAGATAAAATTGTGGATGGTATGATGGGGGAAAAAAATACCGCCGACAGTCCTCTTAAGGTTGATGCGGATCGTGAATTTCACCTTTCGATCGCTCGCGCCACAAAAAATAACGCTATGCTGGAAACTGTTGAGCGTTTATGGCGGATTCGCACTGAAAAGGCCGAAATCAAACAGGCTTATGACTCAATTTGTGAGGTAAATCCGCAAAAACGCTTGAAAGAACACAAAGATATTGTCGTCGCCTTGCGAAAGCGCGACCCGGAACGGGCGCGCAAAGCGATGAGGACGCATTTCAAATGCATCATTGAGGCGATGTTAGGTGCGATGGAAGCTCAAGCGATTGAAGAGGCGCGTCGTCGGACCCAGGAAAGCCGCGAGCGATTCCTGAACGGTGCGCGTATCTAGCGGTTTAACGCTGGAAAGCCATTATTTACATACCAAACAATTCTACCATTTATGTCAATTGGACTGTGATTATTATTGTCCAGTTGCGATAAATCCCTTATTGTTTTCTCGTGTTCCCGTTTCTGTAGGAAATTGAATCTGAAGGGAGGGGCGATGACCCGCGCCGTAGCCAATTATTTTTTTGCAGAAGAAAGAAAACGAATCCTCGTGTTGGCCCTTTTGGGCGCCACGCTGGGGGTCGCCCCCACGGTTGCGAAGGATTTCTTGATCGCCGATCAGGATGGCTATTGGGAAGCAGTTGAACAATTAGAACCCGGCGACAAGCTAATCCTAGCGGACGGCGTTTGGCGCGATTTCGAAATTGTATTTCAAGGTGAGGGTCGGGATACAGCGCCGATTTCGCTGGTGGCGCAGACGCCTGGAAAGGTTATCATCAGTGGGCAGTCTAACCTGCGGCTAGCCGGTGAATATCTCGAAGTCTCGGGGCTTATCTTTAAGGACGGTTTCACCCCGACGCGCGAAGTGATTTCTTTTCGCGTCGATGCTGATAATCTGGCCAACAATTCACGCGTAACCGAAGTAGTAATCGATAATTTCAATAACCCGGAAAGGCAGGAAGTTGATTTCTGGGTGATGATGTACGGAAAAAACAACCGCTTCGATCACAACCACATTGTTGGAAAGCGCAATAAGGGCGTGACAATGGCGGTTCGGTTAAACACCGAGCAAAGTCAGGAAAACCATCACCGAATTGATCACAATTATTTTGGGCCGCGCCAGATATTGGGATCGAACGGTGGAGAAACATTGCGGATTGGAACAAGTCACCATTCGCTGACGAATTCTTTCACCATTGTTGAGAACAACTATTTTGATCGCGCTGACGGCGAACTTGAAGTTATCTCCAACAAGTCAGGTAAAAACGTATTTCGAAATAACACATTTTATCAATCCCGTGGTACACTGACGATGCGTCACGGAAACGAGAATCTCATAGAAGGAAATGTCTTTTTTGGAAACGGCGCCGATCACACGGGTGGAATTCGTGTCATCAATGAAGGCCAAACGATCCGCAATAACTATATGGAAAGTCTCAAAGGCACGCGGTTTGGCGGCGCCTTCGTGGTAATGAACGGCGTTCCGGACTCGCCGATTAACCGTTATCATCAGGTCAAAAACGCGGTTATCACCAACAACAGCATCATCAACAGCGATAACATACAGTTGGCGGCAGGAAGCGACGCTGAACGCAGCGCTGTTCCAATTGATAGCGAATTTAAGCGGAACCTTATCTATCATGGCGAGGTTCCTAATGTCTTCACAGTCTACGACGATGTTTCGGGCATCGACTTTGCTGAAAATATTTTGGGCGATATGGACACACCTGATTTCACGGATGGCTTCAAAAGCGAAAACATCTCCCTCGTCCGCGCAGAAAACGGATTGCTGTATCCGCCGGATCAAATCGGCGCTGGAGCGCCTCGGGACCTAAAGGTTACAAACAAAGACGACACTGGCGTTCCGTGGTATCCTAAAACGGAACCTATTGTCGAATTCGATTCTGGAGAAACGATCCGCGTCACGTCAGCGCCAAACGAGTTGTTCAATGCGATCAATGATTCGAGCGCTGGCGATACGATAGTCTTACGAACCGGCAATTACGTCGTAAGCAAGTTTCTGCGTATTGATAAACCGCTTTCCATAAAGGGGAAGGGAAAAGTCAAAATTTCCTTCGAGCGCTCGGCGCTATTTGAAATTTTGAATGGCGGAAGTTTGAGATTATCTGGCGTCGCCATCTCTGGAAAAGACGCGCCGGACAATGCCGGCAATAGTGTGATCCGCACCAGCCCATATTCAATGCTGGAAAATTACCGGTTGGAAATCACCGACAGCGACTTCAGCGATATGGATGTGAACCACTCATTCAATGTTATTTCAGCGGCGAAAGGAACGTTTGCGGACAATATTCTGATCAAGAATTCCAGTTTCAAAGACGTCACGGGCGCGATCCTGAAACTCGATAAGGAAAGCGACGACTATGGAATTTATAATGCAGAATATTTGACCATATCAAATTCGGATTTTGAGAATGTTCAGGGCTCGCTCGTCGATTTCTATCGCGGCGGCACCGATGAAAGCACTTTCGGTCCGCATTTCAAACTAACGAAGTCAACGATGAAAAATGTAGGCGGGGGTAAACGAAACAAATCGAAAGCCTCAATCCACTTGCATGGTGTGCAAGTCGCCAACATTTCCGGCAATACGTTCGAAGATAGCCAGCCATTTCTCATCAATCACACGGTGGGTGAGCCCAAGACCCGGGTTGTCAAAAATACTTTTATCAACACGCCGCTTCCGAAAAATTTTGAGCTCAATAGTGGGCTCGAACCCACCGCGGTGATTCAAGATAACCGGGTAAGATAATAATGGTTCGTTGTAGCATTTTCGTTTTTTGCGGATTGATGCTGACAGTTTCGTCATGTCAACGTGCAGAAGAAGTGTCTGCGACAACTGCCTCTGCGCTGCCGGCAACGTCAGAGTTACCGCAATCTCAATCGATTTCATTTACGGCCACACTCGATGCGCTTGCGAAGAAAGTCGACGCTCAAATTGAAGAACCGATCGTCGTACCAATGCCGAAAGATGCAGGTGGCGGGTATACGCACGAACAACATAAGAAGAACGCGAAAACGATTTACGAAGCCGGAAAGCTCTACGAGTTCATTGGCGATAAGCGCTACGCCCAGCACGCCGAAAAACTACTTCTCGCTTATGCAGACATGTATCCCATGCTTGGCTTGCATCCTGAAAAAAAAGAGCAATCCCCCGGGCGGCTTTTCTGGCAAAATCTGAACGAGAGCTGGTGGCTTGTTTACAGTATTCAAGGTTATGACAGCATCAAAGGCACACTTTCTTTGGAGGTGCGGGAAAAAATCGAGACTGACCTCTTGCGGGAAATATCCAAATTTCTCTCCGAAGATGCGCCGGAGACTTTCAACAAGATCCATAATCACGGCACCTGGGCTACCGCTGCGGTCGGGATGACTGGCTATGTCATTGGGGCTGATGATTATGTCGAGAAGGCGCTGTTGGGATTGGACAAATCAGGCGATTACGGGTTTTTGAGGCAGCTGGACAAACTGTTTTCACCGGACGGCTATTACAATGAAGGGCCATACTATCAACGGTATGCATTGATGCCGTTTGTGCTGTTCGGACAAGCGATCGAAAAGAATGAGCCCGAAAGAAAAATATTTGAATACCGCGACAACATTTTGAAAAAAGCGATCTACGCGACGATCCAGCAAAATTATGGCGGGCTGTTTTTTCCAATTAATGATGCAATCAAAGACAAGGACATCGCAACAGCGGAGCTGCAATATGGCGTTGCAGTCGCCTATGACTTAACCGGCGATCCGGGTCTGCTTTCGATAGCCAAAGCACAAGGCCAGGTTGTTCCGACGGAAGAGGGTAAAAAATTAGCCGAAGCGCTGGCGCGCGGTGAGGCGAGCCCGTTTAACTATACCTCAATGCGGCTTCGTGACGGTGCAGATGGCGAACAGGGCGCGCTTGATATTTTGCGCGCGTCAAATGATCCGAACGATCTGGCTGTTGTTGTAAAAAATACGTCGCAAGGTCTTGGGCATGGTCACTTCGACAAGCTTGGGCTTCTTGTCTATGACGCGGGGCATGAAGTTATTCGTGATTATGGCGCTGCACGGTTTCTAAATGTCGAAGCGAAATTCGGCGGCCACTATCTTCCGGAGAACAACGCTTTTGCCAAACAGACCATTAGCCATAATGCACTTATTGTAGATGAAACCAGTCACTTTGATGGCGATACAAATACTGGAAATAGATTTGCTCCGGCGCCAGGGCCGTTTTTTGTGTCGGACAATTTGCAGATAACATTCGCTGAAATTGATTCGGCATATGATAATGTCAGTCTGGGGCGGGCCGTGGCCATGATCAAGGACGCAGCGTTTGAATACCCGGTTGTTGTTGATCTGGTTCGAGCACGTGCGGAAAATCCGCACCAATACGATCTACCTTTTTATTATAACGGTCAGTTGGTCGAAACCAATTTTGAGATTCTGGCTGACCCTCTAACCCGAAGTCCGCTTGGATCCGGTAATGGATACCAGTATCTTTGGCGCGTCGCTGAAAGCGATGTTCAGGATGATGTCACGCAGATAACCTGGTTGCTTGATCGGCGCTTTTATTCCGTGACTTCTTTTGTTCCTGACAACACACGAATTATCATGGCGGAGATTGGCGCCAATGACCCGAACTTTAATCTGCGCCGCGAACCTGCTTTCATTTATCGGACGCGTTCGCCCGAAGGGGTGGTATTCGCTTCTGTCATCGAACCGCATGGCGAATACAATCCGACGGTTGAATATACGTTGGGAAGTCATTCCAGCATTAAGTCCGTTTCGCACTACGGATCAGGTACAGCGGACTATGTCTTGATTGAAACCAAGGACGGGCAGCGTATTGGTCTTGGCGTGTCTGGTGATAGCGCAGCCGACGCGGTTCATTCTGTCATGGTCGGTAGTCAGGAAATCACCTGGGCCGGGCCATACAAACTTTTCCAATCACAAAAACACAAAGATGGACGGAGATAGCAATGCAAAGTCCCAATTTTCTTTTTGGAAGTGAAGAGCCGGTCACGGATGTGGATCCAGGTGTAAAGCGGCAAATCCTCGGTCACAATGACGACTTGATGCTGGTCAAAGTGATATTCGAAAAAGGCGCCGAGGGGTATCAGCACAAACATTACCACTCGCAGGCGGCGTATATTGAAAGTGGCGTGTTTGATGTCACGATTAATGGCGTAACCAAGCGTCAAAGCGCGGGCGACAGCTATTTCGTTCCACCCAATGTCATGCACGGCGCCGTCTGTATTGAGGCGGGCGTAATCCTCGACATGTTCTCACCCGTCCGCGAAGACTTCTTCGAGGTCTACGAAAAGGGAGAACCATCCAAGAAAGAAATGGCGTGAAGGGTCGATTGAGTCCGGTTGTTGTTGCGATTGGGGCAGTCGCGGCAATTACTGAATTCACTAATCGACTTAGAGTTCAGGCAGAGTCAGAAGATACAAGGATCTGACATCAAACCATGTCCAGGAAATCAAACAGCAAAGTGACGAGATCTGGCGTGCCCGCCAGCCGGCGGGACTTTGGTTTGCTAATGGCGGGGGGCTCACTCACCCTTGCCGGCTGCTCAATCGAAAGTGCCTCGACAAACCGCGCGCTGTTTGCGGCGGACTCTCAGCCCGATGGATACCCCACGGTCGAAGCCGTGCGCTTCATGAACAAGTATCTCGAAGAAAAAACAGATGGTCGCCTGTCGATTAAAATCTACCCCGGCGGGCAGCTGGGTTCGGAAGGTAGTACGATCGAAATCGCCATGTTCGGCGGTCTTGACATGACACGCTGTTTCGCCGCTGCACTCAATAACATTGCCCCCCTTACCAAAATATTTAGCCTGCCCTTTCTGTTTCGTTCCACGAAACACCAGCGCCGGGTGGCGGACGGCGAGGTTGGCGAAGCAATTCTTAAATCGATGGAGGCATATAATCTCCGTGGTCTGGCCATTTACGACACGGGCGGCCGGGGCTTTTATACAACCGAGCGCACCATTCCGCACCCCTCTGCCCTTGAAGGGTTAAAGATCAGGGTTCCAAATTCAGATATCTATCTGGCGACAGTCAAGGCTCTCGGCGCTAACCCCACGCCGATGAATTTCAGTGAAGTCTACCAAGGTCTTGTTCAAAATGTCATTGATGGCGCTGAGAACAATTGGCCAAGCTACATCAGTACACGTCATTATGAAGTGGCGACTTATTTTTCAGAGACGGGGCATTTCAGGACGCCGGATATGTTGATCATGAGCTTGCGGACTTGGGAGAATTTCTCTCCAGAAGACAAGGCTCTTGTGAAAGAAGCGGCGCGCCTGTCCGTAACTGTCATGCGAAATTTGTGGGATCAGCGAGTGGAAGACTCAAAAGCCGCACTTCTTGAAAGCGGCGGTGAGATTCTATCTGACATCGACACCGAGCCCTTCCGTGAATTGATGGGGCCGGTTTACGAGCAATTCGTAACGCCCGATCTTGAACCCTACCTGACCGAAATCGATCGCATAGCGGAGGCGGGCGTATGAAGACTTTGCTGGATGCCTTGAGCCGTGCGGCGTTGTTCATCAGCGCAGGATGTATTGCAGCGATGACTGCGATCATTACTTATCAGGTCGTCGCACGATACGTTTTCAATGACAGTCCGGCCTGGTCAGAACGTCTGTCACTTGTTTTACTCGCTTATCTGGTTTTCTTTGGCGCTGCTGTCGGCGTCCACAAGAAATTCCATATCCGCATTGAAGCTTTACGCAATGCCGTCCCGGAGCGGCTCGGTCAGATGTTTGAGATCACGGCGCACGCAGCTGTCGCGGTCGCCGGACTGATCATGTTGATCGCCGGCTTCCAGTTAACGACGTCGCTGTGGGAATTCACCGTTCCTTCGCTTGGAATTCCGCGGGGACTGGCGCTTCTGCCTCTGCCGGTTTCAGGAGGGCTCATTACCCTTTTCTCAGTGGTGCATCTTGTCGAGGCGGCCACTTCTACAACGGAAAAAGCTGGCTAAGATGGAACTGATCTCGCTACTTCTGATCCTTCTTGGTTTACTGGCCGTCGGCGTACCTGTTGCGTTTGCTTTGTTGATTTCATCCATGGCCGTGTTCGCCATGCTTGGACTCAATCCGCTCGTCGCAGTGCAGAGACTGTCTGCTGGAATCGATGTTTTTACGCTGATGGCGATACCGTTTTTTGTTTTCGCAGGCGATCTCATGACGCAGACAGGCATTGCGTCGCGATTAATACGCGTTGCTGAAGGTCTCTTCGGCCGCGCCCGGGGAGGGCTTGGGCATGTGGATGTCGGAGCATCAATGATGTTCGGCGCGGTGTCGGGCTCTGCTGTGGCGAGTGTGTCGGCCATAGGCTCCACAATGATTCCGATCATGGAAGAAAAAGGATATGATCGAGCTTTCTCCGTCAATGTCACATGCGCAGCCGCCATCCTTGGTTTTATTATTCCGCCTAGCCACAATATGATCATCTATGCTGCCGCGTCAGGCATCTCGATATCCATTGGCGATTTATTCATAGCGGGCATTCTTCCAGGGCTCGTCTGTGGCGCTGCATTGATGGCCACCGTCTCTATCATGGCTGCCCGAAAGAGCTATCCGAAGGGCGATTTCCCTGGATTCCGCGCCTTGGCGATGGCCGCTGTTACGGCGCTGCCCGGACTGATGACAGCTGTGATTATCGTGGTCGGTATTTTGGGGGGGGTATTTACGCCGACAGAAAGCGCGGCCATCGCGACGATCTATACGCTGATTATAGGCCTCGTCGTTTACCGAACTCTTGGCGCACAGCAGTTTTATGATGCAGTAATTAATTCAGCGAAGACCACTTCGATGATAATGCTGATTATAGGTTCAGCCGCCGCTTTTGGCTGGTTGCTTGCGCTGCTTGAGGCGCCGCAAATGATGTCAAACTTAATTCTCGGCGCAACGGACTCGCCTTTCCTCATATTGGCGATGGTTCTTGTCTGCCTGTTGGCGCTGGGGACCTTTATGGATATGGCGCCGCTGATAATTATCGTGACGCCGATTTTTCTTCCCGTTGTTCAAGTAATCGGCGTTGACCCGGTTCACTTTGGCATAATCATGATGTTGGCCCTGGGGATCGGTACAATCACGCCGCCCGTTGGGACGGTCCTATTCGTCGGGTCAGCCGTCGGAAAAATCCGCGTTGAAGACACCGTCAAAAGCATGTGGCCGTTCTATTTGGCGTTGCTCGCATGCCTTCTCATTGTCACCTACGTCCCGCAAATTTCACTGTTGCTCGTAAACTGAGTAGTTGATGCAGAGAACATGACCATGAACCGCCGAGCTATTCGTATCAGATCAAGGCAAGAACAGAGCATTTTCTAGGAGTTGAACTATGTCAAAACCCGTCATCGGATTTATCGGCCTCGGACTCATGGGCGGCAACATGGTCGAATGCCTGCAAAAGAACGGCTTTCAGCTAAATGTCATGGATCTTGACGAGGACGCAGTCGCCAAAGTTTTGGAACGCGGTAATGCGAACGAATCCCCCTCCGCAAAGGATCTGGCGGCGGCAAGCGACATTGTGATGCTTGCGCTTACAACCTCTGAAGTTGTTGAGAAAGTCGTGTACGGCGATGACGGTGTATTAGCCGGCGTCAAAGAGGGGGCCGTACTGATTGATTTCGGCACGTCCATACCGGCTTCAACGCGCAAGATTGGCGCGGACCTCGCCAAGAAAGACGCGGGCATGATCGACGCGCCCCTTGGTCGTACGCCGGCGCACGCCAAGGACGGGCTGCTCAATATCATGGCCGCGGGCGACAAGGAGACGTTTGACCAAGTTAAGCCGGTTCTCGACGTTCTTGGTGAGAATGTTTTTTATCTCGGCGCGCTTGGCGCTGGCCACACGACCAAACTCATCAATAATTTCATGGGCATGACAACTGTTGTCGCCATGAGTCAGGCCTTCGCTGTGGCGGACCGCGCTGGCGTCGATCGCCAGCAGCTTTACGATATTATGTCGAGCGGACCGTCGAATTCGCCTTTTATGGGTTTCTGTAAAAACTACGCAGTGGATGGCGTTAGTGATCTTGGCTTCTCTATCGCCAATGCGAATAAGGATCTTGGCTATTTTGTCCAAATGGTCGAAGACCTGGAGACGCGCTCCCGGATAGCCGAGGGCACGTCATCCAATCTCCAGGCGGCCTTCGACGCCGGCATGGGCCAAGGCAATGTTCCGGAGATATTCGATTATTTTCTGAAATTGGAACAGTAATTCAACGGCAGGGCTCCGATTGTATGCCCTGTCACGAACGAAAATTTGGGTGCGATTAAAAAGCCCAACCCAAAAGTTCTGTATGCCGAACGCCGTTAAGTGGTGACAATATTCATTGGGAGAAAAAATATGTCAAAGTTTCTTTCTTTTGGCGAAATCATGCTCCGCTTGAAGACGCCTGGAAATGAGCGATTTTTTCAGTCGCCGTCTTTCGAAGCGACTTTCGGCGGCGGCGAGGCGAATGTCGCCGTGGCGCTTAGCAATTATGGGCTACCCGCGGCATTCGTAAGCGCGTTGCCGGACAATGCAATCGGCGACGCGGCTGTTGCGGAACTACGCAAATTTGATGTGGACACGTCCATGATCCGCCGTTCCGGCGATCGCGTCGGCGTCTATTTCTTGGAAACCGGCGCCAATCAACGACCGTCGAAAGTCGTTTACGACAGGGCGGCGTCATCGATTTGTGAATGTGGAACGGGGGATTTCGATTGGCCGGAAATCTTCAATGGGGCAAAGTGGTTACATATTACGGGAATTACGCCTGCGTTAAGTCAGTCCGCCGCGGATCTCAGCATTGAATGTGTGAAACAGGCGAAGGCCCATGGCGTCACTGTCTCGTGTGATTTCAACTATCGCGGCAAGCTTTGGAAATATGGGAAATCGGCTCCGGAGGTTATGACCGATCTCGTAAAATATGTTGATGTGGGTATTGCGAATGAAGAGGACTGTCAGAAATCTCTGGGGGTTTCTGTTGATGTGGACGTGGAAAGCGGAGAGCTCGATATCGCGAAATACGAAGCTCTATCGCAAAAAATGCTTGATCTTTATCCGGACATGTCCGTCATCGGAATCACGCTGCGCGAAAGCCATAGCGCTGACCAAAACGGTTGGTCGGCGTGCATGCGCGACAAAGACGGCTTCCGTCTGAGCCGTCGTTATCAAATTACGGACATTATCGACCGGGTCGGCGGGGGCGACAGTTTTGCGTCCGCCTTTATCTATGGTCTGAACGCTTATGAGGACCGCCAACAGTCACTTGAATTCGCTGTCGCGGCGAGCTGTCTGAAACATTCGATCCTTGGTGATTTTAACCGCGTTACGGTGGATGAAGTCGAAAAGCTGATGTCCGGCGACGGTTCGGGCAGAGTGCAGAGGTAGAAATGGCTAATCTTGGCGTATGTGCCAGCCCCCTTCTACTCATTAGTTTTTCATAATTGGGTCTGACGGTCGAAAAGCACGCCTAATTGATTTGGGCTAAGATAAGCACGCCGCGCGTTACGCTTTACGCTGCGCGCGCTTCTGTCTCCAGTTGCGTCAACAGGGCGTCGACGCTGTTGTTGGCGATGAAGGAGGAAAACTCCTCGCGTTTAACCAGCATGATCGAGACGCCGTTGACGATAATGTCGATCATCTTCTGGTCGCCCGATTTCAATTTGCGTACGCGCCAGTCGACGGGGACAGGTGAACCATCCGTGCGGGTGAATTGGGTGCGCACAATCACGTCGCGGCGGCCGATTTTCTTTGCGTCCGTCACTTCAAGCGGACGGCCGACGATTTCAGCAAACTGATCAGCGTATTGGCGCGTGATGTAGGCGGGGAAGATCGCGTCATAACGTGCGAGTTGGTCTTCGGTCATCGTCTTGCGTGACTCGCCGAGCATGAACTTGCCGATCGTCTTCAGCGCGAGCGCTTCGGAAAGAACGTCCTCAAATCCTTTCAGCTTTTCCGCCTCGGTGGCGCCTTCGGCGCTGAAAGCAGCCGTGGCGTCCGCCGTCACTTCTTTTGCGAAATCAATCGCGCTGTCGATGGACTCAGCGGCTGCGGCCTCGGCGGATTTTTCCGCCGGCGCGTCGCTCTTTTGATCTTGGGCGAGGGCGCCGCTATGCGATGCGGCGCTCAGCGCCAAGAGGCCCGCCATAACGCGAATTTTCGAAAAGAACATCAGATCAACCTCCTGGGACGCCCGTTTTCCGGCTTAACGTTCCCGACTATATGGTGCGATTGCGGCGGTATTCCAGCACGAAATTGGCCGGAATTGGGGCGCAAAGTTACTTGCCTTTGTAGAGCCGGTCCGCTTCGTCAAAGCCGGTTTCGGCGCGCCGTTGGCCCAATCTGAAGGCCGCCGGCAGAACAATGAGCGTACAAATGAGGGTGAAGGCGATGGCGATGGACAAAAGTTCACCCATGCTCGCCGTACCGCGGTGCTGGGAGAGCATCAAACTGCCGAACGAGGCGACGGTGGTCAGCGCGGAAAACAGCACCGCGCGCGGCGTCGACGTGCCGTAAAGCCCTTCGCCGGCTTTGACCTGTTGCTGGCGCATCACAAGATGAATGCCGCTGTCGACGCCAATGCCGATGAGAAGCGGCAAGACGATCACATTGGCGTAGTTAAACGGCACGTCAAAAAGAACGCCCGTCGCGGTGGTCAGGATCGCCGCGAGCAGGAGCGGCGAAAGGATAAGAATTGTTCTGGTGACGCTGCGGATCAGGATGATTAGCACAAACGAAATGACGACAAGCGCAATCGCCGTTGCTTGCAGCATGGCGTTGGAGATCGCCTCCCCTGCTTTCAGCGTCTGAATCGCCCCGCCGCCCGCGTCCGGGAAGGCGTCTTCGACCGCGCTCGTAAAACGCTTCAAGGCTTTTGCGTCGCGCACATCTTCCGCTGGCAGAATATCGACGCGCCAGTCGCCGTCGGCCGACAGGTAGCGATTTTTAAGCGTGGCCGGCAGCACGTCATAATCGATGTAGTCTGCGTTCAACTGCGCGCGTAAGCGCTCTACGAGTTGCGGCCAGAAGGCGAAAATATTGCGCTCAATCTGATCCATCACGCGCGGATCATTGCGATCGAGCGCCGTCGTCAACAGGTCGGCGAGACGGCGCGCCTCGCCATCGGTATAGGCTTGCATCAATCGATCGCGCAGGGTCGTCGCGCCGGTGCCCGTTTGTTCACCGGTCTCTGATCCGGGCTCGGCGTCCAATGCGAAAACGAGCGTGCCGGCCGCGAAGTCGATGAGTTCCAGTTTTGCGTCCTGATCCTCTGGCACAAAGTCCGGCAAAGAGCGGGCGGTGCGCGCTGTCTCGAGCGCCTTTGCTGCATTCGCCGTCTCAACGGCCTCCGCTTCCGTTTCGACGAGGCGGGTGATCCGATAGGGAATGGTGTTTTCATCGTCGAAGAGTAGGTTAAATCCCTGTACGGAAGGGCTTTTCGGGTCCCTCAAAGACATTGGATCGGCGTCGAACCGGGCGTCGGGCAATAGGAATAGCGCTGCGAAACCGAGCAGGACGGTGAGCGCCGTCACCGGCATGGAGATCTTTTCAACAAACCGAAAGCCCGACCGCACGACCCCGCTGGATTTGCGCGGCCTGGCGTTCGGCAAGGCCGCAAGCGCCGCCGGCAGAAAGGTGACCGAAACAAAGAAGGCGATCAGAACGCCGACGCCTGCAATCACGCCAAGCTGGGCGATGCCGTCAAAGCTTGTCGGGACGAAGGAAAGAAAGGCGAGAGCCGTCGTCGGCGCCGCCAGTGCGAGGGCGGGGCCGACCTCATGAACGGCGCCGTCAAGCGATTCTCGGATGCTCTGGCCGTCGGCGCGGCGTTCCTGAACATGCAAGAGGAGGTGAATGGCGAAGTCGAGACCGAGCCCCACCAGGAGAACCGTGAACGCAACCGATACGAGGTTCAATTCGCCGATCGCCGCCGCGGCGAACGCTGATGTCAGGACGATGGTGATGATCAAGCCGATGAGCGTCAGGAACGCCATGAACCCGGACCGAAACGCAAAAAGGAGGAGGGTCGCCACCAGAATGAACGAAATCAGAAACGACAGGCCGATCCCTTGCGTCACTGATTGCAGCTCTTCGCCCCGCAAAGCCGGATCGCCGGTCACGTAAACTTCGATACGGTCGCCGTAATCGGCGCGCATCAACGCGATCTCGTCATTTAGCGCCTGCACGGACAATTTCGCCGGTTGCAAGCGCGTATAGTCGAGAACGGGCGTCGCGTAGACGAGGCGCATGTGCCCTGCTTCGGGTTGGTCTTCGGTGTCGAGCGCGCTCATCCACGAAAACGGCCGCCGCTTATCGTTAAGGCTTGCCTCTACGACCGTGGCCAACTCGCCGTAAATATCGTTCAGCGTTTCTTTGCCGAGCTCGGACTTGTCCGCCAGTTCATCGTTTTCTGCGAGGGTGGAAAAAAGCGTGTCGGCTGTGGGCGACTTAACGAGTGTTTCAATCAACCCGGCCGCTTTCGTCATCTGGGTAAGCCGCGCTTCGAGCTCGCTCTCGCTGAGATAAAGAAGCCCGTTTTCGAGAAAGAACGGGTCTTCCGCCGTCGCGAAGACATTGCTGAAAGTTTCGGGCTTCGCTTTGAGCCGCTCGGCCAGTTGCGCCGCAAACGCGTCTGCTTCATCCAGCGTCTGCGCTTTGGAGATAATGACGAGGTCGGATTTGATCTGAGGGAAGGCGGCTTTGATTTCCGCGGCGCGCTGCTGGAAAGGCAAGGCGCTGTCGAGCATTGCGGTCGTGTCGGTGTTGACCTTTAACTCCTTGGCCGCATAGAGCCCCGCCGCGACGCCGGCCGCGAGGAACAAAACGACAACAAGCCAAGACCCCTTACGCGCCGCGCCGATCCACACCCTTAAAAGCGCTTCTACAAATCCCAAAACAATCTCCCAGACGGACCCCCCGGTCAGAGAGGGGAACCATACTGAATGTTTTTTCGCAAGGCCACTTGTGCGCCGTAGGCGCAGGAGACTTTTTTCGGGGGCGGCCTCGCTTGCCCGGCGGGTCGCACAGGTCTAGTGCTTAGCCTATGCGACAGCACAGTGATTTGACGCAAGAGCTCGCTTTTCTCGACGGGCGCCGCGATGCAATGACTCGCCAATTGCGGGACTGGTGCGCGATCAATTCGGGCAGCGCCAATCTCGAAGGGTTGGCGGCCATGCGCGGCGTTCTGGCGGACGCCTTCGCCCAGCTTGAGGCGGACGTCGAGACGTTACCGGCGCAACCGCATCACCTAGTGACGCCGAAAGGCGAGCTTATTGAACAGCCCGTCGGCGATTGCCTTCGCATCGTAAAGAGGCCCCAGGCGCCAGTGCGCGTCTTGCTCACCGGTCATATGGACACCGTCTTCGGGGCCGATCATCCGTTTCAGGATCAAAAACTGATCGACGACGACACGCTGAACGCGCCAGGCGCCGCCGATATGAAAGGCGGGCTTCTTGTGATGTTGTCGGCCCTTCAGGCGGTCGAACAATCGTCTTACGCTGACCGCGTTGGGTATGAAGTCATTATCAACGCCGATGAGGAGATTGGCTCGCATGGCTCGCTCGGCCACCTCACGGCCGCGGCGTCGCGCGCGCAGTTTGCGTGCGTCTATGAGCCGGCGCTGGCGGACGGCACACTCGCCGGCGCGCGCAAGGGCAGCGGCAATTTCTCGGTGGTGATCACAGGCAAGAGCGCCCATGCGGGACGCGAGCACCATTTGGGGCGTAACGCGCTTGTGGCTGCAGCTTCGTTCATTTCTGAAATCGACGCGGTAACGGGACAACGCGACGGGCTCACCGTCAATGTGGCGAAAATCGACGGCGGCGGGCCGAACAATGTGGTGCCGGAAAAAGCGATCGTGCGGTTCAATGTGCGCGTGGAGCAGCCCGCGGACGCCGATTGGTTCAATGGAGAGGTGAAGGCCGCGGCGGCCCGCATCGACAACCTCGACGGTTTCGCCGCCGCCGTCCATGGCGGGTTCGGCCGTCCGCCGAAGCCCATGACGCTGCAATTGCGCGCCTTCTTTGAGGCGCTGAAGGGGGTGGGCGCCGAATTAGGGATCGAGATCGGTTGGAAAGCCACAGGCGGCTGTTGCGACGGCAACAATATCGCGGCGGCGGGCATTCCCGTGATCGATACGCTTGGCGTGCGCGGCGCGCATATTCATTCCTCTAACGAATATGTGTGTCTCGATAGCCTGGAGGAACGCGCAAAGCTGTCGGCGTTGTTGCTGATGCGGATCGCGGCGGGCGACATTCCCAATCCAGGAGCGGCGGTCCAATAATGATCCCGATTATTCGACCCGTCCGGCTGACGGACTTTGACGATATCTACGCGCTTGCCCAGCGCTCCGGCGGCGGTATGACCAATCTGCCGCCCGACGAGGACGCGTTGCGCGCACGCGTTGAATTCGCCGTTGAGAGCTTCAATGCCAAGGCGAGCGAGCCAGGGCCGGAAGTCTACATGATGGTGCTGGAACGGGACGGGTGCGTCGAGGGAACGGCGGCGGTGTTCTCCTCCATCGGCCTCGATTCCGGTTTCGTGAACTACAAGGTGAACTGGACGTTCCATGCGTCCGAGCAATTAAACAAGCGCATCAAGCGGCGCCTTTTGGTGCCGACCCATGATTTCACAGGCAGCGCCGAGGTCGGCTCGCTCTTCCTGTCGCCCGAAGCGCGCGGCGGCGGGTTTGGAAAGTTTCTGGCGCGCACGCGCTACATGTTCATCGCCCAATCGCCGAATATAGTCGGCGATCGTATCTGTGCGGAGCTTCGGGGCTGGCGCGCGCCCGACGGTCGCCAACCTTTCTGGGAGGCGCTGGGCCGCAATTTCTTCGATATGGAGTTTGAAGAGGCCGACGTTCATAATGCAGCCAACGGCAATCAATTCATCGCCGATCTGATGCCGCGCATTTCGATCTATGTGTGCCTGTTGCCGGAAGCGGCTCGTGAGTGCATCGGCAAGCCCCATGACAGCGCCATCCCGGCCTATCAGATGCTGTTGCGCGAGGGTTTTGAATATAACGACTATGTGGATATTTTCGACGCTGGGCCTCTGGTCGACACAAAGACCAGCAATATTCGGACGATCCGCGAAAGCCATCTTGTGACGGTCGCCGCCGTCAAGGAACCTGTCGATCCAGCCGACGCGATCATCGTGAATGGCGCCGTCGATACGTTCCGGGCTGCGCATGCGGGGATAGAGGTCCGCGGCGACGCCGCGACGATCTCCGCCGAGACGGCTGAGGCGCTGCAGGTCGAAAAAGGGTCAACAATCAGATGGGTCGCATGGTGACGAAATGAGCGGACTGGTTAAGGAACAGATTTTTATCAACGGCAGATGGCGCGATGGGCAGGGCGCGCCGTTTTCGTCGGTCGATCCGTCAAAAGGCGCCCAGATCCACACGCTGAACGCCGCGACAGCGCTGGATGTGAGCCATGCGGTCGAGGCGGCGCGCGCAGCATTCAAAGGTTGGGCGCTGACGCCTCTTAGCGAACGCATCGCTATCGTTGAACGTTACCGCGACATCATCAAGCGAGACGCGGAGAAGTTGGCGCGCATCATTTCACGCACGACAGGCAAGCCCTTGTGGGAGACGAAGACGGAAGCCGCCGCCGTCGCAGGCAAGGTGGATATCTCGATCCGCGCCTATGATGAACGCACCGGTGAAAAGGAAACGGCCGCCGGCGCAACGCGCGGCGTTTTGCGGCACAAGCCTCACGGCGTTCTCGCCGTCCTCGGACCCTTTAATTTCCCGGCGCACCTGCCAAACGGTCACATCATTCCGGCGCTGATTGCGGGCAATGCAGTTGTTTTCAAGCCGAGCGAAATCACGCCGGGGCCCGGCGCCTTTATCGTGCAGGCGATGGAGGAGGCGGGCGTGCCGGCGGGCGTTGTGAACCTCGTCCAGGGCGGACGCGAGACCGGTGAGGCGTTGGCCGCTCACGACGATATTGACGGGCTGCTGTTTACGGGCGGCGTCGGCACTGGCGCAGCGCTCCATCGTGTCTTTGCTGAAAAGCCGGGAAAGATTTTGGCGCTTGAACTTGGCGGCAACAATCCGCTGATCTGGTGGGATGCGGAGAATGTGGACGCGGCGGCGTTCGCCGTCGTCCAGTCGGCATTTTTAACGTCCGGCCAGCGCTGCACATGTGCGCGGCGACTGATCATTCCCGAAGGCGAAGCCGGCGATCGCGCATTGAAAGCGCTTGATGCGCTGACGGACCGGCTGATCATGGACGAGCCTTTCGCCGATCCGCAACCGTTCCACGGCCCTGTCATTTCATCGGAAGCCGCCGCCGGCCTCGTGGGCGCCTTTGAACAGCGCACCGCGCTCGGCGGCGAGGTGATCCGGCGTCTCACGGTCGCCGAGGAGGGCAGCGCTTTTGTCTCGCCCGGCATCATCGATATGACCAACGCGCATGATATTCCCGATGAGGAACATTTCGGTCCCATGCTTCAGGTTTATCGCACCAACGACTTCGACAAGGCGATCGATCTTGCGAACGCCACCCGGTTCGGCCTTTCAGCGGGGCTCCTCAGCGACGATCACGCGAAATGGCATAAATTCCTGGCCCTTTCCCGCGCGGGCGTCGTTAACTGGAACCGGCAAACAACGGGCGCGTCAGGCGCAGCGCCGTTCGGCGGGATCGGACATTCAGGCAATCATCGCCCAAGCGCTTATTACGCTGCCGACTATTGCGCTTATCCGGTCGCTTCCATGGAAGGCGACGCCTTGCTGCCCATGGCTGACGAGCAGGTGGGTGTGTGCGTCTGATGATAAGGCGTTTTAGAAAATGACCTACACTGAAGTAAATTTCGACGGTCTGATCGGTCCTACCCATAACTACGCCGGCTTGTCATTCGGCAACAGGGCGTCGGCGAAAAACGCGGGCGCGGTTTCAAACCCGCGTGAAGCGGCGCTTCAGGGCCTTTCGAAAATGCGCACTCTGATCGACCTCGGGTTGACGCAAGGCTTCCTGCCGCCGCTCGCGCGTCCTGATCTGAAAACGCTTCGCTCCCTTGGCTTTTCCGGCGACGACCGCGCGGTCATCGAAAGCGCTGGAAAGAGCGATCCTGATTTGCTCGCGAATTGTTTCGCGGCCTCGTCAATGTGGACCGCGAACGCGGCGACCGTTGCGCCGTCTGCGGATACAAGCGACGGCAAGGCGCATTTCACGCCGGCGAACCTCGCCGCCAATTTTCATCGCGCCATTGAGGCCGATAGGACCGCGGCGAATCTGCGGCATATCTTCAAAGACGAGCGATATTTCGTGCACCACCCGCCGCTGCCCGGCGGCGTTCATTTCGGCGATGAAGGCGCCGCCAATCATGGGCGTCTAGCGCCGGCGCATGATCAACAAGGCGTGCATCTGTTTGTCTATGGCGAAGACGGCGACCGCTTCCCGGCGCGCCAACGGCTGCGGGCGAGCAAGGCGGTGGCGCGCAATCATAAGCTCGACGCCGCCAAAACTGTTTTTCTGAAACAATCAAAAGCAGCCCTCGACGCCGGCGCCTTTCACAATGATGTTGTGGGCGTCGCCAACGAGACCGTCCTGTTTCTCCACGAGCAGAGTTTCGAAGATCGTGACAAGGCGCTTGCGGCGATCAAGGAAGCGGCGCCGTTCGTCCAGATCATTGAAGCGCCGGCTGATGAAGTCTCGCTCGAAGACGCCATTACGTCCTATCTCTTCAACTCCCAACTCGTGTCCCTGGGCGGCGGTGAAATGGCGCTCATATTGCCGAAAGAGGCGGAAGAGAACACACGCACCAAGGCGTTCCTTGACCGGATCAAGTCCGAGAACAACGCGATCAACCGCATCATCTTCAAGGATGTGCGCGAGAGCATGCGCAATGGCGGCGGGCCCGCATGCCTGCGGCTCCGGGTTCTGTTGTCAGCTGAGGAATTAGCGGCGGTCGATCAACGCTTCATTCTTGACCACGAAAAAATCGACGAGCTCGAAGCGTGGGTGAAGGGGCATTACCGCGACCAGCTGCGCGCCGATGATCTGCGCGATCCGGCCTTTACCTCCGAGGTAATTGGCGCTTTTGAAAATCTGTATACCAAGCTCGGATTGCCTTTCATCCAATAAACGAAGTGCAGGTGCTGGCTAAATGGCTTCGGTTTCTATTGCAGCGCTCATATTTATCGCCGGTCTCATAAATTTCCTGCCGGTCGCGGGCGTCCTTTCGGGTGAGAAGATTGAGAACCTTTACGGATTGACGACGATCGACGCCACGCTGGAGATCCTCCTTCGTCACCGCGCCGTTCTGTTTGGCTTACTCGGCGGTTTCATGATGTGGTCGGCCTTCCGTCCGGCGTTACAGACGCTGGCGATCATCGGCGGATTTGCGGCGATGATTTCGTTTATCGGTCTTTTCTTCGCAGTGGGCGATGCAAGTCCCTCACTGGAGAAAATTGTCATTGCCGACTTCTTTGGGTGCGGGTGCCTCGTGATCGCTCTCGTTTTGATGCTCATCAATAAGTGAGGCGCACTGTCATTGGGGAAGGCATTCGGAAAGTGATCAAAGCGTGACCACGTGCGCGCCGTCCCATCCAGCGGGCGTTTCCTTATCCGCCATCTCCGCGATGCGTTTTTCGTAGATGTCGAATAGAGCGATGGCTGCGCCGGGCGATTTTTTCACTTGTTCAAGAGAAGCGCGCGCCGCAGCCCAGTCGCCGGCGCGATAAGCTGAAAGCAGCTCGCGATGCGCTTCGTCAAGCGACCGATAGCTCTTGCTCGATTTGATGAAGGGATTGCCCACAAGCGCGAAGATGGAAAGCGGCGCCGGGTTCTTGTTCGTCTTTAAGCGGTCCAATTCCAGATAGGCGAAATGATGGTGCGTTTGCCGGTAGACGGCCTCGTCGCAGATGATCGCGGGACCGTAAAACTCGGCCTGTTTGCGCAGGAATGACGCCATTTCGACGGCGGGGCCAATCGCGGAATAGCGGTTGGTGCGTCCGTGACCCATGGGTCCGATGAAGCAAGGCCCCGTAGCGACGCCAATGGCGAGGTGGAGTTGAACGCCGCGCGTGCGGGTCGACGCCTCCAGTTCCGCGTTAGTCTTGTCCATGCTTTCAACGAGCCGCAGCGCAGCCGAGCAGGCGGCGTCCACATGGTCGGCGGCTTCGAGCGGCGCATTGAAGTAAGCGTAAATTTTGCCGCCGTCCGCCTGATCCGCTGCGCCGCCGGTTTCAATAATCGTCTTACGGAGCGAATTGCTGGCGGTCGCGAGCATGTTGGTGACATCGTCGGGGTGAGCGCTCAATTGCTGAAGATCGTCTTCAAGCAACCGCAATTCGCAAGAGAGGACGGTCACCGGGCGATTAACGCCGTCGAGGATATTAGTCGCACCTTCTTCTCGGATTTTCTTCATGGCCGGCTCCGGCAGGGAGCCCTGGAACGTGCCGCGCACGGTATCGTCGCGCAAGACGACGCCGAGCGACCGGCCGCCAGCGACGGAGAACGCACCGAGAAAGAGCGCCAAGGCGCCTGGAAGCGGGTTCAGGAGAAGGTCGCTAAAGGAGAACGCAGAAAAGGAAATCGCAAACAGGATCGCTGAGGCGATTGCAGCGGCGCCCAGCGCCTTCCAGAATTCAAGGCGCTGCGACCACATGATGGCGGCGGCCCCAAGCAGCATCACCATCAACGCTTCGAGACCGCCGATCCAGCCGGGGCGGCTAACGACAGCGTTATTGTGAATCTGTCCCGCTACGAGCGCATGGGCTTCTGCAGGCGAAAAGGTTCCGCGTGACAACCGCGTGACGCCGCCGAGGTCCCGGTCTAAACCGATCAACACGACCTTATCGCGTAACTGCGAATTCGACCCTTCGTTGCGGACGACCTTGATGGCTGATGTTTTGGATACGGACATTCTCTTGTCAGGGTAGAGGCGCATCGTGGCCCCTGTAGACAAGGGCAAGGTGGTCTCGCCAATTGTCACGCTGCGGATCGCGCGGCCCGCCGCGTTGACGACGTTCGGGTCGGCGTTCAGCCGCACGCGCGCGTCGTCGCGGGCGATGCGCGCCGCTTCCATGGCGAGCGTCGGCGTCGGCGCGCCGTCAATTGACCAGAAGAGGGGAACGCGGCGAACGATCCCGTCCGGATCGACCGGCAGGCTGAGAACCGCCGGTTGCGCGTTGCGGGCGATCTCGTTGTTGACAGGGAATTGAATACGGGCGCGCGGCAGCGCAACGAAATCGTCGCCGTCCGCGTCCAGCCAAGGCACAGAAGCCGCGTCCGCCCGTTCGAAGTCCTCAGACCCTAAAGCCTGCGACGTGACGCCAGCGGCGACCGCGGCGGCCGCTTTCGTCTGTTGGAAAGCGCGGCCGAGCGCGGCGTCAGTGCTCGGTAGGAGCGCTAATTGTCTTGCGAGACCCTCGTCGCGGGCGCCCTTCAACCAGAACTCGCCGATCACTTCAGGTGATAGCGGGTCAGGCGTATCGACAGGTTCGGCGAGAATCACGCCCTTGGCGCCGGCGCCGGAGGCGTTGGCGACAATATCCGCGATGATCGAACGCGGCCACGGCCAGGGACCCACGGCGTCGACGCTTTCGCGGTCGATCTCGATAATGTGAAAAGGCGAGGCTGTTTCAGAAGGCGCCGGCTTAAGGCGCTGATAATAGTCGAAAAGCGCCTCGCGGCTTGTCGCGTTCGGCGATTGCGCGCCTGACAAAGCCCCGATCGAAATGACCGCCAGCGCCAGAATGACCGCAAACAGCGGCAGCGCAGAAAGCCATCGAAACCGTTGCGCGAACATGTTTTTCGCCAAAATCAGTCACTCCAAAGCAACAATGGTTAACAAAAGCGTCCCCCAACCCCAAAAAGAAAGGTGGAATCCGGCGTCTTCAGGATCAATTTATCATCCTGATATACATCATCCTAGTGCAAGCGCGGCGCCGCTCGCCCGCCCGCCATTAAGAAAGCGTTAACGATGCAAGCCAGCGCGGCTCGATATGAAACAGACCTCCTTGACGGCGTTCTGCGCCTGATCGCCAGAGGGGACTGGCGCGCGCGCAATCTTGGCGGGATCGATCATGACTTGCGCGACTTTGAGGATGATTCGGTCGGACGCGATCTGATTATTGACGTTTCAGCGGTGGAAAAACTCGATACCGCCGGCGCCATGGTTTTGCAGCGCGTGATGCTGGCGTGTTCCGGGCGTTCGGATACGTCGCAAATCGTCGGCGCGTCGGAAGCTCATGCGGCGCTAATTGAGCAAGTGGCGCCGCATATGGCGCCGTGCGCCGTGGAGCCTGCGAAGGGTCGCTTCTGGATTGTCATTCCCGACCGTCTCGGACGCGGCATCTTTGACGCCTACCATGCGGCGCTCAACATTTTCAGCTTCATAGGCGAAACATTGACGACCGCCGCCAATGTGGCGCGCCGGCCATCCCGCTTCCGTATCAGCTCAACGGTGCACCATATGGAAGAGGCGGGGCTCAACGCGATTCCTATTGTCGGATTGATGTCGTTTTTGATCGGCGCCGTCGTCGCCTTTATGGGCGCGAAAATCTTGCGTCAGTTCAATGCGGAAGTGTTCACCGTGGAACTAGTGGGAATCGCCGTCCTGCGCGAGTTCGGCGTCCTCCTTTCTGCAATCCTGCTCGCCGGACGTTCCGGCAGCGCGTTCACTGCACAGATTGGCTCGATGAAGATCCGTGAGGAAATAGACGCCATGCATGCGCTTGGTCTCAATCCCATGGAAGTCCTCGTTTTACCGCGGGTCGTCGCCATGGTGATCATGCTGCAGGTGCTTGCGTTCATCGCGGCGCTGCTTGGCGTGTTCGGCGGTTTGCTGGTCGCCTGGACGGCAATGGACATTTCGCCCGCGCTCTTCTTGACCCGCATGCAGGATAACGTCGTTATACAGAATTTCTGGGTCGGCATGATTAAAGCGCCATTCTTCGCTTTTGTGATCGCCGTCATTGGATGTTTTCAGGGGATGGAAGTGCGCGGCAGCGCGGAGTCGCTCGGTCAGCGCACGACGCTTTCCGTCGTGCAGGCGCTTTTCGTCGTGATCGTGCTCGATGCGTTTTTCGCCATGTTCTTCCTGGAGATCGATTTCTGATGGCGGACGATGGCGACATAGAAAACATTATCGAAGTTCGGAAATTGCGGACTCAGTTCGGTGACTTCATCGTCCATGACAATCTCGATCTGGATGTGAAACAGGGCGAGATCATTGGCGTTGTCGGCGGGTCCGGCACTGGTAAATCCGTCCTCATGCGCGCGATTATCGGATTGAAGCCGCCTTCCGCCGGCACGGTGAAACTGTTCAGTCAAAATTTTTATGAAGCGAACGAGAGTGAACGGCTTGAGATCGAACGCCGTTGGGGCGTGTTGTTCCAGGGCGGCGCATTATTTTCCTCTCTGACAGTTGCGCAAAACGTCATGGCGCCGATCAACGAGCATCTGCATCTGCCTAAGGAATTCGCGCAGGACATCGCGGCCATGAAAATCTCCATGTCCGGTTTGCCGCCCGAAGCGGGCGACAAATACCCCTCTGAATTGTCCGGCGGTATGGTAAAACGCGCAGCGCTTGCGCGCGCCCTCGCTTTGGACCCGGAAATCGTGTTTCTCGATGAGCCGACGGCGGGTCTCGATCCGATCGGCGCGTCGAAATTTGATGAACTCATCGTTAACCTAAAGGAATCCTTAGGGTTAACCGTGTTTATGGTGACCCATGATCTGGATACGTTACACGCCACATGCGACCGCGTCGCCGTATTGGCCGATAAGAAAGTGATCGAATGCGGCCCGTTGGACGAGGTCATCAAGTCGGAGCATCCCTGGATCCAGGAATACTTCTCCGGTCCGCGGGGAAGGGCGGCGATGGCGCACAAAGGGTATGACGAGCCGACAGATGTAAGAGGAGCGGCCGAGTAAATGGAAACGAGACCTCATTACGTAGCGGTCGGCGCAATCGTTATGGTCGCGCTTGCGGCGGCGGCTTTGTTCGTTCTCTGGCTCGGCGACACGCGCCGGGAGTTCGACGTGTACGATGTAAAATTCAACGGCCGCGTATCGGGCCTTAGCAGAGGCGCGCAAGTCAGCTTCAACGGCATTCAAAAAGGCGAAGTCACAGACCTGACGATCGATCCCGACAATCCGGCGAATGTTATTGCGCGTGTCCAGGTGGAAAAAGACACCCCGATCAAGACGGATACCAAAGCCGAGCTGGAGCTTGTGGGGTTCACTGGCCTCGCCATCATTCAGTTCGTAGGCGGCAGTCCGAATGAACCGCTTTTGAAAGACACGGTGCGCGGCATTCCCGAGATCGTTGCGGACGCCACCGGCATCGCCCAAATTTTTGAAGGCACGAACGATATTATATCTTCGGCGGGTGCGATTTTGTCCGAAGAAAACATTCGCGCGTTTAACTCCATTCTCGCCAATATCGATACGTTGACGGGTGCGTTTGCGGCGCAGGAAGAAAATATTGGCAATACGCTGGAGAATATTTCCGCGATCTCTGATGACCTCGCGGCGATGACCGACCGTCTTGAGCGCGCCTCCACCAATCTGGAAACTTTGCTCGGCGAAGACGCCCCGGCTGCGCTTGCGGAAACGCAAGCGACCATCAAGGAAGCGCGCGCGCTAATCACAGACCTGCGCGGTGTTGTCGAAGAAAATCGCGGATCAATTTCTTCGTTTGCGGATCAAGGTCTTGCGCAAGTGGGCCCGGCGCTCGCTGAGGCGCGCCGGATGTTCAAGACGCTGGATCAAGTATTGCGTGAAGTAGACCGCGATCCGCGCGGATATTTGCTCGGGGAATCGACGCCGAAATATGAAACGGCGCAGTAAGGGATGTTCGTTGTGAGAGTTCTTGTTGTATCAATGGCGGCCGCGCTGGCGGGTTGCGTCAACGTTCTTCCCGAGGCCTCGCCCGCAGCCGCCCGCTACACGATTGCGCCGATTGAATTCGGTTCCGGGTCGGCGGCCGAACCCGTTGCGTGGACGCTGGCGATCGCCGATCCCACCTCGACGCGCGCTTATGACACAGCGAAAATTGCGCTAACGCGCGCGCCTGGCCAAATCGAATATTACGCCGCGGGCGAATGGGCGGACCGAAGCCCAAACCTGATCCGCACCGCCATGGTGAGAAGCTTTGAAAATTCAGGGCGCATCCTCGGCGTGGGCGATACGGTGGTTTTGCCGGGCGCGGACTATATTTTGAAAACGGATATTCGGCGCTTGCATGCGGCCTATGATGGCGGCGTGCCGGCGGCGGATGTGGCGTTGTTCGCGAAGTTGACCGATAAACGCGGGCGGATTATCGCGTCGCGCCTTTTCACGCAACGTCAGACTGCGGAGAGAGATAGCGTTCCAGCCGTCGGCCGGGCGTTCAACACCGTATTGCAATCGACATTGATCGATGTGGTGGACTGGTCTTTCGAGACCGTCGAGGCCGATCAGGCGAAATAGCCGACCGTCGCGCCTATTAACAAATAGACCCGTCCAAGCGGCGAGGAGAGATATTCCTCCAGATCCTCATCGGCTGTTTCCGACGTGGTGGCGTCTTCAAGCAGCCGTTCAAAGCCCTGCAAGAAGGAATGAATCCCTTCTTCAAAGGCGCGGTCGCGGCCGGACTCAGTTCTGATACGCCGTTTCACATCCGCTTCATTGAGGCGCAGAATACGGTTGGCGAATACATTGCGGTCGCCCTTTTCGAAACGTTCGCGCAGCGCCGGCGGCGGATCGCCATAGAGGCGGGTTTCAAGATTCAATGTGAAATGTTGAAGATCAGCGATGATCTTCATGGCGTTGGCGGTGTTGTCTTGCGCGGCGGCGGTTTGCGGCGCTTCGGGCGCTGATTTGGAGGCGGCCGCAAGATCAAGGGGCTCGGCGTCGTCCGTAGCGTCGAGAATTTCTCGCCAGCTCACATCGCCCTTGCCTTTTTGCGCCTTGCGCGCCGGTGTTGATTTCTCGGGACGGGAGGCGGCGATATCCTCAGCCAGCTGATCGAGCCGGTTTTGGGCGTGGTTCGCCGGCGGCGCCTCAGCGCGCTGCGCGCGGCGGCCAAGTTTGAGGACTTTTTTGTCGCTATCCTGAGTTTTCGCCTTCGGCGCTGATTGGACGCGGCGTGGCGGCTCGACCGCTGCCGCGGTCTGGCGCTGGATCGCCGCCTCTTGCTCGCGCAATTGCCCTTCCGCCAGCTTGCTCAGGCGCTCGGTTTGCGTGGCGATTGCGTCCGCCAGACGATCGGCCCGATTGCGCTGTTCTTCGATCAGATTTTCCAGGCGTGCGTTTTCCTTTTCGAGCGCCGCGCGCGCGTCCGCCAGAATTTTATTCCGCTCACTGATTTTTGACGCGGCGTTTTGCGATCGTGCGAGCGCGTCTTCTGCGGTTTTTTCCATCGTTTCACTCATTCGGGAAAGTTCTGCGGCGGCGTCGGATACCGATTGTGAGGTTTCTTTGGCTGTTTGCGTCACGGCGCCAGCGGCTTTGCTGGCTCTTGTCGCTTCGGCTTCGGCGCCTTTGACCGCATCGCTCGACGAGGCCTGGATTTTCGACAGCGCGTCCGTCGTCGCTTTCGACACTGTGTCTGCTTTTTCAGACGCTGCGGCGAGGGCGGACTGCGCGGTGGCGTTCAGGCTCTGCAGCGCCTTGTCGGCTGCGGCCTGAGCCTTGGCGGTTTCAGATTCGGTCGTTTCGATAATCTTGCCGCTCATTGCGTCCGCATTGCGCGCGATCTCATCTGATGCGTTTTGCGTCAACTTCGCAGCCTGTTCGCTTGCCTGACGCGCTTTTTCCGATGAGGCCTCGATGGCGCCGGCGGAGTTGCGCAAACTTTCGTCGGCCCCATTAATCGCCGAGCTCAGCGTTTCGAAACTCTGCAACGCTTTTGACGCCGCCATTTCAAGCCGCGACAGACGTTCTTCGAGCAATGTCTCTGCGCGCGTTGACAGATCGTCCGCTGAGCCCATCGCTTCGATACTGACCTGCGCACGTTCGGCGATAGCGGCGGCGAAAGCGTCTGCTTGCGTGTTGAGATTTTCTGTGAGTTCGATCAAGCGCGAGCGTTCGCTCGCGACTTTGTCGACGGCGCCGCTGGTGCGCGATTCAATAGCGGTCCCGGCCGTCTCAATCGCCTCCACGTGGTTGCGGATCATCGCCTCCACAGAGGCGAGGCGGCGAAGCGCGCCGTCGACGCCTGAATTCAGCGCATCCATCTGTCCACGGACTGCAAGGCCCACCGCCTCCGCGTTATAGGCCGCGCTATGATCGGGATGAATAAATTCCTGCGCCGCTGTGGTGATCGACTGCGCCGCGTTCAGCATCTTGTAGACGTGCGATAACAGATAACCGCAGATCAAAATCATGATCGGCACGAAAATCGCAAAAAACAGAAGCTGCGGGTTCATGGTCGAGCGCAAGGTGTCGACCCATCCGCTCGACGACCCGTAAAGGTCCATATGGCTCCAATAAGCGCCGACCGGCCAGCCCACAGTCATTGCAAAGAAGATCAGGATCGCGCCGAGCCGCGAGACTTGCCAGACCTGACGGCTCGCAGCGTTCCAGTTGCGCACGGGCGGGCCCACAGGGATCGCCGGGATCGGCTCGTCTCTGGATGCGCTGAGCGCTTTTTCATCGTCGCCGCCGGCGGATTCCACGATGCCCTGAAATTTCATCCGCGGGCCGCCAAGCGCCTCCGGCCGGGAGAAATCGTCATTATTGTTGTGTTCTGTCATGGACCTGCTCAGCCTGAAGGCGAACGCATAGCGGATTTTGGCGCTCACGCCAAACCGGAGCCCCCGTGTTTTCAACCGCTTATCAAGAAGCTACAGCGCTTATCTATCGGCAGGGCGCAGAATCCCGATACGGCTTGTCAAAAGACAGAGCATTTCGGGATTGGGGACGATGCGCGACACCGTCAAAAAGGTCATTGAAAGCGGCTGGTTTCAGTCGCTGGTTCTGTTCCTAATTCTCATCAACGCCGTCATTCTCGGCGCTGAAACGTTGTCGCCAATCAAGGAGTCGTTTGGCGCGCAACTGCATCTGATCGATCGTATTATCATTTACGCGTTCGCGATTGAGATCGGTCTTAGGCTCTACGCCTACGGGCTCGACTATTTTCGGAACGGCTGGAACGTTTTTGATTTTCTGATTGTGGTGGTGTCTTTCGCGGCGGCCACCAGCGGGCTAGCGGCGATCCGGGCGTTCCGGGTCTTGCGAGTGCTGCGGGTGGTGACGGTGATTCCACGCATGCGCGTCGTTGTCTCGGCGCTTCTCGACGCAATCCCCGGCATTGCGTCGGTGGGTATCGTTCTCATTTTGATTGTTTATGTGTTCGCGGTCATCGCAGCGAATTTGTACGGGCCGCAACATGAAAAGCTGTTTGGAGACGTCTTCGCCGCAATGTACACGCTGTTCCAGGTCATGACGCTGGAAGGCTGGCCGGATATCGCCGCGGAAGTGAGCGAGACGCACCCGAATTCGTGGGTGTTCTTCCTAACCTTCGTGTTGATCGCGACCTTCACGATGCTCAATCTCTTCGTGGCGATCGTCGTCCGTGTGGTGGAGGAAGACTCAGACCCCTGGTTCGACGATCTCCTCAAACAGAATGACGACATCAAAGCCGATGTGGATGCGCTTCATCGAAAAGTGGATTTGCTGCTCAAGGAGAAAGAGCGCTAGAAACATCTTTTTAGCATGAGCGGCGATCACCGATATAAATCAATGAGACACGCGGGAATGCTCAGATGATTGGCGATCCCTCGCAATTGGCGGTGAGTTGGCGCTCGGCGCTCATGTTTTCGGTGTGTCTGCCGACGCTTATGGCTGCGCTCTTCCTGTTGACGCGGGATGTGGAACGGCGCGCGACCGTCTGGCTGGCGGCGTTCTTGATCGCCGCCGTTATCGCCATGACGCCTCAGATCATCGGCTTCGCCAATTTCTACGATGTGTGGCCGGGGCTGACATTTGCGCCGTTCAACACCGAGCTCTATCTGGGGCCGCTCTTATATCTGCACGCGTTCCGCCTGATGCGGCGCGGCCCGCTGGGACGGCGTTGGTGGCTGTTGGCGCCGGGCGCGGTTCAGTCGCTCTACTACTCGGCCTGCTTTCTCTTCCTCGGCGATTACAAACAAAAATGGTCTTATAACAACACGATACATGAACCCTTTTTCGTGCCGCTTGAGACCGTGGCGACGATTTCTCTACTCGCATGGTCCTTTGTCGCCATCCTGCGGCTGACGGATCGCTATGCGGGTTTCTTGCGCAGCACCCAGTCCGCCTCTTTGGAATTCCAGCCGATCTGGCTGCGGCGTTTGTTGTTTGTGGTCGCCCCCGCAGCCCTCGTTTTTGCGGTTCTGGAAATCGTCACCGTGTTCGTGACGCCGGTCAGCTATGTGAGCGCCTTTCCGTTTCTGGTTTTGATCATGGCGTTCTTCGCGTGGCTCGGCTTTGACGCCTTGGCGCGATTACACGCGCCGTTTCCGAAAATGGACGATGCGGCGCCCGCCACCGCAGCGCCTGAGCCTGCCGGCAAGGACTGGAACGCTGAGGGGGAAAGGCTGCGCGAAGCGGTCGTCGAGGGGCGGTGGTTCCTGGAGCCGCGCCTTTCCATCAGCGATGTGGCGCGTCGGCTCGCCACCAATGAGCGCTATGTGAGCCAGGCGCTCAATCAGGGCGTCGGCCAGCCCTTCAGCGATTTCATCAACGGCCTGCGCATCGATCATGCGAAGAAAAGGCTTGGCGCGAGCGACGACCAGATTCTCGATATCGCTCTCGCTTCGGGGTTCAATTCAAAAGCGACATTCAACCGGGTCTTCAAAGACGTCGCCGGCGAGACGCCATCTGCGTATCGGGCGTCTCAAATCGCGAAAACATCAGAAAAGTAGCCGCTTTCGAGACGCAGGGCCGGGCGGTCTGCGTTAGCGGTGGCCTTCATCATTCAGTCAGGCAAAGGGCGAAACCGTGCAAAAACTCTTTCTACTTTTCATAGTCATTTCTCTCATGGCGGGGGGCGCGCGTGCGGCCGACCCGGCGGACGCGAAAATCTCCCTCGCTGACGTCCGCGCTGATCTCGCTCTCCTGAAAGAAGCTTACACGCGCATCCATCCGGGGCTGACGCGCTATGCCGACGCCGCCGACATTGACGCCGCCTGGGCGGCGATTGACGCCAAAGCGGCCGCCAAGGACGGGTTGACGCTCGGGGAATTCTACATCGAAATTCAGCGCGCGCTCACCGTCATCCGGTGCGACCACACGAAAGCGGAAATACCCCGCGCCATGCGCGACTTCCGAAAGGAGGCCCCGGTCTATTTACCGTTCAAATGGACCCTAGTTGAGGGGCGCGGCTTTATAACGGCGGTCCCTGAAGGCTCGCCGCTCGCCGTCAAGGATGAGATCCTCGCCATTGACGGGCGCGCGCTTTCTTCTCTTGTCGAAGAGGTGGCCCCGCTCGTTCCGGTCGACGGATACACTGTGTGGGCGCGCGACAGCGGGGTCGGTCAATCGCTCGAATTCATGGGCGGCGCGGTCGACCATTTCGGGATGCTGTTGTGGGACAACAGCCCCGAGGCGGCGCTAACCGTCCGCCGAGGCGCGGAGGAGCTTGCACTGACGACGCCTCGATTGACCTACGACGCGTATGCGGCGCTCGAAGAGGCGGACGAACCGGCGGCCAATTTCAAAGACGCCGTCACTTTTAAACGCATCGGCGATAACGCGGCTCATTTGCGCGTCGACACCTTTGTCAATTATCGCCAGCCGGTGAAGCCGAAAACGATTTACGATCCGATCTTCAAAGCGTTGAAAGAGGAAGGGCGCGACAAACTCATTCTCGATGTGCGCCGGAACGGCGGCGGTTCCGACGACGCCAAAGACGGGCTTGTTGAGAATCTCATCACCCAAAAGATGCGTATCGTGAATGACGCCCGCGTCGCGACGATCGATCATTCCGGTCTGGAAGAGCATCTTTCCACATGGGAAAAGCGCGCCATCAATCCCCCGCGTATCGCCTTCAAGAAAAACGCGGACGGAACCTATTCGCTTCGACCCTTTTTTGACGATGCGCTTAAAACCAAAAAACCGACACGAAACGCCTTCGGCGGCGACCTCATCGTGCTCACCAGCCGAGACAACTCGTCGGGCAGCACAAACCTTGTGGGTCTTTTAAAGAGCCTTGGCCGCGCGACGCTCGTCGGTGAACAAACCGGCGGTTCGCCGAACGGCGCCACGGCCGGCGTGATCCTGACGTTGACCCTGCCGAATTCAAAGATCCGCGCCCGCATTCCGCAATTTCGCTACTACAATAACGTCTCCGGATTTGAGGACGGCTACGGGGCGTCGCCGGATATCGACGCGCCCCTGACGGCCGACGCATTTCTCGCGGGCCGTGATCCGGCCTATGAGGCGGCGCTGGAAATCGTCGCAGGACGGTAAGCTTGCGGCGCCAGGAGCAGCGTCCTATCCAATAGTGGAAACGTCCAAGATTGGCAGGAGGCTGTTCCCATGCGCTCGAATTCACAGATGACCTTCAATTTCGGCCTTGATGAAACCATCGAGGAGATGCGCGACCTGGTCGGGCGCTGGGTGGACGACAAGCTGGCCCCGCACGCGGCGGAGATCGACGCCACCAACGAATTTCCGCGCGCGCTCTGGCCCCAGCTCGGCGAGTTAGGGCTGCTTGGGCTAACGGCGAGCGAAGAGTACGGCGGCACGGGGCTCGGCTATCTCGCCCATTGCGTCGCGATGGAGGAAGTCTCGCGCGGGTCCGGCTCGGTGGGGCTTTCGTACGGCGCGCACTCCAATCTCTGCGTGAACCAGATCAACCTCAACGGATCGGCTGACCAAAAGGCGCGCTATTTGCCGAAACTCTGCAACGGCGAACATCTTGGCGCGCTGGCGATGTCCGAACCTGGCTCCGGGTCCGACGTAGTTTCCATGAAATTGCGCGCGGACAAGAAAGGCGATCGCTACGTTCTAAACGGCAACAAGATGTGGATCACCAATGGTCCGGGCGCCGATGTTCTCGTCGTCTACGCCAAAACCGAGCCTGACGCCGGCTCGCGGGGGATCACCGCGTTCCTGATCGAGAAAGACTTCAAAGGTTTTTCCACGGCGCAAAAACTCGACAAGCTCGGCATGCGCGGCTCCGACACGTGCGAGCTGGTGTTCGAGGACTGCGAAGTGCCCGAAGAAAACGTGCTCGGCGAGGTTAATGACGGCGTGCGTATTTTGATGTCAGGCCTTGACTATGAGCGGGCTGTGCTGGCGGCAGGGCCCATCGGCATCATGCAGTCGGCGATGGACATCGTTCTCGACTATGTGCATGAGCGCAAACAATTCGGCAAAGCGATCGGCGAGTTCCAGCTCGTGCAGGGAAAGATCGCGGATATGTATACGACGATGAACGCCTCGCGCGCTTACGTTTACGCGGTGGCGGCCGCCTGCGACCGCGGGGAGACCACAAGACAGGATGCGGCGGGCTGTATCCTCTATGCGGCGGAAAAAGCGACGCAAGTGGCGCTTGATGCGATCCAGCTCCTAGGCGGCAATGGCTATATCAATGAATACCCGACAGGAAGGCTCTTGCGCGACGCCAAACTCTATGAGATCGGCGCCGGCACGTCAGAGATACGCCGCATGCTGATTGGGCGCGAGCTGTTTGCACTGACGGGGTGAATTGACGCTTTATCCTTCGTGACGGGCGCTGGCGCGCCCTCCTCAGGATAAGCGGCGACAGTGCGTTGAAGCTCTAACCAGCAAACATCCGACGCTTCGACGCGAGGGCGCGTTCTCTGAGATAGGCGTTCGCGAGCGGCTTTGACGTCAGGCGCGCCGCGAGGACGCCGGCGAAGACCGCGAGGGCGCCGACCGTCAGGACGCCTTCCTGATTGGTGATGGCGGGATTGCCGAGCAGCATCATGATGAAGAGAGCGGACGCTGCGCCTGGCGCGCCGCCGAACCAGGCGAGGAAGACCTGGCTTTCTTTCGGCAGGCTTGGCGTTTGCAGGATAGCGAGGCGCGGGCCCGCGCGCATCACCGTGACGGCGGCGAGCGCGAAGACAATCGACAACATGTCCGCCTGTAAAATACGCGGTGCGAAGAGCGCGCCGAATATCAAATATGCAACCGGCGTCACGCCCTGTTCCACCATCCGCCGCATGCGCAGGCGCGTTGTCTGAAGCGCTTTGGTTTCTTCGCCCCACAATAAACCAGCGGCCAGCGCGGCGATAACAGGATCGGCGCCCAGCGGCTTGGCGGCGCAGAACAGAATAATCGCCGACAGCATCAATAGCCGCGCGCCATAAGCGTGAGCGCGCTTTTTTGCGCCGCGCGCGAGGCGATTGCCGATAACGCCGATCGCGAGCCCGGCGCCGCCGCCGAGGGCGAAACCTTTGAAGACGGCGAGGCTTGTCTGCAGCAAGGGCCCGACCGCCGGTTCGTTCGTCGCCGCAGCCGTCGCCGTGGCGCCGAGCAGGATCGCCACCGGCGCGCCAAGCGCGATGATCGCCGCGCTCTCAAGCCGTACAGCGGTCTTTATGTCAGCTGGCGCCGGGGTGTTGATTACCGCGCGCCGATCGAACGCGGCGCCGTTCAACATCAACGCGGCGCCAAGCAGGAGCGCCGAGGCGAGATTTAATTGCGGCAAAAGAATGAACGCAGCCAGCGAACAGGCAAACAGAAACAACGGCGCGCCGCCGAGCGTCAGCCGGAACGCGGTGGGGCATTGCCCGGAAAGACGGCTCACGCGGAATTGCGTCGCGGAGACGAAGGCGAGGGCGGCGAGGCCTGCTTCAGCGGCGCCCGCCACAAGATCAATCGATGCGAACGGCAATCCGAGCGCTCGGTAAAAGAGCGATACCGCTGCGCCGGCGATCAGCAGCATGCCCGGCGCCGAGGCTGCTCTTGCGCCGAGCTTGGTCGCAGACAGACTCACGATACAAACCGCGACGAACGCCGCAGACCCTAAAATTGTCGCCATTTAGAAACTTGCCCAGTTCAGTGCGGCGGTGGACGGACCGGCGCCAGTGTTGAAACGAAAACGAGAATACGACTTGTACGCTACAACCAGTACGCTCTCCCGGACCGAATCAGTCACGCAGAAGGTGAATTGATCCGGACACAAATGCAAATTTAATTTTCGGTAAAATAAGGGCTGCAGCCGTCTTTCCCACAGTTTGTGGGAAAGTTATGCGGTCGATTTGTGGGAAACTTATCCCCGGGGTCGTCGGCGCCCGTATTATCTGTGATCAGAACGGCGCGCGTTTCGCGCCAGCAGACGCCGACTGGAGTTAAGGATAATGACATTAACGCAGAAAGAGGAACGGGACGAAAAGAAATCAAGAGCGAGGCGTGGGCGCATCGGCCGCGCGATTGCGGGCGCGGCGCCGAAACTTGCGAATGCGCTCGGCGGACCCCTTGCAGGCGCGGCGGTAAGCGCGCTCGCCAGGGCGATCTTCGGTACGGAAACGGTTTCGGAAGAAGAACTCGAAGCAGCGCTCGCCACTGCAAGCCCTGAGCAATTGATCGCGCTGAAAAAAGCGGACTATGATTTTCGCGTAGCATTGCGCATGGCCGCGGTTGAAGAAGAGCGCGTTCACGCGTCCGACCGCGACAGCGCGCGTCGTCGCCAGCAATTAATGGACGATTGGGCGCCGTCAGTTTTGGGCGTGTTGATCATTTTCGG
The DNA here is from genome assembly GCA_038534195.1 of Pseudomonadota bacterium. Lineage (GTDB taxonomy): Bacteria > Pseudomonadota > Alphaproteobacteria > Caulobacterales > Parvularculaceae > JAJFFW01. The sequence continues at coordinate 80,798 of JBCAXE010000005.1, forward strand.
ATTTTTCATTGTTCTTGCGGCGATGTTGACCCAACGCTTGCCGGACGGCGCCGAGACCGAGTTTTCCATTATGCTCGGCGCCCTCGCGACGATGACCGCGGCGGTAGTCAATTATTTCTTCGGGTCTTCCGCAGGCTCGCGCGAGAAAACGCGGCTCCTGTCGCCGGCGCCCGGCGGCGTTTCCTATCCGCCTGAAACTGATGAGGCATGACGTGCATTTCCTTCGCCGCGGATTTGTGTCTATGTCCGCGGCGCAAAATTGTTTGTTGAGTTGTCGTAAGCAGTGATCTGACGCGTGACCCATCCTGATTTTCTCATTGTCGGCGGCGGCGTTATCGGTCTGTCGCTCGCCTGGCGTCTGCGCGCGGCTGGCGCGCGCGTTACGGTCGCAGACGCCGGCGCCGCGGCGCCGCCGGCGACGCGCGCTGCAGCCGGCATGCTCGCGCCGTCATTTGAGCAAAGCGCCGGGCCGCTTGCGCAATCCTTGTATAATTTCAGTGTAGCAGGCCTGCGTCAGTGGGAGGATTTTGCGCAGACGCTTGAGGCGGCCAGCGGCGTTTCAGTGGACTATCAGCCCACAGGCATTCTTGGCGTCGCGTTTACGCAAGAAGAGGCCGACGCTTTGCAGCGCGACTATCGCCGCTTGCTTGAAGAAGGCGCGCAAGCGCAATGGCTCTCGCCGCAGGAAGCGCGCGCGTTGGAGCCCGCCCTCGCGCCCGACCTCGCGGCCGGGCTGTTCGCTGTTGAGGACGCGCAAGTGGATCCACTGCTTGTGTTGGCGGCGTTGAAAATCGCCTTCGAAGAAGCGGGCGGAGAATTTATCGCCAACGGCCGCGTGGCCGCGTTGCGCGTTGACGCCGATAAGGTCTGCGGCGTGACGCTTGATGACGAGCGTTTATTGTCAGCATCCGTGGTTATTGTGGCCAGCGGCGCGGTCTTGGCGGCTCAGGGCGAGAAGCCGCCGCCGGTTTTTCCGGTAAAAGGCGAGGCGACGGCGCTCGCCGGCGCCGCCGCTGAATTCACGCGTACGATCAGGGGACCGGGCGCCTATCTCTGCCCGAAATCCGATGGCCGGCTGGTCATCGGCGCAACCGAGGCGCCGCACGATTCAAGTCGTCATGTGCGCGACGACGCGATTGGAACATTGAAAAGCCGCGCGCGGCGCATAGCGCCGGTGCTTGCCCGTTTTGACGAAGAAAGCCGCTGGGCCGGGTTGCGCCCCGGCACGCCTGACGGCGCGCCGATCTTAGGTCCGGATCCGGCGGGACCGGACGGGCTCGTTTATGCGCTCGGCCATTATCGCAACGGCGTTCTTCTGGCGCCGGCGACGGCGCAATTGCTGTGCGATGCATTGTTAACAGGCGATTCATCTCCGCTCCTTGGTGCGTTTTCGGCGGCGCGTTTCCATGGTTAGCGTTTTATTGACGCGAATGCGCGACGGTGGGGCGAATGGATAGAGGTCCCATGGTCGATCCGGTTTCATCTTCGAGCGGCGGCGTCATCAACGCCTTGAAACAGGCGAGCCGCAACACGGGCGTCGATTTCGATTTTCTTTATCGCACGGCCCAGCGCGAAAGCGCGCTTGATCCCTCGGCGCAGGCGTCGACGTCTTCGGCCGCGGGTCTTTTCCAGTTTATCGAACAAACCTGGCTCGGTGCGGTAAAAAACTATGGACCTGCTCATGGCCTTGGCGCTTATGCAGACGAAATTGTACGCGGCGCGGATGGAAAATTTTCTGTCCCCAACGCGGCGCGGCGGGACGCTATTTTGAATTTGCGTTTCGACGCCGACAAAGCCGCCGCGCTTGCGGCCGAACTGGCGCAGGAAAACAAAGCGGGTCTTGAAAAACGCATCGGCCGCACGGCGGGCGCCGGTGATCTTTACGCGGCGCATTTCCTCGGTGTCGCCGGGGCTGCGAAGTTATTGTCTGCGGCGCCAACGGCGAAGGCCGCCGATATTTTACCCGCAGCCGCGAAAGCCAACCAACCGGTTTTCTATAAAGGCGGGGAGGCGCGTTCCGTCGCCGATGTGATTGCGTCGATTGAAAAATCAATGGGCGCCGCAATCGACCAGGCAAAAACAATTGTAGAAGCGGCTTCGTCGAAGGCGGCCACGTTGGCGCGCGATGTGGCGCTGGAAGCGCCGCCGGCCTCAACGTCAACGCGCGCATCCGCAGTCAAACTCGGTGCGTCCTTGTCGCCGCTCGCGATTATGGTGCTTCAAGCGCTTGATCCGACGTCTTTGCGGAATGACGACTCTCGCCGTTAAAGCGTTTCGTCCTTACACGGTGCGATCGTGAGACCTTCAGGTAGGCGCGTCGAACTATCGCCGCAAGCCGCCGCCAGTTGCTCCGGTTGCAAACCGATGGCTTCGGAGAGGTTCGCGCCGTCGAGGCGCGCGCCGGTGAAAAAAGCAGACTCGACTTTTGTATTCGTGAAATCCGCCTTGCTGAGATCGGCGTTGTCGAAACGCACGCCGCGCATGTCCACATCGACCAGCAGGGCGCGTTTCATTGTGGCGCCGATAAAAATGGCGCCAGCGGCGTACCCGCCGTCGAATTTCGCGCCGGTGAGATCGGCGCCGGAAAATTTTGCGAATGAAAGATCGGCCTTCGAGAAATCTGCTTCAGCGAATGACCCGGCGCGTCCGACGGATTTTTGCAAGTCGGCGCCGGTGAAAACCGCCTCTGAAAAAACGCCGGCGTTGAAGTTCGCTTCGGCGAGGCGCGCCTTGTCGAAGTTCGTATTTTTCCCAGTGGCGCCTTCGAAGACGGCCCCGTCAAGAAGCGCGCCGGTGAAGATCGTGTTTGAGACATTCGAGCCTGCAAAGATCTCTTCTTTATGGTCGGCGCCGGAAAAGTCCTGTCCGGAAAAGTCGCCCATGGCCATGGGCGGCGCTTCATCGGATTTCTTCTTCGCGGTGAGCGTCGGTAACTTGATTTCCACGCGATCAAGCGCGCTTGAAAAGTCCGGGGCCAGGCGATCGGCATTATTGATGCTGTTGGTGATGCCCTTGCCGAGTTCGGTGACAGGATTGGAGCGGCGCGGCGCGCCCGTGCGATCGCCGATAACCTCAGCGACAACGCTGAAAACCATGATCATAAACAAAATGATCAACAGGACCATGCGGATCATCGCAACTCTCCTTCGCTGCGCCAGCAACGCGCGTCGAAGGATCGCAAGCAACCATCAACGTTCGATTAAGCCTAAACAAAAATTTAGGCTCAAAGCGTGTTCATCTGAGGCCGTCTTTGGACGGAATATGAAGAAAGTCTTAAGAACAGCCCGTGGATGCGCCGCAACTGTCGCATCTGAGACAGGCGCCGTTGCGAACGAGGGTGAACTGTCCGCAATCGGGACAGGCGTCGCCCTCATACCCTTTTATCTTTGCCTGCCGTTGGGCGCCGCCCGGTTCAGCGAGACTGCCGGGCGCGGCCTTTTGTTGAACCGCCTCGGCGAGCTTCGCGATCTGCGCTTCGATTTCCGGCGGAGGCGGCGCCATGTCTTCGGCGTCGATATCTTCAGCGGCCACGTCGATCGCGTCATCGGTTGACCGATCGTCATTGCCCGCATTGTCGGCGTCTTTGCGCAAGCGGTCGAAATCGCCGCCGCGCAGGACAACAAGATTGTCCGTCACCGTTGATCGGCTGAAGCCTTTTGAGATTAGTTTCGCTGCGTCGGCTTGGGCTTTTTCGCCCTCGACGCCATGGCCAATCGCGTCGACAGCGGATTCTTGCGGGTCCATATGGGCAAGGTCGCCGCGCCCGAGATAGGAAATCGCCAGTTCACGGAAGATATAGTCGAGGATCGATGTGGCGTGTTTGATCTGATCATTGCCTTGCACCGGTCCCGACGGGTCAAACCGCGTGAACACATAGGCGTCGACAAATTCTTCCAACGGCACGCCATATTGCAGGCCTAACGAGACAGCGATTGCAAAATTGTTCATCAAGCTGCGGAAGGCGGCGCCTTCCTTGTGCATGTCGATGAAGACTTCGCCCAACTCGCCGTCGTCAAATTCGCCGGTGTGGAGATACACTTTGTGACCGCCGACGATCGCTTTCTGGATGTAGCCTTTGCGCCGGTCCGGCAAACGCCGCCGGCCGGGCGTGCGTTCGATGATCCGTTCGACAATCCGTTCCGCAACAATCTTCGATTTGTCAGTCTCGGACGCCGCCGCGAGTTCGTCGGCAAGGGTCTCGTCCGCATCCTCGTCAGCGAGAAAGGCGGAGGCGAGCGGCTGGGATAATTTCGATCCGTCGCGGTAGAGCGCGATAGCCTTCAGCCCAAGCCGCCATGCTTTCATATAAGCGTTGGCGCAATCGGCGATCGACGCCTGGGCGGGCATGTTCACGGTTTTTGAAATGGCGCCGGAAATAAACGGTTGCGCGGCCGCCATCATTTCCAGGTGCGCTTCAACCGAAAGAGCGCGGGTTCCGATGCGCCCGCACGGCGTCGCGCAGTCAAACACCGGCAGGTGTTCTTCTTTGAGGTGCGGCGCGCCCTCAAGGGTCATCGCCCCACAGCAGTAAAGATTGGCCGCGTGTATCTCTTCATCGCCGAAGCCGATGTCGCGCAAAATGCCATAGCCCGATTGGCTGAGCTGCGCTTGATCGAAGCCAAGCACGTTTGTGCAAAAGTCTTCGCCGAGCGCTTGCGGCGTAAACGCGTAAGTAATGTCGAACGAGGTTTTTAGTCTTTCTTCCAGCGCCTTGATGTGGCGGTTATCGAAGCCTTCCGCGCGCAACGCGTCGAGGTTGACGCCGGGCGCGCCGTCCAGCGTGCCGCGGCCGACCGCATAGTCGGTGATGTCTTCGATTTCGTCTGGCGAATACCCAAGCGCTTTAAGCGCCGCCGGCACGGCCCGGTTGATGATCTTGAACTGTCCGCCGCCGGCGAGCTTTTTGAATTTTACAAGCGCGAAATCCGGCTCGATGCCCGTCGTGTCGCAATCCATGACAAGGCCGATGGTGCCGGTGGGCGCGATGGCGGAAACCTGCGCGTTTCGAAATCCATTGATCGCGCCAAGCTCGTACGCTTCGTTCCAGATTTGCGCTGCGCGCGCCGCGAGCGCCGGCCACGGGCAGGCCGAGGCGTCCAATCGCACCGGCTGCACGTCGAGATCTTCAAACGCGTCCGCATCATCGCCAAGCGCGGCGCGGCGGTGATTACGCATGACGCGCAACATGGCGGGCTTGTTTTTCGCAAAGGCGGGGAAGGGACCGACGGCGCTCGCCATCTCAGCCGATGCTCTGTATGCGGCGCCCGACAACAGGGAAGAGACGGCGGCGGCGGCGGCGCGCGCCTCGTCGCTGTCATAGGCGAGCCCTGCGCTCATTACGAGACCGCCGAGATTGGCGAAGCCGAGCCCGAGCGTGCGGTAATCATAGGACTTGCGGGCGATCGCCGCCGATGGGAATTGCGCCATGACCACGGAGAATTCGAGCGACAGCGTCCAGAGACGACAGGCGTGCTCAAAGGCGTCAACATCGAAGCCCTTGGGCGTCAGAAACTTCAACAAGTTTAGAGAGGCGAGATTGCAGGCCGTGTCATCCAGAAACATATATTCCGAACAAGGATTGGAAGCGCGAATGTCGCCATCTTCAGGGCAGGTATGCCAGGCGTTGATTGTGGAGTGATATTGGAGACCCGGGTCCGCGCAAAGCCACGCGCTCTCACAGATCGCCTCCCAAAGCTCGCGGGCTTTCAATGTTTTCACCGGCGCGCCGTCGACGCGGCCGTTCAAATCCCACGACTTGTCTTCGGCGACCGCCCGCAAGAACGCATCCGTGACGCGAACGGAATTATTGGCGTTCTGACCCGCGATGGTGCGATAGGCCTCGGAGTCCCAGTCGAGTTCATAGGCGGGCACGTCGATTTTACGAAAACCCTGGCGAGCGAAGTTGATCGTACGCTGAATGGACGCGTCGGGCACGAACGCTTTTTTCGCCTCTGCGATGGCGGATTCTAGCGCGGCGTTCTTTTTCGGGTTAAAACGCTCCACCCCGTCGATCGCCCAGCAAGCGGAGAGTACTTTCGGCAGATGACGGCCGAGCGCTTTCGAACCGGCGACGAGGGCGGCGACTTTTTCTTCCTCGATCGCTTTCCAGCGGATGAAGTCTTCGATGTCCGGGTGATCGGCGTCGACGACAACCATCTTCGCGGCGCGCCGCGTTGTACCGCCCGATTTAACGGCGCCGGCGGCAGCGTCGCCCACCTTGAGAAAGCTGATCAAGCCGGAGCTCTTGCCGCCTCCAGACAAGGGTTCGTTTGCGCCGCGGATGTTGGAGAAGTTCGTGCCTGATCCTGATCCATATTTGAAAAGCAAGGCTTCGCGCCGCCACAAATCCATGATGCCGCCGTCGCCGACGAGCGTGTCGTCTACGGATTGAATGAAACAGGCGTGCGGTTGCGGACGTTCGTAAGCGCTGTCGGATTCCGTTACCTGATCCGTGTCCGGGTCCACGTAATAATGACCCTGTCCGTCGCCTTCGATGCCATAGGCCCAGTGGAGGCCGGTGTTGAACCATTGCGGCGAGTTCGGCGCGCCGATCTGCGCGGCGAGCATGAATTGCATCTCGTCGAGATAGGCCTGCGCGGCCGCCTCGTCGTCAAAGTAACCGGCTTTCCATCCCCAATAGGCCCACGCGCCGACGATGCGGTGAAAGACCTGCTTGGCGCTCGTCTCCGGCCCGTATCTTTTTTCAGCGGGCAGTTTCGCGAGCGCCGCCACATCAGGCATTGACCGCTGCAGGAAGGCGGGCACGCCTTTTTCCGAGACCTTTTTCGTCGCCGCCGGCACCCCGGTCTTGCGCAAATATTTTTGCGCCAGGATGTCCACCGCCGTCTGGCTCCAGGCGCGGGGGGCTTCCACGTCGCGCATCTCAAAAAGCGTCTCGCCGGCGAAGGAGCGGATTTCGCTGTCCGCGCGCTTGAAACGAAACGCCTGATAGGGCGCGCCGGGTTTTTTCGTATAATAGCGGTCTATGCGCATCTGGGTCAGCCGATCTGATTGGATGATCGTTATTCTAGGGGCGAATCACCCCGTTCTCAACGATTCGTCAAACTGCGCAAGATCGCGCTTGTTGCGGCGCATTTCCTTGCCCATAAGCGCTATGGACTAGGGGTGCGGCGGGCGCCATATTCCGGCCAACGAAAACAGATAAATTCTGGAAAACACTGGATAAACGCTCGATGTTTGAACGTATTTTCACCTGGTGGAACGGGTCCACTTTCGGCACGTCTTTTACGCTGTTTCGCCGCGGGGCGGAGCTTGTGGGCGAAGACGAGCAGGGCAACCGCTATTTCCAGGAGCGCAACCCAAGCGGCGCAAGCGGGCGCAAGCGGCGATGGGTCGTTTATCACGGCATTGCGGAGGCCTCGCGCGTTCCCTCCGATTGGCACGGGTGGCTGCATCACACCTTTGAAGAACCGCCGACCAGCGCGCCGCTTAAGCGTCACGGCTGGGAAAAGGACCATCTGCCCAATATGACGGGCACGCCGCTCGCCTATCATCCAGACGGCAGTCTTGTGGGCTCAGATGACCCTGATAAGCTTGTGAAGGATTACGAGGCCTGGGCGCCTGAAGAGGCGTAGCGTCAAGGGGATTCAAATGAGCCGCGCAGGGATATTCGAAACGCTGGTGGGTGTTGTCGTTGTGGCGGTCGCCGCCGCATTTCTCTACTACGCTTACACTGTCAGCGGGCGCGACATTGATCGCGGCGGATATCAGATTAGCGCGGTCTTCGGCAAAGCTGACGGCGTATCGGTCGGATCGGACGTTCGTATCGCCGGCGTCAAAATCGGTACTGTCGCGGGGAATGACCTCAACATCGACACCTATGAAGCAAACGTCAGATTAGCCATCGCAGACGGCGTTCCGATCCCGGAGGATTCGATCGCAAAGATCGTCTCGGACGGCCTTTTGGGCGGGGCCCACGTGGCGATCGAGCCTGGCGCGTCGGAGGAATTTTTGCGCGAGGGCGAGGCGATCACCATCACGCGCGGCTCGGTCGATCTGCTTGGTCTCGCTGTCCAGGCGTTCACCAACAACGCGTCCGGCGGCGACAACGCCGAAAGCCAGAACGGGGCCGAGCCTGACCCGCTGGGAGATTTGTAGATGAAACGTTCTTTGTTTTTTACCACCGCAATAGTCGCTGGCGCGCTGCACTCCGCCTCGCCGGCCTCGGCCCAGAAAGAAGAAAGCGAGCTCGATCGTCTGTCGCGGTCGGCTGACGACCCTTTTCTGGAACTGACGGAAAAAAATGACGTTACGCCGGTGTCTGTCACTGTCCGGGCGCTGAACAAGATTACGGCGCGATATACTGACATCGAAGCGCCCATCGCTGAAATCGTTGAATTCGGCACGTTGGAAATCGTCCCGCGCTTTTGCGACAAACGCCCGCCAGAAGAGTTTCCGGAAACATCGGCGTTTCTTCAGATTTATGATCGCGGCCTGGAGCCGTCCGAGCCCGCCGAGGCGGACGCGGCGCCGGGTGATAACGGCGGTTTGGAAGTCGAACCCGCGTCCGATCCTGCGCTTGAAACCGCGGCTGCGCCAGCGGCTGAGTTGTTTGCAGTGGATACGCTTGGCGATCTCTCCGCGGCTGAAAAAATATTCAGCGGCTGGATGTTTGCTTCAAGCCCCGCGCTAAATCCGCTGGAACACCCTGTCTATGACGTCTGGGTGATCGACTGCAAAACAGTCCCAGCCGACAAGTAAGGGCCCGCCTTCAGGAAATCAGCGGGGTCGTTGAGATGCGCGGCGAGCAGCGTCTGGTAATCCGCGTTCGGCATTTCCTTGACGCCAAATTGCGCCAGGTGCGCGCTGAAGAATTGCGTATCCAGGACCGCAAAGCCACCGATCTTCAGGCGCGCGATTAAATAGAGCAGGGCGATTTTGCTGGCGTTGTCCTCGCGCGAGAACATGCTTTCGCCACAAAAGACGCCGCCGAGCGCGACCCCGTACAGACCGCCGACCAAACGCCCGTCGCGGAAACACTCCACCGTATGCACAACGCCGAGCTCATGCAGCATCGTATAAACATCAATGATGGCGTCGTTGATCCATGTCTCGCGGCGGCCTGGCGCTGCAGCGGCGCAGGCGGCGATCACATCGGAAAAGCAGGTGTTAATTCTGACGTCAAACGGTTCGCGCTTTAAAAGCCTCAACAGCTTCTTTGGAGCGCGCGCGTCTTCGAGCGGCAGGACGCCGCGATCGTCAGGCAACACCCAGACCGCGTGCGCGTCTTCGCGATGCTGCGCCATGGGGAAGTAACCGAGCGTGTAAGCCTGTAGTAACTCGCCGGGGTCAATTGCATATACTGAATCACGCGCCATGAGGTATTATCGGCTAACCCGTTCGCGCGTGCAAATGCTGGAAATTGGCGTCAGGCGGCTCCTTCGAGCCACTCCTCAAGCCAGTGGATATGGTAATCGCCGGATTGAAACGCCGGTTCTTCGATCAGGTCGATGAAAAGCGGAATTGTGGTCTCGACGCCGGACAACGCCATTTCGCTCAACGCTCGGCGCAGACGCGCAATGCAGTGGCGGCGATCATCGCCGAACACGATCAGCTTGCCGATCATTGAGTCGTAATAAGGTGGAATTTTGTAGCCCGTGTAGATCGCGCTGTCGAAGCGAACGCCCGGCCCGCCGGCCGCATGGAAATACGTAATCTCGCCGGGCGAGGGCCGGAACGTTTTCGGGTCTTCGGCGTTAATCCGGCATTCGATGGCGTGTCCTTTGAAGGTGACGTCGCTCTGTGAAAAGCTCAAGGGATTGCCAACGGCGATACTGATCTGTTCGCGCACAATATCGATCCGCGTCACTTGTTCAGTGATGGGATGCTCCACCTGAAGACGCGTGTTCATTTCGATGAAATAGAATTTCCCGTCCTCGTAGAGAAATTCGATGGTGCCCGCGCCGAGATAGCCAAGTTTCGCGATCGCGGTGCTGGCGATCTCGCCTATCTCTTTTCGTTCGGCGTCAGTCAGGACCGGCGACAGCGCTTCTTCCAAAACTTTTTGATTGCGCCGCTGTAGCGAGCAATCGCGCTCGCCGAGCTGCACCACGTTCCCGTGGCTGTCCGCCAAAATCTGGATTTCAATGTGACGCGGCTTGCACAAATATTTTTCAAGGTAAACGGTGTCGTCGCCGAACGCAGCTGCGGATTCCGCGCGGGCCGTCGAATAGGCCTCGCCGAACGCCACCGCATTCTCAGCGAGCTTCATGCCCCGTCCGCCGCCGCCGGACGCCGCCTTGACGAGGACCGGGTATCCGATCTCATCGGCGGCCTGGCGCGCCTCGTCGAGCGTGTCGAGGCCGCCTTTTGAGCCTGGCACGAGCGGAATGCCCGCATTGCCGACCGCATTCTTGGCGGCGATCTTGTCGCCCATGATGCGAATATGCTCCGCATCCGGCCCAATGAAGGTGATGTTGTGCGCTTTTACAATCTCCGCAAAGCGGGCATTTTCCGACAAGAAACCATATCCCGGATGGATTGCGTCGGCGCCGGTTATCTCCGCGGCGGAGATAATCGCGGGAATGTTCAGATAGCTGTCCTTCGGCGACGGTCCGCCAATGCAGACGCTTTCGTCGGCGAGACGCACATGCATGGCGTTGCTGTCCGCAGTGGAATGTACGGCGACCGTCGAAATGCCTAATTCTTTGCAAGCCCGGTGGATGCGCAGGGCGATCTCGCCGCGATTGGCGATCAGGACTTTTTCAAACATCGTACGGTCCGTTCGTTTGCGGAATACTCTATTCGATGATCAACAGGGCTTCGCCATATTCAACCGGCTGCGCGTCCTGAACGAGGATCTCTTTTACAACGCCGCCGCGCGGCGACGCGATCGGGTTCATCGTCTTCATGGCTTCGACGATCATAAGCGTCTGCCCTTCGGACACCTGGTCGCCGACTTTCACGAATGCATCCGAGCCCGGCGACGGTGAGAGATAAGCGGTGCCGACCATGGGCGAGGGAATGGCGCCCGGATGGTTGGCGGGGCTCGGTGCGCTGGCGGGCTCTACGACTGGCGCAGGGGCCGCCGGAGCGGGCGCCGGCGCAACGGCCGCAGCGGCGATCGCTGGCGCATTCGTACGCGCAACGCGTAACCGCATGCCGCCTTTTTCAAGTTCGATTTCTGATAGTCCCGTCTCGTCCAGAATACCGGCGAGTTCCCGGATCCACGCCGCTTCGATCTCTTTTGAATCGTTCTTTTTGTCAGCCATAATCTGGTCCGTACTATGCTTACGTCGTTTATTGTTTGTCGATGAGCCGCTTGATGGCGTCAAGCGCCAACACATAACCGTCCGCGCCAAATCCGCACAAAACGCCTGAAACTGCAGCGCTTACATAGGAGTGGCGTCTGAACGCCTCCCGCGTATGAACATTTGACAGATGCATTTCGATTTTTGGGATCGAAATCGCCAGAAGCGCGTCCATCAGCGCAATCGAGGTGTGGGTGAAAGCGCCCGGATTGATGATGAGGCCGCGCGCTTTTGCGCTAGCTTCCTGGGTCCAATCCACCAATTCGCCTTCATGGTTCGATTGCCGGAAATCAATGGCGTATCCCAGATTTTGAGCCGCCGCGGCGCAGCGCTTTTCAATGTCTGCTAGCGTTTCCGAACCGTAGATGTGCGGCTCACGCGCGCCAAGGAGGTTGAGGTTCGGACCATTAAGGATGTAGACGATCGGATCAGTCATGGATATTTCACTTCGCCGGTTGCGCGCCATTCAAAGCGCCCTCATATACGGCTTGAATAATTTTCCGTGCAATATGAAGGCGGTAGCGGATATGCGCATTACTGTAAACGGCGAGGGTAAAGAATTTAGCGCGCCCCTGGCGGTTTCGGCCTTGCTTGCTGAACTAGGGCTGGAGCCGCGGAAAATCGCAGTGGAACGCAATCTCGCCATTGTGCCTAAATCTCTCTTTGAGGAGACGCTTTTGTTCGATGGCGATCAGATTGAAATCGTACAGTTCGTAGGGGGCGGTTGAGCGGTGAGCGAACAGCGCGAATCCGATTTTCTCGAAGTAGCCGGGCGGCGTTTGACGTCGCGCCTGATTATCGGCACCGGGAAATATAAAACCTACGAGGAGAATGCGCGCGCGGCCGACGCCGCAGGCGCGGAAATGGTCACTGTGGCCGTGCGCCGGGTCAATCTCACAGACAAAGACCAGCCGATGCTGGTCGATTATCTTGACCCTGAAAAATATATCTACCTTCCGAACACGGCCGGATGTTTCACCGCTGAAGACGCAATCCGGACGTTGCGGTTGGCGCGGGAAGCCGGCGGCTGGGAACTGGTGAAGCTGGAAGTCCTCGCTGACCAGAAAACGCTTTATCCGGACATGGCGGAAACGCTACGCGCAGCGAAGCTTCTGATCGATGACGGGTTTCAGGTGATGGTCTATTGTTCGGACGATCCCGTTTATGCGCGTAAACTTGAGGACGCGGGATGTTGCGCGATCATGCCGCTCGGATCGCTCATCGGTTCCGGGCTTGGCGTCATGAACCCGGTCAATATCCGGCTGATTGTAGAACAGTCTTCGGTGCCTGTGATCGTCGACGCCGGCGTCGGCACGGCGTCCGACGCCGCCGTGGCGATGGAGCTCGGCTGCGACGGCGTCCTCATGAACACGGCGATCGCCGAAGCGCGCGATCCGATCCTGATGGCGAGCGCGATGCGCCACGCCGTCATTGCAGGCCGCGAGGCCTATCTGGCCGGGCGCATGGCGAAGAAACGCTACGCCGACCCCTCGTCGCCGCTCGCAGGCTTGATCTGAGAGAGGTCTGGAAGCAAAGCCGCGCATGCGGCAATATAAGGCATTAACGGCCGTTGCGGCCGCCGTCTGAAGGACTACCTTCACTTCATGGACACGAAAGCCTCAGTCGCCGAACGCCCATCTAACGACGCCGACGATACGGTCGCTGTCACGCCGGCGTCAGAATGCGTCGAGATGGCGGAAGTGCGCTACGAGATTGACCGTCTCGACCGGCTGCTCGTCGCTCTAATGGCCGAACGGCAAGGCTATATAGAGGCCGCGGGCCGCATTAAACAGCGCGCTGACGAGGTCCATTTGGACTGGCGCATTGAGGATGTGGTGGCGAAAGTGCTGGCTTCCGCCGACCGGACGGGGCTCTCAAAACGAATCGCAGAGCCGGTTTGGCGCGAACTTATCGCCAGATGTATCGATCATGAGCACAGAATCTGGGCCCGTGAGCATCTTGAGGAAAAATAGCTTTTCCCAATAAAATCAACGGAATAGAGATTTTAAACCGCTGAAACCCCCATTTTCCGGGGGTTTTTCTTTGCGCGGGCCCTTTTTGGGGGCGATAATCAGCCTCGACCTTATGAAACAGGCCATCTCCCGATAATCAGCAGAAAGGGCGGAGGAATGAACAAGAACGAATTTATCGACCGTGTGGCGGACGCTGCCGACATGAGCAAAGCGGAAGCGACACGCGCTGTAGACGCTGTCTTTGACTCGATTACAGAGGCTTTGAAGAAAGGCGACGACGTCCGGCTGGTCGGTTTCGGCACATTTTCAGCCGCCCAGCGCAAGGCCCGCGATGGCCGCAATCCGCGCACCGGAGAGACAATCAAGATCCCTGCGAGCATCCAGCCAAAATTTTCGGCGGGCAAGGGACTTAAAGACGCCCTCAACTAAGCTGACTTAATTCAACAGGCCCGCTTGCGCCGCTGCGCGAGCGGGCTTTTTCATGCTCGCCTTTCAAATCGCGCTTGCCGGATTCCGTTCCACGGTGTAAGGCATGCGCCCCGCAGCCAAGGTTGCATTAAGGGCGGTTAGCTCAGCTGGTAGAGCATCTCGTTTACACCGAGAGGGTCGGCGGTTCGAACCCGTCACCGCCCACCATCCACCTCACATCGTTACATTCATAATCAGACATGACTGTCAAAACTGCTCGTTGGTGGATTGCAGCGGCGGTATAAACCGGCATGCGCAACGATCCCGTGACATCCCGATTTTCATCTCAACGATTGTCCCTCGCTTTCGCCGAGTGGGGCGATCGATCGCAGCCAACGATCATTTTGGTTCATGGCGCGCTCGACCAGAAGCGCAGTTGGGATTGGGCGGCCGCTCAGCTCGCCGGCGCTTATCATGTGGTCGCGTATGATTTGCGCGGCCACGGCGAAAGCGATTGGGTGAGCGACGGCGATTATGGCGTCATGGATCATGTTTATGATCTTGCTTCGCTTGCGGATCACCTTGACATAGTTCGCTTCATTCTGGTCGGGCATTCGCTCGGCGGGAACGTCGCGCTGCGCTATGCGGGGCTGTTTCCGCAGCGCGTTGAAAAGCTGGCGGCAATAGAGGGATTGGGGCCGTCGCCGAAAATGCTTGCGGAACGGATGGCGCAGCCGGTCGATGAACGCTTGCGCGAGTGGATTGAAAATCGCCGAAAGAAATCCGAGCGCGCGCCGCGCGTGATGGCGTCGTTTGACGAAGCTTTTGGCCGGATGAAGGCGGCGCACGGACAATTAAACGAGGCTCAGTTAGAGCACCTTACGCGAACGGGCGTTAAAGTCTTGGGAAGCGAACGCGTTCAATGGGCGTATGATCCGGCGATCAACGCGCGCTCGCCAAGCGATATTACGCATGACGACTTCGTCGTCCTGTTATCGCGCATTAGCTGCCCTGTATGGCTCGCCTATGGTGCGAACAGTTGGGCGTCAAACCCTGAAAAAGACGGCCGGTTGGATTATCTGTCAACGGCGCACGTCACCGAGTTCGAGAATGCAGGGCACTGGCTGCATCATGATCGTTTTGATGATTTCATGAGCGCGCTACGCCGCTTTCTTCGCGGAGACACTCCGTCCTAGAAAAATCGCGTTAGACGCACCGTGAGGAAATCATCGTCACGGAACGCCGCAACCACATTGTCCGGATCGGCGTTGAGAAATAATCGCGCTTCGAGTTCCGCTGTCCAGTTTTGGCCGATGCGCCGCTCCGCCTCGATAAACATCCCGATCGACTGATCGTCTGTATCAATCGCTAACCCCGCGAGCGCAGCGGTGTCTTGTGTGTCATTAAAGCCAAGCCGGGCCCCGAGGAACACATCATTGTTAGCGACGGTCACAGGCGCGGCGAGCGTCGGGCCGAACGCCTCCTGCACAAACCCTTCGTCGCGTCCGTCATATTGGAATTCCGCCAACAGACCAAGGTCTGCGCCGCCGACAACCTGGTAAAGCGTGTATTCAAACCCAGCGACGGTGGCAAAAAACGTGTCGCCGTGTCCCTCCCTGACAATGGCTTCCAGTTTCCACAACCATGCGTCTTTGGTGTACTGAAGATCGATAGCCCCTTGGGTTATACGATCGTAGACCGGCCGGAGGCTTCCGCCGTCCGGCGCCAAATTGAAACGCGCCTCGCGGGACGTGCCGTGAAAAACAGAGACGCCGAAATCCCATGCGCCGATATAGTGAGAATAGCGCGCTGCGAAATCCGGCGCCGCCCGTCGGCCGTCCCGCTCGAAGATAGCATTTGTGGTGTCAACAGCGAGATCGAAGCGCAACCGGCCTTCAACGCCCGGGAAGGTGCGATCGCGGAAGCCCGACATGACAAAGAAATCGAGATTTCCCCAGTCTTTCAAAATGCTGAGGTTGATCATTGGTTGCCCAAGCTTGTCTTCTTCGTCGATATCCTCGACGGCGTCCGTCTGATTTATGATATCGACGAGATGTCTGGACTCGGTCCGTCCCCAGAACACTTTCGCCGCGCCAACCGTGAGAGACCAGTTATTGTCAGAGTTGAAACGATAATAGCCTTCGCGCAGGTCGAAATGCGTGCGCTCATCGTCTTGCGCATCCAGCCTTACGAAGGGAATGATAACAATCTGATGTTTGCTGTCTTCTGTCTCCCACCGAATATCGGGTTGGATTGTGAGAGACGGCTGCCAATGATCGAATTGTCCGGGAAATGGCGCGTCATTGGTGAAGTAGCGCACCTCACTCGCAACTTCGGCGCCGAATTCCCACTCGCCTGCAGCGGCGGGCGCGAACATCGCCAGCGCCGTGGCGCTGAGTGTGGAACAAAACCAATTAGTCAGTTTCATGGCGAAGGCTCCGCTCGCAGACAATCGATTAGCGCAGTCGCGTCAAGACGCCCTGTTGGAAATCACCATCGTCCAATCCGGTTTTAAAACTGAAGTCGCCATAGACGAGTTCCGTTTCTTTGTTTGTCTGGTGGTTTTTCATGACGAAGCGGTGTGAGCGCCAGATACCGTCATACTCGCGATAATCAAGCAGCGTCAGCGTTTTCAGTAGCTCGCCTTTACGGTCGTAAAACTCGACCTTCCGCGTTTGGAAGACCTCCTGATCGACCCAGGCTTTTTGCTTCGTGTATCCTGACTTTTCATAACGCGGAAAGCGCTCGATCACGTCAGTGGTCATGCCGTCAAGCTCTTCTTCGCCGATATATTTGTACGTGAACTTGTTGAGCTCTGTCGTGGTGAAGTCTTCGAAGGCGAATTCCGATCCGACAAACGGCCCGGACTTATTCGCCGAGGCGATTCGCTTGACGCGCTTTAACGCCGGGAGGAAGAGCCATTGGTCATCAGGGTCCAGAATTTTCGCATGGGACAAGAGGGCCGTGCCCTCCACATCGCGAGGCGATTCGAAGATGACGAGCGATTTGTCGCCCACATTGGCGTTTTCCCGTTCAAGGGTGGAGAAAGACAGTTCCCGGCGGGTTTCCTGTCCCGCCGCGTTGCGCAGGATCATTTCTGCGGACACTTTGCTGTCGCCGAAGCCATTGTCCGTTTGGTCGCTGCGCGCCGAAATATCATATCCTTTTTGCGCTTCTTTAGTTTCGCCGCGCGCTTCAGAATCGCTGACGGGTATGTCCTGCACGGCGAGGGCGGCGCTGGTCATTATAGCCGTCATGGCGCCCAGGGCGGCGCCGACGAGAAGGTTTCGATTAAGCATAGGATTCTCCACTTTGTCTGGTTTCTACCGTAGCTGGTTTACGTGACAGCATCATGAGGAGCGCCGGCAAGAAGAGAAAATCAAGCACGAGCGCAAAGCCGATTGAAAGCGTTGTGAGGAGCCCCATCTCGGCGTTGATTTTGAAAGCGGACAGGGAAACCACAATGAAGCCGGCTGCGAGGATAAAAGTATTGAAAATGATCGCCACACCGACGGTTTCAAAGGCGTACCGAATTGAGTCGGCGGTCGAGAGCCCCTTTTCCCTTTGAGCGCGAAGGAACTTCGTCAGGAAGTGCACCGTATCGTCGATCACGATCCCCAGCGAGAGGGACGCAACCGCCGCCACTGAGAAGCCGACCTCTCCAACGAGCACAGCCCATGCGCCGAACGCGGTAAGGATCGGCAAGCCGTTCGGCACAATACTCAGAAGTCCGATTGGAACGCTGCGCAGGGCGAACACCATGATGACGGCGATGGCGAAGATCGCGATTACGGTGCCCACGATCATGCTGTCCACATTTCTTTTTGCGATGAAGGTGAACATGATCTGCGGACCGGTTGGCGGCGCGATGTATTCCGGCGCGTTTTCGCGGAACCAGGCTTCCGACGCCTTGATTAGCTGGCGAGAATCCTGGGTGGTGAATTCTCCGGTCAGTGTTGCAGTGAGCCGGGTTGCTGATTTGTCGATATTGATGCGGTCATTAAGATCAAGGCCGTAGGGAAGGGATATCTCAAACAGCAACAGATATTGCGCGGCGAGTTCACGATCATCGGGGATGCGGTAGAAATCAGGATCGTCGCCATTCAAATTCTTGTTGAGCCGCTTCATGATGTCGGCGACGGAATAAACATGGGTGACGCGCGGGTCCGCCCGTAACCATTCGCCGAAGGCTTCCAGCTTTTCGAGATATTTCGGATCGCTGACGCCGCCGGCTTCGCCAGATTTGATGGAAAATTCCATCTGATAGAATCCGAAATAATCGAGCGTTTTGTCCGTATCGGTCCGAAATTCGATTCGTTGATCGAAATATTTTCGGAAATTATCGCTCAGTTCGATCTGCGGAATAAACGCGATGAGCGCGAGAGAGGCGCCGCCCGCCAGAAAAAAGAGTTTCCGGTAGTTGCCGATCACAATGTCGGCGAAGGCGCCGACAAGCGTCCGGCCTGACTCGGTCGCACGCGGTTTGACGCGTAATGGAATGATCGAGAGCAGGGCGGGCAGCAGCGTAAGGGAAAAAAACCATGCGGCGAGGATGCCTACGGCGGAAATGTTCCCGAAATCGCGGAAAGGCGGTGAGTCGGCGAAATTCAGCGACATGAAGCCGACAATAGTCGTCAGCGACGTGATCGAGACGGCGAGGAAATTAATCCGGACGGAGTCGATGATGGCGTCGCGTTTCGAAAGGCCCGCGCGCATGCCTGAGCGCGCAGAAATCAAAATGTGAATGGAGTCGGCGATGGCCAGCGTTAAAATAACGATCACGGCGCTCGGCGACGGACCCGCAAGCTTGATGCCCATGAAGCCGGCCCACCCCATGGCGACCATTGTGGATAGGATCACCAGGAGCAACGTCGACACAGTCGCGGACACCGACCGTACAGCGATCGCCGTTGTGACAAGGATGATTCCGATCATAACCGGGATAAGCGTCGCAAAGTCGGACTTGATTGCTTCCGAAAATGCGTTGCTCAGCATTGATTGACCGGTGAGGTAAATCTCAAGGTTTGGGTAGGCGGTTTCAATTTCTTCGCGCAGTTCCCGCACCGCTGCGACGGCTTCGGGCACCTCTGCGAGTGACTTTTCCGGATAGGTCAGAACGATATTAACAATCGTCGCGTTTGTTTCCGTGTTGATCAATTGTCC
This sequence comes from Pseudomonadota bacterium, assembly GCA_038534195.1. GTDB lineage: Bacteria > Pseudomonadota > Alphaproteobacteria > Caulobacterales > Parvularculaceae > JAJFFW01. The sequence goes on from JBCAXE010000005.1 coordinate 99,612, forward strand.
GTTGAGGAGCGGCTCGGCGAGGGCGGCTGCTTTCTTATCGGCCAGCTCAGCGGGTGTAAACGAAAGCGGATCTTCAACAAGATCTTCGACGATCAGATCATCGCCGTCAGCGTAGGTGTACTGAAAATTTGTAATGGAATCGACGCGCGTCGCATAAGGAATGAGCCAGCCGCCTTCAGTCACCCGGCGGACAGCCTCCAGCGTGTCATTTTCGAAAATATCAGACCCGTCTTTCGGGACGATCACGACCAGAAAATTATCGCTTTTCGTATAGGTCGCCTGAAATTCCTCGAAGTTCTTCAGTTCGGGATTGTCTTTTGAAAAGAAGGTTCGGTAATTGTTGTCATAGGCGAGGTTGGCCGCGCCCGTAGCCATATAGCCAGCGCCGGCAAGGGCAAGAAGGATTACGAGCCAGCGCAATTTAATAACGACTTGCGCAAGCGACACGGCGAATTGATCAATACTGTTCTTCATCATATCGGACCTTGAAGCGAATTGGATTGTGCTTCCGTTACGGGTTTAAGGCGTTTTCAGTTCAGACGTTTCTGCAGAAAGTAATTCGACGGCTGCAGAAAAAATTTATTGCTCCTTAGCTTTGCTTAAGGCTGTCATTCCAGCATTGAAGATTGACATCAAAGCCTCGGCGCTTGCGCCGTGCTTTGCGCGCGCGCCGATTCCGAGTTTCAGTGTCAGGAGTATTTCAGCGCCATCGGCCGGTGTAATGTCCGGATTTAATTCGCTGCGCGCGTCAGCTCGGGCGAGAGCTTCCGTATAGGCCCCCCGAATTTCGTCGAGATAATTATTAATCCGGTCAAGAACAATTTTTTCGTGGGCGCCGACTTCCGACGCCACATTGCACATCAAGCAACCGGCGCCGCGTTCGGCCATTTCTGTTATGGCGAACTCAAACACGCTGCGGATGGCGTCCATCGGCGCGTAGTTTGGATTGTTCAAATTGTTCAAAAAGATGTTTTTGCGCTCGGCGTAGTACGCGTCGAGAACCGCCAGGAAAATCTCCAGCTTGCCGCCGAAGGCGTTGTAAAGCGCGTAGCGGTTCATGCCGGTGGCCGCAACGATCTCCGCCACGGAAGTCTCGTCAAAGCCGCGCCGCCAAAACAGTTCGCGCGAGGCGACAATGGCGTTTGAAAGATTGGTCTCGGCTTGGGGCATAAGGAGGGCCTAGAACACTTGTTCTGACAGTTAGAACATATGTTCTGAAGCGTCAAGCGTTTCTTTCGCCGCAAATAAGGTTTTCGGCCCCGCCTCGAAAAATTCGCTGTAAAGGGTTATTCAGAGTGGCTGAGTATGATCGGGTTTTTGATGGATCAATGAATGGCCGCAAGTCTTCCATCTGACGGGCGAAAAGAGCTTTCGAGCGCAAAGGACGCGCTGAAGCCGCTCATGTGGCGCGCAGGAACCTTCAGCTTCTTCGTCAATCTGTTGATGCTGACGGGTCCGATCTACATGCTCCAGATCTATGACCGGGTTCTGTCCAGTCGCAGTGTGGAGACGTTGGTCGTCATCACGATTTTAACGTTCGGCTTATTCGCGGCCATGGCGCTGCTCGATTTTGCGCGCGGCGCGCTTTTGGCGCGGGCCGGGGGGCGTTTCGAAGACAGTCTGAAGACCGCGACGTTTAACTTGTCGGCTGACGCGGCGCGGCGCGGAGCAAGCGGGGCCGATCAGCCGATCAAGGACTTACGTCAGATTCGCCAGTTCGTATCGAGCCCCGCATTGACGGCGGTGTTCGATGCGCCATGGACACCGGTTTTCCTGCTGGTCGTCTTCCTCATGCATTGGCTCCTCGGCCTGGTGGCGGTCGCCGGCTTACTGATTTTGCTCAGTCTCGCGATCATTAATGAACGCGCGTCGCGGTCAGCGACGGCGGAGGCGCACGCCGCAACAGTTGAGGCGGACCGCCTGGCGTTATCGGCCTTTCGCAACGCCGCGGCAGCAGATGCGATGGGTATGCGGCGGCCGTTGCGGGAGCGCTGGCTCAAAAAGGGCGGCGCGGCATCATCGCAGAATGTGCTCGCAACCGACACCATCGGCGGCCTGACGGCGGCGTCAAAGGCGACGCGCTTGTTTCTACAGTCCGCCATTTTGGGTGTGGGCGCGCTATTGGCGATCGGAGGGCAGGTGACGCCCGGCGTTATGATTGCGGCCTCAATCATCACCGGCCGCGCGCTCGCGCCGGTGGAAATCGTCACGAGCCAATGGCGGAATTTTGCGTTGACGAGACTGTCATACAAACGTCTCGCCAAGTTCCTCGCGTCTGCGCCGGCCGAGGCTGAAAAGACGGCGCTGCCTGCACCGCGCGGCGCGATCAAGGTTGAACGCCTTTATTGCCAGCCGGGCACGGCCAAACGTCCTGTCCTGAAAAACATCTCTTTTGAGGTTGAAGCGGGCGAGGCGATTGGCGTGGTGGGCCCGAGCGCGGCGGGAAAGTCGACGCTTGCGCGCGCGCTCGTGGGCGTTGAAGCGCCCCGCGCCGGCGAGATTCGCCTCGACGGCGCCTTGCTGACACAATGGGAGCGTGACGCGCTCGGCGCTCATATTGGTTTTTTACCGCAGGATATTGAATTGTTCGCTGGAACCGCTGCGGAGAATATCAGCCGCTTCGCCAGTGATCCGGCCGCCGATCAAATAATTGCGGCGGCGAAAGCGGCGGGCGCCCATGACATGATCCTCTCCTTCACCGACGGGTACGACACCGAAATCGGTGAACGCGGCGCGCACATCTCCGCGGGTCAACGCCAGCGATTGGGTCTGGCGCGCGCCCTTTACGGCGACCCTGCGATCGTCGTCCTGGATGAGCCGAACGCCAATCTCGACGGCGAAGGCGACGCGGCGCTTGCGCAAGCGGTGAAAGGCCTCAAAGCGCGCGGCGCGACGACAATCGTGGTGGCTCATCGGCCAAGCGCCATTGCCTTCGTCGATAAGCTTCTCCTGTTGATTGACGGGGAAGTGCGCGCCTTTGGCCCCCGCGATGAAATCCTGAAACAGATTGCGCCCAGCCAGGTTGCAAGTTTCAGAAAACCTGAACCGAGAAAAGAAGATGCAAGCGGCGCCGCCTAACGATTCCGAAACAGATTCTGCAAAAGGCGCGGGTGTTCCGCGATCGGAAACATTTTTTGTCCGTCTTGGCTTTGCTGTGATCGCAGTCGTCTTCGGCGGGGGCCTTTTGTGGTCGACACTCGCGCCGATCGACGGCGCAATTATCGCCTCCGGTCAGGTCGTAGTGGAAAGCAATCGCAAGGCTGTACAGCACCTCGAAGGCGGGATGGTCAGCGAAATCCTTGTGCGTGAAGGTGAGAAAGTCGAAGCGGGCGCTGTGCTTGCGCGCCTTGAGGACACCACCCAATCAGCGAATCTCGCGCTTGTCGATAGTCAGTTGACAGAGCTTTATGCGCGGCGCGCCCGGCTTGAGGCCGAACGGGACGGCGCGACGCAAATCGCTGCGGCGCGCGGCGTCGCTGCTGTCTTAGGCCTGGGAAGTTTCAACGAAAAGCTCGCCGGCCAAGCACAACTCTTTGACGCCCGGCGAACGACAAAGGCGACACAGGTGGCGCTTCTTGAAGAGCGTATCGTTCAGCAGAGCGAGCGGATCGCCGGCCTTAATGCGCAAATCGCGTCCGTGCGGCAGCAACTTGTTCTGATCAAGGATGAATTGGACGGGGTGCGTAAGCTTCACGAACAGGGCTTCGCCCCGAAAACCCGGTTGCGTGAACTGGAACGCGAAAGTGAAGCGCTTGGCGGCGAGAGCGGCGCCTTGCGCGCGTCCATCGCTGAAGCGCAAAGCATCATCTCCGAGGCGAAGCTTGAAATCGGACGGTTGAATGAAACCGGCCGCGAAGAAGCGATTGCAGAATTGCGCGATGCGGAAGTCACCATCGCGGAGCTCGAGGAACGCCGGATCGCCGCGGCGGACGCATTCCAGCGCACCATCATTGTCGCGCCGCAAGCGGGCAGGGTCATTGGCCTGTCGGTTCATACAGTCGGCGCAGTGGTGGCGGCGGGGGCGCCGTTAATGGAAATCGTGCCTGAAAACGATCGCCTCCGGATCGCGGCGCGGATCGCGCCCCAGGATGTGGACAGGGTCCGCATGGGGCAAGAAACGCTTATTCGCTTCACGGCGTTCGGGACGCGCCGGACGCCGGAGACGGACGGAAAGGTCGCCACCGTTTCGGCCGACAGCCTGATCGACGAAACCACCGGCGCGCCTTACTATCTCGTCTTCGTTGAGATCCCGGAAGGCGAGGAACTCCTGACGTTGCTCAACGGCGAACGCCTCGTTCCGGGTATGCCGGTGGAGGCGTTTATTCGAACCGGAAAACGCTCGGCAATTAGTTATTTCTTGAAACCGCTAACGGACTCATTTGCGAGATCGCTTCGCGAGGAATAGATGCGAGCTTGTCTTTCGCACGCTCCCAAACATAGCCTTTGCACAGACCCGGTCCAATACAGCCGGTTATCTTCAACCGGTCCGAATCGAGGATTTTCACTTTCGAGCTGTAAGTCTTGCCCGTTCGTGGATCGTAAAGCGTCCCATTGCTCCACTTCGTCATGCCCACCATCTTCAGGCCGTGCAAAATTCGCACGCCTAGTAACGGCCGGCTCTGAAGTGTAGGATCAGGATTATTCCGGTCCGTTTGCGCGACCTCCTCGTAGGCGTGCGCGACGAGATCGGCGCACAAAAGCGCGCCGCAATTTCCAATGGCGATTATCGCATCGCGATCAGGCGTCACCCACTGACCATAGATATCAAGCGCGTCGGCGGCTTTGGCGCCGCTCGGCGCGACGACACTCAACATCGCGGCGCATGCCCAAATGAAACGCAACAGCATTCAGGTCTCCCTCACTACACATGCGTTTGATAGCGTGAGCAATTCGCCCGCTGAAATCGCATATGCGTGAGCGGCGACATTGTGATCGTGCGTGATCGCTAAACGGGCGCCGACCCTCCCAAACTGAGCGCGTGAGCAAGCGCCGCCATTCTCAAAATGGGGCGGAAATTTTTTGTAAAAGATATTTGACATTATCACCTTCAATTCCTATGTAAAACATGTTGGACATTTACCTGGAAAGGACCGCTTTATGACGCAAGCTGAAAAATATGCGTGGGGCTCGCTTGTGACCACTGGTTTCATCTTTTGGTTTTTTCAAAACGCTATGCTTGACGGGTGGCAGGTTCGTCAGATGCCAGCGCCCGCGCTTCTGAGAATATTCGTGATTACGATTATCATGTTTGTTGTAGCCGAAGCGGTAATCGCAGGCTCAATTGCCCTAATGGGCGGGTCGGATGATATTGAAAAAGACGAGCGCGATCTCCTGATCGAGATGAAAGCGGAGCAAAACGCCAGTTGGTTCATGGGTACTGCACTGTTGATTTTGATCGGCCATATGCTCATCGGTGGCGTAATCAGGGGCCACGAATTCCTGCAATTTGATCTTACCCAACCCTCTAGTTTTTTCTTTGTACTGTATAGCGTGGTTATCGTTGCAACAATTGTACAAAGAGTGTCGACGCTCGCACTTTATGGCATGGCGAGCGCGCGCGCTTAGATGAGGAGAAAGCCGCCCAAGGGGCGCGTCGAAAATCAAATCCGCGAGCGGCGCAAGGAGGCGGGGCTCACGCAGCAAGCGCTCGCCGACCAGGTGGGCGCCACGCGCCAGACAATTGTCGCGATCGAGCAGGGGAAGTACGCGCCGTCGTTAGAGCTGGCGTTTCGAATCGCCCGCGCTTTTGAGGCTGATTTTGAGGCGGTGTTTCAGTTCGACCCGAAGGGGTGAAATCCTGAAAAAGTCCTGCATTCTTGCCGGTTTGAGACCGAATTAGCGCTGGACCGAGAGCCAGTTGCGGTAAGCGGTCTGGGGCGTCGCCGCCAAAATCGGTATAGTGCCTCAAAACGGCAGGAGTAACGCCACATGATTCAGGTTCCACGTATTGCAGCGGTTGGCCTCGCGTCCCTTCTTCTCGCAAGCGCAGCATTCGCGGGTGACGGCGCTCATAAGCATAAGGGCGATCACGGTCCGAAAATCTCGAAAACGTACGATCTGAAAAATTTTGAAAAGATTTACGCCGCGGGGGTCTACGAGATTGAGGTGACCGTCGGCGAACCTTTCGCCGTGGAGCTCACCGGGTATGAAAGCGACATGGCGCGTACGAATTTGAAGGTCAAAAACGGCTACCTGAAACTCGACCACACGGATCGCGGCCTTTGGGGCCGCAAGAGCAATCATCATAGCGTTGCCGCAAAAATCTCAATGCCGGACATAAAGAGCATTGACGTTTCCGGTGTAGTTGACGGATGGATCAAAGGAATTGACGCCGAGCGCTTTGATGTGACGGTTTCCGGCGTTGGAGATCTCGATCTCGAAGGCGCCTGTGAGGTTCTGAAAGCGCGCATCTCGGGCGTCGGCGATGTGACAGCGCGCCGGCTGGAATGCCGGCAAGTGGATGTTGCGGTGTCCGGCGTGGGCGACGCCAGTGTTTACGCCAGTGAAGAGATTGACGCCACGGTGTCCGGCATGGGCGATATTGACGTCTTCGGGTCGCCCGAAAAAGTGCGCGAGACAAGCGGCATGTTCTCAGAGGTGACGCTGCGCTGACCGCCAGTGAGTGTCCGCGGGCGCTACGTTATTTTTGTTCGTTCAAAGACCAATCATAATCATATTTACGAATCCGGCTAACGCCTTCAAGCGCGTTCAACAATTCGGGCTCCGCATATTCGCGCCAATGTGCAATTTTGCTGGCGTCATTGCCGCCAAAATCCTTGCCATACCAATTATAGATCGAAGACGCCGTGATCCGGCCGTTGCGCACGGAAACGCCTCGCGGGTGATTGATATAGCCGCGCGCCGCCTCAGTCAGACGCGTGTCGAGATCTTCGCCGGTCCATGGCGTTTGCGAAAGGTTAGGGCAACCGATTGACGCACAATTGACCACGTAGTGAACGCGCGGCTCATCCCAGAATTCGCGAAGGATGTCGTGCTCGATATTATTGAGAGACAGCTCTTGCCCGTTGACCGTCGCCAGTTTCCGGCCCCACGGGCCGAGCGAGACGAGCCCCGATTTAATATCGCGAATGCTCTTAACGGGATAGTTATCGAGAATTACTTTGACGGTGACGGCATTATAAAGATTGCCCCAATAGGCGAACGCTTCGTCTTTGTTCAGTTTAGTCGGATCGATCGCTTCCTGACTCTCAATATAGCCATTGAGTTGAGCAACCGCTTGTGGATCGGCTTTGGCCGCGGCGTACTTCACCAGAACGATGCCGGTGTCGTCCGTCGCCGTGTAAGCGGAAAGGAAGGCCGCATAGGCGCTGTTATCAATGCGCGTTTCGCTGTCTTGTGAGAAACGGTCAAAAATCTTGAATTCGTCCTTCGCCTCGGCGTTCGCCGTGAGAACGAGAGCGAGTAGCGCTGCTGCGAAAATCCGTAAACCCTGCATGCCGGAGTCCTTTCGTGAAAACGGTCAGAGCGATCGGTCCGGTCTAACGGCAATCGGTGCAGAAGTCGCCGGGGAAGCGCTCTCAGATCCAACACGTTTGCGTCACGATTTGGTGACGACTTTTTTACGCCAGGTGCGAAATTAACGACGTTTGCGGCATTCCGAGAGGCAGTGTTTATGCGGCTTTCAGTGAGATACTGGACAATTTGTGGGAAACTTATGCACCCCCCAATTCGGGGCCCGTATACTACGGCCTGATGTTGAAACCGGGGCCGTCGCAGGGCGGCGCCGATCGCAAGGAAGGATGAGTGCAGATCTATAGTCAGAAACAGTCGCCGCGACCGAATTTCCTACCGAAAACGGGTGACTGGACCGTCGATCCGCTTTAAGAGGCGCCCATATGGAAGCTTTCTGGACATACATCTCGTCGCGCCCCACCGATGCGGGCTGGATCAACTGGCTCGTGCCGGTTCTCGTGCAGTCGCTCGCCATCGTTTTGACGCTGCTCGTGGCGCAGGCGTTCTTGATGTATTTCGACCGGAAAGTGTGGGCGGCGGTCCAGATGCGCAAGGGGCCGAACGTGGTCGGTCCGTTCGGATTGCTCCAGTCTTTCGCGGACCTTTTCAAGTTTGTTTTCAAGGAAATGATCATCCCCGCAGGGGTGAACAAAACCGTCTTTATTCTGGCGCCGATGATCACCTTTGTTCTGGCGCTAATTGGCTGGGCGGTTATACCAGTGGGACCGGGCCTCGTGGTTTCCGACATTAATGTCGGCGTTCTCTATCTTTTCGCGGTCTCGTCGCTCGGCGTTTACGGCGTGATCATGGGCGGCTGGGCCTCCAATTCCAAATACGCGTTCCTCGGGTCGTTGCGTTCGGCTGCGCAGATGGTCTCCTACGAGGTCGCCATCGGCTTGACGATCCTGTGCGTCGTACTGGTGGTCGGCTCTGTGAACCTGACCGATATCGTGAACAGTCAAACGCGCGCCGGCGGCGGTTTCTGGAACTGGAATTTCGTAACGCTATTCCCGATGTTCGTCGTCTTCTTTATCGCCGCGCTCGCGGAAACCAATCGCCCGCCATTTGATCTGCCGGAAGCGGAATCCGAACTCGTCGCCGGGTATCAGGTTGAGTATTCCTCGACGCTGTTTCTGATGTTCATGATCGGCGAGCTCGCGAACATCGTCCTCATGTGCGCGATGCTGACGCTCTTGTTCTTCGGCGGCTGGCACTCGCCGCTACCCCACGACTGGGCGCCGTTCCTGAATTCAGTGCCGGTTTTCTGGTTTTGCATGAAGATCATTTTCTTCTTCTTTTTGTTCGCGATGGTGAAGGCCATCGTGCCCCGATACCGCTACGATCAATTGATGCGCATCGGGTGGAAGATCTTCCTGCCGCTTTGCCTGGTTTACGTAACGCTGCTCGCGGGCGTTCAAATCGCCATTCCGTCTTTCGCTGATTATTATCAAAGCTGGAGGTCTTAGAATGTCGCGGATCGCTCAAGCGATTAAGGGCTTTGCGCTCGCCGATTTTGTCGGGGCGTTCATGCTGGCGATGCGCTATTATTTTCGCCCAAAACCGACCGTGAATTACCCGTTTGAAAAAGGCCCGCTGTCGCCGCGTTTCCGCGGAGAGCATGCGTTGCGCCGCTATCCGAACGGGGAAGAACGGTGCATCGCCTGCAAATTGTGCGAGGCGGTTTGTCCGGCGCAGGCGATCACCATTGAAGCCGAGCCGCGCGATGATGGCTCCCGGCGCACGACACGATACGATATCGATATGACAAAGTGCATCTATTGCGGCTTTTGTCAGGAGGCCTGCCCTGTGGACGCGATCGTGGAGGGCCCGAATTTCGAATTCGCGACCGAGACGCGTGAGGAGCTGTTTTACGACAAGGATCGCCTGCTTGCGAACGGCGACCGCTGGGAAAGAGAGATCGCAAAAAATCTGGAACTTGATGCGCCATATCGATAGAAGGGCGTAATTTTCTCGCGCTGCCGGGCGAGTCTTCCGGCGGCGCGTCAGCCAACATGAAGAGTAACGAGCATGGCTTCGCGACGCGTGAGCCCTGCGCTGGAACACGAAGATGATCACGACGGTCGCATTCTACATTTTCGCCATCGCCGCTGTCGCCGCGGCGATGATGGTCGTGGGGTCGAAAAATCCGGTTCACTCCGTTCTGTTCCTGATAACGACCTTTATCTCCGTAGCCGGGCTGTTCGTTCTGATGGGCGCGGAATATCTCGCCATGTTGCTGGTCGTCGTCTATGTGGGCGCTGTTGCGGTTCTTTTCCTGTTCGTGGTGATGATGCTCGATGTCGACTTTGTCGAGTTGAAGCAAGGCTTTCTTCAATATCTGCCGATCGGCGGCGCGCTTGCGGCGCTGGTGGTCGTGGAATTGATCATGATCGTATCGATCTGGGCGTTTCCTGATGAGGCCATCGAGCAGCGCGCCCAACCGACGCCGACGACAGCGGAAATCGCTGCGGATCCGATGGTTGCGACCAATATCGAACAATTCGGCCTCGTTCTTTACACAGATTACATCCACTATTTTCAGATCGCCGGGATGGTGCTGCTGGTCGCGATGATCGGCGCAATCGTGCTGACGTTCCGGACGCGTGAAGGCATCAAAAAACAAGACCCTGTGGCGCAGGCCGGACGCAAGCGCGAAGAGGGCGTTGAGGTTGTCAAAGTGCCCACGGGCCAGGGCATTTAAGGGTAGGGCGAAAAAGAAATGGGCGAGATCGGACTTGGAAACTATTTGACCGTCGCGGCGATATTATTCTCTATCGGCATGGCGGGTATTTTCCTTAACCGCAAAAACGTCATCATTATTCTCATGTCGATCGAGCTGATGCTTCTCGCGGTGAACATCAACCTGGTCGCCTTCGCCCAGTTTCTGAACGATCTCGTGGGTCAGGTTTTTGCGTTTATGGTCCTGACCGTCGCCGCCGCCGAGGCCGCCGTGGGACTCGCCATTCTCGTCGCCTATTTTCGAAATCGCGGCGATATCGCCGTCGAAGACGCCAATCTGATGAAGAACTAACGCCTTATGCAACTTGAAGCCTTCGTCGTCTTACTGCCCCTGTTCGGCGCGTTGTTGTCGATGCCGCTCGGCCGCCTTGCGGGCGTACGCGCGTCCGAGATTGCGACCACATCATTGTTGGGGCTGGCCGCGCTTTATTCCTGGGTTCTGTTCTTCGACGTGGCGCTAGGCGGCAATGCGCGAACGATCACGTTGTTCACCTGGATCGCGTCGGGCGAGTTCGAAGCGAACTGGGCCGTGCGCCTCGATACGCTTTCGGCTGTGATGCTCGTCGTTATCAACAGCGTGTCGGCGCTCGTGCACCTTTATTCCATCGGCTACATGAAGGATTACGGCGAGCAGTCACGCTTCTTCGCTTACCTGTCGCTCTTTACCTTCGCCATGCTCATGCTGGTGACGTCCGACAATTTCGTACAGCTCTTTTTCGGCTGGGAGGGCGTTGGCCTGGCGTCCTATTTGTTGATCGGTTTCTGGTTCAAGAAAAAGTCGGCGAACGATGCGGCGATAAAGGCTTTCGTCGTAAACCGCGTGGGCGACTTCGGTTTCGCGCTCGGCATTTTCGCGATTTTCTATGTGTTCCGCTCTGTCGAGTTCGACACAATTTTCTCCGTCATCGCGGCGAATGGCGAGGCGATCCCTTTCGGGCGCACCGCCGGCGCGCCGATCCAGGAGCTAACCATCAATGCCTTCGGCAAGGATTGGCATGCGCTGACGATCATCGGCGTTCTGCTTTTCATCGGCGCCATGGGGAAATCTGCGCAATTTCTTCTGCACACATGGTTGCCCGACGCCATGGAAGGGCCGACGCCCGTATCGGCGTTGATCCACGCCGCCACGATGGTGACGGCCGGCGTCTTCCTCGTTTGTCGCTGCTCTTTCATCTACGAATATGCGCCGAACGCCGCCGCGATGGTGACTCTTATTGGCGCGACGACAGCGTTCTTCGCTGCGACAGTGGGACTGCTCCAGGACGATATCAAACGCGTCGTCGCATATTCCACCTGTTCACAACTTGGCTACATGTTCTTCGCCGCCGGCGTCGGCGCTTATGGCGCGGCGATGTTCCATTTGTTCACGCACGCCTTCTTTAAAGCGCTTCTCTTCCTCGGCTCTGGCGCGGTGATCATCGGTATGCACCATGAGCAGGACATGAAGAAGATGGGCGGCCTTCGATCCATTATGCCGTTCACGCATATGCTGATGTTGACTGGCACGATTGCGATCACCGGCGTCGGGATTCCGTTTTCGCTGCAGCTTTTCGGATTGCCGATCGGAACAGCCGGTTTCGCCTCAAAAGATATGATCATCGAGAGCGCGTTCGCTGCGGGTGAGACGGGCGCCGCATTCGCCAATTATGCGTTCGTGATGGGCGTCGTTGCGGCGGTGCTCACGTCGTTTTATTCTTGGCGGCTTATCTATCTCACCTTCTGGGGCAAATCGCGCGCGCCGGAAGATGTGCGCAAGCACCCCCATGCGGTGCCCGACACGATGATGATCCCGCTTGTGCCTCTGGCGGTTGGGGCGTTGGTCGCGGGCATGGTCTTTTACGGCAATTTTGTCGGAACAGGCGCTGACAAATTCTGGAACGGCGCCCTTTATTCCGCCTCATCCGGTCACGGAGGCGACCATGGAGAGGCTAAAGCGCACGCCGACGGCGCCCATGGTGATGATGCGGCGCACGCAGCGGACGATCATGGCGCTGAAGATCATGGACCGAGCAAGCAGGCAGCTTCTTCGCATGGGGATGAAGCACATGGCGCTGAAGACGCCCATGGCGGCGGTCACCACGATTACCCCGCTTGGGTCATCCTCGCGCCCTTCCTCGCCATGCTCGCCGGTTTCATCGCCGCATCGCTTCATTATTTACGCGGCGATCCGTTGCGGCCGGGACTTTTGAAGGAAGGCGGGATGATATACGCGTTCCTTAAAAACAAATGGTATTTCGACGAAATCTACGACTTCCTATTGGTGAAACCGGCTCTCGCGCTCGGCCGTTTCCTCTGGCTTGACGGCGACGGCAAGACCATCGACGGGGTGGGCCCCGACGGAATCGCGTCGGCGGTGGCGCTCGGCGCCAAACGCATCGTTAGAATGCAAACGGGCCTGATCTATCACTACGCATTTGTGATGCTGATCGGCATTGCTCTTTTCATTACATACATTCTCGTTCGCGCAGGGGGCGGCCAATGACCGAGAGTATCGCGACGACCCCATGGCTCAGTCTGATGATTTTCCTGCCGTTGATTGGCGTCGTCAGTCTGATCGGTTTACGGATGATGGCGCGCACCGGCGCGGACGGTCGCCTCGACGTCGGGGAAGAAGAGCGGATTGATCGCAATGCGCGCTTTATCGCGCTTCTTTTCACTTTAGGCGCCTTCGCCGTTTCGCTCTTTATCTATGGCGTTGAATATCAACCGTCGCTTGGCGGATATCAGCTCGTTGAAACCACGGCGTGGCTTGGCGGCGGCGTCAGCTATAAAATGGGCGTGGACGGCATATCCATTCTGTTCGTCTTATTGACAACCTTCATCATGCCGATCTGCATCATCGCGTCCTGGACGTCGATCAAGAAACGGGTCGCCGATTACATGATCGCGTTTTTGGTGCTTGAGACGCTAATCCTGGGCGTTTTTTGCGCGCTTGATTTATTCGTATTCTACATCTTCTTCGAGGCGAGCCTGATCCCGATGTTCCTGATCATCGGGATCTGGGGATCGGAGGGACGCAAAGTTTTCGCAGGGATTGATATGCCGAGCCGCGTATATGCGGCCGTGAAATTCTTTCTCTACACGCTTCTCGGTTCTGTCTTACTGCTCATTGCCATGGCGTGGATGTATGTGACAGCTGGGACGACGGACATTCCGACCCTTCAACAGTATGATTTTCCGGCGGGGGCCCAGACCTGGCTCTGGCTTGCGTTCTTTGCGTCGTTCGCGGTCAAGATGCCGATGTGGCCGGTGCATACTTGGCTCCCTGATGCGCACGTTCAGGCGCCGACAGGCGGTTCCGTTGTCCTGGCTGCAATCCTCTTGAAAATGGGCGGCTACGGATTTTTGCGGTTTTCGCTACCGATGTTCCCGATCGCCAGCGCGGAATTTGCGCCGCTTGTTTACGCCTTGTCGATTGTCGCCATCATTTACACGTCTCTTGTCGCCCTGGCGCAGGAGGACATGAAAAAGCTCATCGCTTATTCGTCTGTGGCCCATATGGGGTTTGTGACAATGGGCATTTTCACGGGCACAGAGCAGGGGATCGAAGGCGCGCTCTTCCAGATGTTGTCCCACGGTTTTATTTCCGGCGCGCTCTTTTTATGCGTGGGCGTTGTTTACGACCGGATGCATACGCGCGAAATCGCAGCATACGGCGGGCTCGTTCACCGCATGCCGTTTTACGCCTTTCTCTTTCTCTTCTTCACCATGGGGAATGTGGGCTTGCCGGGCGTTTCCGGTTTTGTGGGCGAGTTTCTCACAATGGCCGGCGCTTTCCGGGCCAATAGTTGGGTCGCCTTTTTCGCTGCGTTCGGCGTGATCCTTTCCGCGGCCTATGCGCTGCGCCTGTTCCGTCAGGTCATGTATGGCGAACTAACCAAAGAACCGTTGATGACAATCACCGACGTCAATACGCGCGAATTGGGGATGCTCGCGGTTTTGATGGCGTGCGCGCTTTATCTCGGCGTTTATCCGAGCCCGGCGCTTCAGGTCTTCAGTCCGGCTGTTGATATAATTCTCACAAATTATCAGGCGGCGTTGAACGCCGTCGGAGGCGGGCTCTAATGGGCATCTTTCAAACGCTTCAATTCGCTTTGCCTGAACTGCTCCTCGCTGTCGGCGCAATGGTGCTGTTGATCGTCGGCGTTTATCTGCGCGACAGCGCCTCGCGTATTGTCTCGCTCGCTTCTGTTGCGCTTCTGTTGGCGGCGCTTCTGCTTGCGGCCTTCGCCGGGGAAAACAGCGCGCAATCCATTTTCGGTGGGGCGTTCCGGATGGATGCGTTCGCCACCTTCGCCAAGGTGATCATCTTCGCGGCCGCCGCATTCGCCATCATCATGTCAGACAGATTTGTGGGCAGCGATGATCTCGTGCGGTTTGAATATCCGGTTCTGATCGTACTCGCAGCCTTCGGCATGTCGCTGATGGTCTCGTCGACCGATCTGATCTCGCTCTATATGGGCGTCGAAACCCAAAGCCTTGCGCTTTATATTCTTGCCGCGTTTAACCGCGACAGCCGTCGCTCCACTGAAGCGGGTCTAAAGTATTTTGTCTTAGGGGCGCTTTCGTCCTGTCTGTTGCTTTACGGCGCCTCGCTGATCTACGGCTTCACTGGGGCCACAAGTTTTGAGGCGATTGCCGAAGCGGCCCGCGCCGATGAACAAAACGCCGGGTTAGTGATCGGTCTCGTGTTCCTTATCTCCGGTCTCGCCTTCAAGGTCTCCGCGGCGCCGTTCCATATGTGGACGCCCGACGTATACGAAGGCTCGCCGACGCCCGTGACCGCATTCTTCGCCGCGGCCCCGAAACTTGCGGCCATGGCTCTTTTTGCGCGCGCGATGGTCGGTCCGTTCCCAGAAATTGTGGACCAATGGCGGCCGGTGATCGCGATGATCGCGATTGCGTCAATGGCGGTCGGCGGGTTCTCGGCGATTGCGCAAACGAACATCAAGCGCCTGATGGCGTATTCATCTATTGGCCATATGGGATACGCGTTGATCGGCCTTGCTGCGGGCTCTGCGCAGGGCGTGTCGGCGGTGTTGATCTATATGGCGATCTATGTGGCGATGACGATCGGAACATTTGCGTGCATTTTGATGATGCGACGGCGCGGCGGCATGACGGAGAATATTTCTGACTTGGCAGGGCTTAAAGAAACCAACATGCCGCTCGCTATTATGTTCACGGTGCTGTTCTTTTCCCTGGCGGGTATTCCGCCGCTCGCCGGGTTCTTCGGTAAATGGTATGTGTTCGTTGCAGCGGTTGACGCGAATCTCGCTTGGCTCGCTATTGTCGGCGCCATCGCAAGCGTCGTCTCTGCTTTCTACTATTTACGGGTGATCTGGTTCATGTGGTTTGACGAACCGGCTCCGGCCTTCGAACGGGCGGCGGGCGCAAATCTCAGCATGACAGCGCTCGCATCGACATTGCTGATGTTCCCTGTTCTTGTCGTCTTTATTGGCCCGCTGAGGAACGCGGCGACGCAAGCGGCCGCCGTGCTCTTCTGAAATCCGTGTCTGATACGTTCGCTTCCGGGTCAATTCTAAAGCACTACGACGCGCTTGACTCCACAAACCTTGAAGCGAAGCGTCTCATCGCAGACGGCGAAGCGGGCCCTGTCTGGATCATCGCTGATCGCCAGACCACCGGCTATGGCCGGCGCGGCGCGGCCTGGTTTCAGGAGGCTGGCGACCTGGCCGCGAGTTTGATCTTTACGCCGGCGAAAAGCGACAAGCATGTTGGGCAGCTTTCGTTCGCCGCGGCGCTCGCGGTAGCGGACGCCATTAATGCGGCCGCGACCAACGCGGAAGTCAAGTTGAAATGGCCGAACGATATCCTGATCGGCGGCGCCAAAATATCGGGCATCCTGCTTGAACTGATGACGCGGCCGGGCGCATCATCCGCGGTCGTTCTTGGCGTCGGCGTCAATATTGTGTCCAAGCCCTCCGGCGCCGACTATCCTGTGACGCGGCTCCTCGACATGCTCGACGGGGCCGCGCCGCCGCCCAAAGCGCTTCTAGCGTCAATTGACGCTGCGCTTTTCAAATGGATGGAGGTTTGGGACAAGCAAGGCTTCGCGCCGATTCGCGACGCGTGGCTCCAGCAAGCGCAAAATGTCGGCGGGCCCATAACCGTACGTCTCCCCCAAGAGACGCTTTCAGGTATATTCGACGGGCTTGATCATGACGGATCGCTCATCCTTTCAACGCCGGATGGCGTAAAAAGAATTACAGCAGGCGCTGTTTATTTTGGAGAAACCGATGCTGCTCGCAATTGACGTGGGAAACACAAATTCTGTGATCGCCCTTTATGACGGAGGGCGGTCTGTTGCGACGTGGCGGACCTCGACATCGACGGTGCGGACAGCGGACGAATATGCGGTTTGGTTGTCGCAACTCATGTTGCTGGAGAACAAAAGCCTCAACGATATTTCCGACTGCATTATCTCAACAGTTGTCCCGCAGTCATTGTTCCACCTGCGTAACCTTTCGCGGCGTTACTTTAATTGCGATCCTTATGTGGTCGGCGCTGATAATATTCCGGGCGTTGAAGTTCGGATATCGAAACCCACGGAGGCTGGCGCCGACCGACTTGTAAACGCGGTCGGCGCTTATACCGCCCATGGCGGCCCGTTGGTTGTCGTCGATAGCGGCACGGCGACGAATTTTGACGTTGTCGGCGCCGATGGCGGTTTTGAAGGCGGCGTTATCGCGCCTGGCATCAATTTGTCGATGCAAGCGCTGCATGAAGCGGCGGCGCGCTTGCCACGCATCGCGATCGAACGCCCGGAAAAGATCATCGGTACCGACACGGTCGGCGCCATGCAGACCGGTGTTTTCTGGGGTTATGTCAGTTTGATTGAGGGTCTTCTGGCGCGCATCAAAGCCGAGTATCCGGCGCCGATCAAAGTTGTCGCCACAGGCGGGATCGCATCATTGTTCGAAGGCGCCACCGACTCCATCGATATTTTTGACAGCGAGTTGACAATACGGGGTCTGTTAGAAATCCATAAACGGCTTAAGGCGGGTAAGGCGTAACTTTCATGAAAAGAGATGATCTGGTGTTCTTGCCGCTTGGCGGTTCGGGCGAAATCGGCATGAACATGAACCTCTACGGCTATGGCCGCGGAGAGTCCCGCGAGTGGATCATGATCGATTGCGGCGTCACCTTCGGTGATCTTTCGACGCCTGGCATTGATCTTATTTGTCCTGATCCGGCGTTTATCCTTGACCATCGCGATAATCTGAAAGCGCTCCTCCTGACACACGGGCACGAAGATCACATCGGCGCTGTGGCGCTGCTCGCGCCGAAGCTTGGCTGTCCGGTCTATGCGACGCCGTTTACGGCGGAATTAGTGAGGCGGAAGCTGGAGGAGAGGGAGGAAAACGGGGTCGTCGTCAACGTCATCGATATCGGCGCGCGATTTGAAATCGGTCCGTTCGATCTTGAATATGTGACGTTGACCCATTCAATCCCGGAGCCCAACGGCGTCATCTTGAGAACGAAGTTGGGCGTTGTCCTGCATACGGGCGACTGGAAGATTGATCCTGAGCCAGCGCTTGGTCCGCTCACGAACGACAACGCAATCCGCAAACTTGGCGACAATGGGCTCATGGCGATGGTCTGCGATTCGACCAATGTCTTGTCACCCGGCGAATCCGGTTCTGAAACGCGGGTGGCGGAAAATCTGATCAGGGTGATTGCCGATCAGCCGGCGCGCGTCGCGGTTACGACGTTCGCGTCAAACCTTGCCCGCGTCGTTTCCATCTGCCGAGCAGCGCACGCGAACGACCGCAGCGTTTGTTTGATGGGACGGTCCATGCTGCGCATTGTGGATGTCGCTCGAACAGTCGGATTGTTGCCAGAAGGCTTGTCGTTCGTTGACGAGCGCGAGGCGGGTTATTTGCCGCCCGAACATGTGCTTTATCTGTGTACGGGAAGTCAGGGCGAACCCCGGGCCGCCCTTGCGCGGATCGCCCGCAACGATCATTCCGACGTCATTCTGAAAGAGGGCGACACCGTCATCTTTTCGTCGAAGATCATTCCGGGCAATGAGCGCGAAATCTATGATCTGCAAAACGATCTCGTGGAGCTTGGCGTGAAAATCATCACGGAAAAGGACGAGTTCGTTCATGTGTCCGGCCACCCTTGCCGGGACGAGCTCCGCCAGATGTACGCCTGGGCGCGCCCGGAGATTGCGATCCCCGTTCATGGCGAAGCGCGGCATCTGGAAGAGCATGCGTCGTTCGCTCTAGAGTTGGGCGCGAAGACCTCGCTGTCGCCGCGGAACGGGGACATGATCCGTCTGGCGCCTGACGGGCCTGAGATCATCGACGAAGTGCCTGTGGGGCGGCTCTATCTCGACGGACATCACTTGATCGCCGATGGCGCAGCGCCGATCCGGGAGCGGCGAAAGCTTGGGTACGCCGGGTGCGTGACGGTTTCCTGCGTACTGACGGAAAACGGTAAGCTTGCCAGTCCGTCGGCCGTGGCGCTCATCGGCGCGCCGCTCGAAACCGAAACGGAAGACGACGTTCAACTGGCGTTGGAAGAAGCGATTGACGAGGCGGTCGAAGATTTACCGCGCGCCAAACGTCAGGATGACGACGCGGTGGAGAACGCAATCCGCCGCGCGGTGCGTCAGCAGCTCGGACGCCTCTGGGGGAAACGTCCGCCCATCGCCGTTCTGCTTCACAGGGTTTGAACCAATGAATATCGGCGGCGCAATCGTGATCTTCGTCATCATCTGGTGGCTCGTGTTTTTCGCGCTCTTACCGATGGGCGTCACGTCGCGATGGGAAGCCGGCGAAGATGATGTCGACGGCGCCGAACCCGGCGCGCCGGTTGACCCGGATTTGAAACGCAAAGCGATCCGCGCAACGATAATCGCGTCCGTCCTGACCGTGATCGCGGTCGCGATCATTATGAGCGGGGTCATTAATTTTCGGGAATAAAGGGTTCCCGCTTGAAAAATCAGTGCGCGCCCTTTATCTCTGAAGTGTCAATCGACCTCCTTTAACGCTATCCAGACCAGGGCGCCATGAGCGAACCAAACGCCACTGACGAACCGTTGCGCCCATCTGAAAGCGCGCCGCCGCCGAAATCGGAAGGCGGCAACGCTGAGCCTGAAGAAGACACCGCGACGCCGCTAAGCGAAAACCAGACCCTCGCGGATGCGTTTGTGCGATCCGTGATCGACGCGGTCGCTAACAACGACACCGAACAGGCGCGTACCCTTTGCGGCGAGTTGCATCCCGCCGACCTCGCCGACTTGTTCGGTCTTTTAAGCGAAGAAGGCCGGGCGAAACTGACGGTCATGCTCGGCGACGGGTTGCAGCCGGAGGTGCTGGCTGAACTCGATCCGGATTTGACCGAAGAGATCGTCAGCGTCATGCAGCCCGAACAGGTGGCGGACGCGGTAAGCGAACTCGACACCGATGACGCCGCCTTCATTCTCGAAGAATTGGACGAAGAAAAACGCGCCGAAATTCTCGCCGAAGTGCCGTTGGCCGATCGTCTCGCGCTCCATGCGGCGTTTGATTATGACGAGGACAGCGCCGGCCGCTTAATGCAGCGCGATGTTTTTGCTGCGCCGGCTTATTGGACCGTGGGGCAAATTATCGATCGTTTGCGCGGTTCGGAAGATTTACCCGATCGTTTCTTTGAAGTCTTCGTTGTCGATCCGGCGTACAAGCCTATCGGCGAGGTGCCGCTAGCGGCGCTTCTGAAGTCGCAGCGTGATATAGTCATCGCGGATCTTATTCCCGATACGGAATTCCGGCGCATCTCTGTGGACATGGATCAGGAAGAGGTCGCCTATCTGTTCGAGCAGTATAATCTCATCTCCGCGCCAGTGGTGGATGACGGCGACCGCCTCGTCGGCATGATCACCGTGGACGACGTCGTTGAGATCGTTCACGAAGAAACCCACGAAGACATGTTGGCGCTAGCGGGCGTTGAGGCGGATACAGGCTTGTCGGATACGGTCGTCGAGACGGTGCGGTCGCGCTTTTCCTGGCTGGCGGTAAATCTTGGCACGGCCATCATGGCGTCATTAGTGATTGCGCTCTTTGACGCCGCCATTGAAAGAGTGGTGGCGCTCGCCGTCTTGATGCCGATTGTCGCGAGCATGGGCGGTAACGCCGGCACGCAGACCTTGACCGTGGCCGTGCGCTCGCTCGCCACCAAAGACCTCACAGGCGCCAACGCCGCGCGCATCATTTGGCGCGAAGCGCTGGTGGGCGGCGTCAACGGGATCTTGTTCGCCGTCATTATGGGCGTCCTGGCCGGCGTTTGGTATGCATCGACGGGGGCGGGACCAACAGATGGCCTGCAGCTCGGTCTCGTAGTCGGCGTGGCCATGATCATCAATCTGCTCGCGGCGGGGCTTGCCGGGATCATGGTGCCGATCGCATTGCAACGCGCCGGCGCGGACCCTGCTGTTTCCTCGGCCGTCTTCGTGACGACGATCACCGATATTGTCGGCTTTTTTGTTTTTCTCGGTCTCGCGGCGGTCGTTTTGCTTTGACGATCAGGCTCGCCGCCGCCTAATCATCAGTACAAAGAAGAATATAACGCCGCCAACAATGAGAAGCGTGAAAGTGCCGGGTTCGGGCACATCCACCGGCGGATCCACAGGCGGATCGGTCGGCGGCGGATTCTCAGTATCGTCGCCGTCATTGTCGTCGTCATCCTCGCCAGTGGGCGGCGGGCCGCCCGGAATATCCACCGGCGGCAGGCCGATCGGGGGGACGGTCAGCGTTGGCGGCAAATTAACGTCCGTGGGCGGTAAGAAAAACGGCGTCTCCGGCGGGAACGCCGGGGGCGGGTCCGCGTTCACATTTGGCGGCGGCGTCAGCGATGCGAGCGCCGGGCCTTCACTGTCGGGGGAGGGGCTCGCCCGCCCTGCCTGCTCTGGATAAACCGGACCGTAACCGGCTAACCGCGCTGGGACAGGACGGGCTCCTAAAAAGAATCGCCGCCGGCCCTCCGCGGACCGTCGCCGTCGCCGCAGCAACCGCAGCTGATGACGATATCATTGCGGATATCGCCAACTGCGCGCGCATAAAGTTTCGCAATTTCTTCCTCGGACACCGGCGTCGCCGCAGGACCGCCCGCGCGGTTCTTGCCGAACCCGCCTGTCCACACGATCGCAATGGCGACAATCGCCGCTGCGATGATATTTGCTAATCCATTACCCATCGATCCACCTACCTCATGCCCGGTTCGCTACTCGGCTCGATCGCCGCCCCAAGGTCGAATCGCGGTCCGGACGCCCCGCGTTGTTCGAGTGTAAATACCCAAGTCTTGTGCCATTTTTACCAGTATGAGCCAAAACCGGCGCAAAATTGAAGAATAGGATGTTTTGGCCGCCGTTAACACGCCCATGGCGTGAAATCGCTGGTTTTAAACGCGAATTCGCCCCGCAGGCCGGCGGTCTGCGGCGTTTTGGCGACTTCATGCTGGCGCGCGCGTCCCCGTTTGGCACAGGGCCGGCCGCCGCCGCGCCGCCTACACAATCGCCGGCGGGCGTGCTAATAATGCGGTTAAGGCGGAGCCTCGTGGGGCGCTCTGCGTAACCGGCGCAATTCGTGGAAACGCGGAGCCGGACGGTTGGTGAAGCGTGCAGTTTTTGAAAGCGCGCGCGCAGACGAGGGGTAGTAGGTTCGTGTTGCAAACGGGAGATACCGGTCTCAACCTGATTAAAGGCTATGAAGGCCTGCGCATGTCGGCCCATTACGCGCCGAGCGAGCAATGGACTGTGGGCTACGGCCATACCGGCACGGCGCGCCATGGCATGAGCGTGACCGAAGGCGAGGCGGAGCGGCTCTTGCGCGAAGACGTCGCCCCGATCGAAAAGCTGATCGCCGATACGGTCCGTGCGCCGCTTAACCAGAATGAACATGACGCCCTGACGTCGCTGATCTTTAACATTGGCGAAGACAATTGGCGCCGCTCGAGCGTCCTGCGCAAACTGAACGAAGGCGACAAGCTCGCCGCCGCGCAAGCCTTCGAAATGTGGACCAAAGCGCGCGTCAACGGCGAAGTGGTGACGCTCGACGGTCTCGTGCGCCGGCGCGCCGCGGAGAAATCTCTTTTTCTGATGCCGACCGACGCATCGCTTGTGGTGCCCACGTCGGACGTGATGCCCGCGTCGGAGTGCGAATTGACCTACGTGTCCGATGAAGAGTTGAAAGCCAAGCCCGTTGTCGACTTTGATCCCATCAAAGACGCCAACGAAGGCAGCCTCTCGCCCGAAGAACAGGCCGCGCGCGGCCGGGCGCTCTTCGCCGCGACGCAGGCGCTTTCCGGCGATCCGGGCAAAATGATCATCTCCAAAGCCGAAGAGCACGCCGATATGGGCGTGACGGTGGGCGCGATCCTCGCCGGGTTCCTCGCCTTCGCCTTGACTGGCCTTGGGGTGACGTTGCTGGTAGGGCAGGAGTTTCCGGGCGTCGCCGAAGCCATGGGCCTCAGCTATGACCGGTTCTCGACGCTGTTTGAAAACCTTCCCATGTGGCTCGCCGCGATCGGCGCCGCCATGTGCTATTTCATCCTTTATATTCTGGTGAAACGCTCGGCCCGTCATGATCTGAAGCGCCAGCGGGCGCGGGAAGTGGCGCGCTTTCGCGTCGCCGACTGACGGTTCTTTTCTTAAGGCAGCAAACGCGGCCGTCGTCCGGCCCCCTATGGGAGCGCATCTGTTAAAGTGACGGTCCATTTGGTGAAACTCAGCGTGGGGACCGAAAGCGTTGAACAACAAGCGGCGTGGGTGAAACGTCGCGTCGCCTACAACAAGAAGAGGAAACTGGGCGCTGTTCATGATCATGTGACCCGGATGTTCCCGCGCCGGCGGGACGATATTCTGGACGGCGGGTCGATATATTGGGTCATCAAAGGCGTTGTGCTCGTGCGCCAACGGATCATTGATTTGAAAGAAGTGACAGGCGAAGACGGCATTGTTCGCTGCGCCATTTTGATTGATCCGCCCTTGATCCAGACAGAGGCGCAGCCGCGCCGCGCGTTCCAGGGGTGGCGATATCTTGACCCGGCGGACGCGCCGCCGGACCTGAAGGAGGGCGCTGGCGACACGCCGCCGGCGTTGCGGGCGGAACTGGCGGAACTGGGGTTATTATAATGGTGACGATGCGGACAATGTTGGCGAGCGCCGGGGCGGTGGTCGCAGCCGGGGCGGCGGTGGTGACAGGAGTGACGATGCGTCATTCCGAGCCGGACGAAACGGCCCGGTCGCTTGGCGGTGATCTCGCCGGTCAGATTTGCTTCACGGCGCGGATTCAGTTTTTCAAGGACGCGCCCGATGGCTGCGTCTCGAAGGCCGAGTTGAACCGATGGCTCGATGCGCTCGTGCTCGACAATAAAGGCGCGCCGGTGACGCTCGATCTTTCGCACCCCACCGATTATGCGCGCGAAAAAGAACCGGTGCGCACCTGCGCCGACTATCGGCGCAAGACCGCTGACGATTGGTACGCCGCCTCCAATGCGGACATGCGGCGCGAGGCGTTTTTTGAGCGCGCCTGCGGCGTCATCGATTATCTCAAAAAAGCGCAGCCGCCGACGGCTTCTTACTTTGACAATGGCCGCTGCAGCCGCGCGGACCTCGCTTCGCTCGCAGACGGGCCGCCCTTCATGATCGCCGGCGCCACAGAAGGCCTCGACCCGCCGACCCCCGCCATTGAGGAAATGCGCGACGGCGCCTGGCTGATGTCGGCGCTGCGTCAGAAAACGCGCATCCGCGAAATCGCCCATGCGGATTTCAACGGCGACGGGGTGGGCGACATTCTCGCCCATGTTGTGATCGGCGTCGAAGAGGGCACGGCGCGCGCCGGCCTCGTCGGCTATCTGGACAAGCCCGGACCGGACGCGGACGTAAGGTTTAAACAATAAACGCGGGGCGTCCGGGGCGGGGCGCAACGCTGCGGGATATGCGATTTCAGTCTTTGGCGGCATGCTGATTATCGTGATTATTCTATATCTGAAAAAGGTTTGATCACGCCGCGAGCCAAATTCAGCCTTATCCTGAAGGTGATGCGATGGGAACCCATCACGCGCAGCAGCCGTCGCGAAGGATTGGCCGCGCACGCTGGAGCCAACCTCATATCCTTCGCGACGCCGTTCTGTGAACGGCTCCTCAGGATGAGGGCGCGGTGTTGTGGGATAAGGAGCGACGGTAATTAATCGCATACTGACCATCTTCAATATTGGATATCTGAACCAGATTAATTCACATTATAAACCAAACGCCTCCTCATCCTGAGGAGCGCGAAGCGCGTCACGAAGGATCGGCGGCAAGCCTTGATTGACGCGATATGTCCTGCGATGCGGCTCCTACGTGTGATGGGCGATTTGCAACGCCGTTTTGTCTCGTCAGCCATGCCTGTTTCCTTCCAGCCTTCATCGTCTCCGCGGGAGGCCTTCCCGCGAGAGGGTTCGTTTCGTCGTAGAGAGGCCTGCGCGAGACGCGGGAACTTCTCTTTTAGTCAGGTGGCGATGCGCCTTCCGCGCCTCGCGCAGCCGGCAGGGCTGCGTAACCCGCGACCCGCCCGTAA
>JBCAXE010000006.1:0-115362 GCA_038534195.1 Pseudomonadota bacterium
GTCAGTACGGGATGGGACCCGTACTGACACCACAAAGCCCGCGCGCGAAGGCTGTTCTGGTCGCAGCGCAATAGCGAAGGCCATCGGGCTCACGGTTCCCTCACCAGAAAGTAATGGTTTTAAAAATTTTTTTGAAAAATATTATTTTTGCGCGGCTCAATTTGTCAGGTTTTTGGCCTTTTCCAACGAGTAGATCGATCATATTTTTGGAAATGACCAATAAAAACAATATTTATAATAGTAAACAAAAACCACATTTTTATTTACCATAGTAAGATATGGTAAACCGAAATTAACAAAGAGTTTTTATAAAATTTTATGAGAATTGCCGTTTTATAGGCTCTCAAGGGGCGGCGTGCGGCTGCGCCAGGGAGAATGACTATGAAACGTCAAGTGTATTTGCAGACAGTAGGGGCGGCGGCGTTATTGGCGATGACGACGCCTGTATACGCGCAATCGGGCGGTTGGCCGTCGGGCAGCGGGTCAACGGCGCAGCAATTCGGCGGCGATATTCAGCCTTTCAGCGGCGATATTGATCCGTTCGCAGGGGACATTGACCCATTTGCCGGCGACATCAATCCGTTTCGGGGCGATGTTGATCCCTTCTACGGAGACATCAATCCGTTCTGGGGCGACATCTCGCCATTCTGGGGCGACATCTCACCGTTCGCGGGCGACGTTACGGCATTCTCCGGCAATGTTGATCCATTCTGGGGAGACGCGGCGACAGCCGGTACGCCGGTTGCTGGCATCGGCGAATTCTGGTCGCAAGCTGGTCCGCAATGGGGGCAAATCAATCAGAACTGGTCCGCACTCGGTTCTTATTCGTCCGCCACACAAGGCGCCTACGACGCTGTTCTTAACGATTTTACATCGCTCATCGACACCTCACGCACGACGTGGGGCTCCGCCGTTCAAGCGGCGACCGGTCAGACCTTTGATCAGGCTTTTGCCGATCCAATTCTTGCGAAGTACGGCATTGATCTCAACGATGCGAGCTCGTTCGAAAATATTGATGGGGCGACGCGCTCACAGTTCTTCCTAGAGTTCTACGATGGCCTGATGGCGTATTCAGGTCGCGATCAAATCGACCACTGGATGCCGCTTGTCAATTGGCGGCCTTCCATCACGCAGGATCAGGGCAACGGCCATGACGCAGTTGTTGGTCTTCTCGACGTGGCTATTTCCATGACCGACGACAATGTCGAATATCTGCAGAATGTCGGCGGATACACCGTGTCGCCTAACGAGCACGGCGCTGCTGTCGCAAGCTTGATCGCAGGGCGTCATGACGGTCAAGGCGTCCTTGGCATAGCGCCGCGGGCGACGGTTAAGTCCTACAGCCCCTTTGACGCCACTGGCTCCGCGAACTTCGCTGACGTCGAAAATGGCGTAAATGTTCTAACCAATGCGGGCGCAAACGTCATCAATATGTCGCTCGGCGTTCCTGGCTGGACTTTCCATCAGGATATTGCGGATATCTTCAGAACACCGATGTTGCAGTCGGCTGCTGGCGATACGGTATTCGTTATCGCCTCCGGTAACAATGGCGTCACCCAAACGCAGAACATCAATAAGGGTTCGACTAACGATTTTTCAAACCTCCTTCTCGTTGGTTCGGTTGATCCGAATAAAAACATCTCTTCGTTCTCTAACCGTCCCGGCGAAGCATGCTTTACGAATAGCGGCGTTTGCACTGAAGAAAACAAGCTGAAAAATCACTTCCTCGTGGCGCCGGGTGAATTGATCCTCGTCTCTGATAATAACGGCGGCACCACGCGTCTTTCGGGTACGTCGTTCGCGGCGCCAATCGTCACGGGCGCGATTTCGTTGATCCATGACCGCTGGCCGTGGCTCCAGAATTTCGCACAGGAGACCGTCGATATTGTTCTCCAAACGGCGGAAGATCTGGGTGCGCCTGGTGTCGATAGCGTCTACGGACACGGCCTTCTGGATGTTGAAGCGGCCGTCTCACCGTTGAACTTCGACAATCTTACGTTCTATTCGCCAAGCGGAAGTGGGTTTACGACGCAGACTGCGAGCCAATTCCGTAACACGCTCGTGGTGCCCGGCCAATTGAATCTCTGGGAAGTCGCCGGTGAAAGCGTCTTCGCTATTGAGAATGTCGGCGGCACCTATCGCGACTTCTCAATTCCGCTGTCAACAGTCCTTCACGGTCAGAGCGGTACATTCAATGGCGGCACTGAACAGTATCAGCGCCATATTTATAACCGTCTGGTCGATTGGGCCGGCGGCACGAACTCGTTGGTCGCGAAGCCGCATGAAGCGCAAGTCGCAAAAGTCGGCGAGTGGGGCCTCACCATGCGGGCGGCGCCGGTCTCGCAATTCGCGCCGTCGCAAACGCAGGATCGCCCGTTCAATACGAGCTTCCTCATCCAGTCGCAAAACCGTAAAGTGACCTTCCAGATTGGTGAAGGCGCGGGATCGGTTGCGTTGACGCATACTGAAGGGTTCGATCACTATACTGATTACGATCCGGCTCAGGGCGGCGTTAATCCGTTCCTTGGTCTCGCTTCGGGCGGCATGTTCGCGAACATCGTATCTGAAATTAAACCTGGTTTGAAATTGGCCTTCGGTTTCTCTGAAGTGCGTGATGATCACACTTACGCCGATGAGACGACCGGTGAGCGTTTGCGCGACTTCGATACGCTTAGCGATTATCAGGCGAGCGCGATCATGCTCGACGTTAGCTATGCGGTTGCGAAGAATGTTCGGTTGAACGCATCGTTCACGCGGCTTGATGAAGAAACGGGCGTCCTCGGCGCCCAGGGCGAAGGCGCGTTCTCACTTGATCAAGGCGCTGTCACCAACGCCCTGACAGTTGGCGCTTCTTACGATATCTCACCGCGCTTCTCGCTTTCGGCTTCGGCCTCAGCGGGCCGCACGCTGTCAAACGGTTTCGGCGGCGGCGTGCTCGGCGTATCGGAAGAGGGCTTGACGTCGACGGCGTTTGAATTCGCCGCAACGGCCAAGAGCTTGTTGAAAGATAATGACCGGTTGCGCCTGACCTTTGCGCAACCGCTGAATATCGAAGCGGGGGCCTTAGAGTATCAGTCCGTACAGGTTGTCAACCGCGCCACAGGGGAGCTTGGCGTTGTCAACGAGTTCTGGAACCTCGGTTCCGGTAATAGACACTATGTGACGGAGGCGCAGTACGCGTTTCCGCTCATGGAAGGCGCTGCGGAGGTTAGCGTCTTTGGCCGAATGGATATCGGCGCGGTTGATATCGATGGCGAATATAATTCGTTCGCCGCCGGTTCTCGTTTCACTCTGTCGTTTTAATTGTTGGGAAGGGCTCAGGGTGAACATCATGACACAGACATTCAAAACAGTTTCCAACAACAAAACAGCAGCTGCTAAATCCAAAAAGGGCGGGACGGTGAAGCATCTACTTTCAACAGCGGCATTGTGCGTCGCCTTATACGGTGCACCAGCAGCAAGCGCATCGGCGCCGGCGACGGTAACACAATCTGCGCCAGTTGAGGCGACCTTGCAGGACGCTTACGACAAGCTGATCGCAGACGCCAAAGCGCAAATGATGCGTGATCCGCAAAATGCGCTGGAGCATGCGGTTAACGCAGAGAGCCTTGTAAGATCTGCGACATCGTTTGCTGATCGCGACACCGCTATCGCCACGGCGATGTGGTTGCGGGGCGCAGCGCTTGTGCGGTCGGGCAAGCCGGAAGAGGGCGCTTCTGTCATCCAGAACGCGCTTGATCTGATCGGCGAAGAGGGCGCCAAGACAAAACTCGGCGGGGACTTGCTCCTTGCACAGGGCCGCGTCGCCGGCCGCGCTTCCGACGTAAAGACGGCGGTGAAGAGCTTCTTCAAAGCGCATGATGTGTTCGTCGCTCTCGACGAGCCGCGCAGCGAAGCGATCGCGCTTCAGTCGATCGGTTCAATCTACCGGGACGCGCAAGCCTATCCGCGCGCTCTGGAGTTCTATGCACGCGCTTCTGAGGTGTACTCAGGCGACGCCAGCCTTGATCTCTCATCGTTCAACAACCAGGCGAACGTCCTGAAAGAGATGGGCCGTTTGGATGAAGCGCGTAAGCTCTTCGGAAAAGCCTTCGATATCGCTGATGAGATGGAAAGCGACGTGTTGAAGGCGCGGATCCTGACCAACATGGCGGATCTTGAAATCCTGAACGCAAACTACCTCAAAGCCGAAGATCTGGCGGCGCAAGCCCTTGACCTTCTGGAAGGTGACGAAGGCACGGAGTGGGCCCGGTTCGTTTACGGATCAGAAGCGCACGCCAAGCTGAAGCAAGGTAAAGTCGCTGAAGCTGCGAGCCTGATTGAGAAAGCTTTCGATGGTCTCGCAGTCGCCGACACGTCCATGTCGTACGAAGAGATGCACGATGTGGCCTATCAGGTGTACCTGATGCAGGGCGACTATGCGATGGCTCTTGAGCACCACCAGAGCTTCAAGCGTCTGTCTGACAACGCCAAGAAAGTGGCGTCGTCCGCGAACCTCGCACTGATGGGCGCAAAGTTCCACTCCGCTGAGCAACAACTCAATATTGAGCGTCTGAAAAACGAACAGCTCAACAAGGACGTGGCGCTTGAGAACGCCAACCGTCAGATGACGATCCAGGTCGCCATCATGGCGCTCGGAGCTCTGATCATTCTCTTCTCATTCTTGAGCCTGATCGCGCTTCGTAACCACCGTAACCGCATTGCTCGTGTAAACGAGCAACTGCAGACGACGGTCGATCAACTGAACAAAGAGATCGAACGCCGTGAAGTTGTCGAGCGCGACCTTGTTGTCGCCAAAGACAAGGCCGAAGAAGCGAATCGCATGAAGTCGACGTTTCTGGCGACCATGAGCCACGAGTTGCGCACGCCGATGAACGGCATCCTCGGCTTCTCGCGCATCCTACTCGACAGCGATTTGTCGGACGAACAGCGCGAGCATGTGGGCATCATCGAACAGTCGGGCGACGCTCTGCTTGGCCTCATCAACGACATCCTTGATCTGTCGCAGATGGAAGCCGGCAAGCTGAAATTGACGGAAGGCGCCTTTAACCTGCGCACCACGGTCGAGGACGCTGTGAAGCTTCTGCAGCCGAAAGCACAGGAAAAAGGTCTGGACCTCGCTGTTCAAATCGACCCGGCGCTGCCCGCCATGGTCAATGGCGACGCCGACCGCATCCGTCAGATCGTTGTGAACCTTGCTGGCAATGCGGTGAAGTTCACTGAGAACGGCTCGGTCGCTGTGATGGTTGCTGCTGGCGAAGGCGAGGACGCGATCAAACTGTCAGTGATCGACACAGGAATCGGCATTGCTGATGACAAGGTCGGCATCCTGTTCAATCGCTTCCAGCAAGCTGATGGTTCCACGACCCGCAAATATGGCGGCTCAGGTCTTGGCCTCGCCATCTGCAAAGAGCTTGTCGAGGCAATGAACGGCGAAATCGGCGTCAACACGGTTCTCGGCGCTGGCTCTGAATTCTGGATGAGCGTGCCTCTGGCTGCTGCGGACGACCTGACGGTTCTGCCGCGTACGGAGACAACGCTCGCCGAGCCGAAGCGCATCGTTGTTGTCGACAATGTTGAGGTGAACCAGAAAGTGTTTGCTGAGATGCTGCCGGCGATGAACGCCCAGCCTGTCATCGCCGCCTCCGGCGCTGACGCGATCGAAACCCTCGCAACGTTGAAAGCGTCCGGCGAGCCGATTGACGCGGTCATTGTCAACGCGAAGTTGGACGACATCGCTGCTGACGAGCTGGTGAAACGTCTCGACCGCAATGCGCTGCTCGGCGACGCTTCTCTGATCCTGTCAGGCGCAGCGCCAATGTCGATGGCTGACCTTACAGACATGGGCTTTGAGGGACAGATCAACCAGCTAATGTTGCAGGACGCAGTCTTTGATGCGGTCAATGCGACGACGGCGGGCGACGTGGAAGCCGACATGGAAGAAGAGGCCATCGCGCACTCTGCGGAAGTCATCTCCTTCCAGCGCCCTGTGGTTTCCGGCCGCGTCCTTCTGGTCGAAGACAACCCGGCGAACCAAAGCTTCATCACGGCGGTTATGGACGAATTCGACGTCGAGATGGACATCGTTCGCAACGGCGTGGAGGCGGTCGAGGCCGCAGCCGAGAAAGCTTACGACCTCATCCTCATGGATGTGCATATGCCGAACATGAACGGCGTCGAAGCGACCCGCCGGATTCGCCGGATCGATACGCCGAATTCGGAGACGCCGATCGTGGCGCTCACCGCGAAGGCGCTGCCTGGCGATCGCGAGAAGTTCCTTCAGGCCGGCATGAGCGACTACCTCTCCAAGCCGCTGGAACTTGCGCCCTTGCGGTCAAAAGTGAAGTCAGTCCTTGAGCGCCGCAAACCGCGCCGCGGCGAGGAAAGCGGAGAGGTTGTCGCGCTCGACGCCTAACCGGACAAAATCGGGAGAGAAGACGGCGCCGCCCCCGAAAGGGGGCGGCGCTTTTTGTATTGTTTTGGGGCAGGATTGTCGCATCTGGATTCGCTGAAGCCGCTTTGGTAGACTTATAAATGTGGCGGAAGGGGTTGTTGCGTTGATCAGAAGTACTTTTTGCATGGCGCTTGTCGCCGCTGTTGCGGCTGGCCTTTCGGCCTGTAGCGAAAGCAGCGGATCGAACGCGCCGGCGCCGGCCGCGTCGACCCCGCCGCCATCGCCGCCGCCGCCACCTCCTCCGCCGCCGACTTCAAGCGGCCCAACATGGACGCCGGGCGTATTTGAATCAGCCAGCATATTTGAGGACCGGTGTGAGGTCGTGCGGACAGGCCTCGACCTTGAAGGAAATCCGTTCCCCGATCTTCCGGGGTCGTTGCTGGAGGAAAAATTCTGGCTGCGGTCCTGGACGAATGAGACGTATCTGTTCAATGACGAGGTCGTCGACCGCGATCCGGCCACATTCAGTAATCGCATCGCTTATTTTGACGTCTTGCGAACAACGGCGCGCACGGCGTCGGGCGAGGAGAAGGATGATTTCCATTTCAGCGAAACCACAGAGAATTTCCTACGCAGACGCAATTCCGCTCCCACAGCCGACTATGGCGTCAGTTACGCAGCGCTCTCGACAACGCCGCCGCGTGATTTCCGTGTGCGGTATACCGAACCGAATACGCCGGCGTCCGCGCTAACCAACGGGTCTCCGAATTTCGTCCGCGGCACGCGTATCCTTGAAGTTGACGACGTCGATCTCGTAAATGGCGGCGCGACCCAAGCGGAACTCGACACGTTGAACAATGGCCTGTTTCCGCGCACGGCGGGCGAGTCGCACACCTTTGTAGTGCGCGACCCTGGAGCTACGGCGACCCGGACTGTCACACTGATTTCGGAGAATATCGCCGCCAAACCCGTGAACCGTTCATCGGTGATCGATACGCCAAGCGGGCGCGTCGGCTACATCCTCTTCAATACGTTCAGTCCGTTTGAGTCCGAACGCGAGATCGCCGAGGCGGTCGGGGATCTCGCCGCACAAGGCGTCGATGATCTCGTTCTGGATTTGCGCTACAATGGCGGCGGTCTTCTCGCGGTCGCTTCGCAACTGTCTTATCTGGTTGCGGGCGACGCTGCGACGAGCGGGCGAACCTTCGAACTTTTGCGATTTAACAATGATGCGGGAAATTTTAATCCGGTCACAGGCGAGTTCAACAGCCCAATTCCGTTCTACAGCGAAGGTCTCGGCTTCTCGCTTCCCGCAGGCCAGCCGTTGACCAGCCTTAACCTCTCGCGGGTTTTTATTCTTTCCACAGAGGATACATGCAGCGCCAGCGAAGCTGTGATCAACGGCTTACGCGGCATTGATATTGAAGTGATCCTGATCGGGGACACCACCTGCGGCAAACCCTTTGGTTTTTACCCGACCGACAATTGCGGCGTGACCTATTATACGATCCAATTTCAAGGCGTGAATGACAAAGGGTTTGGGGACTACACGGATGGCTTTGTGCCGGCGGATTCTGACTTTGTCTTTGGAGAGCGTCTGCCGGGATGTGTTGCGACTGACGATTTGAATAACGAGCTTGGCGACGAGAATGAAGCGCTGCTGGCGGCCGCGCTCCAGTTTCGTGAAGACGGAACCTGCCCCGTGACGGCGCCGGCGCAACCGGCCATGCGGGCGCAGTACCTGTCGACGGCGGAAGGCGGTGTCGCGACAACATCGCTCACGCCGTTTGAAGCGTTACTGCGGCAAAACCGCGATTTAACGATGCCGAACCAATGACAGAAAATTCGGGAACGCAGGTCAGGATGCGCCGATATGGCCAGCTCCTGTTTGCCGCGCTCATTCCCTTGATTTCATCTTGCCAGACAGCGCCATCGTCGAAACCCGCGGTGCTCGAAATCGCGGACGCTGAAACATTAGAACGTCTCGAGCAGCGTCTCGCCGATGCCTTGGGCAAGGCGTCCGTGCGTCTCGGCGCCGGTGATTTCACGGAAACCTCTGCGATCCCGGTCCTGCCGCCGCGGCCTGGCGATTATGAAACGCGCAGCCCGGCCACCCCGATTATTTTCGATCTGGTGATCGACGGCGACGCGTGCTTTGCCATCCGCCGCGATAGTGGCGACCGCGTCGCCTTGCCTGACATAAGCTGTACGCCGCTGTAAGTTTAATCTGCAACTTTGCTTGCAAAAGCGATCGGCAAACCGCCCGGACCTTCCAAATAGTAAATGCGTTCGCCGTGCGCATCATCGGGACCCTTCGGGTCTAATCCGTTATTACGGGCGTTCTGCGCCCACGCGTCGGCGTCATCGACGATGATTTGGAGCATCACCATTTCCGGCATTTCAGGGCCGGCGGGCCAGATTTCTATCCACGAATTGTCTTCGTTCGCTTCAATCGGAAAGACGGCTCCCGAAAAGCCTCCCGCGTCGCCCAGCGCCCCGAGATCGCGTTCTTTAATCCCAAGACCCGCCGGGCCAAGCATTTTCGCCAGCGCTTCGGCGTTTTCGCGTTTCGCGACCCGGCAAAAACGGATACCAAGAACCTTCATAATTCCACCTCGTTATCGATCCTGAATAAGAAGGTAAGCCTGATGGCGGCGAAATCAAAAAAAAATAAAGACACCAGGCTCTATCTCGTTGACGGCTCCGCCTATATTTTCAGGGCATACCACGCATTGCCGCCATTGACGCGCAAGTCCGATGGAATGCCCGTAGGCGCGGTCTCCGGCTTTTGCAACATGCTCTACAAGCTTTTGACCGATTTAGGCGACGAGCATGAACCGACGCATTTCGCGGTTATTTTCGATTACTCAGCACACACCTTTCGCAACGATTTGTATGATCAGTACAAAGCGAACCGTGATGAACCGCCTGAAGACCTGAGGCCGCAATTCTCGCTGGTGCGGGAAGCAACGCGCGCTTTCAATGCCCCGTGTATCGAAATGGAAGGGTTTGAGGCCGACGACATTATCGCCACCTATGCAAGGCAGATAGAAGATGATGGCGGCGAGTGCGTTATCATTTCGTCCGATAAGGACCTGATGCAGCTCGTTTCAGACCGCGTTTCGATGTTCGACACCATGAAGAACAAATGGGTGCGCCGCGAGCAGGTCATTGAAAAATTTGGTCTTGGTCCGGAAAAAGTTATCGACATCCAGGCGCTTGCCGGAGATTCCGTCGACAATATTCCGGGCGTTCCGGGAATTGGGGTCAAAACGGCCGCGCAATTGCTCGAAGAGTATGGCGACCTGGAAACGCTTCTCGATCGCGCCGAAGAAATCAAACAGAAAAAACGCCGCGAAAACCTGATCGAATTTGCTGATGACGCGCGGCTTTCCAAAGAGCTTGTCACCCTCAAGACAGATCTTGATTTGGAAGAGCCCATTTCGGCGCTTGAAATGAGATCAATTGAACCGGAAATGCTCCTCGAGTTTCTAAATGAGATGGAGTTCAGCACGCTGACGCGGCGGGTCGCCGAAGCGTTCGACGCGCCTGCGCCCGAAGCGCCGTCCGCTGGCAAGGCAAAAAAATCAATTGAAGACGCCCAGTACGAGACAATCTATTCGGATGCGGCGCTCAAAGACTGGATAGAAGCTGCGCATGCGCGCGGCGTTGTCGCCGTTGATACAGAGACGGACAGCCTCAATGCGATGCGCGCGAACCTTGTTGGCGTTTCTCTCGCCGTCGGGCCAGGCGAGGCGTGCTACATCCCCCTTGGGCATGGCGCCAAAGGATTGGCGTTAGATGATGAAAATGTCAGTAAGCAGATAGATACCGCGAAGGCGCTAAAATTGCTGAAGCCTATGCTTCAAGACCCGTCAGTGTTGAAGGTCGGGCAAAATATCAAATATGACGCCCTTGTCTTGTCGCGTTATGACGTTTCGATTTCGCCCATCGACGACACGATGTTGATCTCCTACGCGCTTGACTGCGGTCGCGGCGGCCACGGTATGGATGAGCTCGCTAAGCGGCATCTTGAGCACGAGACGATCAAATTCTCCGACATTGCTGGGACAGGCAAGAAACAGAAGACTTTTGACGAAATCGAGATCGCCAAGGCGGCTGACTACGCAGCTGAGGACGCCGATATCACCTTGCGCCTTCATGAGGCGCTAAAACCGCGCCTCGCCGCGGAGGGAAAAGCGACCGTCTACGAAACGCTCGAACGCCCGTTGGCGCCCGTGATCATGCGAATGGAGCGCGAAGGCGTGAAAGTTGACCCAGCGGTGCTTTCAAAATTGTCCGGCGACTTCGCGCAGCGGATGGGCCGTTTCGAGGCCGAGGCCTATAAACTCGCGGGCGGCGAGTTCAACATGGGCTCGCCAAAGCAGATCGCCGACATTCTTTTCGGCGAGCTCGGGCTGCCGGGCGGGAAGAAAACGGCGAAAGGCGCCTGGTCAACCAAGGCCGACGTATTGGAACAGCTCGCCGCTGAAGGGCATGAATTACCGCGGACCATTCTCGATTGGCGCTCACTCTCAAAATTGAAAAGTACTTACACGGACGCGCTACCGGAAGCGATCAACCCGGAAACAGGCCGCATTCACACTTCATATTCGCTGGCAGCCACGACAACGGGGCGACTCGCATCGACCGATCCCAATTTACAAAATATCCCCATACGAACGGAAGATGGGAGAAAGATTCGAACCGCTTTCGTACCGGAGAAAGGGAATGTTCTAATTTCAGCCGATTACAGCCAGATCGAACTTCGGTTGTTGGCCCATATTGCGGACCTCGGC
Organism: Pseudomonadota bacterium; assembly: GCA_038534195.1. Lineage (GTDB taxonomy): Bacteria > Pseudomonadota > Alphaproteobacteria > Caulobacterales > Parvularculaceae > JAJFFW01. The sequence continues at coordinate 11,194 of JBCAXE010000006.1, forward strand.
GCCATGAAAGAGGCGTTTGCGAATGGCGTCGATATCCACGCGATGACTGCATCGGAAATGTTCGGCGTTCCCGTAGAAGGCATGGACCCAATGGTGCGACGGCGTGCGAAGGCCATAAATTTCGGCATCATTTACGGTATTTCCGCTTTTGGTCTCGCGAACCAACTCGGTATCTCTCGCGGTGAAGCGAAAGACTATATCGATAGTTACTTCGTGAAATTTCCAGGGATAAAGAAATATATGGATGATACGAAAGCTGCGGCAAAAGCGGACGGCTATGTTGAGACGATCTTTGGCCGGCGTACTTATGTGGGCGGAATAAATGACAAAAACCCCGCCATGCGCGGATACGCGGAACGTCAGGCGATCAATGCGCCAATTCAAGGCGCTGCGGCTGATGTCATCCGGCGCGCGATGGTTCGTATGGAACCGGAATTGAAGAAAGCGAAACTCTCTGCCCGGATGCTCTTACAAGTTCACGATGAGCTGATCTTCGAAGCGCCGAAATCAGAGGCAGCAGCGACCTGCGATGTGGTAAGCCGGGTCATGGAAGGCGCCCATCGCCCCGCCGTGGAGATATCGGCGCCGCTCGTCGTCGATGCGCGCGCGGGAAAGAACTGGGACGAAGCCCATTAACCGATTGTCGCCGGCGGCGGCTTGCAAATCGAGGTTCGGCGGCCCCGCCCTGGCGCGTGCACGCCGGAGCAGGACCTGACGCCTTGCTTGGGGGAGAGACACCAAGGCGTTTTTCGCAGCGCGGAGCGCTGTAATCTCTTACTCAGTCTTGCGAAGTCATCATGTAAGCGGTGCTCAAGTGAAAGGCGTTGCACCCGTTGCGATGCGCCCTTCTTCTTGTGTTGGTTGTGATATAGGCCTCAATTTAGGCTGCTGTGTCGCGCGATCACGTGACATTTTGCAAATTTCTTCAGAATTTTTGGAAATATTTAGTCAGTACACGGCTATGTATTAGGTTGCTAATACAGTGAGCAGATTAACCTGCGCGGCGACGGCGCCGTCCGCCGCTTTGACTAAGCCGCGCATCCGTTCGTGCGCCTGACGCTAGCGGGTAGACTTCGTTAAACAATTTTTCAAATGTCGCCGCCCAGGAAAACTTGTCCTGAACATGCTCGCGCGCTCTTTCGCCTATCGGCGTCAACCGGTTCATCCATACGGCGGCGATGTTGTCCGCCATTTCCGCTGCGTCGTTTGGTGCGCCAAGGCGGCCAAGCGTCGGGGGCACCCGATCAACCATCGCGCCGGCGCGAACGCCGACAATTGGGAGGCCGCTGGCTTGGGCTTCAATAATTGAAATCCCGAAGGTCTCGTTTTCCATCGCGGAAACGTAGATATCGGCTGACGCCAGATACCGCGCCAAATCCTCACGGTCTGTGACGAAACCGGGAAAATGCGCATTAAGGCCGGCGCACTCGCTTTCCAGAGCTGCGCGTTCATTGCCGTCACCGATCATGATCAAACCGGCGCCCCAGCTTTCAGGCAGTCTTTTGAACGCCTCGGCGACAATGCGCGGTTTGCGTTCACGGTCGATACGGCCGACGTAAATCAACAGAGGCGAGTCAGGGCCCATATTGAGCCGCCGCCGTAGATCGGCGGAGCGCTTGTCCGGGTTAAAGCAATGCATATCAGCGCCAAGCGTCATAATGTTGACGTCGGGGATCGCCTGCATGGAGAAATAATCGGCGGCGCTCTGTGTAAGCGTATAAAACCCATCAAACCGCCGGTAGAGATTTGCAGCGTATCGGTAACAAAAGGATTTGAGCTGCCCGGCGACGAAATCGCCAAAGTAACGACGCCCGAATTTCTCCACGTAAACCGTTGGAAAATCTGTGTGATACCCTGCGACGAGCACTGATTCAGGGAACTGCGCACGATGCTGTAGCGCCGCCCAAGGCAAATTGTAGGCGTCGTGACATTCTATAAAGTCAGGCTGGATTTCTTTCAGGGCGGCTTTGACGGCGTTTTGGCGGACCAGTAACCGGTAATTTGGACTGCCAGGGACTTGCGGCGACGCAATCTCGATACGGATTGCTCGGCCATCGACGGTTTTTTTGTCTTCTTCGCCAGGAATGATGAGGCAATGGCGTGCGTCAGTATTTTCTAAAAGATGCCGGCGTTTTTCGGACAGAAATGTGCGAACCCCGCCGCCTTTCGCAGAAAACGATTGCGTTAAATCGCAAAAAATCTGTGCTTCAGTTGCTACCTGCACTGATTTCCAGCCCATTTTGGATTTTCATCGCGCACCGCCATATTGACTAGCCCAGCTCATGCCTACCGTAAAGCTGACAATGGCGACCATGGTGCGTCCTCATCGATTTGTGAAGAATTGGAGATGTTCCAGAAAATTTCGCGTTACATTTCAGTGAGGTGAACTTCCTAAAGCGCGTGATCTTCCGGAAATAACGGCGCCGCGGGCTCGAGTGTGATCTCGATGCGTCTGTTTCCGCTGGCGAACGGGTCTTCGGGATAAAGGGGCGTCGCTGCGCCTCTGCCGGTGACGCCGACGATCCGATCGGTCGGAAACCCGTTTTGTTCCATAATGCGCCGCGCCGCATTCGCGCGCGCTGCGGTCAAGTCGAACGCTGAATATGCGCCGGCCCCGACGGCGTCAGCGTGTCCTTCTATGTTGACGCGGTTAGCGAGCGGCAGGAGCACGCGCGTTGTCTCTGCAAGCGCGACCTCTGCTGCTGGGGTCAAATCGGCGCCGCCTGAGGCGAACATGGGCGCGCCGGTAGTGTCGATGAGAACGACTTGAAGCCCGTCATCGAGAAGATTGATTGTGATCGCGTCGCTGGCGTCTTTGAGAAGCGGGTGCGTGAGGATCGCTTTTTCCAGCGCTTCTTTCGCGCGTTCGAATTGGCGCCTGTCCGCATCTGCGTTCTCGAACGCCCCGTTTCGGCCGTTCGACCCGGCCGCCGGGCGGGTCGATAATGTTTCGGTTATTCCGTCAGCACTGGGATTAGGCGTTGGGCGAATGTTACCAGGTTGACGCTGCTCCGGCGTTCCCTGAAGTTTGATGTCGCCAGCGTAACGGCGTTCTTCGGCGACGCCGAATGCGTCGCGCATCGACCCGGCGACCACTTCCATCTTTACCTGGTCCTGGATCGAATAGGAGACGATCAGAACAAAGAAGCACACGAGGATCGTCATCAAATCGGCATAGGTGATAAGCCAGCCGCTGTTTCTTCGTCCTTGCGCAGCTTCCCCTCGTCGTCTTTTTGCAATGCTTATCACGTGGCGCCAGCCGGCGGCGCATAGCCTGACGCAAGCGGCGCGAAAGCGCCGCGGGATTTTTCAGGAAGATAAACGATCAACATGTCTGTGATGGCGTCGGGGGACCGGCGATCGGAGACCTGGCACAGCCCGTCGATGATGAGAGACAGATTCGTTTCCTGCGCTTCCAGTTTCATCGCCAGCTTGTCGGCGATCGGCAGCGCAATGACGTAAGCGACAAGGGCGCCGTAGAGCGTCGTCAGAAGGGCGATCGCCATGGCCGGACCAATCGTCGAGGGGTCATCCATCGTCCAGAGCATTTTGACGAGGCCGACAATGGTTCCAATCATGCCAAACGCCGGAGCCGCCTCGCCGATTGCACGGAATATCTTCTCGCCGTCGACCAGGCGCTGGATTTCGAGCTCGCGCTCTCGCGTCAATTGTTCTCGCAAATGATCCGTTGGGAGACCATCAGCAATCATCTGCTTGCCGCGCGCCAGAAACGGATCTGAAACAACCGCGCGCTCAAGGCCCATAGGTCCTGACCGCCGCGTGATGTTAGCGAGGCCGCGCACTTCTTCCAGCAACTCACGCGGCTCGCGACGATGATCGAGGAACGCGGTACGCGCGCCGGCCGCAAGCGCCGCAAAGACTTGATCGATCGGAAAACGCAGGATGGTCGCTGAGATCGCGCCGCCAATAACGATGAGGAAGCTCGGCAGGTTAAAAAACACCGCCACAGCGCCGCCCATCGCGATCGCAAGCCCGACCACGAAAAAACCAGCGATAATCCCGCCAATTGTCGCAAAATCCATGCGCATGCGCGCACTCCTCCTGCCTAAATACCAAAGTCTGTTTTACGCGAAGCGTCGTAAAAGCGGCGCTTCGGCAATCGTTAAAACTTTGCGGAAATGTGAGTGTTTTGTTTAAGAAAGCGAGCAAGTAGTCTGCTGACTTTCAAGCGTATAGATCATAAATCCTTCGCCTTCATCGAAGTCGCTGATGGGTGAAGGAACAAGCGCGATGCCCGCAGGCTCGCCAAATCGCTGCTTGGCGATTTCAGTATGAACGTAAACGCAGCGCCCATCACGAGCGAATGCTAAGGCGGCCCGATGTAATTGATCGCGGTTGAACAAGTGTCTGGATTGAGCCCGCATGACATGAACGCCGGCGGCGCGGGTTAGGGCGAATCCATCCTCAGATGATGATATGACCAGGGAGCCGGGCGCAATTGCATCGCGATGGGCTCGATCCGCGGCGCCCTTTATCTGGCTGATTAGGTTAGCTCGCGAATAATCGCTAAAATTTCCATAAACGGATACGCCAATCGTGAACGCCGCTAGGAGCAGGGCGACTTGGGCGCGCATTCTGTTTTCCGGCATTCCGATGCACCAGACAACTAAAGCAGTAAGCGAAACGAAGAGGAAAAATTGCGGATAAACCCCAATTTTTACCCAATAGGACGGAAAGAAGTGAAGCAGCGCTGGTTTTGCAATCGCCAGAGTCAGCACGCCCGACACGGTTATCAAGAAGAGTAACGAATTGCTCGCCTTGGCCGCATCCATAATGCGCCTCAGCGCTATTGCGCACAGAATAGCGATAAATGGGACGCAAGGTAAAAAGTAGCGCATATTTAGCGAGTAGCCGCCGTGCCAATGCTTTAGCCCATAAAAGGTGATGGGCGCCGCAATGATCATCAGCGAAAGCGCATAAAAACGAGTATTCACGCCGCGAAAAAAATCTACGATAGGTATCAACAGGAGGGCTGCGAATGGGAGACTCTGGAACAGGGCCTTCTTAATTTCCCCGAAGGTCGATTTCTGATTATGGATTTCATCCGTTATAGAGCTGAAAATTGGCGTATGCCCATAGGCTTGCAAATCGATCGTCAATGCATAGAGCCCGCGCAACGCTCTCGGATTGACCAATGATAGAATGAGAATGGCGCTGGCGACTAGCACGGATAGATAGCTCCATCGATGTTGATGAAAAACCTGAATTGCCCGTGACGCCCAAGGTCGGCGCACATTTAGCAAAAAGCTGATTGCGATCATTGCTGTGCCAGCAATTGCGATCGGAAGGTAGGCGTCGAAAGTATCGCCGTCCCCCTTGGGGCCATAGGTAAATGGTTGAAAAACGCCATATTTTGCGAAGTTGATAGTCGCTCCAACGACAAGATGAGGGAGTACTCCTGCTAAGAGAGCAATCGCCGCCATTCTTTTTTGGGGACTTGCGAAAAAGCGAATCCAAAGAAATATCGCGGTAATGACGAATATGCTGTCCAGCCGAAAATAAAGAGAAAATCCCAGCAGAAAACCCGCCAAAAGTAACATGCGAGTGCGGCGTTCTGTATGTTCGTCTTCGAACGCCAATACACCTACGTAGACACCGGCAAGCAAGCATGCCAGTGCCGTCATGTGGGGCCAAATACCATTTGCATAATTCAAGAAGAAAGTCGCTAATCCAAACAACAAAAGAGCGTCACGCGCTATTGCCGTTTCGCCAGTAAATTTCTCGGCCAATCTATAGACGAGAATAAGGCAGGCGCCGCCGCTCAACATATTCATCAATATCAGACCTTTTGGCCCGAACACAAAATAGAATGGCGCGGCGATTAAAGCATAACCACCTGGATATTGCGGATAAGTGCGCGCTCCTTCTGCAGAGGCACTTGTCAACAACATCGTAATGGCAGGGGCGCCCTCGATTTCGGAGGCGTCGCCAATATAGAAGACGCCGTAATTCGCCATGGCGTGCGCCATATTGAGATACAGTACTTCGTCGATGGTGAATATTCCAATAGGCTTTGCTACTAAATTAAAGAGGCAGAAAATTCCGTATAAGGTAAGAAGATGCGTAGGCGAATTTAGAATTTCTGTCAGCAGAGGGAAATTTGTGCGGGACGATGAAAAGCTCGGAACGGAATTCGTACCGTGAGCCGTGATGGATTGTCCTGCCATTAAGCCAATATCCACTAAGGGCGTTCGAAAAATAATTCGAACGTACCTCGATCACCAGCATAAATATTTTTCAGATATTCGTTTGGATATATCTTACTCATACCAGGGCGATCATATTGCACGATCAACGATGGCGCCAATCCGCTCTCCGCAATCATATCAAGACATTCTCGAATTTCATTTTCTGAAAGAATATCGCCATGAATTTCCAGAAAGAGATGATTTGCGCGCGCTAACGTTTTTCGAGCGCCACGAAGCACTTCAAGTTCATATCCTTCGACATCCATCTTGATAAAAGTTGGCGCCTCTCTCTCTTCAAAAAAAGAATCAATTTTGAAACCTGCAATTTCAATCGTATTTGTGTCGCTGGCATCGACGTTCTTGCAGGAGTGCCAGTTCGAAAGTGAGGAACATGCAAGAAATATTGGGCCATCGGCTTGGCCGAATGCGATGTTGTGAGCCTCAATATTGGTCCGAAGATTGCGGCTTATGTTTTCTTGCAGCCGCTGAAAGTTACGAGGATGGGGTTCCGCGGCGTAAATCTTCTTACAGATTCGGGACTCAATGAGGGCGTAATATCCAATATTAGCCCCGACCTCCAAGACGACGTCCTCTTCGCCAAGGATGCTTAGAATATGTCCTGTCGCAACCGGTTCGCGGATGCCGTCGAGGAGAAGATCACGATCAAGGCCTTGTTCAGCCGGGTCTAGTTTCATTTTCGATCCTAGAATGCGGCGGGTTTGGATTCCTGTCAGTCCAAGCCTCTTAAATTGCTTTGCGCGTGAATACTCAGTCGTTCGTGCGCGAAAGTAATTGGTGACGCGCTCGGCGGCTGGCCGTAATCCGACGCTGCGGCACATTTCAAAAATCGCGGCGGCTTGGCGGCGAAAGCGGCCAAGGGGAATTACGCTATTTGCTGTAGCCATAACTTGGCGCCTTTAGGGTCAACGCGATCGGGATGCTAATTATCACGAGCGCCAATATGGCGGCAACGCGGTTAACGACTGATGAAAGGAAACCAAGAGCGGGATCAACGCCAACGAGCGGTGAAAGTGTTGCGGTGATAAGTTCACGAACGCCAAGGCCGGCTGGAGCCAACGTGACGACTGCCCCGATAAATGTCGAGATAAGAAATAATGACGCCTGATCCAATGAGATCGGTGCTCCAATAGCCGTAAACGCAAGCGCCACGCGCGCTGCTTCAAGCGTCATCCCAAGAATCCGGTTTCCAACAAGTTTTAAAATCGCTGTCCATTGCGATCGGAAACTACCGATCGTTATGAATGCTGTGGAAAAGAGGCAGATTGCGGCCGTCGCTGAAGCAAGCATTGGAGCGATGCCTCGGAATTCTAAGGCCCATAAGGCTCCTGCAATGAATACAAAGCCGCCCCATATCATTGCGCTTGCGGCGTTAAGCCTGACAGCGTCGCTTGTTGCGATTTTGAAGTTGCGCATCGCTGCAATCCTTGAAACGGCGCCTCCAGGAATAGGTAAGAGGTTTGAGGCTGTCGCAACTATGGATATTTCAATTGACTGCCGCCACGTACTTTTTTTGCCTGCAATTTGAACGAGATACTTAAACTCGCCCGCACTGACCAATGGTTGCAAGACCAGACAAAGAAAGAAAAGTAGCGCAAATGGCTGAAGGCTAATCCGATCGACAAGGTCTGGCACCTGTCGGAGGCATAGGAATAGGCCGCCAATAAAAATTGTTAAGGCGAGCGCCAGGACGACCCGCCGGATCATGACGCTATTTTCTTGTGTGTACTGAGAAAAAGCTTCTGCTGGTATTACAAATTGGCGCAGTAATTTTTTATATATTGTACTTTTCATAATCTCTTGAGCCGCGGGAGGGCGCCGACTCATAGAGGCTTACCCTTCATTCCTATGATTTTGTATTTCTTTGTTCAATAAAATCTTAAGCAGTCAAATTTGCTTAATTCCGCGTAAACGAGTTAACGCTAAGTTGCAGAAACTCACGGTTTCAGCGGATTGAGTGCGGCGCGATATGGCTTCAAATCAGCATTTGGATGTACTGGTATGGGGGCTGGCTGATTTCGGAAAACCACGCACGCGGATCCTGTTGTCCGGGCTTTCGCAACAACCAAATATCGAGATTAGGTATTTGGTTCGCGATATCTGGGCTGGCGTCGAAGACAAAAGCCAGATCAAAGGGCTGAGAAGAAAATTCAATATTCTCTGGGCCGTGCTCTCAGCATACCCGATCTTGCTGATGCAGTTTTTTCGCAGCCCGCGACCAGATGTCGTTCTTATTCCTTACATGGGCGTATTCGATATTTTGGTGCTAAAGGCCGCCGCGGCGATTAGAGGAACGCCCATTGTCTGGGACGCATTTTTATCTCTGTTTGATACTATCGTTGATGATCGCAAAATGGTTCGCGAAGAAAGTCTCACAGCCGCGGCTATCAGATTGCTTGAAGGAGCCGCTTGCCGGTGCGCTGACACAATTTTGCTCGACACAAAGGCGCATGCAGAATATTTCGAAGAGAGTTACCCCGCATGCAAAGGAAAGACCCGCGCCATCCTTGTCGGCGCTGAAACCCTATTCTTTGAGCGAGCTTGGACTACGAGGTCACCCACTGAAGAACAGGCATTCTCCGTGTTATTTTACGGTCAATGTATTCCCTTGCATGGTATCAGGTGGATACTGGATGCGATCAACATGTGTGAGGATCCAACAATTCGCTGGGAGTTGATCGGTGATGGGCAGGACGTCGATTTGATTCAATCCCACATCAAGAAGTTTCCAAACTCTGGCATGACTTGGACACGTTGGGTCGATTATGAAAATTTGCCTGCCCGTATCGCGTCAGCAGACTTATGTCTTGGGATTTTTGGCGACAGCGCCAAGGCTGCGCGTGTCATCCCAAACAAAATTTTTCAATACGCTGCGATGGGAATGCCATTCGTGACGCGTTGTTCGCCTGCAATTAGTGAGCTCTTCGATGGGGCGGCGCCCGGCGTATTTCTTGTGGAGCCCGCATCCCCGAGTGCAATTCTCGCCGCAGTTGAGGAGGCCAAAGAAGCGCAAATGCGTGATCAAAAATTTCACCGTGGGATAGAAAAAAAAATCTGTCCGAATGGTGTTGGCGCTTCGCTAAACAACATTCTGCGCGCCGCCGCGACATCTGAGCTTTGGAACAGATCGTTAACCACTCGTCGATTATGAGGCACTGTGACAAAACTAATTGTGCAGATCCCGTGTCTTAACGAGGCGGAGACATTACCCCATACTATTGGGGCCATCCCACGCGAGATCGAGGGGATTTCGCGGGTTGAAATCCTCGTAATTGATGATGGCTCTACGGATGAAACCGCCACAGTTGCAATGCGTTGCGGCGCGGATCATGTGATCCGAAATACCGCCAATAAAGGACTGGCCTATAGTTTTCAACGCGGGCTCGATATATGTCTTACTTACGGCGCGGATATCATCGTCAACACCGATGGTGACAACCAGTATTGTGGTGACGATATCGTCAAAATCGTTGCGCCTATTGCTTCTGGCGAAGCCGATATTGTTGTTGGCGATCGGCAAACAAGTGAGATTGCTCATTTCTCACCAATGAAAAAACTTCTTCAAAAGGTGGGAAGCGACGTTGTCGGTCGCCTGGCTGGCGCCCCTATCGCCGATGCGGTAAGCGGGTTCAGAGCCTTTTCAAGACAGGCCGCGCTGGGCGTCACCGTTAGGTCTTCCTTCTCGTATACAACTGAGACGCTTATTCAGGCGGGCAAAAAAAGGATGACGATTAAGTCAGTCCCGATACGGACGAACAGAGTCGATCGTCCATCGCGGCTATTCACGTCAATACCGAATTTCCTTGTCCGGACAGGGCGAACTATGGTGCGCGCCTATGCAATGTATGAACCGCTCAAAATTTTCCTATGCGCGGGTGCAATACTGATGTTGCTTGGATCGATACCAATCGTCCGTTTCATGATTCATTATGTCCAAGGTGACGGCGCCGGTATGATCCAATCGTTGATATTGGGCGGCGTATTGTTTCTTATGGGCGCATTGTCAGTGATGTTCGCAATGGTTGCCGACCTTGTGGCGTATAATCGACAATTGCTGGAGTTGACACTGGAACGCGTCCGCAAAATTGAGACGGAGATGGATCGGCGACCGCAAAAAAAGAAGTTTCCTTTCGAGAAGGTTCGCAAGGAATTGGAAGCTTATTCATCCAAATCCGCGTAATATCGACGATTACCCCCAAGGGCCGCGGCGGCGGCTTTCGAACGGCGAGGGGCCGGTGTCGCTGATTGTCGTCGTGCTTGCGCGGCTGTCGGTCTGGCCGGTCATATCGAGGAGCCGGTCGATGCGGTTTTGCGTGTCAGGGTGCGTTGAAAACAGTTGATCACGCCCGCCGCCGGCAAGCGGATTTATAATCATGAGCTGTCCAGTCTCCGGGTGTCGCTCTGCTGTCTCATTGGGAATTCGCGCCGCGCCGTTTGAAATTTTCGCCAGCGCGGACGCCAGCCAATCCGGGCGGCCGCAGATTTCTGCGCCGACGCGATCTGCTTCATATTCGCGGCCTCGGCTAATCGCCATCTGTACGAGACCCGCCGCCATCGGCGCCAGGATCATGATCGCCAGCGCGCCAATGATACCGCCATTGTTGCGGTTGCCGCCGAAAAACATGGCGAAGTTTGCGAGCATGGTGATCGCGCCCGCGATCGTCGCTGTGATGGTCATGGTGAGGGTGTCGCGGTTTTTGACGTGAGCGAGTTCGTGCGCCATAACGCCCGCGATTTCGCCTTCATTCAACATTCGCAACAATCCGGTCGTCGCCGCGACAGCCGCATTCTCCGGATTGCGCCCCGTGGCGAAGGCGTTCGGTTGATCGGAATTAATCACATAAATTTTCGGCTGCGGCATGTTGGCGTTGCGCGCAAGCTCGCGCGTCATTTGAGCGTATCGCCGCACGGCGCCTGAGCCATGGTTTTCATCGACTTCTTCTGCGTCATACATGCGCAGGACGATTTTATCGGCGTTCCAGTAAGCGAAGACATTCGTTCCGATAGCGAAAACAAGTGCGATTATCATGCCGGTTGCGCCGCCGAGCATGAGCCCCACTCCCATAAAAACGGCGGTCAGTACGGCCAGCAATATACCGGTGCGCATCATGTTCATTATCGGGCTTCTCCTTCAATCCTTGTTTGAAAGGCTTATATGAGGAGCGTTAAACAAGGCTTCAATATGAGCGACGACAGCAAGAAGACGTTACCCCCAGCGGCCGTTCGCGCCCTGAAAGAGGCGGAGGAGCGCCGCGCGGCGGAAAAAGCGCGGGAAAAACGTTCAGCTGAAAAGGGCGGCCCGGCCGGACCGGAACCGACCCGCTACGGCGACTGGGAGCGGAAGGGCAGAGCGGTCGATTTTTAGCCTCCCAGTGTAACAATTTTAAAGACACTACCGAATTCAACTGCTACTATTGCGTGTGTTCTCGATTCACGGCACTCTTCTGGCGGTCCTTCTCTCATCCAGCGTATCTCCCACGTTGGACGGACCTGTGCTGGCGCGCATCGAGCGAATCGTGGACGGCGATACAGTGCGCGTCAGCGCCCAAGTCTGGATTGATCAGGCGGTTTCAGTATCCGTGCGCATCGCCGACGTGGATGCGCCCGAGCTCTACCGACCGAAATGTGAAGCGGAAAAATCGCGCGCCTATGCGGCCCGCGCATTTGTCAGCGACTTTCTGGGCGATGGTCCAGTGACATTGCGCGACATCCGTCGCGGCAAGTATGCAGGACGCGTTGTCGCGCGTATCGAAAATGAGGAAGGGCGTGATCTTGGCGCGGCGCTGGCGGCCGCCGACCATGCGATCTACGGCGAGCGCGGTCAGTGGTGCGGTCAAGAGTGACCCAAACCGGGCCGCTCGCTATTGATCAGTATGCGTTACGGAGAGCCCAAGAACATCCGGCAATGTCTGGGGCGCCGATGACGCAATCTTCTGAATTTCAGTGAGCGATACGGGCGCATCCGGGCGCATCTCGACCCTCAATGAGCCGCCTGTCCCGACGAATGCGGTCAGCGCGTCGACATATCCCGGAATACGAGGGTTAAACTGCGCAGCTTGCGTCGCTGCAAGGCGGATCATTGCGGGCGCGGATTGTCGAAGATCAGCGCCCGATGCGTCCGGACTGATTTGTGTCGCGGCATAAGCAAAAGCCCGGTCGAGCAATTGCTCATCGGAAACGGAAACATTCATCTGCTTAAGGAAAATCGCTTTAGCGATCTCATCGCCGGAAGCGCCGTCGCTTACGAGCTTATTCCAATCCGCGAGCGAGGGACCTTCCGCTTCAAGTCCGCTGGTTGTTTCCATGAGCGCATCAAGGCTTAGGCTCGCGCCGGTATTGAGTGCGCCGGTCCCGCCATCCCAATTCCATCTCGTGACGCTATCGCCGCGTATGGTCTCCAAGCCGAGGCGGGTGATCGCATCGCGTATTTGCAGGATTTCCTGGCTGCCGGTGTCGGCGTTGCCGCCAAATCCGAAATCATCGACGCTCATATCGATTGCGTCCAACAATGAGAGCGTTATTCCGGTGTCAGTTTGCACGTAGTTGGAAGGGATGAGCCAATAGAAGTCGAATGCTTCAATCTCGGAGCGGGCGACGGAATAGAGTTCCGCGCCATTCCAGGACTCGCGACTCCCAATAATCGAAATTTCGCCAAAGTCTAAAATGTTCGTCTCAGTGATCGGCGGCGCCTGCCATTTCGCGAGCCAGGAAAGCGCGCCCGCCACATCTGCATTCGTGATCTCGATGCTATCGATTTCGCGGTCTGTGGTGAGTGCGCCCGCATTTTGCGCAATAAATGCAACCGGATTGCTAAGCGCATTGTTTACCTCAGCTCGCATCCACGGCTGCAGGATTTTTTCTTCCGGATTCTGCGACAGGCTTTCTTCAATGCGCTCGGCGACATTGGTCAGTACGCCCTCGGTCAGCGTTCTGGTTGATACCTTTACGCCGTCGATGCGTTCATAGGCCGTCCGTCCACGATTATATCCGCGGCTAAACACTTGGTCGGCGTAGAAAACAACCGCGCTGCCTTGGCTTTCGTTCATGCGTAGATTGAGATTTGCGAAGGCGGCGCCGTCCAGAGCGTAGGCGTTAGCGACCGCAGCGAGGGTGCGGACCAACGAAATGGCTGGCGCGGTTTCACTATCAACATCTTGCAGAGGCGCGAGTATAAAACTTTGCGCATCAAGTCCGTCCAGCACGAACTTATCAATCGTGAGAGAAAGGCTTTGTGCGCCATTCTCCCATTGCAGGCCTTCCGAGCGCACGCCTTCAAACGCGACGCGATCAATAATTGCGGTCATTGAGTCCGGCGCTGCTCCGGACATAACGCGCGCCAGCGCATCGGCGTCGGCGTCCCACATTTGGGCGCGATCAATATGCAAGCGATATTCGGGGACGCCGCGTAAGGACAGGACCAGATCGCTAACCTCCATGGCGCCCGACGCCGGATTAAATGTCGCATCGGCGTAGGAGGTTTCAACCCACTGCGGCATGGCGTCAAAAAACGCCGTGACGTCAAATGGTTCGCTTGCAGGGTTGGCGTAGGTCTGCGCAAGTAGCGCGTCAGCCGTGATAACGGGCGCTCGGGGCGCGCTGGCGCAGCCATAAAGCGATAGCGCTGCGGCGCCAGCGGTCAGAAAGGCGTGAAATTTCATGACAGATCCCCAAGTCGATGTTTCCCAAGGTAAATGTCACAGAATTGCGCCCGTCGCTCAAGTTTACTGCGCGAGATTTTCGGTGAACCGTTCTAATTGTGATAAATGCAATGCGGCTATCGGTAAAATGTCGTTTCGCCGCCCGTGAAGGCCCAGGGTTCGGCGAGATCGATGCAAGACAACACATCGCTCCGCGCCTCTAGTTTCATCACCGCGGCGCCGGAGTCATCCTTGCCGGTTTGCAGGAGGATGACGCCCATAATCCGTGGCCCAACGAAGTTGGCTCGCAGTCTGTTGTAGCAATAGACGGAATTTTCTTCTACTTCAGCAAACGGAGCGTTTATCCGGCCATCTCCTTTCTGGAAGGTCAAGAAGTCTTTTGCCGCTGCATTGCGCTGTTCTTCAAGCATCGGCGCAAGGGCGACAAACTCCGGCGTCAGCGACTTGATGCGCCCGTGAAGTGCAAAAATGAGCCGTTCCTGATCGATCGTGTCGGGCGCAAGCGCAATGGCGCTGACCTTTGTTGTGGCTGCGTTATGGGAGGCGTCCGTAAACCACGCGCCTTGCGCCGTTCCCGGCACATCGGCAAGCGCCGTTCGGCAGGGGCCTTCGCCTTGCGCGCGACGCAGGCCGTAACTGTCGCCGAGTTTCGCCGTCCAAGTTTCTCGCAAATCAGGCTTTAGATAGTTTAGCGGACACTGCGCTTTGGTGGCGTCGGTCGTGATCGCTTCAAGAAGCGCAGGCGGAGCGTCGAAGACGGCGGCGCGCGCATACGGATTAATGCTGTATCGCTCCGGTCTCGCCAAACTTGAGGATTTGACCCGTGTGTCGTGTAGTCCGACGTCAAAGCCGTCGGCGATCCCGATGACGTCGCCCGCTTTAACCCTTATCCGCGTTTCTATGGCCAGATGATCAGGCCCGCCAAGTTCGGTGAATGCGCGCAGGCCCCCAGCCTCTTTGAGAAGGTCCGGGTCAAGCTTATCGAGCCGATCAAAATAAAAACCCACTGCGTCGCATACGGAAAAATGAACCGACCAGGTCTCTTGCACGCCTCCATCTGATTTTGAAAGCTTGCGCTCTATCGCCGTGATATCGGCGCGAGAGGGCGCCAGCGCTTGCGTTGCGCGCCTTTGAAAAACGCTCTCGCCTTTACGGGTGTTGATGCGGATGTAAGGCGCCGGCAGCGGTTCGCCCGGCGCAGTGACGGCGCCAAGCGGTGAAACGCTCAAGATATCGTCGATGGGTGCAAACGCCGACGTTAACGGCGCGTCGTTGACGGGGCAGGGCTCGCCCGCGAGCTGTTTGGGCTCGGGCGCAAGCGTCGCCATGCGGTCAATAACGCTTTCGCCCGCATCAGGGCGCATGATGATGACGCCCATCAGGGCGCACGCCGTTATTACCGCCAATAGTCGGGTGAAGTACCCGGAACCGCCCATCTTCAACCGCGCCCTCTATTTCCACGTCGAAAGTCGCCGCGGCTCTGGCGCAAGTCAAGCCGCGCCCTTGTAAGAGAACGATCATTCTGTTAAAAAATCCTATGCCGCGTCATAAGTCCCACACCGATGAGCAAATCGTCGATCGCGCGCTCAACCATTTTTGGATGTTCGGCTACGCCGCGACGTCAATGGACGCCCTGGTTTCGTCCACAAACGTCAGCCGCCAGGGAATCTACAGCGCGTTTGGCGGGAAGCACGCTTTATTTCTCGCCTGCCTCGCGGCCTATCAACGCAAGATTGTGACGCACGCATTCGCGCAGGTCGAAGCGCCCGCGGCCGCCCTAAAAGACATCGCCGCCTACTTTCACCAACAGATCGATCTCGCCGAAAATACAGGCTTGCCAGGATTAGGGTGTTTCATTGCGAACACGCTCACGGAGCGCGCACCGCACGATGCGGCTGCGATGGCCGTCGTTCGCGCGCACCATAAAAGACTGCGCAACGGATTCGCCAATGCGCTTTCGAACGCCGCGACGAAAAAAATCAGCGCGGCGACAATCGATGAACTCTCTGGATTTCTTCTGATGTCCGCGACCGGCCTGTGGTCGCTCTCGCGCAGCGTTGATAACGCTGGCGAGCTACGCTCTTACGCAAACACCGCACTCTCGCTTGTCGAACAAAGGATAGGGTAATGCACTCAACTGTTCAGCCGTTGGCGTTCTTCTCGAGACCGTTTTGGATTGCGGTGATCGCCGCAGGCGTCTGGATCAACGCCTCGGAAATTTTCCGGTATTTTGTGTTCATTATGCCGATGGTGCGCGAGGCGTTCCCGATGATTCAGGACGTCGCGCCGATAAATGTCGGTATCTTTCTGAGCTGGATGGTGTGGGACACATTCCTTGTCTTTGCCGTGTGTTGCGTCGTGTGGCTTTATCTTGACCGCTTTGGCGGCGGCGCGCGTAACGCAGTCCTCGCCGGAACGTTTATTTGGATTCCGATTTTTGTGCTGTTGTGGCTCGGACTATTCAATATGAATTTGGCGACGGGCGCCATAATCGCTGTGGCGTGGCCGCTTAGCTGGCTAGAGATGATTGTCGCCGCTCTGCTTATTGATCAGGTTCGTCGGCGCTTTTGAAAATCCCATCGATGCGGCGTAGAGCGATCGGGTGATAGCCAGCGCGCGCACGGCCATAAACATCTTCTCCCCACGGACGCCAGTCCGAACCTTTAAGCGCCGCGTACAGGCGGTAGATAAATTTGCCGCGGCCGACGCGCGCTAAAAATTCGCCAAGGGGCGCCTGAGCGGGCTCGTATTTTCTGGCGATCGCCTGCATGTACCAAGCGAAGGCGATTTCCGCATTTGCATGACCGGAAAGTTTGAAGGCGTTATCGAGCGCTGCGAACTGCGCGTCGGTCACGTCTTCAGGCAACGTGTTGATGAAATGCAGCCACTCATGTGTTGACCAAATGTCCGGCTCGATCCCGCTTACGTCGCCGCCGTTCAGCCAGGCGTCTTGCTGGGCGGTGACCTCAGCGAACGCCTCAGAAACTGGCGTCGGCGCCGTATCAGGAAGCCCAGGCTCGTAAATCCAGGCGTTGATTTCGTCTTTCGTCACGGCGTCCGGCTTTAACGCCACGAGGTTGGTTTCAAAATAATCGAGAAAATCTTCGGTGGTGATCGCTTTGAAGGCGAACTCGTTGAAGTACTTTTTCAGGAACGCGTCAAAATCTTCCCGTCCAAACCGCTCTTCCAAAAATTTCAGGAAGAACATGCCGCCGGCGTACGAAATCTGGCTGAACGCTTCATCAGGGTGTCGAATATCGTCGGGCATTTTGAGCGCTGTTAATTGCGGACGGGGCGCTTCGGATATGTCGCGTTTCAGCGACTGAAGATCGAGCGCGCGTTCCATTGTGGCGCGCCGTTCGCCGTAGAGATCCTCCATGATCCGGTTTTCAACATAGGACGTGAACCCTTCATTCAGCCAGGCGTCGCGCCAGGTGGCGTTCGTTACGAGATTGCCGGACCAGGAGTGCGCCAGCTCATGCGCGACGACGTTGGTGAGGCTTTTGTCGCCAGCGATAAGTGTCGGCGTTAGAAATGTCAGGCGCGGATTTTCCATGCCGCCGAATGGGAAGCTCGGCGGCAACACGATCATGTCAAATCGGCCCCAGCGGTAGGGGCCGTAAAGGCGCTCATTGGCTTCTTCCATCAGCGGCGTGTCTTCAAATTCCGCTGCGGCGCGGTCAAGAATATAAGTCTCCGCATAGACCCCGATATGATCGTTAATTGCCTTGAAGCCGAAATCGCCGACGGCGATCGCGAGCAGATAGGAAGGAATTGGTTGGGGCATATCGAAGAAATAGTCGCCGTCCCTGACGCCGTCAGGGTCTTGCGCTGCGCTCATAATCGCGGTTAGCGCCGGCGGTGTCCTGATCCGCGCCGTGTAGGTCATGCGCACAGCGGGCGTGTCCTGTAACGGCGCCATGGTGCGTGCGTGGATCGGTTGGTTCTGGCTAAACAAAAAGGGATATTCTTTGCCCGCGGTTTGTTCAGGCGTAAGCCACTGAAGACCCTCGGCGCCGGGGCTTGTTTCGTAAGCGATCCGTACTTTCGTCGTCCCTGCAGGCAAGGTGACGTCGAGCCGAGCTCCCAGGATCTGATCATCTTCGCCGAGCGCATGATCGGCCATGCGCCATTCGCCGCCCACGAACGCTTCAACGCTGTCAATTGCCAGATCGTTTGTATCAAGAACAAGCGTATCGACATTTTCTTGGAGATACTCGAGGTCCAGTGTTGCTGCGCCGTTTAAGACTTTCCGCTCAAAATCAACCTCAAGATTTAGATCAACATGTCGAACGCGCACGTCGTTATAGTTGGCGTAAGTGAAGCGGTCGATCGGCGCCGCCGAACGTTCTTCAATAGACCCCTTGTCGATCGTTTCCGCGGAGGGCGCATTCGTCTGGCTCGACGGGCCGTCATTGGAACATGCGGACAAAAGAAGAATTGCTGCGCCGGCGGCGCAAAGGGAGCGGTCAATCATGGAGTATTACCCAACCGTTGAGAGCTTGGCCCGAGCTTAGGGGCAAATCCTCAACAGTTCAATCGATGGCTGTCTTAGTATTTTCCGCTACCCTCTCTTTGGCGAGAGCGGTTACTCAGATAGCTGATCAATCGCTTCGTAGAGCGGCAACTGTCCGGCGGCGACTTTGTCGCGGGTCGGCGCCGATTGGCCGAGCCGATCGCGATACACCCAGACATTCGTCAAGACCTTCTCTACAAAGTCACGGCTTTCCGGATTGGGAATGCTCTCAATAAAGAGAAGCGGATCGTCGATTTCCATTTTCCGGTCCCAGCGTCTGAGATTCCCAGGGCCGCCATTATAAGCGACCGCCATTTTGAAGAGATCGCCGTCCGTATGTCGCGTGATCAATTCGTTCACATAGGTCTGACCAAGCTGGAGGTTGAGCCCGGGATCGTAGAGCTTGTTTCGCCCTTTGCGTTGGCGGAGCGAGCGGTCTTTCGCCACGAAGCTTGCGGTTCGCGGCATGAGCTGCATCAGGCCGCGGGCGCCGACGCGGCTGGTGGCGTCCGTTTTGAACTTCGATTCCTGTCGCATCAGCGCGTAGAGAAGCGCACGGTCAGTCTCAAAGCCGTTGCGCGGCGTGTATCGCGGCACGGGGAATAATCCCGCCTCCAAATAGTCTGCGTCGCCCGCAAGCGCGATTTCAATCTGGGCGGCGGGAAGGTCGAGCGCGGCCGCGACGGCTATCAGGTCCTTGTCCTGATGGTCTTCAATTGCGCCGTTGATCCAACGCAATTCGAGTTCCGCTTCTGTTACCTTGCCAGCCTGGACGAGCGCCGCGGCGCGTTTGACGCCGGGGAATTCTTCTGCAAGCGTTTCAAACGCCTGCGTCGATATTTCCGGCGCCGCCCAATTATACGCATGCTGACGGCCCAGTTGAGCGAGGGCGAGCTGTCCGTAAAAGGTGAAAGGCAACTGTGCGGCGATCTCAAGATTTGCCGTCACGGATTGCGGCTCGCCGGCTGCAAGCGCTGTACGGGCCGCCCAGAAGCCGGCGCCGGCGCGCAAAGCGTCATCCTGATAAGGGCTCGCCGCCATTTTGTTGAAGTGATCGTGGCTTTTACTCAGATCGTCATTGCGAAACGCAATGAGACCGCTGATCCAGTGCGCTAACAAGGCGGTGTCGCCGTTTTTCTCGGCGACGTCGCTCGCAATGCGGTCGGCGGCGTCCACATATCCCTGATAGTAATAGCTGGCTGCAATCCACGAACGCATGCGGTCGAATTGGCGTTCAGTGATAGTACGATTTCTAAGATGCCGCTTAATCTCCTTCAACGCGGTCGCCGCTTGCTCCTTACGCGTCAGATACCGAACGCGGCCTTCGATTTGGCGCAGGCGTGGTTTGCTTTTCGCCGCATAATCCGCCTTGAGATCCGGATGCATCTCGTAACCTTCCGGATTGCGCCACTTGCGCGGAACCGGCCGCACCGGGTTGGTCGCGCGTTTGGGGCGGCGTTTCAGCGCCAGACGATAGATCTTCGATGCGCCCGGATGGTCAGCATAAAACGACATCCATTTTTTCAGCTCACTGAATTTTGAGCGATAAGCGGTCGGGTGGAGATAGCGTTGATGCAGAACGTATCCCATTAAGATATCGTCGTTCAGTTTTTTGATTGAGCGGTCTGCAGCGCTCCAATTTCCCTGCGCCTGCAGCCGGAAGATCTCCTGATAGAGCGCAGCGTCGTCTTCGCTCAGGACTTCAATCGAGACCTTATCGCCCGCAGCACGCTCTGGCGTCGCCGCCGCGGCGCTTGCTGTTGACGCTCCGCTCAGCAGGAAAACGACCAGGAGTAGGCGCAAAAACACAGACTGCATATTTTGTGACCTTTGGAATGTAACGCCGCGCCCCTTGCGGCGATCTAAGCATAACTTTACGCAAACCATTGTTAATCGTCTGTTAACCTTGCTTCAACGGCCAACAAGTCGTCCCAGGCGAGCCGCTTTTGTTCAGGCTGACGCAATAAAAAGGCCGGATGGAAAAGCGGCATTGTCGCAATCGGCTCAAGATCGCCGACTCTGATCTCCTTCCAGACGCCGCGCGAGCGCATAATGCCGGAAACGCCAAGCATGGCCTGCAACGGGGCGCCGCCCGCAAGCATGATGACTTTCGGGGCGGTCAGTTCGATGAGCCTGTCCACAAACGGCCGGCAGATGGCGGTTTCAACCGCCGTCGGCGTGCGATTGCCGGGCGGCCGCCAGAAAATCACATTGGAAATCAATGCGTTTGTTTCCCGCGATCGGTCGATCGCGGCGAGCATCTTGTCCAGCAATTGCCCGGCGCGCCCGACGAAAGGCTTGCCGAGACGGTCTTCATCGCGCCCGGGCGCTTCGCCAAGGATGAGCAGATTCGCCCCATAAACACCGTCCGCAAAAACCGTGTTTCGCGCGCCAGCCTTCAGCGGGCAGCCGTCAAATCCGGCGACGGCCTCGGCGAGCGCCTCGGGCGTCGCGCAGGCCGCTGCGGCGCTTTTCGCCGCCGCCACAGCTTCGTCTGCGGGCATGGGCGCATCATCGGCGGAAATCACGCTTGCAGGCGTCGCGGTCTGTTGCGCGGCGCGTTTAGCCGCCGGTGGTTTTTCCGGATTGGGAACGGGACCGCGCCATGAGAAGAAATCGGCTGGTTCGGTTGCGACCGTCTCGTCCACACCCATTTCGGCGTGCCATCTGAGGACAGCGATCGCGGCTTGTTTGGCCTCTTCCGTGGTCATGCGATGGACACTATCAGATCAAAGCCCCGAAACCGACCCGGCGATCAGCAATTGCGCGCCATAATATAAGGGCAGGCCCCAAAGTTTGTTTGCGAATTGGTCTTTGACGAATTGATCGCGCGCCACGGCGACGTCGGATATAGCGAAGCAAACCGCGCCGAAAACAAGGCCCCAGCGAACGTCGCCGGACGCGATGGCGGACAGGATTGTCGCGACCATAATCGATATCACAAGCGCATAAGCGCGGACGGGCGCCGCCATCGCGCCCAAATTCGGACTGATTTCTCGCAGGACGACACGCTCGACAAATATGATGATCAAGATCGACAGGAGCGCCGCGAGGGGCAGGCTCGCCCCCAAATGACTAAAAGCGAAAATATAGAGAATATGGCCAACAGCGAACGCCGCCATGCCCACCAAAAAGGACAGGCGGGCCTTCGGCAGCAGAAAAATATCGCCCGCCATGCACGCGACTAAGCCAAAGAAGAGATATTTTTTTGGCGACATCGCGGTGAGATCCAGCGAGCCCCCTAGTCCTACGCCCGCATAGGCGAACGCGACGAACGCAGCGGACGCCGCCGTTTTTGCGATCCAGCGCAGATATTCATGGCCCCGTCTTTCTGCGATCAGCAGGATCAGGACACCGAGAACACAAGCGGCGACGGCCCCTAACTCGATCATTCTTTTTCCCGTCGAAGCCCGCGAAACGCCGCGGCGCCAAAGCTCATGGTCATCGCCTGAGAATTTTGCCAGAACAAGCGAAATAATGAGCCTTCCGAGGAAAGAGACACAGATGACGGATGAGATGGCGGCCCGCGAGGCGATGGAATTTGACGTGGTGATTGTCGGCGCGGGCCCCGCAGGCTTGTCTGCCGCGATCCGGCTGAAGCAACGCGCCGAAAAAGCCGGCTCTGACGTCAATGTGGTTGTGGTTGAAAAGGGCTCAGAAGTGGGCGCGCACATTCTCTCCGGCGCCGTTCTCGACCCGTCCGGCATGAATGAACTTTTTCCGGACTGGGAAGAACGCGGCGCGCCGCTCGACACGCCCGTGACATCAGAGAGTTTTGTGCTGATGGGGCCGGCGGGCGCTCTACCGCTGCCCGTCTTCGCCATGCCGCCAATGGTAAAAAACCATGGCAACTACATCGTTTCCATGGGCAATGTCTGCCGGTGGCTCGCCGAGCAGGCCGAAGCTATGGGCGTCGAAGTCTATCCCGGCATGGCGGCGTCGAAATATCTGACGCGCCCGGACGGGTCTATTCGCGGCGTCGTGGTCGGCGAAATGGGTATCGGGCAAAATGGCGACCGGAAAGATAGCTACGAGCCGGGCATGGAGTTGGTCGGTAAGTATGTATTTCTGGCAGAAGGCGTTCGCGGGTCGCTCAGTAAAAAGATTATCGAAAAGTTTAGCCTCGACGCCAATTGCGATCCGCAAAAATACGGAATTGGGCTTAAGGAACTGTGGGAAATCGATCCTGCGAGAAGTCGGCCGGGGCATGTGCAGCATTCCTTCGGGTGGCCGCTTGATAACCAAACCGGCGGCGGCTCATTTCTTTATCATTTCAGTGATAATACGGTAGCGCTCGGTTTCGTTCTGCACCTGAATTACAAAAATCCCCACATTTATCCTTATGGGGAGTTCCAGAAATTCAAGGAGCATCCTGAGATCGCCGAATTGCTGGAAGGCGGCAAGAGGATTGCCTACGGCGCGCGTGCGATTACGGAGGGTGGATATCAATCCGTGCCAAAACTGACATTTCCAGGCGGCGCTTTGATCGGTTGTTCCGCCGGATTTGTGAACGTGCCCAGGATCAAGGGAAATCACAACGCGATGCTGACCGGCATTATGGCGGCTGACGCGGCCTTTGAGGCGATCGCCGACGGCCGTGAGGGCGACGAACTGACCGCCTATGAGGACGCCTATAAGGGCTCGCCCGTGCGCGATGAATTGTACAGAGCACGGAATGCGAAGCCTTTGTGGACGCGCTTTGGCACGTTGCTCGGCGGCATCTCGTTTGCGGGCCTCGATTTGTGGACAAACACGATCGCTCGCGGATTTTCGTTATTTGGCACCCAGCGCCATGACAAAACCGACGCTGCTTCCACAGAACCTGCGGCGCAACACAAAAAGCCAGTCTATCCGAAGCCGGACGGCGTCATCATGTTTGATCGCCTGACGAATGTTTCGTTTTCCGCCACCAATCACGAAGAAGATCAGCCGTCACATTTGAAACTTAAAGATGCGTCAATCCCGATCGGCGTTAATCTCCCGCGCTATGATGAGCCCGCCCAGCGCTACTGCCCGGCGGGCGTCTACGAGGTCCTGACGGATGATAATGGCGCTAATCCGGTTTTTCAGATCAACGCGCAGAATTGCGTCCACTGCAAAACATGCGATATCAAAGATCCGTCACAGAATATCGTATGGGAAACGCCCGAGGGCGGCGGCGGTCCCAACTATCCGAATATGTAGGTCCTGGCGACGGGATCTGGAGAGGACAGGACAGTGCGTTTGACCCTTAGGCGTTTGCGGCGGCGTTTGCGGCGAGAACGCCCGCTTCGCGGAATTCTTCTTGCAGCGCTGGCGCTCGGCGCTTGCGCGACGGCGCAAGACGGCCCTTCGCTGACAGGCGATTATCTGTCCGGCAGGCTCGCCGTCAAAAAGAACTCAATTGATGAGGCGGCGGCCGCTTTTCTGGCGGCCCATCGCGACGCGCCCGAACAAAAAGACATTTTGCGCAGCGCATTTTTCTATCAATTGGCCGCAGGCGAAATCGATGCTGTCGGACCGCTCGCAAAAAAGATACTGGCCGATGATGATACGGAGAATGACGGACTCGCGCGGGTCGCGCTGGCCGCAATTTCGTTGAAACAGAAAGAGTACGCGCAAGCGCGCACAATTCTTCAGGGCGGTTACGATGCGCCCTTCCTAAAGTCGGCGGGTTATCTCACTGACGTCTGGATCGAAGACGCCTTGCACGGGCCAAAGGCGGCGATCGCGAAGTTGGAGATCGCGCCGAAAGACGTTTTCAACGGCTTCAATCCGCTTCACAGGGCGTTGCTTTTAGAGAAAGCAGACGAAATCGAAGAAGCGCGCACGGCCCATCAAGTGTCCGTATTTGGAGTGGGCGGATCAGTCGGTCGTATCGCATACGGCGCGTTTCTGGAGCGCATCGGCGACGAGGCGTCCGCGCGCGAATATTACAAACTTCTGAACCGCGAGACGGGCGCAGCACGGCGCACGGCGCAGGCGGGGCTTGCCCGTCTCGATGACGGAAACGCATCAAACCTTTACGCTCGCACGACTGCGCAGCAAGGAGCGGCGATTGCGTTCAACGCCTTTAGCGCCGCCATTTTGGAACAAACCGTGGGCGAGCGAACACGGGCGGAAGAGGCAGGCTTCAACGTGGGAGAGCCGCGTTATAATCTGCCGCTCAGTCTCAGTCAGATCGCCATTTATCTTGACCCTGAGCTTCATGATGCGCGCAATCTTGTCGGCCAAATCTTCAACGTTTACGGAGATTTTGACGCGGCCGCAGAAACCTTGAGCGCGATTCCTCCATCATCGCCGCTCTTTGAGCAATCGAGAATTTTCATTGCCGGCGGCGTGTCGGCGCGCGGCGAGCCTGACAAAGCGATCGCAATGCTGAAGGACACCGTCAGCAGAGATAAGAATGCGGTGGAGGCGAAATTTTCACTCGCTAATCTTTATGCATCCGAAGACCGCCATAAAGACGCCGTGTCAACGGTCAGCGAGATTATCGATGACCTTGGCGAGGACCCGGAAGAAGATGCGTGGCGCTATTTCATCGCGCGCGGCGCATCGTTCCTGGAACTTGACCGTTGGGAAGACGGCGAAGCCGATTTGAAGAAAGCCGTCGAGCTAGCGCCGGAAGAGGCGACCACCCTCAATTATCTCGGCTATAGCTGGGCTGAGCGCGGCGAAAATCTTGAAGAGGCTTTCCGTCTGATCGAAAAGGCGGTGGAATTGGAGCCGGGGTCAGGAGCGATCACCGACAGCTTGGGGTGGGCGCACTATCAACGCGGCGACTACGAGATTGCGGTGGGCCATTTGGAAACGGCCGCTTCGCTTGAGCCCTCCGATCCCACAATCACGGATCATCTCGGTGATGTCTATTGGCGGCTTGGGCGTCCGATTGAAGCCAAGTATGAGTGGCGGCGTGTTCTTGAACTTGATGCGCCTGAAAAGCTGCGCACCGAAGTGCAACGCAAGCTTGAAAAAGGTCTTGAACCCTTAAGCGACGCCGCTCCGGAAAAATGATCCAGGAAGCCGCGCCTGCGAAAATAAATCTCTATCTTCACGTGGGACCGGTCCGGGAGGACGGATTCCACGAATTGGCGAGCCTGTTTGTCTTTGCGGAGGACGGGGACCTCGTAACGGTTGCGCCATCCGATGACGTGACGCTTGCGATCACCGGTCCCTTCGCCGCGGCGCTCAAGGAATTTCCGCCCGAGGACAATCTCGTATTCAAAGCAGCGGCCTTGTTGCGGGCGGAATTTGGCGTGGCTGCCGGCGCCGCCATAACGCTCGATAAAAGATTGCCGGTCGCTGCCGGGATAGGCGGCGGATCAGCCGATGCGGCGGCGGCGTTGCGGGCGCTTGTGAGGCTCTGGCGTCTTGAGGTCGCGGAAGAAGCGTTGCTGCGGCTGGCGTTTGCGCTCGGCGCCGACGTGCCGGCGTGCCTGACCCGGGCGCCGCTTAATGTGACCGGCGCCGGGGAATGTCTTGCAGATGGGCCGGCGCTGCCGCCGCTTTGGATATGCCTGATCAATCCTCGTGTTGCGGTCTCCACCGGGGCTATTTTTCGGGCCTTTGACGCCGTTCATACGGCGCCGCATGGGCCAGCGCTTTATCCGTCGGCTGTTATTGCCGATGTTAGCGATCTTGAAATAATGGCGTCGCAGACACGAAACGATTTGCAGCCCTTTGCTGTTGATCTTCAGCCTGAGATTGCGGACGTGTTGCAGTTTCTGGCACACTCACCCGATATATTGATGTCTCGAATGTCGGGAAGCGGCGCCACTTGTTTTGGGCTTTTCGCTTCGATAGACGCGGCGGCGGCTTGCGCGGAGAAGGGCCGGGCTAAAGGATGGTGGTCGATGGCGAGCGCCATTTGCCATAGCAGCGGGGCGCGCGAGCGCACTTGAGAGGGTCTTAATGGCGAGCATTTTGACAGTCTGTGCGGCGGCGCTCCTCGCGTTTGCTGTCTCGCACCTTCTGTCCCGCGCTTGTTCGCGTCAAGATTATTTGCCCGATCACCCCAATGGACGCTCCAGTCATGGTGAAGTGACGCCGCGTTCTGGCGGCATCGCGATCAT
Organism: Pseudomonadota bacterium; assembly: GCA_038534195.1. Lineage (GTDB taxonomy): Bacteria > Pseudomonadota > Alphaproteobacteria > Caulobacterales > Parvularculaceae > JAJFFW01. Next base: position 37,646 of record JBCAXE010000006.1, read on the forward strand.
GGCGGGATGGGTTTGCGGCGCCGTCATCGTCGCCTGTTTCATCGATGATATTTCTATGACCGCCGATTTGTTAAAGTTGTCGGCGCTCGGTATTTTTGTTTTGTTGATCGGCTTTATTGACGATCGTTACTCACTATCGCCGCTCTATAAACTGGCTGGCCAATTTGCGGTCGCGGCGCTTTTTGTCTGGGCGTTCGGCGGCGTGACGACTGCGCCGCTCCCGATTGTCGGTGATTTTGGATTAGGCCCTGCGTCTGTCTTCGTATCGATTTTCTGGATCGTCGCTTTTATGAACGCATACAATTTCATGGACGGCGCGCACGGCATTGCGGCCACGGCGGCGATCATCGTTTTAGCGGCGCTTGCGATTGCGACGATGAAGGCGGGTGGCGGACTTGTCGGCGTTGCAGGCGTCCTCTTGGCGGTCAGCTTGATCGGCTTTCTTCGCGTGAACTTTCCACAAGGTCGCTTATTCATGGGTGACAATGGTAGTCAGAGCGTAAGTCTTTTGATCGCAGGGTTTGCGCTGATCGCGGCGAATAAGAGTGATGGGGCCGTGAGCCCCCTTTTTGTGCCGACCGCCATGATGCCGTTTTTGTATGATGTAGCTTTTACCTTGGGGCATCGCGCCGGCCGCCGCCAAAACGTTTTGTCCGCGCACAATGAACATCTTTATCAGCTATTGATCCGGCAAGGCGTCTCGCATGTGCGCGTAACAGCGTTTTATGCATCATTGACGGCGTTGAGCACAGCCGCGGCGATAATGATGCTCAGGGCGCCCGCGTCATCACAATGGATGTTTCCAACATTATTGGCGGTTTTGTTCGTTCCGGCCTCGTTGGCACTCTTCTTGAAATGCCGACGCGAAGGGTACTTTACAAAAACTGTCGTGGAGGATGGCGAAGCGGCGTATGCGAACCAAAATGTTCGGCCGCTTCATCAGGCGGCGGAGTAGACCCTAATAAGCGCGGGCGACGGATTGCTCAGCCAGCATCGAGAGTGCGTCCGTATATTCATTTTGGGGCGCTTCCGATAGATCCTCAAGCGCGCGAGCCGCATAACGCCGCGCGCAGGATTTCGTATCTTCGAGTGCATTATTCCGCGCCATAATATCACGCGCTTTTTCAAGATCGCCGTCTTCTTGGACGCCGTCGGTGATGACCCGCTTCCAGAAGGATTTTTCTTCCGGCGTTGCGCGATCGATTGAATAGACAATCGGCAACGTCATTTTTCCTTCGCGGAAATCATCGCCGACGCTCTTGCCGAGGGCGGCCTCCGCGCCGGTATAATCAAGGGCGTCGTCGATCAATTGGAAGGCGACGCCAAGATCGCGGCCATAACGGCGCAGGGCGTCTTCGGTTTTGGCGTCTGCGCCGGCGATCACCGCGCCCGCTTGCGCCGCGGCGGCGAAGAGCGCGGCAGTTTTTGACTCAACGACAGCCAGATACATATCGAACGTCGCATCCAGGTTTTTTTGGGTCGCGAGTTGCAGCACCTCGCCCTCGGCGATAACGCCGGACGCGTGGGACAGGATCTGAAGGACGCGCAAATCTTCCGCTTTGACCATCAATTCGAAGGCCCGCGAAAACAAAAAGTCGCCGACGAGAACGCTTTCCTTGTTGCCCCAAACGACATTCGCTGTGCGCAGGCCGCGGCGCATATCCGAGGAGTCGACCACGTCGTCGTGGAGTAACGTCGCGCCGTGAATGAGTTCGACGGCGGCGGCCAGCTGAATGTGATGATCGCCCTCATATCCAAGCAATCTTGCGGTTGAGAGTGTCAGGATTGGCCGCAGGCGCTTGCCGCCAGCTTCCAGGAGATGACGGGCGAGATCGGGAATAATCGAAACAGAGCTATTGAGCTGCGCGAGGATTGTGTCGCTGACCCGTTCCAGATCGGTCTTGGTTAATTCGCGCAGCGACCGGACGGAGGCGCTAAAACCATCGTCTTGCGACACTCTTTTACGGTCTGGATTTGTCGCGGTCGCCAGTTGCACGGAAAAGCCGCCTTTCGCCGAAATTACGGCAATAATGTGGGCGTTCATCAGGGGTGGGTCAAGCAAGCATCTTGCGACCGATCGCGCCATCGCCGGCGATCCCAGATCGATTGAAGACGCTGATAAACCCGCCTATTTAGAGGCGATGACAAATTTCCTGAAACCCGTAAAGACGTTTTGGCGCAAGCTGCCTTTCAGCGGCGATGAAAAACCTCTCGTGACCGTGATCGAGTTAAACGGGGTGATCGGCGACGTTGGCGGTCCGGGGCGTAAAGGGTTATCGCTCGCTCGGGTGGAGAGCGCGATTGAAGCGGCGTTCAAACCGGACGGTCTAACGGCGGTCGCCCTCGCCATTAATTCGCCAGGCGGCTCGCCTGTGCAATCGCGGCTAATTCACAACGCGATCCGGCGCCAAGCGGCGAAAAAGAAGGACGTGCCGGTTCTCGCCTTTGTTGAAGATGTGGGCGCATCCGGCGGCTACATTCTTTCGATCGCTGCGGACGAAATCTACGCGGACGAAAGCTCGATCATCGGATCGATCGGCGTTATCGCCGCCAGTTTCGGCTTCCAGGACGCGATCGCCAAATTGGGCGTTGAGCGCCGCGTCCATACGGCCGGGGAAAGCAAGAGCCAACTCGATCCTTTTAAACCCGAAAATCAAGCGGATGTGGATCGTCTGGAGACGATCCTTACCGATATCCACCAGCAATTTATCGCCCTTGTTAAGGAGCGGCGCGGAGAAAAGGTTAAGGGTGACGACAACACCTTTTCAGGCGAATTCTGGACTGCAGAACCGGCTATGGAATTGGGCTTGATCGACGGAATCGCTCACTTGGGCGATTTTTTACCCACTCGCTTCGGCGAAAATGTTAAGGTGAAACGCATATCGCCGGATAAGGGATCGCTACTGAAGCGGTTACTCGGCGGTGAAGCGCATGGGCGCCGTTCGCTGGTTGAGGCAGATGACGTGTTGGACGTCATGCGGACGCGATCATACTGGGCGCGGTACGGGCTTTAGGCTCGATCGAACAGGAAGGAGGGCGTTATGGGAGCGTTGACAGGGATAGTCGCCGGCGTCGCCGCCGTGGTTGGCGTTGTGACGCTCGCGCGCTTTGCAGAGCGAAAAACGAAAGAGTTGCGCGATACGCTCAAACAGGCTGCGGGTCAGTCCGGCGGCGACGCGCCTGACCCGGTCATCGAATTCGAAAAAGACCCTGTTTCCGGCGCATACCGCCAGAAGGAAGAACGCTAGGTCACAAACAAGGCGACAGGGCGCAAAGAACGCGCCTCGTGTGCGCCGCCCGGCGGTGTTCGAACAAAAACAATCCCTGCCATGTCCCAAGCGCCGGCCGTCCCTTTTGCACGGGAATGGTCAAGCTGGCCGCTGTCAACGCCGCCTTTATGTGGGCGGGCATATCATCCGGGCCTTCCGTGTTGTGATGATAGGCGTTCCCCTCCGGTGCAATTTGACTAAAGAAGTCATTGAGATCCGTCATCACGGTTGGGTCCGCGTTCTCCTGAATGAGGAGTGACGCTGACGTATGCTGAATAAAAATAGTGAGCACGGCGTCGCCAGCCGTTCTTTTGGCGACAAACCGCTGCGCCTCATCCGTGAATTCATATAATCCCTGTCCGGAGGTTTCGATAATGATCATCGCATTCCATTGTTGCGTCGCAATATGAAGCCTTTGTTTTATTAACCTTCTACTTCTATGATCGCCGCCCGGGTGAAATCGCCGTAAACGATTGTCGTATTATTGCGATATCCAGCATGAATGGCGATGACGAATTTTCAAGAACATTCAAAGCAGACAGCGAAGAAGACCGCCTTCATCGATATTGAAGCGTCCGGTCTCAGTATCCGGTCATGGCCGGTTGAGGTCGGGTGGGTTTTTCTCGAAGGTCCTCCGCGGTCTTTGCTCGTGGCGCCGGAGGTTCAATGGTCTGACGACGCGTGGGACCCGCGTGCAGAAGGGCTGCATGGGATCAGCCGCGACCGCCTGCGTAAAGAGGGAGAGCCGGCGGCGGATGTTTGCGCGGCGTTAAATTCGGCGTTAGCCGACTGTCTCGTTTATTCTGATGCGCCTGACTGGGATTCGTTCTGGCTCTACCGGCTTTTCAACGCCGCCGGAAAACGACCCGAGTTCGACGTCCTTGATTTTGCAGACGTGGTCAGGCCCTTAATTGCAGGACGGGAAGACGATGTTATTGAGGCGGCCAATGATGCGGCCCCGAGAACGCATCGTGCGGCTCAGGACGCATTGCACTTGCGCACGCTTCACCAGCTCGCCAGTGGAACTTAAAATTCTTGGCGCGTTACTCTGCGGCGTCGCGCTTTATGAAGGTGACCGCAAAAAGAGGTTTGCCCTCGAACAGGTCCTTCGGCTGTTCGGCGCCCTCGATCATCTTGAAAGAGCGCGGCGTAATCGACCCCTCCATACGATAGCCTTTTTCAGCCATTTTTCCGCGATGGAATTCCAGCGCAGCGGCTGTGAATTCATGGGCGAGGATCGTTATTCTTTCCGGGTCTTGTGACATTTCGGCCTTCTTTAAAGCGTGATTTGATTTTTTGCTGCCTTTGCGGCGCAATATGGCCGGGCGCGCAGCACTTGTCTACGGTGAACGCGGTCCAACAGGGAAGCGGAACGGATCATGGCGAAACGGTTTGTATTGGCGATCGACGGCGGCGGCGTGCGGGGAATGGTCGCTGCGGTTCTCCTCGACGCCCTTGATGGCGAGCGCCGCGCGCTGGGCGCCACCGGGCCCCTCGCGGACCGCTTCGACCTGATCGCCGGCACGTCGACCGGTGCGATTATCGCGGCGGGTCTTAGCGCCGCCCATGACAGTAAGGACGGCCCCCGGTTAACGCCGTCGCAATTGCGCGACCTCTACCGCAACAATTCGCGGCGCATTTTTCCGATGCGTTTCTGGTGCCGGTTGCCCGTACTCGGACGGCTTCGCCAATTTTTTGGGCCGCTTTATCGACCCGATCCGTTGCAGGGCATCGTTGACGAGGCGTTGGGCGACGCTAATTTCTGCGATGTCCGCCGCAATCTTCTGATTTCCAGCTACTCAATCGATCCGCGCGGCGCGGCATTCTACAGGGGCGGTCCTGACTATCATTCGGCGACGCTGCCAGAAGGCGTTACCTCGCCTGCGGACGGCGTTCGCGTCGCCGATGCTGTTGTCGGATCGACCGCAGCGCCGACATTCTTCCCGCCGCATCAAATCACTGACAACAGAACGGACGAAACCAAAACCGTTATCGATGGCGGTGTCTTCCTCAATGATCCCGCGCTCCTGGCGCTGGCGGACGCAGTTATGCTGTGGCCGGACGATGATATCTACGTCGTCTCCGTCGGCACAGGGCGCATTGTCGACCCCTATCCCTTTGAGCGGGCCCGCAGCTGGGGGTTTTTCGAATGGTTGTCGCCATTGGGGCGTTTCCGGACGCCGCTGATCTCGGCGATTTCCGATGGGCAGGCGCGGGCGGTCAACGCTCAGATGAAAAAGCTGCTTGCTGATCGGTATTTTCGTTTCGACTACGACCTGGAGCGCGGTTACGGTTCCGCGAATCTGGACGACGCGTCCCGGCGCAATATTGCGCGGCTTGAGGACGGCGCCCTAAAAATGGCGGATATGATGCGGCCCGAATTGAAAAAACTCGCAGAGATTATTGGATAATTTCTTCGCTCTGCGGCCAGCCAATCGGTAAAAATGAACTCAATCCGGACGACCGGGCGCACCCGGCCGCCGGATTGAATTTTTCTCCACCCAAGGAAATCTTAGGTCCCCCGCTCGGTCGAACGTAGTGTCCCTCGCTGGACAGAAGTATGATATCCCCTGTTTGAGGGACAAATTGCGCTTGTTTTCGTGAAAGAGGGGCTTGTGACGTTGCTCCAATCAAAACTCATCCGGTCGCTGGGCGACCTTCGACGCCTTCAGAGCTTCCTTGATGCTTTGCGTATTGAAACGGATTCTGAGGGCGCTTTGTTTCGCGTCGTCAGCCTGCGGGATTTCACCTATCCGCTCACGCTTACGTCCGGCGCTCTTTTTTCACAGGCTTTCTTCCGGGCGTATGACGCCGGGATGGTGACCATGGACCCACAATTGCGCGTCGCTTTTGACCACAGGCTGGGACCCGGCGAGGTTTATCTTTGTTCGGACCATTATGATGATGCAGCGCGCGCGGCTGATCCGTATTTCAATGAATTCTTGCCCCGCTATGATATTCGGTGGTTTGGCGGATACCTGGCGCAAATTGGCGGCGAATATGGCGTGGGCTTCGGGGTTGGGCGGTCTTCAAACCGGTCGCCGTTCGGCGATGCTGAGAAAATGCTGATGGCGCCGCTCGCGCGCGTTCTGGAAGGATGCGGAGAGAGCATGATCCGGCATCAGCAATTGAAATTGGTCAATGCGGCGATGGATGAGGCGTTGCGCGCGCGTCCCGATTTTGCCGCATGTATCGACGGTCAGGCGCATGTGTTGTGGACCGATGACCCTGGTGAGAAGATTCTTAACAGCCTGAAGCGCCTTAGGATACAAAATGGCGTTCTCACCGCTTTTGGCGGGCGCTATGCAGAAGGGTTCATAGATCGTGTGAAACGGGTCGCCGCCGAAGGCGCTCGTTCGGGTGTGATCAAGAAGGACGCCATGAGCGTTGCGATTGAGAGCGGGCAGCGCATGAACGTGCGTATGCAAACGATTTTCGCAGAGGATGATGAAATGGAAGCGAAGGGGTTTTCCGGCGCCTTAATTCTTGGCGAACGGCGCATCGTCGCCGCTGACGCCGGCGCGCCGTCGCCGGGCGACATTTCGGCCTTAAGTCCAATGGAACTCAGGGTCGCCGCGCAGGTGGCCGAGGGGCTGACAACGCCCGAGATCGCGGGGCGTATGGGCGTGGCGCAATCGACCGTGCAGACGCACCTAAAGCGGTCTTATAAAAAACTTGGTCTGAAGAACAGGCAAGCGCTGGCTGCGCTCTTCGTGGAGGCCTCCGTTGCGAAAGATCGCTAAACGTGGGCCGCTTAACGCGTCGTCTGTTCTTGGTCTATGATAGCGCAATGGGAAAAACGCTGATTATCATCGGCCTTACGATCGCGCTTGTCGGCGTCTTGTGGCCCTTGATTACAAAATTGGGTCTTGGCCGGTTGCCTGGCGACATTCGGATTCAGCGGGAAGGGTTTTCGTTTTACTTCCCGCTGACGACAATGATCTTGGTGAGCTTAGTTGTTACTGCAATTTTGCGGTTACTCGGTCGTTAAGCTCAAACGGCGGTCTTTCGCTTGTCCATCATCTGATCGAAGTTCGCCCACACGCCTTCACTGCCGTGCCATTCGCCCTTCGTCGCCGCCTTTGAATATTCTGTTGCGCGCGCTTCGAAAAAGTTCGCATGCTCAACGCCGTTTAGAATCTCTGTGAGCCATGGCAATGGATGTTTTTCAACGCCATAGACTTTCGGCAGGTCAAGCTGTCCAAGGCGCCAGTCGGCGATGTATCGAATGTAGGCTTTGATATCGTCCGAGGTCATTCCTTCAACCGGCCCCATTTCGAAGGCAAGATCAATGAACTTATCTTCGAGACTGACAACGGTCTTGCAGCAATCAACGATGTCGTCGGCGACGCTTTGCGTGACGCATCCCGTTTCTTTTGCAAACGCGTGGTAGAGTTGGATCATGCCTTCGCAATGAAGGGACTCGTCGCGGATTGACCAGGTGACGATCTGGCCCATGCCTTTCATTTTGTTGAGCCGCGGAAAATTCATCAGCATCGCGAACGAGGCGAAAAGCTGAAGACCTTCGGTGAAGCCGCCGAACATGGCCACGGTGCGTGCAATGTCCGCTTCGGTTTCGACACCGAACTGCTGCATGAAATCGTGCTTGTCGGCCATTTCCTTATATTCGAGGAAGGCGGAGAACTCGCTCTCCGGCATGCCGATTGTTTCAAGCAACAGCGCGTACGCGGCGATGTGGATCGTTTCCATATTGGAGAACGCCGACAGCATCATCTTGATTTCGGTGGGTTTGAACACGCGCGCGTAGCGCTCCATGTAATTGTCGTTCACTTCCACATCGGACTGCGTGAAGAAACGGAAAATCTGCGTCAGAAGATTGCGTTCCGCATCAGTGAGCTTGTTCGCCCAGTCCTTGCAGTCCTCGCCGAGGGGGACTTCCTCCGGCATCCAATGCACTTGCTGTTGTCGCTTCCAGAAATCGTAGGCCCAGGGATAGCGAAAGGGCTTGTAGGAGTGAGATGGCGTCATCAATCCCGGCAGCGCAGCGTTTTCCAGCGTATCAAGCATGTGCAATTCCTGTTGTTCTGAAGAGCAACCGCTCATCGGAGCAGTCGCTAGCATACTACATGTTGCGTTTGGAGCGTGCAACCAGACCACCTATAGTATTTTCCACAAGATGCGCCCATGCGCTCTTTGACCGCATCCGGGGTTGCGCCGATACGGCTGAAGCGCCGCGAGTTAGGTCGCCGCGAGCGAGGGCTCAAGCCGCATTCGCCGGCGCAGGCGCGGACCATGTCGTGATATGGAGGCTGCCGGGCGCCGTTCGGCCGTCGCATAATTTAAGTCTTGCCAGCCACTTGGAGGCGCGCGCCCTTTTTGCTAAGCCACGGCGAATTTCTTGAAAACGAACGCCAGATGAACGGTCTGGCCCCCAAAGAAGACGATAGAAAGGTCGACGATGAGCCAGTCGCAACCAATGGAGCCGCAGCTGAGCGGCAATATGTTCTTATTTGAACGTCCTGAACTCCTCACAAAAGAAACCCACGGCGGTAAAGGCGTTACGCGTCCGGCGACTCCCTTCGGATTTTGCTCTAAGATCCGCGCGGTTCCGTTGACGATCAGTGAAATTCCTTCGGCGATGAAAGACTATCCTGTTGTCTTCATGTCGCAAGAAGACCCAATTCCGTTGGCGGTTTTGGGCCTGGTGGACGACGTAAATCTTTTCGTCGATGAAAAGGGCGACTGGGAACAAAACCGTTACATTCCGGGATATATTCGACGTTATCCGTTTGCGCTCGCCAGCGAAACGGGCGGCGACCGGATGGCGATCGTCATCGACGGTGCGCACGAAGGCGTCAAAGAAGGCGGCGAAATTCCGTTCTTCGACGCGAACGGTGAGTCGAGCGAAGCGACAAAGCAGGCGATCGAATTCTGCAAGCAATATGAGCAAGACCGGCAGATGACCGTTCAGTTCATGGAACAGTTAAAGCCGCTCGACCTGATCAAGGGGCAAACCGCTCAGTACACGCCTCAAGGCTCGACCGAACAGAAAGTGTTCGCCCAATATTTCGGCGTCGACGAAAAAGCGCTGCAAGACATGAGCGACGAGAAATTCCTGGAACTGCGCAAATCGGGCTTGCTGGCCGTCATTTATGCGCAGCTCATGTCCCTGAGCAATTGGCGCCTTCTGATGCAACGCCGGCTGGTGCGTTACAATCTGAGCGAAGAAAGTGTCCTGGAGCCGGTTACGTTAAGCTAACCCAATCCCGCCTTCGGATTCACGAGAAACAGGCCGCGCCCTTTATAGGGCGCGGCTTTTTCGGTCACATATATGAGAGCATTGGCGAATAGCGCCGGGCGTTGTTTCGTCTTTAAGTAAGCTAGGCTACAAGGCGCCCTATGAGATCGCTCCGCCTGATACTATTCACGATATTGGCTTTATGGTGCGGCGCGGCCGCCGCCCAGAGTAATCGCGTCGATACGGAATATGCGTCCAGTATCATCGTGCCGGAAAGGACAGCCCTGTCCCCCGGCGAAACCCAATGGTTTGCGTTTTCTCAACAACTCGCCCCGAACTGGCACGTTTACTGGAAAAACCCAGGCGACTCCGGTCTTCCGCTTGATCTGCGCTGGACCTTGCCGGATGGCGTCACCGCTGGCGAGATCCTCTATCCGACGCCTGAGCGCATTCCGGTTGGGCCGTTGGCGAATTTCGGCCACCATGGCGAGCCTGTATTTCTTATTCCGATCACGGTCGACGCCTCGGTGAAGCCTGGCCAGTCTCTTTCACTTTCCGTGGACGCCACGTGGCTGATCTGTGAGGAAATCTGCGTGCCGGAAGAGGGTGCTTTTTCCCTGTTGATGCTGGTTGAGCCGAACCCAAGTGAACATCCGGATGGCGCGCGTCTTGTGCGCAATGCGCTTGAAGCGGCGCCTGTCGCGTTTGACGGGCGCGGAACATTTGAGGCGGCGGACAACGCGCTGACCGTTCGGCTGGAATCGCCGGCGGCATTTGGCGATGATGTATTTTTCTTTCCGGATCAGGAGGGACTGATTGAGCCGGCGGCGGCGCAAAAAATCTCGCGTGACGGCGATGTTGTTTCAATTGTTATGGCGCCGGGATTTGCTTACGAGCCTGCGGCGCTCAGCGAAATAACAGGCGTTCTTGCAACAACCGATGGAAAATCGCCGCAAGGCGTCTTCGTTACATTCGAAAAATCAGCCGCCGGTGGCGGCGCTACGTCTGCTGGCGCCACTGCTGCGGCGGGTGGAAACGTAATTTTCCTTCTGGCGGCGGCGTTTTTCGGCGGTGTTCTTCTTAATATTATGCCTTGCGTGTTCCCAATTATCTTCGTGAAGGCGGCGTCGCTGATGAAGAGCGCGCAGGCCGACCGCCAAGCTATTCGTCGTCATGGTCTTCTCTATACGATCGGTATTGTGGCGATGTTCGCGCTCCTTGGCGGCGCGCTTCTTCTTCTGCGCGCCGGCGGTGAGCAATTGGGGTGGGGCTTCCATCTACAGTCGCCGTTCATTGTCGCGCTGTCGGCCTACGTCCTCTTTCTCGTCGGGCTTAACCTGGCGGGCGTTTTTGAGATTGGGGAAAGCCTTCAAAATGTCGGCGGCGGGTTCGCCGAAAAAAGTGGTGACGCGGGCGCCTTCTTCACGGGCGTTCTCGCGGTTGTCGTTGCAGCCCCCTGCATCGGGCCATTTTTGAGCGCGCCTGTGGGAGCGGCTGTCTTCTTGCCGCCAGTCTGGGGCATGCTGATTTTTATTGTCATGGCGCTTGGTCTTGCGGCGCCTTATCTCTTGCTTTCCTTTTCGCCTGGGCTTGGACGCTTATTGCCGAAGCCGGGCGCGTGGATGGCCACGTTAAAGCAATTATTGTCTTTCCCGGTTTTCGCGGCCGCCGCCTATTTTCTTTGGGTGCTGGCGCAACAGGCGGGCGCACAGGGTCTCGCCGCGGGATTAATGGGCGCTGTGGCGCTTGCGTTTGCGGCTTGGTTATTCCAGCGCAGCAAAAACGAGGGATCCCTTGCTCTTGCCGCCCGCGCAGGCGCCGCACTTGCGCTCGTCGCTGCAATTGCGCCAGTCGCCTCCCTTGGCAACGCAAGCGAAGAATTGGCGTCGGCAGGCGGAAAGCATGGCGCGTTTGAGACGCTTGTGTTTGATGAAACGATGATCGATGCTTATCGCGCTGAAGGCCGTCCTGTCTTCGTGGACTTCACCGCTGCGTGGTGCGTCACCTGTCAGTTCAACAAGCTGACAATTTTTTCAAAGCCGTCACTGGCGCGCGCGTTCGCCGACAATGACGTCGCCTTTATGGTCGCCGATTGGACGCGCCGCGATGAAAAAATTACGAAAGCTTTAGAGGCGTTCGGCGCCAACGGCGTGCCGCTTTATGTATATTATCCGCCGGAAGGCGATCCCAAGGTCTTGCCCCTGCCGCTGACCGAAAGGTCAGTGCGTGATACGGTCGGCGGATAGCTGTCGCCAAATCGAAAGCTAAATCGAAAGCCAAATTCAAAGGAAGACGCCATGAAGAAGTTCTTTAGCGCCATTGTTGCTTCAGCCGTGATAACTGCGCCGGTTTTCGCTGGACCGGAAATAGACGCCCCTGCGCCGCAATTCGAAGGGACGACGAGCGCCGGTGAGACAATTACGTTAGATCAGTTTAATGGCCAGAATGTTGTTCTTGAATGGACAAATCACGGGTGCCCTTTCGTAAAGCGTCATTATGAGAGCGGAAATATGCAAGCGACGCAGGTCGCAGCGAAGGAGCAGGGCGCTGTATGGATTTCGGTTATTTCGTCGGCGCCCGGTAAGCAAGGCTATGTATCCGCCACCGAGGCGGACGAATTAACAACGTCACGCAATGCGAAGCCCGACTATGTGATCCTCGATGAGACGGGGGCGATCGGACGTCTCTATGCTGCGAAAACAACGCCGCACATGTTCCTTATCGATGGTGACGGTGTGTTACGATATGACGGCGCCATTGACGACAAACCCACAGCCAATCACGCGCAGGCGGACGATGCGGTTAATTATCTGCTCAGCGCGGTAAACAATGTCGCCCAGGGTGTTGAAGTGGCCGACAAGCGCACCAAGCCCTATGGCTGTTCGGTGAAGTACGGATCGTAAACCGACGCTGCGATGGACTACTGATTGTCGTCGCGGTCTTTGTCTTCGTCGTCTTTAGGATCGGGCGTGACGGCGTCAACAGCGCCTGCACCTACCTTAGCTGTGGTCTTCACCGCCGTCGCGCCAGTGGAGACCGCTGCGTCGGCGACTTTCGCGACCACACATCCCTGGACGCTGATCGCAGCCGCCAATAGAGCAAATAATCTGATCATCGCGCCTGTCCCGTTGCTTTGAATATTTATGGCAGAGAATGGGCCATGGCGGCAACGACCGGCGCATCTTCGTTCGCGGTCGTCTCGATCGCCTTGGACATAAATATCGCGGCGACAGCCGTAATCGCGACCACATTGCATAAGGCCCGCTTAACGAGCTTTTTCGGGGCCGGCGCGGGCTTCTTTGTCTCTTTTTCCATGCTGTTTGTTTACGCGGTTGCGCTTAAGAAGCGTTGAGACCGGTTGCTAAAATCCGTATGAAATTTGTGGAAAATTGTCGGAATGATTTCATGACCCAGATTTCAAATTCGCAAGCCTGGCGCGATCTGAGCGCGTTGGCGGAGACACTGAAAGATACGACCATCAAATCGTTATTCGAGGCGGACGCCGAGCGCGCAGCGACATTCTCGGTTGAAGCGGCGGGTCTGTTTCTCGATTACTCAAAAAACAAAATTGATGGGCGCGTATTTGACGGTCTGCTGGCTCTCGCGGAGGTCGCCGATCTGGACGCCATGCGCAGGCGCATGTTCGCCGGCGAAAAAATAAACACCACCGAAAATCGGTCCGTTTTGCATACGGCGTTGCGCGATTTTTCCATGCGGTCGTTCCATGTGGACGGCGCCGATATCAGCCGTGATGTTGAAGCCGAGCGCCAGAAGATGTTGCGCTTCGCCTCCGAGATCCACAAAGGCGAACGCAAAGGCTTCACTGGCGAGCCGCTCGAAACGGTCGTCAATATCGGGATCGGTGGATCTGACCTCGGACCGCAAATGGTCGTCGAGGCGCTGCGCCCCTATTGGATAGATGGAAGACGCGCCTTTTTCATTTCCAACGTGGATGGACAACATTTGAGCGATGTACTGGCGGCGCTTGATCCAGCGCGCACGCTCTTTGTCGTGGCGTCGAAGACCTTCACGACACAGGAGACCATGACCAACGCGGCCAGCGCCCGTCAGTGGTTTATCGAAAACGGCGCGAGCAGCGATGACATCGCCAAACATTTCATTGCGCTCTCCACCAATGAAAGAGCGGTGAGCGACTTCGGCATTGATACTGAAAACATGTTCCGCTTCTGGGACTGGGTGGGCGGACGGTACTCGCTGTGGTCGTCGATCGGTATGTCGATTGCGCTTCAGGTTGGCGGGGATAATTTCGAGAAGCTCTTGCGCGGCGCCCACATGATCGACGAGCATTTCCGAACCGCGCCTTTCAGCGAAAATATGCCAGCCATTCTGGCGTTGGTCGGCGTCTGGAACAGGAATTTTCAGAATATTGGCGTTCATGCGGTGCTTCCCTACGATCAACACCTCCATCGATTGCCGGCTTATCTGCAGCAGGCGGATATGGAATCGAACGGCAAGCGGGTTTCTGTGAGCGGCGAAGCCGTAAAGCACGCAACCGGCCCCGTAATTTTCGGAGAGCCAGGGACGAATGGTCAGCATGCGTTCTATCAACTCATTCATCAAGGTGTTGATCTGATTTCTGCAGACTTCATCGCCGCCGCGTTGACCCATGCGCCTCTTGGGGATCATCACGAGAAGTTACTTGCGAATTTTCTTGCACAGCCGGAAGCGCTGATGGCCGGTAAATCGGAAGAAGAGGTGCGTGCGGAGTTAAAAGACGCAGGCTTTAGTCCGCCGGAAATCGACGCGCTCGCGCCGCATAAAGTGTTTCCCGGAAACCGGCCGACAAATTCGATATTGCTGGATAAGCTGACGCCGGAAACGCTTGGCGCGCTTATCGCTCTTTATGAGCACAAGATTTTCTGTCAGGGCGTCATATGGGGCGTTAATTCCTTTGACCAGTGGGGCGTTGAGCTTGGCAAAGTCCTCGCTAAATCCATCTTGCCGGAGCTGGCGGCGCTGAATGAAGAAAAGCCGCTTGTCGACAACCATGACAGCTCAACAAATAACCTGATCAATCGAATTAATCAGGTTAGGCAGGGCTTTAAAGGAGACTTATCATGAAGCTGACATCTTTATTGATCGGACTGGTTGCGGTGGTCATTGCACCGTTAGCGTGGGCCGACGACAAGCAGAATATCCGATACGTTCGTATCGCCACATCAAAAGGCGATATCGTCTTGTCCTTAGCGCCCGAAGCTGCGCCGGCGACGGTCGCGAATTTTCTTCAATATGCGGAAGATGGTCACTATGATCGAACGATCTTTCATCGGGTTGTGAAGGGATTCGTCATTCAGGGCGGCGGGTATTCGCGTTACTTCAATGAGCGCTCGACGCGCGATCCAATCCCCTATGAAGGGGACAATGGGCTGAAAAATGTGCGTGGGACGATCGCCATGGCGCGGACAAATCGACCCGACAGCGCCGCCGCTCAGTGGTTCATCAATTTAAGGGACAATCCGAAACTCGACCATCGTGTCACTGACCTCGGGCCAATTTATGGCTACGCCGTCTTTGGTGAAGTGGTGGATGGCATGGACGTCGTTGACGCCATCGGCGCCACGCCGACCGGGCCGGGCGGACCGTTTGACGTGGAAGCGCCGATTGAGGCGATCGTGATCAACCGCATCGACCCGGTTGAATGGTCGCCGTCAACGACCGAAGAAAAAACGGACGGCGATAATGAAACACCACAACCCTGAGACCCTGTTTCCGCAATATGGCAATTACGCCCACGGGATTGAGGTTCCGGGCAATAGCCGCTTTTTGTTCATGAGCGGCTTAAACGGTTTTGAGCGCGATGGCGCCACCATGCCCGAAAGCTTCACAGAACAGGCGGAAGCGATCTGGAAACATATTGGCGCAATTTTGAATTCTGCTGATATGACCTACAGGGATATAATTCAATTGAGAATGTATCTAGCGAGCCCTGAATATGACGAAGAGAATGTGCGCTTGCGCAAGAAATATTTGGGCGATCACGAGACGACGCTGACGGTTATTTGCTGTCAATTGCTCGATGCGCGCTGGAAGGTTGAAATTGAAGCTATCGCCGCTTCAAAAAGTTAGCACTCCGTGTCAGGCGTGCAGGCGCCGCCGC
This sequence comes from Pseudomonadota bacterium, assembly GCA_038534195.1. Lineage (GTDB taxonomy): Bacteria > Pseudomonadota > Alphaproteobacteria > Caulobacterales > Parvularculaceae > JAJFFW01. The sequence continues at coordinate 53,232 of JBCAXE010000006.1, forward strand.
CTGGCATGCGCGTATCGTTTGCGCCGAAGATCCATCCATCATCAATCATGGCGCCCTGGACGCGCGCGAACCAGTCAAGCGTTTCGATATTGTGACCTTTTGCGCGTAACAAGGTCTGCGTGTCGTCGCTGACGCCAGGTTCGATAAAGAGCGTATCGGGCGTCCATTGGTGATGGATGCGAGGCGCCGCGATCGCCTCAGCGAGGTTCATCTCGCCGTCAATAATATTGACGATGGCTTGAAACACCGACGTGATAATACGTGCGCCGCCGGGCGCGCCGATCGCCACGTACGGATCGCCGTCTTTGAACAAGAATGTCGGCGACATCGAACTTAAGGGGCGTTTGCCGGGCGCAATCGCGTTTTTCTCGCCGCCGATTAACCCGTAAGCGTTCGGAACGCCCGGCGCAGCGGCGAAATCATCCATCTCATTATTTAGCAAAATGCCTGTACCGGGGACGACGATCCCTGAGCCGAAACTGAGATTGAGCGTGTAGGTGTTCGCCACCATGTTGCCGTCGGCGTCGATAACGGAGATGTGGGTCGTGTCCGGCCCCTCAAAGGCGGCGGGATCGCCCGCCTTGATCTTGCTTGACGGCGTCGCCGTCGCTGTGTCAATTGAGCCCGTAAGCGCGCGCGCATAATTTTTCGCCGTCAAACCCGTTGTCGGCGTGGCGATGAAATCCGGATCGCCGAGATGCACCGACCGGTCCGCGAATGCGCGGCGCATTGTTTCGGCGAGATAATGACGCCCTTCAGCATCCTTAAAGTTTCTTTCGTTGCGGATTTCCAACATGTTCAGCATCTGGATGATATGGACGCCGCCGGAACTTGGCGGCGGCATAGCGCGAATCTCAAAGCCGCGATAGGTCCCGATGAGAGGGTCGCGCTCGGTCACTTCATAGGCCGCGAGATCGTCTCGTGTGATCAGCCCGCCGTTGGCGGCCATGTCGTCCGCGATGCGGTCGGCGACAGGACCGCGGTAGAACCCGTCGCGTCCGTTTTTTGCTATAAGCTTTAGCGTCTTTGCGAGATCCGTGCGCGTGACCGTCGCGCCGGGCGAATGGCTGGCGCCGTCATCGTCATAAAAGGCGCGCTTTGCAGCGTCGTTCGCCGTCAACAGGTCGCGGAATCCGTCGAGCATCGCCGCTTTGAAATAGTCGAGTTCATAACCTTTGCTCGCAAGTTTAATCGCCGGCGCCATGACGGTTTTGCGGGGAAGCCGGCCATATTTTTCTTGCGCATGAAGGAGGCCTGCTACAGTTCCCGGAACGCCCGCCGCCTCGTGTGAGCGCAAGACGGCGCCTTCATCGACGGCGCCGTCAGGCCCGAGATACATGTCGCGCGTGGCGCCGGCGGGCGCGGTCTCGCGGTAATCGATCGCAATCGTTGTATCGGTTTCTTCGAGATGCACCATCATAAAACCGCCGCCGCCGATGTTTCCGGCGCGGGGAAACGTAACGGCTAGGGCGAACGCTGTTGCGACCGCTGCGTCCACAGCATTCCCGCCTTCGGCGAGGATATCTGCGCCGACTTGCGCCGCGATTTTCTCTTCCGCCACCACGACCCCGTTTCTGCTGGCGATCGGGTTTTGCAAGGCGCTGTCGAGCGGCGGTATTGACTGGCCGAAGGCAGGGGCGGCGAGTTCAGCAAGAGCGATCGACGCGATTAAGACGCAGCAAAGACGCCGCTGACCGGGTTTATTCATCGCCTGTTCCTCTTTTAGATTTTGGGAACGAATTTTTCTTTCATCGTCACAAGTTCTTCGGCCGCTGTCGGATGAAGCGCGCAGGTTTCATCGAATTGCTGTTTCGTGACGCCGGCTTTCACGGCGATCGCAACGCACTGGATCATCTCCGGCCCACCTTCGCCGACAATGTGGCAGCCGACCACTCTATCTGTGTCGGCGTCGACAACGAGTTTCATCAACGTGCGCTGTTCATTGCCGGTGAGCATATTTTTCATTTGTCGAAAGTCGGTCTTGTAAATATCGATATTGTTGAATTTCTTGCGCGCTTCATGCTCAGCGTAACCAACGGATCCGACAGGGGGTTGCGTGAAGACGGCTTTGGCGATGAAGGTATAGTCCATCTTCTGGTCTTTGCCGTTGAACTCTGTTTCCGCAAAAGCGGCGCCTTCGCGGATCGCAACCGGGGTGAGGTTGACGCGGTCGGTGACGTCGCCCACGGCGAAGATATTATCGACGGAAGTTCTAGAATATTCATCAACTTTGACCGCGCCGTTCTTGTCCAACTCTACGCCGGCCGCCTCCAATCCCAGATCTCTCGTATGAGGTTTTCGTCCGACGGCCCAGAAAATAAGATCGGCGTCAAGCGTCACGCCGTTCGCCAAGGTGATGTGTTTCGTGTCGCCGTCGCCCTGTTCGATTTTTTCAAAAACAGTCTGGGTGATCACCCGGACACCAAGGCGTTTCAGTTCGGCGTGGACCTGAACCGAAACATCGCGGTCGAAGTAACGAAGGACGTCCTCGCCTCGATATACAACGCAAACGTCTGCGCCGAGGCCCTTAAATATGCAGGCGAATTCGAGCGCAATGTAACCGCCGCCCGCGATCACCACGTGCTGGGGCATTTTTTCAAGGTGAAAGGCTTCATTTGACGTGACGCCCAATTCGTGACCGGGGACAGTCTCGTCTACCCATGGTGCGCCGCCGGTTGCGATCAGGATTTTTTCTGCGGTGACGTCGCGCCCTTCGCCTACAAGATGCACCGTATGCTTATCTTTGACGACGGCGCGCGTCTCGAAAATATCGACGCCGGCGTTTTTCAAGTTCCGGATGTAAATGCCGTTAAGGCGGTCAATTTCCGCATCCTTATTTTCAATGAGCGTGGACCAGTCGAAGGAGGGCTCGCCCGCTGTCCACCCATATCCTTTGGCGTCCTCAAACATGTGACCGAACTCAGATGCGTAGACCATCAGCTTCTTTGGAACGCATCCCCGAATGACGCAGGTCCCGCCGACGCGGTATTCCTCGGCGACGCCGACTTTCGCGCCGTAGAGAGACGCAAGGCGTGATGCGCGGACCCCGCCCGAGCCGGCGCCAATGGTGAAGAGGTCATAATCATAATCGGACATCAGCCGGTCTTCCTTTATTCAACGGGCAGAAAGCCTATGCCGGTCTTAAAGCGAGCGTCATTGAATTCCATCACTTCGAGGGTGAAGGTCTCCATAAATTCTTTGTGAACGGCGTCGAAGACCGGGGCCAGTTTTCCTTCAAACTCAAGCGGCACGCGGATGAGGGGCTGCGTCGCGACGAAAATATCGAACGTGTCGCCGGTAATTTCGACCGCGATCGCCGTCCTCAACCAGAGTGAGCCCGCGTCTTCCGCGTTTCCGACAACAAGTGAGACCCCAAATCTGATTGGTTCAAGAATGATGACGTCGCGCTGGTGGAAATTAAATGCCTCATCGCCATAGTCTTTGCGAGGATCAAAGGGCCCCTCAAGCGGCACCGCGGACACGCAATCCGCCGAACAGCCTATATAGGGCGCGTAGCCGTCGACGATAGCATCGGCGAGGGCTCTGCATTTCAGCAAATTTTGGAACGCCGCCTCGCCATATTCGTAAATGGCGTTTTGCAATTCTTCGAATTTTGTCGCCGCCATTTTTTCACTCTTCTTTTTCTATCATTTTGAGTTTATCGCCGTAATTTGGACGGCGCTACCTTGTCAGTGTGCGTACGCCGTTATTGTCAGCGATGATGACCCGGTCGGCTTCATTAATGAACAATCCAGTCTCAATAACGCCGGGGATTTCACGGATTGATGCATTGAGGTGTGGCGCGTCGCTGATCCGCTCCAGTGCGCAATCAGCGATTAAGTTTCCGCCGTCGGTAACAAAAGCGCCCGCCTCATCAGCGCGAAGGGCGATCTCGGCGTTTGGATGGTCAAGAGCGGAAAGCTGTGTGCGGAGTTTTTGGATGGTAAGCGCCCAGGCGAAAGGTTCGATTTCCACCGGGAGGGGAAACGCCCCCAACTGAGCGACATTTTTCGATCCGTCGGCGATCACAATGAATTCGTGCGCCGCGTCAGCGATAATTTTCTCGCGCAACAAAGCGCCGCCGCCGCCCTTAATCAGCTGAAGGTTTTGATCGACTTCATCTGCGCCGTCGACCGCCAAGTCAATTTGCGTTGTCTCGTCCGGTTCAACCATTGTGACGCCCGCTTCCGTGGCGAGCGTGTGCGTCACTTTCGAGGTCGCGATAGCGGATACGGAAAGACCTGCCCTAACTTTTTCACCCAGTAATGAGACGAAGTGGGCTGCGGTGGAACCGGTGCCTAGACCGAGCACCATTTCCGGGCGCACATACTCGATTGCGGCAGCCGCCGCGGCGCGTTTATTTGCGTCAGCGCTCATTACTTATCTTCCTCCGTCACATGCGCTTTGCGAAAGCGTGCGGCCCACCCTTCAATGATTGACTGGCGGCCGCGCGCGACAGCGAGCGCGCCCGCGTCCACATCTTTGGTGATGACGGAGCCTGAGCCCACATAGGCGCCGTCGCCAATAGTCACTGGCGCCACGAGCGACGAATTCGATCCGACGAATGCGTCGGCTCCGATAATCGTCTTGTGCTTATTAAATCCATCGTAATTACAAGTGATGGTGCCGGCGCCGATATTAGCGCGCGCACCCAACGTCGCATCACCGATATACGTCAGATGGCTGACTTTTGCGTTTTCGCCAATTGTCGCCTTCTTTATTTCGACAAAATTGCCAACCTTCGCATTGGTTTCGAGAACGGCGCCGGGCCGTAACCGGGCAAAGGGACCGGCCTGCGCGGCCGCGCCTATTGCAGCGCCTTCAATGTGGGAAAATGCTTTAATGCGTGCGCCGGATTTAACGGCGACATTAGAGCCGAAAAAAACGTTCGGCTCGATAAGCACGTCTTTTTCGATCGTGGTGTCATGGCTAAAAAAGACGCTTGCAGGATCGATTAAAGTGACGCCGCTGGCCATGGCCTCCGACCGGCGTCGTTCCTGGAATATCTTTTCCGCAGCGCTGAGTTCAATCTTTGAATTGACGCCGATCACTTCTTCTGTTTGCGCTGTTAAGGCGGCGCATTCCTGACCTTCACGCCGCGCGATCGCCACGAGGTCGGTCAGATAATACTCATTCTTTGCATTATTCGGCTCGATCTTTGGCAAGGCGCGTCTTAGAAAATCACTGTTCACCGCCATAACGCCAGAATTACACAAACTGATCGCCAATTCGTCGGGACTTGCGTCCTTCGCCTCCACAATCGCTTCCAGCCCGTTATTGGCGTTGAGCTTGAGGCGTCCGTATGATCCCGCCTCTGGCGGCTTAAAGCCTAATACTGCTGTTGCGACGCCGCCGCGCTCGACCGTTTCAATCAATGCGCCCATCGTTTCCGCTTTCACAAGCGGCGTATCCGCATACAGAACAAGGACGACACCGTTGAAGCCGTCAAGCGCGGGCAACGCCTGTGTCACAGCGTCTCCAGTGCCCCTCGGCGGGTTCTGCACGGCGGTCTTGATATTATCCGACAGCGCAAGCGCAGCGTCGCCAACTTCCGGGGCCTGTGCGCCAATGACGACAATCTGGCGGTCGGGCGAGAGCGTCTGCGCTGTTCGCACGACGTGTCCCAACATCGACAGGCCGCCGATCTCGTGGAGCACCTTGGGAAGCGCCGAATTCATGCGCGTGCCGTGGCCGGCCGCCAAAATAACCGTGGCAATTGAAGACGCAGTCATTCACATTCACTCCAGATGCCGCATCCGGTGCAAGGCGAGGGCGCGGGCTTTCTTTGTTAAAGCGCGATCCCACTTGCGCTGCAAATGGAGTTTTTATGGGCAGGTCCCTGGCGGGTCTCGTCGTGATTTTCGATCTGGACGGCACGCTCATTGACACCGCGGCCGATCTCGCTGCGGCGATGAACCATGTGTTGAGTCAGAATCAGCGCGAGCCGATCCCGGTGGCGGATGTTCGCCATCTCGTCGGGAGCGGCGCAAAGGCCATGATCAGGCGGGGATTTGGACTTTCACCGGACGATGTAATTGAGGCGTCGTTGATGGATCGCTATGTGGACCATTTTCTCGATCATTACTTGTCAAATATTGCAGAACACTCGCGACCTTTCCCAGGTGTCATCGAAGCGATGGGGGCGTTGGCGCACGAGGGTGCGCGCTTCGCGATCTGCACAAATAAACGAGAAGCGCCTGCCAAGCTGCTGATCGGATCGCTTGGTCTTGATCCCTTTTTTGAGGCGATTATCGGCGCGGACACCACGTTCGCGGCGAAGCCAAACCCGGCCATGGTGTCTTTTTGTTTGGAAAAAACCGGGGCTCGCTCGGCGATTTTCGTGGGCGACAGCGACACCGACATTAAAACAGCCCAAGCCGCCAATTTGCCGTGTCTATTTCACAATAGCGGGTATGGCCCAGCGACGCTGAGCGGAAATTGCCGTTACGTTTTTGACGATTATGAACGGTTTGCGGACCTCGTTCGAACGGCGGCCCAGCTCTAGATTTAGCGTGCGTCGCCTTCAACAATGCGTCGCGGCATGCCATTGATCATATCGCTGCGCAGGTCAGTGCGCGCCGAACGCATGGTGGCCACGAAGCCTTCTTTTTGCGTTTCAAAATCAACATCAAATCCCCGTTTACGCCAAAAGTCCCTGATCCGTGTCGCGAGATAGTTGGCGCCCTCTTCGGTGCAGAAATCAGACATTCGCAAGCCTCTTAAGCTAAAAGCAACCTTGATGAACGCGCATATAATATAAGCTGATCTGATTTTTACAAGGGGAGCATTCGAAAAATTTTACCCACCAGTTTACCAAAATTCGAGTGAATTCGCCATATTTTTGCTGCGCTGCAACATGGAATTCGATTGCAAAACTTGCATATATAAGTTTAGCTTATGAACTATGAGCCACTCAAATGCGTTCGCGCCGCAATCGCCCCCGCCGTCCGACTCGATCGGCGATCGTATTCGCGTTACCCGAAAGGCGCGAAATTTGAGCCAAGCGGAATTGGCCGCACGTTTGGGCGTCACGCAACCGGCGATCGCTAACTGGGAAAGCGGCGTCCACGATCCGAGACGCGTCATGCTGGCGAAATTGGCCGAGACACTCGACATTTCACTGGATTGGTTGGCCTCGGGCGCCCGATCTGCGTTGGAGGCGGATAAGCACCCGGCTGCGGCATACTTGCGCCGTCCAATGCATCACGCACCGGTCATCACGTTTCAGGACGCGGCGCGCTTCTTGGACGACATGAAAGCGGACCCGCATTCTTTCGCCGAAGACTACATTCCAGTGACGTCCGGGTCAGACAAGGTTTTTGCGCTGATCGTCACCGACGATGAGATGCGCCTTGTGTTTCCGCAAGGAACGCTCGTGGTGATCGATTACGCCGATCGCTCGCCAGCTGACGGCGCGTTTTGCCTTGCGCTCGCCCGTGAGGGCGCGGTTATTCGGCGTTGGCGGCGTAATCCGGACCGGCTCGAAGTCTGCAATGGAGAAAAAAAAAGCCCGAAGGCGCAGCTCGTGGCTTCGCCGTCGGTGATCATAGGCTGCGCGCGCATCTCCATTCGCGTCCACTAACCTCAATCATTTCGTCAAGCCGCCGCCTTTTCATAGCGCGCAATCGTTTCCGTCAGCGCCTCGTGCGCGGATACGAAGGTTCGCTTCAGCGCTTTCATAAGCGCCCCATAATCGGCGGATTCAGGATCAGATGTCTCCAGCGCAGCGCACGCGTCGCCGAGGGCCATCGCGCCCACATTGTAGCTCATGGACTTCAGGGCGTGCGCAGCGCTTTTGATTTCGGCCGCATCATCGCCTTTCAGCGACGCCGCCACGCGCAGCATTGCATCTTTCGAATGTTCGCCGAACAGTCTCAGCGCGCGCGCCGCCAGGCCGCCATGTTCTGAGTCCATGCTGTCAAGGCTTTCGAGGACTGCGACGTCAAACGGCGCATTCATGAGCGGCTCAATGGCGACTTCACTCTCATCGACGATATACGTTTTGTGTGCGGATGAGTTTTCATGGTCAAGATAGTGCGAAAGCGCGTCGGCGAGCGTTTTTATCGTGAATGGTTTAGTCAGGTAGTTGTCCATCCCGGCGGAGCGCCATTCGGTTTCGTCTTGCGCCACATGGGCCGTGAGAGCGATAATCGGCGTTCGTGCAGTCCCCTCATCCTGTTCGCGTTTTCTAATTGCACGCGTTGCTTCAAATCCGTCCATCTCTGGCATGGAGCAGTCCATGAGAATGAGATCGACATTTTCTTTGCGGGTAGCCTCCAAGGCCTCGCGACCATTCTCCACAAGGATCGGCTCAAGCCCCAAACGGACCAATGCGGCGCTAACGACTTCGCGGTTTACGGCGCTGTCGTCGGCGGCCAACACGCGTTTTGATGAAAAGACAGGTAGAGCCGCGTGGTCCGAGCCGGTTAAGCTCACGGCGCGTTCACCTCTTAGCGTGTTGGTGTCGACCCGCTCGATTTGCTCCATAACATCGTAGCGGGATAGCGGTTTGATGATGAGATCCTCAGCAACGCCCGCTTCAAGCAGTCTGTCTGGGGCCGCGTCGCCTAGTTCGCTCACGCATATGCGCGTCGGAATCCACTGATCTGGTCCGCCTTCTGCGGTTTCTTTGAAAGTATCAAGAAATGCAGGAGAAGCGAAAATAATGTCGGCGTACGCCATATGAGAGGCGAAGACGGCCTGAGGGGCGACAATCTGGCTCGATATCCCCGCTTCATGCAGGTAACGCGACAGCATTCTCGGGGTGGCGACGCCGTCAATCGCAATGATTGCACGCATCTCTTTATCGAGCCTCACAAACGGGCGCGCAGGTTCTGCAACGGTGACAGGAAAATGAAAGAAGAAGCGAGAACCTTTGCCTTCAATGCTGGCGACGCTGATTTCGCCATTCATCGCTTTCAGGATTTTGCTGCAAATTGCGAGCCCAAGGCCGGTGCCGCCGAATTTTCGGGTCGTTGTTTGATCAGCCTGCGAGAACGCCTCGAAGATTGCCTTTTGCTTTTCAGACGCGATCCCGACACCTGTATCAGTGACCGAGAATTCAATTAAATCCACATCGTTGTCGTTCTTGAGCATTTTCGCTGAAACGACCACGCTGCCTTTTTCGGTGAACTTCAGGGCATTGTTCACAAGGTTCGAGAGCACCTGATTTAGCCGCACAGGATCGCACTTTATCGTGTGCGGAACATCGGGCCCAACATAGGCTGCGAGATCGATACCAGACGACGAAGCCCGCTCCCAGAAGAGACCGACGACGTCGTGAATGACATCAACCGGGTTTACGTCGATCGATTCCAGTTCCAGGCGCCCCGCCTCGATCTTCGAAAAGTCCAGAATGTCATTGATGATTGAGATCAGACTCTGGCCAGACTTAACGATAACGTCGGCGTATCGTTTCTGACGCGGCGCCAAGGGTGCATTGTTCAGGAGTTCCGCCATCACAAGCATACCGTTCATCGGCGTTCGGATTTCGTGACTCATTGTCGCCAGAAATTCCGACTTGGCTGAATTCGCTGCTTCCGCGATCTCTTTGGCGTCTTCAAACTGTTTTGTTCGTTGGCGAACGATCTTTTTGAGGTTTTGTTGATGGGCCAGGAGCTTGGCGTCCCGTTCCTGAATTTGGTCGAGCATCTCATTGAAAGAGTCAACGAGCTCTCCGATTTCATCGTTGCTGATCCGCTTTGCGCGATTGCCGAAATCGCCCGTAGTCCGGACCGAGTTCATGATGTTGCTAAGATTATGGATCGGGCGTGTGACGGCGCGCTGCATGCGCAACGCGATTAACAATCCGATCCCGGCGGCGAAGAGGGCCGCGTAAACCGCATCCCAGATAAGCGTGGTGATCCGTTCTGATAACTGTGAGCTGTCGGCGTAAACCCAGAGCACGCCGACAATGTCGCCCGAATTGATAATCGGAACGCTTACGACCGATGCGTCCTTCGCGATCGAATTCGGAAGCAGCGACGAGGATTCGGGCTGGCTCGTGTCTGTCAACATTTCGCCGCCGCCAAGCTCAACAAACAAGTCGCCGCTCGCATCTTCCACGCGAACAAACTCGATTGTCGGAAACCGCGAAATCGCCCTTAACGCTTCAAGCGCCGCGGGCTTGTTCTGACTGCGCACATGATCGGCGATCGCATAGGCGAAGACGGTCGCGGATGCTTCCAGTTCGGCTTTTCGCCCATTCCCGTACTGGCCGATTTCGCGGGAAACGGAGGACGCTGTCACAATCGTGACCGACCCGAAAATGGCGACGATCACGAGCGTGGTTAAGCGGCTTCGAAGGCTATTATTCGGATTCTGCACGCCTATCCCACTGATTTCCGGGGCTTTCAGTAAGGGCGCACTATGACCGGAATTAATTGCGAATTCGTTGTCGGACTTTTCGCCGCAATTTTGGTTGGCAATCTCTTTTTAAGACTAATCCGGCAATATTCATTAAGAAATTAGGGGGTATTCCATCGGCGATGGAGACTTTTGTCGATAAGAGCCAGCCCGCTCGAATATTGCTGGTTGACGATGATCCGATCATGCGTGAGCTGGCCGGCGCCAAGCTCATTGAGGCGGGCCATCAGGTAATCGCAGCCGAGAATGGCGCGGAAGCGTACGAGCATTTGGGCGTACAGAACATCGATCTTGTCATTTCCGACCTGGACATGCCGGAGATGAATGGTTTCCAATTGACGGACAAAATTCGAAACAGCCGCTTCTTCTCTGAAATTCCGGTGATCGTCATTACGGGGAGTGAGTCCCGGAACGCCGTCGATAAAGCGTTTGCGTCCGGCGCCACATCGTTTTTGGCGAAGCCGATCAATTGGACGCTTTTTAGCCACGCCGTGCGCTTTGTATTACGCGCGAGCGAGGATCAAAAAGCGCTCCGCGCCGCGCGTGATCTCGCTGAAGCAGGATCGAAGTTCAAAGACAACTTAATGTCGGTGATGAGCCACGAGTTACGTACGCCGCTCAATGCTATTATTGGTTTCGGTCAATTGCTTGGTGAACAATTTGATCGTGAGAATGATCATCTCCATAAGGAATACTCGGATTATATTGTCGACGGCGGCAAGCGCTTATTGAATTCCGTGTCTGATATGCTGCTCGCGACGGACGCCTGCTCAGGTCCGATCGCGATTAATGAGGTCGATACGCCTGTTGGTGAAATCGTCGAGCTGGCCGTGAATTCGGTTGATAAGGCGGTCTCGCTCGCGAAGGCCACCGTCAGAGTCGCAATCCAAGACCCCGACGTGGAGATTTGTTGCGACCGCAATCTGGTGGCGCGGGCGATATCCAAGCTAATCGACAATGCGGTGAAGTTTTCCGAACGGGGCGTCGAAATCGTTGTTGGCGCCACGGTTACGGGGAGCGGCGATCTGGCGATCGTGGTCAAGGACAATGGGCCGGGTCTCGAAAAAGAGGCAATTGAGCAGGTGACGCAGCCATTTTCACAATCGGACATGTCGCTGCGACGGTCGAAAGAGGGGCTCGGACTGGGATTGCCGCTCGTGATTGCGATCGCTCAAGCGCATGGCGGCTTTTTCAAGCTGGAGTCAGCGCCGGGCGCCGGCGCAACCGCGCTGATTGTGTTGCCGAAAAGTCGCGTCACTCCGTCAAAACGGCCTCATGCGGCGTCCTCGGCGCTGTAGGCTGTTTCGCAGGCAGTCAGAGTTAATCGACCGTTAAAGGTTATCCTAAATTTTGATCCACTAGCTGGGCCGTTATAGCGGACCGGCGTTGTTGTAATTTTGTAACGGTCCGTTTGGCATGGCGCTCACGGAGGCTTTGAAGGCTGGACGATTAGGCTGCGAAAAGCGAATGTGCGCCGAACCGACATTAGTCGGGTGCTAGAGGCATTATGCCCCATTAGGGAGGGGCGTTTAGAAAGGGGTCTATCATGACGCAAAAAATTCGTGCGGCGAAGTTCGCAACCGTACTGCTCTCAGGGGCGGCGACGATGGCGATCGCTGCTCCGGCGTTCGCACAGTCCGTGGCTGACGAGATCATCGTTAGCGCCACAAAGCGCGAGCAAACGCTTCAGGAAGTTCCGATCGCGGTTAGCGTTGTCGACTCCGAAGTGATCGAAAAAGCGCAAATCATCGACCTGATCGATTTGCAATCAACGGTTTCTTCGTTGCAAGTCGGCCAGCTTCAAAACTCTTCGCAGACAAACTTTTCTATCCGCGGGTTCGGCAACGGCGCTAATAACCCCGGTATTGAAAGTGCGGTCGGTGTTTTCATCGACGGCGTCTTCCGTTCGCGTTCCGCCTCGTCAATTCTCGATTTGCCGACATTGGAGCGGGTCGAAGTCTTGCGCGGTCCGCAATCAACATTGTTCGGTAAAAACGTGTCCGTCGGCGCAATCTCGATCACGACGCGCAAACCAAGCTTCGATTGGGAGGGAACCGCTGAGGCAACTTACGGAAACCTCAGTACGGTCCGTTTCCGTGGAACGTTGTCCGGCCCGATTTCTGATACAGTCGCCTTCCGGATTTCCGGCAGCACGAACAATCGTGACGGTCAGTACACAAACCTCGTAACAGGCGATGATAACATCAATGAGCGTGACCGCTGGGCGGCGCGCGCGCAGTTACTTTGGGAACCGACGGACACGCTGTCCTTCCGCGCGATCGGTGAATACAACAAAATCAATGAAGTATGTTGCGGGGCTGTGCAGCTCTTGAACGCAGGGCCGACGCAATTGCTCGGCGCACCGCCGCCTTTCGGCCTCGGTGAGATCATCACGCCGGTCCAGGACCTGGATGCGCGTGAAGTTGCGTTGAACACGCTTCCTGAAAACCGCCTTGAAGGCCGAGGCGCGTCACTGCAAGCGGATTGGGATCTTGGCTTCGCCCAATTGACATCTATCACGTCATATCGCGAGCAAACCGATTTTAATGATACGGACGTCGACTTCAGCGGCGCCGATCTGGCCACTCAGCCGCAGTTCCAGGACCAACAAACATTTACGCAGGAAGTTCGGTTAAACGGCGTTACTGAAACCGGTATTGGCGACTTTAATTGGATCGTCGGCGGTTTCTTGTTCTCCGAAGATCTGCAGTTTGAGCGCGACGTTATTTTTGGCACGCAGCTTCGCGATTTCGTTGATCTGCAGCTTGGCGCGTTGGGCACCGATATCGCTTCCGGTATCGAAGGTTCATCTCAACTCGCTTTCGCATTAACGACTGATCCAGCGACGGCGCTCTTCCCGCAGCTCGGGCCGTTGTCGCCGATCCCGTTCGGCGGCGCCTATGCGCCTGGCACCGGCGTTTTTGGCGACTATACGTTGGACAACCGGTCTTACTCTTTGTTCGGCACTGTTGATTGGGAGCTGACGGATCGCCTGACGATCACAGCTGGTCTCTCATACATCAATGACCGCAAGATCGCGACGGGCGACAGTCTGCTTACGGACGCTTTGTCCAACTTTGATCTTACAGCAGGCGGCCAGGCTTTCTTGGCTGCGACAGCGTTGGGTCAGGCGATCGGCACGCCATTCGATCCGGCGAATTCGACGCCGTTCTTCGTTGCGGCGGGCACGCTTGCGGCGACCGATCCCATGACATTTGCGGCGGCGCAGGCAGGCGCTCTCGCTTTTGCAACGGACCCGGCGAATGCGGCGCTGAACCCATTGGCGCCGTTGGCGGTCGTTCAGTTCTTTAACCCCCAGGTCAACTTCCCGCAGCCAGGCGTCGCATTTGACCCTGACAACACGCTTGTTGATGACGGTTTCGTTGTTGATGACAAGGTCACCTACACGGCGCGTATCGCCTACGACCTGACAGACGCCATCAATGTTTACTTCAACTACGGCACTGGCTTTAAGGCCAGCGCGGTTAACCTGTCTTCCGACTCGACGCCGCCGACCATCGGTCCGGACGGAACGATTATTGGTCGCTTTGCAACGCCGGAAGACGTGACAGCGTTTGAAGTTGGGCTGAAAGCGAATTTCGACGGCGGCTTTATCAACATTGCTTTGTTTGATCAGTCTGTTGAAGGCTTCCAGCAAAATTTGTTCACTGGCGCTGCATTCTCGCTAGTTAACGCCGGTGAGCAAACGGTTCGTGGTTTTGAATTTGAGGCGGCATATTCGCCTTGGGATCCGCTGAACTGGACATTCGGGTTGACCTATCTTGACCCGGAATATGCGTCGTTCCCATTGGCGCCGTGTGCGGATTTCGTACCGGATTGTCAGCTTCCTGACGGTACGCCGGACCCGACTGCCTTGTTCTTCGACGCTAGTGGAACGCGGCCTTCCGGCATTCCCGCTGTTCGCCTGACCACTGCTGCAAGCTACGTGAAAGAGCTGACACCGGGCGTTGAGATGCAGACGCGGATTGAATATCTCTATGAAAGCGAAGTGCAAGTTGTTGATAACGTGCCGCGCGGTATCGCAGAGTCGGACGTCAGTGTTATCAATGCAAACGTCTCATTCGGTTGGGAAAACGGTTTCTCAGTGAACTTCTTCGGACGGAACCTGACGGATGATGACAATCTCATCAGCGCGTTCCCGACAGTTGTTCAAGCCGGTTCTTTCTCCGGCTATGTGAGCCAGCCGCGGACCTACGGCATCTCGCTTAGAAAAGACTTCTAATTTGAATTGTCGCATTACTGGCGGCGATTATGCGAATACGAAAACGGGCCCATCTGGGCCCGTTTTTTTATGTACGCCAGTGCAAGGTTTTCGCGGTTAGAGGGTTTTGAAAGCTTTCAAAGGTTGAGCCTGTCTCGACCCACGCTTTCTTTAGCGCGTAATACCATTGCGCCGGCGTATCGGGATCGCCCGCATAAAGCGGCCGATGATCGATGCGGGAAAGGTTCTTATTCTGGGCGTTTAGAATGGCCTCGTCCTGCGCAAGAAAGCTGTCCGCCATTCGGGCCGCAACCGGTCTGATCGCCGAAAGAAGCGCCATGTCCCAAAATATGATGTGGATAATCTGAGTTGCATTTTTCTCCGTCGGCGTCATCGCCGTCAGCCCAAGGATTGTATGTTTATCGTTGCGAATGGTCTCGAGCCTTACGCCCGGCAAACGGAATTCAATTTCGGTTGTAGGGGCGCCGCCGAGGAATCCATATATGCGGCTGTTTGACGATGGACGATGTGGGGGCATGCGAAATCCGAGCGGCGTCGGTTCGAAATGTTTGGTCTTTTCCTCAGAGGCGCGGCCCTCCCGCCACCACCATTGTCGATGAACGAATGGGGTGTGGGCGGGATCTATTAAGCCGATGACCGCTTCGTCGAACGGTCCGTGCGCCGTAACTGTCGTGACTGTTTTTGGGCGAAAGTCTTCCGAGAGGCCGAGCGCCGGCGGCGGCGCGTTAGCGCGCTCGCCGTGAAAAATCCAAATAACGCCGTTTGCTTCATGAAGGTCGTATTTTTGAACGCTGATTGGCCGCGGATCAAAAGCGTCATTTTCCGAAAGAGATGGGACGCCAGCGCAGCCGCCGTCCGACGTTCTGAAACGCCAGCCATGATAAGGGCATTCGACCGCCGCTTTGTCGTGATCGCAAATGCGCCCTTTCGAGAGCGGCGCCCCGCGATGAGGACAGACGTCTCGCAAAGCGAAAGGCGCGCCATCTTTCGTCCGTCCAAGGACAATAGGATCATTAAAAAAGATGCGGCGCACCATGGCGCTCTTCACCAGCGCCCGTGAGGGGCAAGCGAGATACCAAAGTCCGGTGAGCGTATCGCTGGCGGCCGTCAAGCTTATAAACCCTTACAGCGCTCGGCGCGCTTTCATGGCGGCGCTGAGCGTGCCTTCGTCAAGATAATCCAATTCACCGCCAACCGGGACACCCTGGCTAAGTTTTGTAATTTTGACGGATTTTCCTTCGAGTTGTTCGGTTAAATAATGCGCAGTCGTCTGTCCATCGACAGTCGCGGCGAGTGCAAACACGATTTCTTTGATCTCATCTTCTTGCGCGCGCGACACCAGCGCGCCGATATTGAGATCGTCAGGTCCGATCCCGTCCAGGGGCGAGAGCAATCCGCCAAGGACGTGGTAGCGCCCCGGATGAGCGCCGGCGCGCTCCATCGCCCAAAGGTCTGCAACGTCCTGTACGACACAGAGGATGGCGCCGTCGCGTTCCGCATCAGCGCACACGGCGCAAGGATTAATCGAGTCCCAATTCCCGCACGTGTCGCAGGCTTTGACCTTGTCGGCAGCGTCAGCAATCGCAAAGGCGAGCGGGCGCATCACAGGCTCGCGTTTCTTCAGAAGATAAAGCGCCGCCCGTTTCGCTGATCGCGGTCCAAGACCCGGCATTTTGGCGAGAAGGTCAATCAGACGTTGGAGTTCAGGGCCGATCGTGGCTGCCATAAAAGATTACGCTTTAAAATGGGAGCTTCATGCCAGGCGGCAAAGGTAGTCCCTCGGTGAGGCCCTTCATTTCCTCCTGGGACTGAATTTCAAGCTTCGACTTGGCGTCATTGATCGCGGCGGCGATCAAATCCTCCAGAACTTCAGCTTCGTCTTCTTTAATAAGTGCGCGCTCGATCGCCACGGCTTTAGCGAAACCCTTGCCGTTCAAGACGATCTTGACCATGCCGCCGCCGGAGACGCCTTCGACTTCCATCTCGGCGATCTTCTCCTGGATCTCTTTCATCTTCGACTGCAGGCCGGCGGCCTGTTTCATCATCTCGCCAAAGTCTTTCATGGTGTTCAGCCTTCGTTTTCCGTGTCGTCAGTTTCGTCGCCGGTGGGTGCGGTGAAATCCGTCAGCGCCGCGTCCCGGATCGCTTTTACCTGCGCCTCAGGGAAAAGGTCGAGCGTCTTTTTGACCAGCGGATGCGCCATGACTTCTGCAGACCGAGCGTCGCGCAGGGTCGCCGCGCCTTCGCGGTTCGCGTTGACGGTCACAATCCATTGCTCGCCGGTCCAGTCTTTCAGCGCCCGCGTCAACCGGCCGGGCAAATCTGACGGTGCGCGATCATCAAGGCGCATTTCAATGCGGCCCTGTTCAAAGGCTACGAGATGAACATAGCTCTCCAATTCGATCCTTAGCTTCTCGTCCTTTTTTGCGGCCGCGAGACGCGCAACGTCTTGAAACGTGGCCAGGATGGCCCGCGGCGCCGTAGAGGGCGCCGCTTCGGGCGAGGGGCGCTCAAGGGGTTCGGCTTGAGCCGCAACGAGGCCGCCGCCAGACGCTTCCAATTTTGCGCCGCCGCCCGTCGGCGCGGAAGCCGCAGCGCCAGCACCGGCTGATGAAGCGGGCGCATCTTTTAACGCGCGAAGGGCTTCGTCAGGCGTCGGCAGGTCGGCGGCGTATCCAAGCCTGATCAACGCCATTTCCCCGGCGGCGGCGGGGTCTGGCGCGATTTGCGTCTCGGACAATCCCTTCATCAGGAGCGACCAGGCCCGCGTCAGGGCGTTCATCGGCAAGGCGTCCGCCATCTCGCGCGCCCGCGTCGCGTCTGCGGCCCCAGCGGCGCCGTGCTCGGCGGCGGCCGGTCCGGCGGCTTTTACCCGCGTGAGCAAGTGGACGATCTCCAGCATGTCTCGAATGATTACAGCCGGCTCGGCGCCGGCGTCATATTGTGTGCGAAATGCGGCGATCGCCGCCTTAAGATCGCCGGACATGACGGCGTGGAGCAGGTCCCAAACCTGACCGCGGTCTGCGAGGCCTAACATCGTCCGGATCTCGTCCGCGTTCGCCACACCTTTTTCGTTTGTATACTGAACGAGCGCCTGATCAAGTATTGAAAGCGCGTCGCGGACCGAGCCTTCGGCCGCTCTCGCGATCATTGAGAGGCCTTCATCATCGATGCTGGCGCCTTCTTTTTCTGCGATCGTTTTAAGATGCGCCACAAGTGTCTCCGGTTCGATGCGGCGCAGATCGAATCGCTGGCAGCGAGACAATACAGTGACAGGTAGCTTTCGGATTTCAGTTGTCGCGAAGATGAACTTCACATGGGGCGGCGGCTCTTCGAGTGTTTTCAAGAGTGCGTTGAACGCCTGCGTGGACAACATATGCACTTCGTCGATAATATAGACTTTGTAGCGGGCTTCGACGGGTGCGTAGCGAACGCCTTCGATCAGCTCGCGAATATCGTTGACGCCCGTGCGCGAAGCGGCGTCCATTTCCAAAACATCCGGATGACGACTTTCTGCGATCGCCCGGCAGTGAAGGCCTTCAGCCGCCATGTCGATCTGCGGACCGTTGTCCACGCCGTCCGGCCCCACATAATTTAGGGCGCGCGCCAGTATTCGGGCGGTTGTTGTTTTGCCGACGCCGCGCACGCCAGTCAGCACATAGGCGTGCGCGATACGGCCAGATGAAAACGCATTTCTAAGCGTCTTCACCATGGGGCCGTGGCCGATGAGGTCGTCAAAGTTTTGCGGCCGGTATTTTCGCGCCAGCACTTGATATGCGGCGCCGTCACCCTCCACGATGGTGTTTTCTTCACTCATACCGGCATTATGCGCCCTCCGGCGCCTGGGCGAAAGAACCGTGCAAAAATAGTTTTTTCGGGCCCGTCAATTCAGGTGTTTCGCGAGTGCGGGTGTGATGAAATTGGGGGCGTCAACGCCGACAGCATTGACGCTCGCGCCTTTCAACAAATACGGCGGCAAGCCGTGCGTACGCGCAAGATTTTTCTCTATAGGCAGTGAAATTGTCGCCACGGCGCCCGGTTGGATCGCGTTTACGAGGACATTCAAATCCTGAATGAAGAGGCCGAGATTGAATTTTAGATTTTCGACCGATGCGCCCGATTGTAGGTAGACCTTATTGGCGATGATGCCGGCCCCGTCGTCGAGCAGCATTGTGTTTGCGATATTCAGCCGGTTGAGATTGATCTCGTTGAGTTGGCTTAACGTCACGCCTTGTCCATTGAACAGGCCGTAAGGCTGCACCAGTTGGCATACGCCGTCCGCACACTGGCGCATGGCGACGTAGAATCGGCCGTTGGTCTGCATGACCTCGACAATAGGTTCTTCGCCTTCCGTTGAGACGACATTGGCCGTGTACCCGAAACTCGTGAAAATCTGTGCGACGTCTTCCGCCGAAATCGCCGTAATGATGTTTTGCGTAAACAATCGATTTTGCGCATTCGCCGCGCTAGCAGACGCCATCAACAAAACGATCCCAAAAAAAAGTCTAATCATCATCGTGAAATCCCCTCGATTGACCGCGCCCCGACACGCGAATACCCGAAGCCTATATCGCAGGGGCAGGGCGTGCAAATTTCATCAATGGGAATAAGTGGAAGGCTGAACGACCCGAGCCGAAACTCGTTGCGGCTGCTTCCTTCCGGACCTGACCGGGTTGGCGAGGGGCCCGTCCGCCAGCCTTCCGAGATGGAATATCGTCCGTGGATCGCTGTTTTGCAAGGCTCGCCCCGAGCCTTTTTGGGCAAGAAAAATCAGGCCGCGCTTGCCTAAGCCAAACGACCCATGGGCCGTAATCCCTCGATGCGCGCGCCTTTTTCTTCGAGATGCGGTTTCAGAGCCTCGTAGAGCGGCCGATAATGATAAAACGGCGCGCTCGGCCACAAATGATGTGCAAGGTGAACGTTCTGGCCAAATAAGAGGTAATCCGCGAGCGGCCACTCGCTGATCCGCGCATTTTGATACCGTTCTGTCCGGTCAAACGGATAATGCGGCAGCCACTGAAAGAAGATCGCCAACAAATAGGCGCCGATGAGCGCTGGAGCCAGATAAAGAAGGATAAACGGAACGGCATGTCCGGTGAGTATTGCGACCAGGAACGCAGCCTGAAGGCCGTGCATAACAATCAGGTGAACGCGGTATTCTTCCTTTGTCAGCGTAGACTTGGCGTCGCCATAATTGGCGGTGTCGATTTTCTCGAACAGAAAATATGGCACGACAAAGATCAACGGCGTCAGAAGCAATAGCTTGAATAACCTCAAAAAATTGCCGCCCACGAGTTTTGCATCGGGATCGTCTTTCCCATTTGTGTGACTGTGATGGGCGAGATGCGTCCGGCGGAAATTCGGCCATGTATAGAACAAGTTCAGCGAGCCCCACCAACCGATCAGCGAATTCAGCCACGAAAAGCGACGGTTACGGATGATGTTGCCGTGAATGCTCTCGTGAATGAGGGTGTAATAAGCGTATGCAATCAACCCCAACAGCGGCGTCGCGAGCCAGAAGCTGATCGCACCGCTTAAGGCTGCGAAAACCAGTCCCGCTTGAAGACATGGCAACGCAATCGTCAGGGCGATTGTTCGCCAGGCGACCGCGGGCGCAAATCTCTCTGCGATTCTTTTCTCTTCGGCGGCGGTCAAAAGCGTCATGTGAATACTCCCTGCTTGAAGGCTAAAATAGGTCATTGACCTAATTTGTCAACCCCGCTGAAGGTGATATGGCTCAAGGATGCGCCAACCAGCCATGACGAAAGGGGAGAGGAAGCAACGCGACATTCTGGATGTGGCTCGGCCCTTTCTCCTGTCCGAAGGATATCCGGCGTTTTCATTGCGCGACGTGGCGAAAAGAGCGGGAATGTCTCTCGGAAACCTGCAATATTATTTCCCGTCAAAAGACGATCTGCTCGTCTTTATCGTTCAATCGGAAATCGACGAGACCCTTGCTCTGATCGAGTCGGTCGACTGGTCGGAATTTCCCCCGGAGCAAACGCTGAAGGCGCTTATTGGTGCGATTTTGTATCGATTGGGCGGAGACGGGGGGCAGCTTTATTTGCTGACCGCCTTTTTGGCGCTGCACAATGACCGGTTCAAAAAACTGCAACGCGACGGGTTTAATGTGTTGATCGCCGCGAGTGTGGAAGCTGCGCGAAACCTCGCGCCTGACCTTGCGGAAAGGGATCTCAAAATGGCCGCCTTGATTGCGGTTTCACTCGTGGACGGCGCCATCGTGCAAATCCACGCACGGCCCGAAGAGTTTAACGCAGAAAGCCGAGGCGATTTTGCAAATGCGTTGACCAATACGCTCCTCAGATATCTGCAGGCGGTGCGATGACGGCGAGGCTTGCATGACTGCTAACTGCTCGCTATTCCGGCTAAAATCCTATGAAAATAAACGACAAAACACCCCTTTCGGACAATCCCTGCCTGTTCGCCTCTGAGCCCCTTGACCGCGCGTCCGCGCGGCGCAGCGACCCCGGATGGGTGGCGTCGGAACTGGCGAAGGATACGAGCGTCCTTATCCCGCTTTATCGCGGCGATCCCTTAATGTCAGATGACGGACCAGTTTTTCTGTCCGCTGCCGCTCAATCAGAATTTCATCAATCCGCGACGACGGTTTTTTTGGGGCAGGAAGGTCAAACGGCATATTTCGCGATTGACGCCTCAGATGCGCCGGCGCCGGAAGCAGCGCCGTTCGCGGATATCGGGTCCTACATGCCGCTTCGCGACGCGGCGGCAAAACTGGCGGAACGCGATCTGTCGATGATTGGTCAAGGCCGTTGGTTTCTTGATTGGCATTTCAGGCATCGCCACTGCGCGCGCTGCGGCGCCGAGACGCTTGTCGCCGACGGCGGCGCGAAACGGCATTGCGAGACATGCGGCGCGGAACATTTCCCAAGATCAAACCCGGTGGCGATCGTATTGGCGATCCATGAGGACGCGTGTTTGTTGGGGAGGAGCCCGCATTTCCCGCCTGGTTTCTTGTCGGCGCTGGCCGGATACGTGGAAGCGGCGGAAACGCCCGAAGAGTGCGCAATCCGCGAGTTGCGCGAAGAGGCGGGCGTCAACCTCGACAATGTGCGCTACCAGTTTTCGCAACCATGGCCCTTCACCTCCTCGTTAATGATGGGATTTTTTGCCGACGCCGCCTCCCGGGACCTTTCGCTCGACGAAACTGAAGTCATTGAAGCGAAATGGATCGCGCGCAATGACGTCGCCGCGCTTGTCAAAGGAGAGAGCCACGATGATGTACGTCTGCCGCCGCGTTTTACAATTGCGCGGCAGCTAATCGAGCGGTGGGTAAGCGCGCCGTAGACGGACAATTATGGTGTTACGCTCAGCGTGGACGCGCTGATTTGTAAACGCCAAGCACCTTCAGGGACGTCGAAAAGAAGCTGAGCTCTTCCAGCGCTAGCTGAACATTTCTATCCTCCGGATGTCCCTCAACGTCAGCGTAAAACATTGTTGCGCTGAATGACCCGTCAAGCTGATAGCTTTCCAGCTTCGTCATGTTGACGCCGTTCGTTGCAAACCCACCCATCGCTTTGTAAAGCGCAGCGGGAATATTGCGGACCTGAAAAATAAAGCTGGTGACGATCGGCCCGTCAGCGGGGTCAGCGTCCATGGGCTCAGCAGCCATTTGAATAAATCGCGTTGTGTTGTGGCCGGCGTCTTCGACATTTTCCTCCAGAATATCGAGCCCGTAAATCTCGGCGGCGCGCGCCGAAGCGATAACAGCTTCATCGAGATGTTTCAGCTCGGCGAGACGTTTCCCGGCGCCGGCCGTATCGCCGGCCATTTCGGCCTTCAGGCCATGTTTATTGATCACGCCGTGACATTGTCCAAGAGCCATGGCGTGGCTGCGCACGATCCTGATGTCAGCGAGCCTGGCGCCGCGCGCGCCGAGTAACTGGTGCCGGATCGCCAGAAAGTGCTCTGCGATAATATGAAGGTTCGACTGCGGCAGCAGATGATGGAGATCGCCGACCCGTCCGGCCAGGGAGTTCTCGATCGGCAGCATCGCCCGCGCCGCTTTTCCCTCGCTGACGAGAGACAAAGCCTCTGCAAAGGTGCCGCACGGGACGGGCGTGAATTCCGGCGCGTAGGTCATGCAGGCGATTTCAGAATACGCGCCCGGCTCGCCCTGATAGGCGATTGTCTTCTTTTGAGCTTCCGATACGGTCATGATTGCGCTTTCGTGCAGGAAAAGAGCCAGAAAATAGGGATAAATCCATGTGTTGCGCAAGCGCCGGCGCGCCGAAAAGCCGCGCATAGTGGGCGATTGCGCCCTAATTTAAAGCCGGATAGAAGACACCAAAATTTGATGCAAGGTTTGTCACATGCAAGACCCCTTATTCGGCAACAAACTGGCCGCAGCGCTCCTGACCGCGCTCCTGATCTTTTTCGGCCTCCCGCAGCTCGCTTCGGCGCTCCTCGGGGGAGGGCATCACGGCGGTGGTCATGGCGAAGAGTTGCATCTCGCCTATCCGATTGAATTTCAGACGGCTTCCGGCCCGGTTGAGGAAGTTGAAGAGAAGAAGTCGTTGGGTGAAATGATGGCGGCCGCCACGATGGCTGGCGGGGAGCGCCGCGTCGGCCTGTGCAAGTCATGCCACTCGTTCGAAGAAGGCGGCGCTAACGGCACCGGACCAAATCTTTGGAATATTGTCGGCCGGGAGGTCGCGAGCGTGCCAGGCTTCTCTTACTCAGGTGCGCTTAAGGAGTTTGGCGGCGTATGGAGTTACGAACGCCTGGACGGGTATTTGAAGAACTCTCAGGCATACGTCCCGGGAACGCTCATGAACCAGCGTGTCGCCAGGGATGCACAGCGCGCTGATATGCTTCTTTATCTCGGGTCGCTATCAGATAACCCCGTTGCGCCCCCAGCGCCTGCCGCCACGGAGACCGAATAGCGCGAGGCGTCGTGAGGACACGAACCCCTCGCAGTACTGCACAGCGGACGACCCTAACGAATGAACCGGGAAAAACGCTCGCGCAGCGGGCGGACTATTTCTTGAGACATCGGCAAAAATGTTTTTGGCATAATTAGAAGGTCGACCCATCCCTGGCCGCGCGCGTTCAGCGACCGCACGTAGTTCAGAAACGCATCACAGTCGCTCGTTCGCAAAGCACCGCCGACACCGTCGAAAATGGACGATGCGTTCCACTGGAACCGGTCAGGGTGTTCGAATACCGCAAACCGATCTGTCAAATATCGAAGAAATTCCGCCGGGTCGCATCCTTGCGATTCTATCCAGGCTGGCGCGAATTCTGCCTTAACAATCCAATCATTAAACCGACTAAAAAAATTCTCCGCCCCCTCAAATACGAAAAACTCGTACCCTTGCGTATCAACTTTCACATAGAAGCGGCTGTCCGACGGCGTCTCATTCGTAATGATATCAATTGTTGTCGCCCGGGTGACTAACGACCCCCAGTCCGAATCGATGGGGACGACCCGATTATCTTGCGACCCGCCCTTTGCATTGATTCCAAAGCTATGCTCTGTCTCGGCCTCGGCGCCGACAATCGCCTGGATCACGTGCGGCGGCTCCAGCGCGTTCTCTTCGAAATTCCTTTCAATCATCTCGCAAAGCCAAGGAACTGGTTCAATCGAGATAACGTCCGCACCCGGAAAAGATCGGCGCATAACCATGCTGGTGAAACCGTAATTTGCGCCGATATCGATGCAGTGCGTTGGTTTCAAGCGCGCTGCGACAAGGCCGTAAAATGGGCTCACGGCTTCTTCGACGTGCGTGCGCTGGCGATAGTGCTTTCCGCCATTGTCGTCTTTGAAAAACGATACTTTCAGACCGTCAATGATGACGTGATCAAGAGTATTGGTCGTCGGGCTTTTCATGGGCCGGCGCTTCCTTGCAGATTTCTATGTTGAGCCTAAGTGAGATTGGACGCCCGTCTTTACCGTCGCTCCCAAAACCGGGACCATAAGCGCGGCTCAGCGCGTCGTCCAGTTGATTGCTGCGGTGCCCGCAAAAATTCCTATAAATATCAATGTGTTCTTGGCTCCGCTCGGTTTTCGCGATCATTGAGCGGAACGCAAGGCTTTTCTGGTTATCACCAATACGCGGCCAGATCACCGGATAGACACGATTTCAAGGATCATTGAAGTCGGCTCATCGCTCGACGGACGGCGCAAACCTCTCCAAAAGTTCATTTAACGGAATCGCGATCACCGCTGAAACAGGCCGCGAACGCGCTTATTTCAATGTCAGCGCCAGCCGTAAGCGCGAGGAGTTTACAATGAACAAGACAATCACAGCCATTTTCGCTCTATTGCTGACTGCGCTCGCCATGACGGCGCCGGCTCACGCGGGAAAACGCGAGAAAGCCGAGCGCCTCGTGACCTATGCGGCCGACACCACGGCCTATTTCGCATCAGACAGCGCGTTTGAAGCCTTATGGGGTCTGGCTGACGATGCAAAGGCGATGGTGATTATCCCGAACTCGGTCCGCGCCGGTTTCATTTTCGGCGGTTCTGCGGGGAACGCGTTGATGGTTTCGCGCAATGATGACGGCAGTTGGTCGCAACCCGTATTCATGACCGTCGGTTCGATCTCGTTTGGCTTCCAGGCGGGCGGTGAGGCGTCAGAAATTATTCTACTCGTAATGACCAATCGCGGCATGGAGCAGTTGCTTTCAACGTCGGCGAAACTCGGCGCAGATTTGACCCTCGCGGCCGGCCCGATCGGCGCCGGCGCAAAAGCTCAAACCACCGACATTGTCGCATTCTCGCGTTCGCGCGGTTTGTACGGTGGCGTCAGTCTGGAAGGGGCTGTTCTGAAAATTCGCCACAAATGGAATGATGCCTACTATGGCGCCGATGTGACGCCTACGGACATCATCTACAAAGGAAAAGCCTATAATCCGTCTTCCGCTGCTGTGCAGAATGCCGTGTTCGCACTGGCTAATCGCGACAGTGTCCGCCCTGTCTTGGCGCCGCTAGAGGCTGTGAACGGCAATGAGGACGAAGCGCTTCGCAGACGTTATGACGAACAGAGCGCCGACCCCAGCGCGCTCGGGTCCCAAAGCGATCCCGATGAGGCTGGGCGCTATGACGATGACGAAGCCTGGGGCGCGCCCGTAAAACGCCCAAACTAACGCAGATTTGAGCGTCGCCGACTTGCCTCTGGTTTTCCCTAGTCTCATTATCAGACCAGTAATTTTGAGGCGGATGAGTTGGGCGACATCATTGATTTAACCAGGAGCGGCGTGAAATTCGCCGATCCAGTTCGTACTGCGAGCGGAGATCAGCGTGCGGAAGTTCCCTTCACGCGCCTCCAAACTCTCTGGATTAACACAGGCACGCTTTGCAACATCGAGTGCGCAAATTGTTATATCGAGTCGAGTCCGACCAATGATCGGCTAACCTATATCACGGCGGAAGAGGCGGGTCCGCTCATCGACGAAGCGGTAGCGCTGGGCGCGCAGGAAATCGGCTTCACGGGCGGCGAGCCATTCATGAATGCCGCCGTGTTTTCCATGCTCGACCACGTTTTAAGAAGCGGTTTGCGGGCGTTGGTTTTAACAAACGCCATGCGGCCGATGATGCGCCCGCGGACGCAGGATGCTCTTGCAAAGCTTATTGACGAATGGCCGGAGAAACTGGCGCTGCGAGTGAGCCTTGATCATTATACCGCCGATCTACACGACAAAGAACGCGGCGCCGGGTCATTCGACGAGGCGATGCGCGGTCTTGCCTGGCTGGCGGCCCAGGGTGCGCGCCCTAGCGTCGCTGGCCGCTCATGCTTGTCCGAGACCGAAGATGGCGCGCGCGCGGGCTATGGCGCGTTGTTTCAGCGGCGCGGCTTGCCGATCGACGCGGCCGACCCCGCCCAACTGGTTCTCTTTCCTGAAATGGACGCCGCCGGCGACCCGCCGGAAATCACAGAGGCTTGTTGGGATATTCTCGGCAAGTCGCCAGATGAAATCATGTGCGCGTCGAGCCGGATGGTGGTCAAACGGAAAGGCGACACCGCGCCGTCTGTACTCGCATGCACACTTATTCCCTATAGCGATGAGTTTAATCTCGGCCGCACCCTCCGCGAAGCGACGACGCCAGTGAAGCTCAATCATCCAAATTGCGCGACATTTTGTGTTCTGGGCGGTTCCAATTGTTCTGCGTGAGCTGTCGATGAAGAAGAAAGAGATAGCGCTTGAAGACCGCGCGACAGCCGGCGAGCGCCTTTTTTCTCCGTCGGCCGCGCGAAACCGCGATGTCATTGGCTCGGTGTTGATCAAGTATATGCCGGCGACAGGCGTCATCTTGGAAGTGGGCTCCGGCACGGGCGAACACGCGGTGCACATGGCTCAGCTCCTGCCCGGCGTTCGCTGGCTCCCGGGCGATCCGGATCCGGATTCTCGCGCGTCGATCGCCGCCTGGACCGCCCATGCCGGTCTTGAAAACGTTTCTCCGCCACATTCAATCGACGTTTCCGGCAACAGATGGGACGGAATTCAGGATGGGGAGTGTTCGGGAATTGTGTCGATCAATATGATCCATATCGCGCCGTTTTCGGCGGCGAGGGGCCTTATCGCCGGCGCCGGACGCTACCTCAAACAGGGCGGCGCGCTTTTCTTGTATGGGCCGTTCTCGCGAAACGGCCAGCACACCGCCCCATCAAATGAAGACTTCGATGCGAGCCTAAAGTCACGCGATGCCGCGTGGGGTGTGCGCGATCTTGAAAACGATCTCCTCCCATTGGCGTACGACGCCGGCTTGAAGGTCGAAGCGGTCGTTGACATGCCGGCCAACAATTTGTCGGTTATCCTACGGAAATCGTAATCGCCCCGATTTCGCGATGCGAACACATCAGTTATCCGAAAAATGTTTGGATAAACGAAGCCCTTGCCCCTGATAGTTTGACGATAGATCAGCGCCGTATAGCCGTTTCGGTCTCGCCAACATCCGTTCATAGACGAGCCGCGCAACCAGTTGGCCATCATCAAGCAGGAAGGGCGCGTCGTGACTGCGGACTTCAAGAACGCCCCTGCTGCGCGGGGTTTTCGCGTCGGCGGACCAGCCGAAACCCGGATCGAAAAATCCTGCATAGTGGACCCGGAATTCTCCGAGGCCGGTATTAATCGGCGTCATCTCGGCGGCGTTCTCCGGCGGCACCAGCAAATGCTCTTTTGATCGCAGAATGTAAAACTCATCCGGATCAAGAATGATGCTATTCGATCCGGCGGGTTTAATCGCTTCAAAGAAATCATTAGCGTTAAGAGCGCCGCGTTTGTCGACGTCAATGAGACCGGAATGCCGCCGAGCGCGCCATCCAATGGGGCCCCCGGACTGAGAAGTCAGGTCAATCCGAACCCCAATCCCGTCATCGATATCCGCATCACGATCAATCAGACGCGTTTTTTGGTGAAGCGCTTTTAGTGATTGATCGTCCAATTGCGGGCGGCCCTTTTTGAGGCGTAACTGATTAAGGCTTGATCCGCGCCGAACCAGAATTGAAAAGGTGCGTGGGCTGATTTCCGCATATAAGGGGCCAGCGTAACCCGGCGGCGTTTCATCAAACGTGGCGCCGCCGTCGACGACCATGCGTACAAAAACATCAATGCGGCCAGTTGAACTCTTGGGGTTCGCGCAAGCTGCGATGTCAGCAGGGAGATTGAGCGACTCATTTAATTCAACGAGATAAACGCAGCCGCGCTCAAGCACGGCGCCGTCGCCGAGCGCAATTTCATGCATGGCGAGGCCGTCATGAAGCCGCGCCGCCACGTTTCTGCTTCCCGATGGCAGAAACGAAGCGCGCACGCGCCAGGCTCGCTCGCCCAAAGTCAGATCAAGGCTCGCGGGCTGAATTTGGTCAGGACTTAGAGCGCCGCGGCTCTCAATCTGACCTTGGTCAATCAGACCTTGAATGGCTGCATCTGGAAGAACGCCCGTTTCGTTCATGTTCCGCTTCCGCAGGTTGAATTATCGGTCAAAAATAAGCATTTAACGGCAGTAAAAATGATCATATATTTCAATTCAGGGGAAATTGGTAAGGTTGGAGTTTCGTCATGTATGAAGAGGTGACTCGCGGCATAAAAGTCAGCGTCGTCCCGAATTATCTGGAAAAGCAATCGAACCCTGAGGATGGACGATTCGTGTGGTCTTACACAGTGCGGATCGACAATGATTCAGAAGATATCGTTCAACTCCGCACGCGTTATTGGCGAATCACTGACGCCGAAGGCGTCACCGAAGAAGTCCAAGGGGACGGCGTCGTTGGCGAGCAACCGACAATCTATCCCGGTGAGCGTTTTGAATATACGTCGGGCGCACCATTGCCGACGCCGTCGGGCCTGATGGTCGGCCGCTACCGGATGGAAACACCGCAAGGCCAGGCCTTTGATGTGGCCATCCCGGCATTCTCACTCGACAGTCCCTACGAAACGCGCCAAGTCCATTAGGTCCGATCGCAAGTAAAGGCTAAGCCGCCGGGATGCCGAATTTCCGCCCAGTTGTGCTGGTGACGGGTGCGCTTGTCGCCGCCCTCGGCTTTCTGATGCTCGCGCCGCTCGCCGCAAACTTGCTTGCCGAGAGTTCTGAACACAGGGCGGACTGGTCGTCATTCGCCAAGTCATCAATCATATGCCTTTTTGTTGGCGGCGGGGCCATGGCGGCAAGCTGGGGTCAAATCGAGTCGATCAGTGTGCGTCAGGGTTTTCTATTGACGGCCACAAGCTGGGTCGCGCTGGCCGCCTTCGCCGCCTTACCCCTGCGCATCGGTGCGCTTGAGCTATCCTATACGGATGCGTTTTTTGAAGCGATGTCCGGCATCACGACCACCGGTTCGACTGTCATTGTCGGCCTTGATTTCGCGCCCCCTGGCGCATTGCTATGGCGTTCGATGTTGCAATGGCTTGGCGGCGTTGGCGTTATCATCATGGCGTTCGCCGTTCTGCCGGCCTTGCGTGTGGGCGGGATGCAGATTTTTAAAAGTGAAGCTTGGGATACGTCGGAGAAATTTATTGCGAACGCCGCGCAATATTCGATCGCGCTCACAGGCATCTATGCATTTTTCACGACCTTGTGCTTCATGATTCTCTGGGCGTTCGGCATGCCTGCGTTCGACGCCGCCAACCACGCGATGACAACGGTCGCCACGGGTGGCTTCTCAACGCGCGACGCCTCGCTTGGCGCTTTCCTTTCGATGGGCAATGCGCCGCTTGATCTGATCGTCTCCGCTTTCATGATCGTGGGCAGCCTACCCTTTGGACTTTTCCTGGTGGCTTTACTCCGCGGCGACTTGAACCGCCTGTTCGCCGACAGTCAGGTTCAATTCTTTTTATCGATTGTGATCGGCTTAATCGCGATTATGTTCTGGTATGTATTCGTACGGTTCGAAATTGATCTGTTTACAGCGTTTCGTCTGGCGACATTTAACGTCATTTCGATATTGACCGGCACGGGATACGCGACGACAGACTACGGATCGTGGGGGCCTTTCGCCATTGGCTTTTTCTTCTGCATCATGTTTATCGGCGGCTGCGCGGGCTCAACGTCATGCGGGCTAAAAATTTTTCGCTTTCAAGTCGCATTGGCGGCGATGCGCGTTTACGCCCGCCGTCTCGCACATCCGAACGGGGTTTTTGTGGCGAGATATAACGGGCAGCCCCTGACGAATGACGTATTCATTTCGGTCTTAAGCTTTTTCTTCGTCTACTTCGGATCCTTCGCAACGCTTTCGGTTGTTTTGTCAGGCTTCGGCCTTGACCCGTTGACGGCGATTTCAGCGGCCGGCACCGCAATCGCCAATGTCGGTCCTGGGCTCGGCGACGTTATTGGCCCGTCGGGAAACTTTGAGAGCCTGCCTGACTTAGCGAAATGGAGCATAGCAATCGGTATGTTGTTTGGGCGTCTTGAATTCTTTACGCTCCTTGTGTTGTTTTCGCCGAGTTTTTGGCGACAGTAATACGCGCGGCATTCGGCGAACGCGCTTAGGTGAGGGAGCTAGATTAATTTGAAACCGCGCGTTTATCATTCATTCCGCAGCCCGTATTCGCGTCTTGGCCTTCATCAGGTGGCGCGGGCGGAACTTGATATTGACCTTATTCCCTTCACGGGTCCGCCGAACGGCGTTCCATTTAATGATCCCGTCCAGAATAAACCGAAGCTCGCCTACTATGCGATGGACGCGCCGCGGATGACCATAAAGATGGGGTTGCCGATTGCGATGCCGGATCCGTTTGACGTCGATTTCGACTTTGCGAACAGGGCGCTTGTCCTCGCTTCAAGAAGCGGGAACGGGTTGCAATTTGCATTGGCGGTAAGCGACGCCCGTTGGGGCGCCGGAAAAAATGTCGCCCAGCTTCCGGTCCTTGAAGAATGCGCGCGGGCAGCGGGCCTGGCGCCAGGTCTCATCGCTGAGGCGCAAGACAATGACGATGTCTTAGCCGAGATGACCCGCCATCGAGAACAGATAGAAGTCGATCAGGTGTTCGGTGTGCCTTTTGCCGTATACGGCGCCGCCAAATATTGGGGCCATGACCGATTCGATCTTTTGATCGACGATGTTCGCCGATCCTGACGCTTAGAGACTGCTGGTTTGGAACGTATCGCAGCGATTCACGTCGCCGGTCGAGTAGCCGGTCTGAAACCAGCGCATGCGTTGTTCAGACGATCCGTGCGTAAAAGTGTGAGGTTGCACCTTGCGCCCCGCCTGACGCTGCAAAGCGTCATCGCCGATCGCCGCCGCGGCGCGTAAGCCCTCTTCGATATCGCCCGGATCGAGAATATCTGTTCGCCTCGCATCATGCGCCCAGATGCCCGCATAACAATCCGCTTGTAATTCCATCCGGACTTGCAGCGCGTTTTGATCGACCTTGCTCGCGCGCGACTGCGCCTGCCGAACCTCGGACGATGTTCCTGTAATTGTCTGAACGTGGTGGCCAACCTCATGAGCGATCACATAGGCGCCCGCAAAATCGCCTGGCGCGCCAAAACGTTGCGAGAGTTCGCCGAAGAAGCTCGTATCGAGATAAACCTTTTGATCAGCTGGACAATAAAATGGGCCGGATGCGGAGGAAGCAAAGCCACACGCCGTGTTCACTTGCCCTGTAAAGAGTTTTAACGCCGGCGCCTGATATTGCTGTCCAGCGCTTCGGAAGATGCGTCCCCACGTGTCTTCGGTTTCGGCGAGGATGACAGCGACGAATTTGTACTCGTCATCGTTCGCCGCGGTCTGTTGGCCGGATGGCGGCGCGCCGGATTGGCCGGAAAGGAGCGCCATCGGATTAACGCCCATCGCAGTAAGGGCGAAGAAACCGACCGCCAGAAATACAATCCCGCGGATCCCGAACCGGCCCACGATCAAGCGGAGAAGCATGATAATGAGCCCGCCCCCGGCCACGGTGGCCGCGCCGCGTGCATCCTCGACATTCGTGCTTTCCCGCCGTCCCCGCCATTTGACCATGCCGGCCTCCTTAGATTCCCCACGCCAAAGCTGTTGTTATCGCTAATGGCGCGCAAAGTGTCGAGACCCTTGGAAGGGCCACGAAGAATCCCGGAAGGAAGGCGTCAGTCTATTTTGCGGTGGCCGACGGTCGCCGGAACGAGGTCAATGTCCCAGGATAATCATGCTCTATACGCCGAAAGACGCTTGCCGCCACCAGGGCAACGCACAAGAACCCGACACTAACGCCGACGCGCTTCTCCTGACCAGGCATCATCATCGGTCCAATGAACATCAGCGCCAGTGAAATTTCTTCAAAGCGGAGCCATCCGTTCTCAAGGCCGCGTTTCGCCAAGATGGCTATAGGGAAAGCGAGAATGATCATCTCATAATAGTAGCCGTATGGCGCGACAATAAAGACGGCGGCGCCAAGTGCAGCGGCGCGCAACTCGTGATCCGGCACTCGAAGCCAAACGCGCGTGACTGCAAAAACTGCGATCAATGCGCAAAGGGTATGGCCTGCAATAGCGACGGAAAGCGGTGCGCCGCTATACTTAAGCCATGCATAGGGAGTCACCATTTTATATAATGGCAATATTCCATTTTGCAGCCGATGGGAGGCTTCGTCGGCGCCAACCAAAAAGGCTTCCCAAATCCCGATTCCAAAAAATCCAACTGTCGACATTGCAAACAGGATTGATCCTGTCGCAGCGATAAAAAAGGCGCGCCAGCACCCTGCTGCGATATAAGCAATTGGCAATAATACGCCTATTTGCGGTTTCACTGTTAATAGTGCCGCCGCGAGCCCGGCTATAATTGGCCGTTTATCTGGATAGAGAGCAGCGATCAACAATAGTGTTGCTGTAAGGAAGCCATTTTGACCTGTAATAATTGCGTGGAACGTGGAGGGGGCCGACAGAATAACAAAAAGAAAAAGCCAACGTACTTTGGCTTGTTGAAGCGCTGCAAAATAAAGTGCGGCGGTCCCTCCTGTCCAAGCGATGTATCCTGCGATGAACGGCAAGAATGCGAGTGGGGCGATGATTAGGAAATAAGTTGGCGGGTACTGCCACGTGAGCGTATAGCTCCCGCGCGGCGGACCGACTTCAAGCAAATGGGTTTCGAATGCGGCGTAGTCATATGTTTTCGCGGCGTCCCCGTCTTTGACGGCGACGGCTGCTCCGTAAAACGCCACGTAATCGCCGCCGACCGGCGCACCGCCCGGGAGAATATTCTCACGCGACTGGGAGAATTGGATGATCGAGACGCCGACCGCGATGGACAGCAACAGTCCGCAAATGAAAATAATGCGGGTCGGCGTCAATCGATATCGCGACCAATCGATTTCAGAAAGTGCACTCTGTCCATACATGGTTAGGGAATTAACTTTATTGCTTAAAGAAATAATTAGCGCCGCGCCCTCGGGCTCAGGCGGAGAGGTTAAAGTGCCGTCGAATATTGCAAAATCCTTAACACCGAGAACCGATGAGCGGCCCGCATTACTGTCGATCGTTTGCCCCGCGTATAATGAAGCGGACGGCCTATTGGACTTTCACCGCGCCATTCGCAAGTCGATGACGGCGATTGGGCAGCCGTATGACGTCGTGTTCGTGAACGACGGATCTACAGATCAAACACTATCGCTGATGAAGAAGCTGCGCACTCGTCACGCGAACACGACCATTGTCGATCTGAGCAGAAACTTTGGTAAGGAGATCGCATTAACCGCGGGGCTCGACGCCGCAGTCGGCGATGCTGTTGTTGTTATTGACGCTGACCTTCAGGATCCGCCCCACGTGATCGCCGACCTCATAGATGGGTGGCGCGAAGGATATGACGTCGTCTACGCCCAACGCCGTGAGCGGCATGGGGAGAGCTGGCTGAAGAAAGCGACAGCATCAGCTTTTTATCGCCTCATGCGGCGCGCCGGACCGGTGGGATTGCCGGAAAATGTCGGTGACTTCCGATTGATGAGCCGAAAAGCGGTTGACGCCGTTCGCCAGATGCGGGAGCGGCACCGCTTCATGAAGGGCGTCTTCGCCTGGGTGGGGTTTCCTTCAAAGGCGGTTCTCTATGACCGCGCGCCCCGCGCCGCTGGCGAGACAAAGTGGAATTATTGGAAGTTATGGAACCTGTCGATTGAAGGGATCACATCCTCAACCCTGGCTCCATTGAAAATTTCGACATATTTGGGTTTTGCGACGGCCGGCTTTGCGTTCCTGACAGCGATATTCTTCATGGTAAAGACGATACTTTTCGGTGATTCCGTTCAGGGATTTCCAACCTTGATTATTGTGATGCTTTTTCTTGGCGGGATTCAGCTAAGCGTTCTTGGCGTGATCGGCGAATATCTCGGCCGCATCTTTAACGAAACCAAGAACCGGCCGCTTTACTTCGCTAATCACGTGTATCCGTCAGAATGTGAAGCACCGTCGGCGGTCCCGCGCATGACGGAAGTTCAACGGAGCGCTTAATCGCCGTGCTCGCATTTCTGCGAACCCGCATTTCCCATGCGCATCGTCGGCAAATGGCGCTGTTCGGCGGTGTGGGATTGCTGTGTACGGTGACGGACCTGGTCCTTTATTCCGGCTTTGTTGCGATTGGTATCGCGCCGGTGGTCGCAAATCTGATGTCTTTTTTTACGGCCAACGTCCAAGGATATTTTCTCAACAGCACCCTCACTTTTCGGCGTGAAGGAAAGCGCCGCGCTTTGTCGTTCAAAGGCTATGGAAAGTTCCTTGGCGGCTATCTGCTGGCGCTATGCCTTTCGACCTTGATCATATGGTTATCGGCGGAAACGGTCGGCGCAATCGCCGCAAAAATTCTGGCGATTGGCGCAACAGCCTTTTGGAATTACTGTTTTAGCGCCTTCTTTGTTTTTCGTGAGCCGAAACAGCCCCGTAGCCCATCCGAATCGGCGTAGTGTTCATGAATGGTTCTCAAACAACTCTCTGAGGCGGGGTTTGGTCCCGGCAGTTTCCTGTTCTGGCTTTTCCTTGCCGCACTCCTGCTTGGCGGGGTCTTGTTCGCGCATGCGTTGCGCCTCGAGGGGCGATTGCGCCGAGTTCGAGCGTCGCTCGCCAAGGCGAAAGTATCGCTCGCCGCTGCTGAGGCGCGATCTGATGAAGCGCTGACGCTCAACGAAGAGCTAAATGTTGTCCGCGCCGAGCGCTCGGCGCTGGAGGCCGATCTCGCGCGCGCCGAAACCCGCTTGGGTGAACGGGAAAAAGCGCTTGAGGAAATGAAAGCGCGCATGGATGTCGAGTTCCGCGCCGCCACATCGAAACTCCTGGAGGAGGCGCATACCTCTTTTCTTCAGCGAGCGGATGAAACCTTTAAACGCCACCAGCAGGCGTCCGGCGCTGATTCGGAAAAGCGCCGAAAAGAAATCGATGACCTTGTAAAGCCCATGCGCGAAACGCTCGCGAAATATGAGGCAGGCCTCGCTCAAATGCGTATGGAGCAGCAAAAGGCGCGCGGCGAATTAACAGGTCGGATCAGCGACCTGGCGAAATCAGCGAACGACGTGCGGATGGAAGCGCAAAAACTATCATCAGCGTTGCGCGCGGGGCCCAAAGTCAGGGGGCGATGGGGCGAGGAACAGCTCCGTAATGTTGTCGAGCTCGCTGGCATGACAGCGCATGTAGACTTTGTCGAGCAAAAGTCCATCGGCGATGATGCCCGCAAGCAACCGGACATGGTGGTGTCTTTACCCGGCGATCGCGTTATCGCCGTTGATTCCAAAGTCTCGTTAGGCGCCTATCTAGATGCGGCGGAGGCGGACAATGACGCTGCGCGGCGACAACATCTCACCAAGCATGCCGCCGACCTCTGGGTCCATGTAAAGAGTTTGTCTGCGAAGGATTATGCGACAGCGCTTCAGGATTCCCTGGATTTCGTCATTATGTTCGTTCCCGGCGACCATTATTTTGCAGCAGCGATGGAAACGCGGCCGCAATTATTTCAGGACGCCTTCGAGCGCAAAGTATTGATTGCTACGCCAACGACGCTCGTTGCGATCCTGAAGTCAGCTTCTTATGGCTGGCGTCAGGAAAAAGTCGCGCAAAACGTGCAGGCCGTAGCGGCGCAGGCGCGGGACTTATACGAAAGTCTGCGGACGATGGGCGGTCATTTGTCAGGACTCGGAAAATCGCTTGAGGGCGCCGTAAAGAAATACAATGACCTGATCGGCGGCGTGGAACAGCGCGTGATGCCGAGGGCGCGGAAGTTCGCAGAATACGAATTGCCGGGCGTCGCGGGTCATTTAGAGAGCGCTGAGCCAATTGAGCGATCTCTGCGTGAGCCGCGCGCTGACCGCGACCTATTACTTACGAACGATACCGACGACGGTAAGTCCGCGGCGTGATCCGTGAGAGCTAATGCCTCTAACGAAGCGGGAAGGGCGATGGTTCCGCCGGCGCCGCTTTATCATTCTCCCAGAGATCGGGCTCATTGGGTTGAGGCGGCGGCGTTGTTTGCTTAGGGGCCAAATAGGCGGCGGACGCTTCAGCGCCGTAAAATCCCTCTGATGTCTCTGCAGGCGCAGGCTCCTGCGTCGGCGGTATGCTGCGTTCGGGGAGCGTCGATGGTTGCACAGGTTCAGCGAGCGACAGGCGTCCGTTGCGAGAGATTGTCTCGGCCCTTCGGTAGACCTGATCGGTTGACGAGATCACGTCGCGGACGTCGCTGCGCGTGCGGTCGAAGGTTTCTTCAAGCGAAATCACGCGGCGACGGAGATCTTCGACTTCATTGAATACCTGTTGCGCTTCGGCTTGAATAATTGTGGCGTTTTCCCGGATTTGCGCGTCGCGGACAATGGCGCGCACAGTGTGTAAGGTGGCCATCAATGTGGTGGGCGAAACGATCCAGACGCGCGCACGATAGCTGTCCTGCACCACGTCGGGGAAACGCGAGTGAAGTTCTGTATAGATCGATTCAGAGGGGACAAACATCAAGGCGGAGTCCGCCGTCTCGTCGGGAACGATCATGCGTTCGGCGATATCGACAACGTGGCGAAGCGTGATGCGACGGAATTCATTCTCCGCATGCGCGCTCTCGTCTTCCGAGGATAGCGCTTGTTGTAATTCATTGTACGCCTCAACAGGGAATCGCGCGTCGATCGCAATCGGTCCTGGCGGGTGCGGCAGCCTGACGACACAATCCGCCTTACGGTTATTCGGCAAGATTGCATTCATCTCATAGGAGTCCGGCGGCAGCGCGTTGCGGATGATGTCGCCCAATTGAACGTGCGGCGCGACAGGCGGCGCGACCTGACCGCGCAACGCGCTTCGCAGATCGGCGATTTCCGTGCGCAACGCTTCCACATTTTGCGGCGCTGCGATCTTGTTTAATCGCGATGTAATGTTCGCAAGCGCTGAATCGACTGACTCGCGGTGTTCTACGAACTTCTGCGTGATTTCGTCGAAATTTTGCGTTGAAGCGCCGCCGCTAATGAAGGAGGGCGCTGCGCTGAGGGCGCTCTGGCTCTCCTGAGCTTGCTTTGCAAGCCTTTCGGATAAGACCGCGAACCGGTCGTCAAGCTCTTTTGAAAGAGTGGTTTGGAAATCAGGCGCGACAGCCGGCTGCGCAACAGCTTTTTCCTGTTGCTGCAGTAGCGCCAATTTGCGCCGCTCGAATTCGGCTTCGCGTTCGGCTGCGCGGCGTTGTTCCTCGACCGCAAGTCGCCGTGCATTTTCCTCCGCTTCGAGACGGATGGCGTCCGCATCAGCCTGGGCTTTTAGACGCAACGCTTCTGCTTGCGATTGGGCGTCTTGTTGGAGCCTCGCAGCCCCCGCCTGATGTTGGTCGTCCGACTCAAAATCAAGTGATCCCCGCATCTTTGCGAATGGGTCGCTTCGATCGATTTCAAAATCATCGTCCTCGGCCAGGAGCGCTCCGTTAGCTCCGATCTTGTCCGTTTCGCTGCTTGACGGTTTCTTCCGTCGAGCGAAAAGTCCCGAGAAAGCCCCCAGACGACGGCGGGATTTGCGCGCCTCGATTTCTGACTCGCTTGGCTCATCAACAGAACCGGTCTCGGCCTCAGGGTGTTCAATGATCACTTCGGCGACATCATCGTCGGCGGCGAATTCCGCTGTCGCTTCGTTATGGCTGTTCTCATCCGGCGCATTGCTTGTCGCCGCTGTATGGTCGTCAAAATTGATCTCTGCGTCTTCACCGGCTGGCTGGAAGAATTTTTTCTCGGCAGCTTCCGCATACCGTGTTGCAGAGGCGACGCGGCCGCGCATGATCAAATAAATGATCACTAAGAAAAGCAATAACGCCCCCGCGAACACCAGCCACAAAATCGTATCCGGCGCTGTCAGGAGCGGCGTCGCCGCGCCTGCGTCAATCTCAGTTCCAACAGTACCGTGGACCCGGTCCTGAATAGACGGATCTTCCAGCTGCATTTTCAAGTACCCACGCATAACCAATCCCCAAGCCGCAAACGTAGAGGAAAAACACAGGGATTGCGAGGGCTTAGGCGGTGTCGGCGGGCCCTTGACGCGCCAGCGTGCGCGCCATACCTCACCTCCATGGCAATACGAGAAATTCTCACCGCGCCTGATCCGCGCCTGCGTGTCGTTTCCAAACCTGTCGAAGGGGTGGATAACGACCTGCGCGCGCTCATGGACGACATGCTGGAGACGATGTACGCCGCGCCAGGGATAGGGTTGGCGGCGATACAGATCGGCGAGCCGCTCCGCGTAATCGTGATGGATCTGGCGGGCGAAGGTGAACCGCCGCAGCCGCGTTACTTTGTTAACCCTGTAATTCTCGATCCTGCCGAAGAAACAAAGCCTTACGAAGAAGGCTGTTTGTCAGTACCTGATTTCGCCGAAGAAATCGATCGACCGGCCTCCTGCGTGGTGGAATATCTGGACTACCACGGTGAGCCGCAGCGCCTCGAGGCTGACGGATTGCTCGCGGTTTGCATCCAACACGAAATGGACCATCTCGAGGGCGTTCTCTTCATCGATCATCTGTCGCGGCTGAAACGCGACCGAATTCTGCGCAAATTGAAGAAAGAACAGCGCCTTGCCGCCGCTGGTTGAGCCACCGGTTTGTTGCAACTGCGAAATTTCTGTGATGTGCGGCGTCGAAGACACGCCTTTTCTGGAGAAATTATAAAATGCGCCTCGCCTTTATGGGGACACCGGCGTTCGCCGTGCCAGCGCTCAGCGAATTGCTCGCCGCCGGGCATGACGTGGTTTGCGTTTACACCAAGGCGCCGCAACCGGCCGGTCGCGGCCATAATTTGCGTAAATCGCCTGTCCATGTGTTCGCCGACAGTCATGGCCTACCCGTTCGTACCCCGAAGAGTTTCAAAAATGCAGATGAACGCGAGGCCTTTGCTGCATTGGAATTAGACGCGGCAATTGTTGTCGCATATGGCCTGATTTTGCCGCAGGCGGTTCTGGGTGTTCCTCGCTTCGGATGTTTTAATCTGCATGCGTCTTTATTGCCGCGTTGGCGGGGCGCGGCGCCGATCCATCGCGCAATTATGGCCGGCGACAAAGAGACAGGCGTTCAGGTCATGCGTATGGAAGCCGGGCTCGATACCGGGGCTATTTTGCTATCGGAAACAACGCCAATCTCGGCCGACGATACGACGGCGAGCCTCCATGATCGCCTGGCCGCGATCGGCGCGTCACTCCTCCCGCGCGCTCTTTCTGCGTTAGAGCGCGGCGGCTTAGTGGAAACGCCGCAAGCGGAGACCGGCGTTACCTATGCGGACAAAATTTCAAGCGATGAGGCGCGCATCGACTGGACGCGCAGCGCCGCTGAGCTCGACTGTCATATTCGTGGGCTTTCTCCATTTCCCGGCGCATGGTTCGAATTGGTGCGGGAAGGGACGCCGCGTCGAATTAAGGCCTTGATGTCAGGCGTGGTGAGCGGCGGCGGCGCGCCAGGTGAGGTATTAGCGGTTGATGATGCGTTAGTCGTCGCTTGCGGCGACGGCGCGCTTGGTTTGTCGGTGCTCCAACGTGAGGGCAAAGCCGCTCAGCCTAGCGCTGATTTCCTTCGCGGCTCTGCGCTAAATGTTGGCGATATTCTCGGCTGATCGCTATTGGAGCGAGGAAAACCAGGGACGCTTGAGGCACTGTGTTTCCGGTTCCTTCCGGCAGCGATGGGTTGAGAACGGCATAGCGACCGCTTCACCCACCAAATTTTCAATCGGAAGAAAACCGACGCCGCGCTTCAAGTAACGGCTGTCAATCGAGTTATCGCGATTGTCGCCAAGGACAAACAGGTGCCCCTCTGGAATAATAACCGGCGCAATCGTGTCGCCGTATGAATAATCGCTGCGCTCATAGATCACGTATGTTTTGCCCGTGGGGAGCGTTTCCTGAAAGGCGCTGACGGTGACAACTGGCCCATTATGTTCCCTGTAGCGATAATCTTTCAGATGCGCGCGATCGACCGAAGCGTCATTCAGGATTAGGCGGCCGCCGCGGATTTCAACCTTATCGCCTGGCAATCCGACAATCCGTTTGATATATGTTTCCCCGGTTCTCGGATGCTTGAACACAACAATGTCTCCGGCCGCCGGCATTTTTCCAAACAATCGTTGATCAGGCGCGCCAATGCTTAAAGCGCCGCCAAACGGTGCAGAATGTTTGCTGTAGCCATAGACGAATTTGTTAACGACGATACGGTCGCCGACCGCGAGCGTCGGCAGCATGCTTTCACTCGGTATATGGTACATGCCGAAAGCGGCGGTGCGGAAGATCATGATGACGCCGAGCGCAATAACAAAAAACCTGGCTTCCGAGAGGATTCCGGCTATAGCTTCTTTCGTCATGTCGCCTCGCTTATACCCTGATCTCCTGCAATCATGCCGCAAAGATATAGATTATTGCTAGAGTATGACGGCGGCGATTATGTCGGCTGGCAGCGTCAAGAGAACGGGCCATCGATTCAGGCGGCTTTAGAAGAGGCTGTACATCGATTTTGCGGCGAGACATGTAATGCGGTCGCCGCCGGCCGCACTGACGCTGGCGTTCACGCCCTCGGCATGACAGCTCATATTGATCTGTCGAAAAACCACGACGCTAATGTGGTGCGTGAGGCGATTAATTTTCATCTCAAACCAGCGCCCATCGCCGTTTTGGACGCGGTCAAAGTCGACGATGAATTTCACGCTCGTTTTTCGGCGCGATCGCGCCGCTATCTCTATCGCATCCTCAATCGGCGCGCGCCATTAGCGCTTGATAAAGCGCGCGTATGGCGGATCAGCGGCCGGCTGGACGCCGAACGCATGCATCGCGCCGCACAGCATCTTGTGGGCAAACACGATTTCTCGACCTTCCGTGCGGCGCAATGTCAGTCCGCGTCGCCAATTAAAACCTTAAGCGAGATATCCTGCGTCCGGACTGCAGATGAAGTTGCCATTCGCGTCTGCGCGCCTTCGTTTTTGCACCATCAAGTGCGATCGATCGCGGGGAGCCTCGTCGAGGTTGGGCTCGGTAAATGGTCGCCCGACGATATCGCCCGCATCTTGAATGCGGCCGATCGCAAACAATGCGGCCAAGTGGCGCCGGCGCAAGGCCTATACTTTGTCAGCGCAATTTATGACGTAGGCTGAAGCAGGGAGGTCGCCGCTGCGCCGAACCCGGCGCTGACGATGAAGCTTATCAAGGTCAAGATAATGATGATGGCGATTGTGGTCCCAGGGGTCGTATTCATCAACCGGCGGAAGACGCCCCACAGCAAGGCCAACGTCACGGCCATGGCGGGAATTGCTAGCGCGCTCGCCGCCTTACCAAGGAAGCTGATCAGCACTAATACAAGCGCATTGATCGCGGTGATCACCATTGTCGCCCAATTATAACCGACAATCGTGTTTGAGACGGCGTTCGTTGCGTTTAACGCTTTTGCAACGGCGATAATCGCTGAGACGCTAAGGGCCCAATCGGCGAGGAAGGCGAGGCTGTTTACGCCGATCATCGTCGCCATCGGCGCACCCTGAATCGCCGTCAGCGCATCGCTGTCAAATCTTTCAATGAAGCGCCGCGCGGCGATAAAGCCAAGAATCGCAAACGGGGCCGAAAACGGGATTGCCCAAAATGACTTGAAAAATCCGTCAACAGAGTAGTCAAGATCAGTGTCAGCGCGCTTGTCGCCGTCTTGCTGAAATTGAGAAAAGGCGAGACGCCAAACGCCGCCGATTTGATTCGCGGCGTAATCAAAGCTGATCATTGCGTCGTCCCGTTGGTGTTGAAATAATTCTTCAGGATCTCTCGATAAATCTTTCGTAGCGTTTCGATGTCCGCCAGAGCCACATGCTCGTCAACCTGGTGCATCGTTGCGCCGACCATGCC
Source organism: Pseudomonadota bacterium (assembly GCA_038534195.1). GTDB lineage: Bacteria > Pseudomonadota > Alphaproteobacteria > Caulobacterales > Parvularculaceae > JAJFFW01. Next base: position 95,579 of record JBCAXE010000006.1, read on the forward strand.
GAATTCAGCGACCGGTGCGAAATCCTTGATAAAGCGGGCGTCCGATGTACCGCCGGACGTCGATAGCTCGGGGCGTTTTCCAGTGACAGTCTCCACTGACGCAGCAATTGTCTGAATGAAGGCTTTATCAGTCGTTAGAAATGCTTCGCCCGACACGATTGTTTCAAGCGTATACTGAAGACCAGTCTCAGCGGCGATGGCGTCGAGTTGGTCCCGAATCCAGTTTTCAATACTTTCGCCCGTCCAATTGGGATTAAATCGAATGTTAAAACGCGCCGTCGCCTTTGCGGGGATCACATTGTGCGCGGGATTGCCAATGTGGATGTCGGTGACCTGAAGGCTTGAGGGTTGAAACCTTTCATACCCGTCATCAATCGGTGTTTCACTTAGCAAGAGCAACTTTCTCGCGAGTGTTGGCACGGGGTTCACCGCTTTATGTGGATAAGCCACATGGCCTTGTCGCCCCTCAACCGTAAGCCAGCAATTGATACTGCCGCGCCGGCCCACCTTGATCATGTCACCCATCTGCTCAGGATTTGTGGGTTCCCCCACAAGGCAATGGTCGATTTTCTCGCTATTGTCGCGCAACCAGGCGAGCATTTTTCGGGTCCCGTTGATGGCGGCACCCTCTTCATCGCCGGTGATCAGCAGACTTATTGATCCGGCCGGTTCGCCTGCCGCGATAAAGTCGGCGCAGGCGGCGGCGAAAGCTGCGATCGCGCTTTTCATGTCTGACGCCCCGCGGCCCCACAACAGACCGTCGCTGGTTTCGCCGCTGAAGGGAGGCTTCGTCCAGGCCGCCACATCGCCGGCCGGCACCACGTCAGTGTGACCTGCAAAGCAAAAATTTGGACCGTTTACGCCGCGCTTCGCGTATAGATTTTTCACCGGCGCGGCGCCTTCTTCTTCAAATGTGATCGGCGTACAGTTGAAACCCAGCGGCGTTAACGCGCGCGCAAGCACGTCGAGCGCGCCTTCGTCCGCTGGCGTGACAGAGGGACATTGAATGAGCGTGCGCGCGAGTTCCACGGGATCAATATCAGTCATACTGCTTTCAGTAGCTGAGGCCGGATTGCTGCGCTAGGTGTGTTAGCGTCGCGCGGTCGAATGGAGAAAATGATGCCAAAAATTGACCTTGATGCAGTTCCGTCGATTTCAGGGACCAGCTACCCCCAACCGTTCGAAAGGATCGTGAGCGGCCGGTCCCGCAAAGCGCTCGGCGATGCGGCTGGCTTGAGCCAATTTGGCGTGAACATGACCCGGTTGAAACCGGGAGCGGGGTCATCCCATCGCCATTGGCACGCATGCGAAGATGAATTCATTTACGTTATTTCCGGTGAGGCCACACTAATTGAAGACGGCGGCGAGACGGTGCTGAGGGCGGGCGACGCCGCCGCCTTCAAAGCCGGCGTTCCGATCGGGCATCATCTGGTCAATCGCTCTGGCGAAGATGTCGTTTATCTCGAGGTCGGCACGCGAAGCGAAGAGGACGTCTCAACATACAGCGATCCCGAAATCGACCTTAAAATGATCAAATCCGGCGGTGCATGGAAACCACACCATAAGAACGGCGATCCCTATTGATCACCAACTGCCGCTGGCGCCGCCGCCGCTGGATGAGCCGCCCCCAAATGAGCTGGAGCTTGACGAACCAGAAGTGTGTTCGGATTTCCTAGGAATTGTTCTGTATTCCGTGTTTTCATAACTGCAATTCACGCATTCATAATCAATCCGTTCCCGGCCGCTTGATGACGTCGTCGCTGGCGTAATTGTTGTCCGGTCGGATTCGAGCGTTTTGTAGCGGCACTCCGGACACGCGCCAAACCCAGAGAACCAGGCGGCGTAGCGGTTGATCGTCATATGTCCGCATGCGTGGCATTTCCAGACGTCGTAATCGACGGACTTAATCATCTCTTCCAATTGCTTGGCGTCTTCCAGGTATTCGTCTTCTTCGTCCTCCCTAAGGCGCGTTGCGGGTGCATTGCAGTTCACGCAATGGCGGGGTTTGTTGCGAAGATGGCGCCGAAAATAGTAGACGCCGGCGCCGAGGCCTGGAATTCCGAGGATGCTTGCGGCGAACAGGGCGAGAACGCCCGTGTTTTTCGATTCTGGTTCGTAGAATTTCGTCGGCGAATTTTCCACGCCGGCGATTGGCCCAGCCAATTCAAAAATTACTGCGTCAACGCCAGCCTCGATCCCAGTTTGATAATCGCCTGATCTGAAATGGGGAACCATGATTGTGTCGATGATGCGTTTCATATCGCTGTCGCGGCGGCGCCCATAACCTGAGCCGAGCTCGATCCGCATTTCGCGATTGTCTTTCGCCACAAGGATCATGACGCCGTCATTGCGCGTCGCATCACCGACGCCCCATTCATTGAAAAGCCCGGTTGCAAAAGGCTCAATTGCGCCGGAAGCGCCGTAGTCCGACCGCGATCCGATCGTTACCACTGTCATTTCGACACCGGCTTGCGCTTTCACAGCCTGCAATTTGTCGCGTAACGCCTCTTCCGACTGCGGGGTTAAGAGATTTTCGAAATCATTGATGAAAACCTCTCGGTACGCCGGGTAGTCCTGCGCAAGCGCCATCCCTGTCAGCTGGACGCAGCAAAGAAATGTAAAAAGCAGTGCGCTGCGAATTGCGTTCATTGCGGATCCCACATGGTTTCCGAAATCATAGCCGCGTTTTTTGGAAAATTCGAAAGCGCGGTTTCATTCTTGAACGCCTTCAGCAGCGCCGCAAAGACCAGGCCGTCAGCTAGGACTGAAGAATATGCGAAAAGTGGTGGGCGCACGTGGTTTCGAACCACGGACCTCTACCATGTCAAGGTAGCGCTCTACCCCTGAGCTATGCGCCCTCAAGGGAGCGCTGTTCTTAGCCAGCAATGTTAGCGGATGCAAGCGTTTGGGCTTCTATGGCGCGTCAATCGCTTGAGACGGCGCGTCCATGCCGATCAACGCGTGACGTCCGGCGACCCAGGCGTCGAAACCGGCGTAGACGCGTTCGATCGCTTCGCATTCGGCTGCGCTAAGGTCGGGATGGTGGGTCTCGAAGATCAAGACGACGCGCTCGCCTTCGCCTCTGTGCCAGGCCTCGTGTTCGAAGCTGTCGTCGAAGGCGATTATCTCCCCTTCTTTCCAGTAATGAACGTCGTCACCGACACGGATCGAACAGCCTTCCGGAACGCGGATCGGCAAGTGAACCGTGAGCCGCGTATTCGTGAGACCATAATGCGGCGGGATATGCGCGCCTGGTTTCAATTTGGAGAAGAAGATTTCTCCCGGCGCGCCGTTCTTTTTCAACAAGGGCGCTTTGTCGAGGGCTGCAAGCGTTTCTGGAAAGAGATCGGTATTCCGGGTTTTTTCTGTGTTGTAATAGAGATAGATCGCGGCCCAATCGAGCATGCCGCTCAGTTTCCGCCATTCGCCGCCGGGCATTCCTTCCGGCACATAGGGTTCAATATGCGCGGTGTCTGCTATCACTTTTTCGTACTCGCGCAAAATATCTGTATACGACTCTTCGATTTCGTTCACCCACGGCAGTGTTTCTCTGGCGACGACCGGGGCGGCCGGTAGATCAGGCATGTAAAAAATCATCGGCGCTTGGCGAGGCGTGCGATATTCGACTTTTTGTCGGTGATAATGGACCCAGATGCTATTGCGCACACGGTCCAAATTTTCGTCGCCAAGCGAATCGGCAAGCTCATCTATGATGCTCCGGTGGAGTGAATTGAAATGTTCGCAAATTGCGGCGTCGGCTCTTGCTGAAAGCGCCCGCATTTCTGCGTTCGCCTCTGGATGATATTGAACGGTGCGCAGGGCTGCGTTCGCGTCGTCGCCGAGCGTCCAAACTGCAAGCGCTTCCTGATCACGGCCTTCGTCTGCGAGCGCAGCACCGGCGTAAAGGGCGAGCGGCGCATTCATCGGGTCGGCGCGGAATTCGGCGAGATAGTCGTCTGCAGATCGTTTGGGGCTTGTGGTCATTTGCGCATCCATCGCGAATGCATAAACCTAATCAACGCCTCTAATACGCGCAATCGCAAACCTCGGTGACCATGCCTCAGGCGGCGATGACCCGGTCGACTTCCTGGACGAGATCTTTCAGGTGGAAGGGCTTCGACAAGACTTTTGCTTCTTCCGGCGCCTTGTTGGCGGGATTGAGCGCGACAGCGGCGAACCCGGTAATGAACATGATCTTCATTTCCGGATCAATCTCCGCGGCCTGGCGCGCCAGTTCGATCCCGTCCATTACCGGCATCACGATGTCGGTGAGCAAAAGGTCGAATTCCCGTAACTGAAGTTCTGTCAACGCCTCGTCGCCCTGACTGGCGTCAATGACCGCATGACCGGCTTTCTCGAGGGCTTTTTTCAAAAACCGCCGCATTGAATCGTCATCTTCGGCCAACAAAATCGCCGCCATATCACTCGCCTCGTTAATCTTTGTGCGATCGTGCGCGCCTGAACGCCGTCGTCTTCTTATATTACAGGTGCTTCGTCGCCATTTGCATACCTCAAAATCTAGCAATTCTCGAACCAGTTAGAGAATTAGCGTCGCAGGGGCGTTGAAACCTATTCACCTCCCGGGCAGGATCGCGTTAATCTTCTCACGTTAAGTCAGTAACGTACGAAATATGCTGAAGCCGACACCTGACATGGATGAGATCGGGACGCATCGCATGATTGAATCGGTGTCTCCAGCTGAGCTGACGACGCCGCTTATTTTCGCGTCGCCCCATTCCGGACGGCGGTATTCCTCAGATTTTTTGCGCATCAGCCGGCTCGATCGCCATGCGCTGCGTCAGTCCGAAGACGGGTATGTCGATCTCATCTTCGATGACGCGCCGCGCCATGGGGCCCCAATCCTCAAAGCGTTGTTTCCGCGCGCCTATGTGGACGTCAACAGGTCCCGCAATGAGCTCGATCCGCGCATGTTCGCGGACGCCTTGCCGCGCGGCGCCGACATGAGGTCTAGCCGGGTTTTGGCGGGCCTTGGGGTTGTACCGAGAATTGTCGCCGACGGTCACGATATCTACGCGCGAAAACTGAAGTACCAAGAAGCGCGCCGGCGTCTCGCTGCCTGTTACGACCCTTATCATGACGCATTAGCGGATCTGGTGAAGGCGGCTTGCGCTAAATTCGGATGCGCGGTGTTGATCGACTGCCATTCCATGCCGTCGGCGGGCGGCGCGCCGTTGACGCCCGGCGATCGCCAGATTGACTTTGTTCTCGGCGATCGGTTCGGGTCCTCCTGTGCAGCGAGTTTGACGAGCCTCGTGGAGCAGACCCTATTGAAACTTGGCTTCACGGTCTCGCGAAACGCGCCTTATGCCGGCGGCTTTGTCGCCGCTTCCTACGGCGCGCCGGCCCAAGGCGTTCATGTAATTCAGATTGAAATTAATCGCGCGCTCTATCTCGATGAACGGCGTTTTGCTCGAACTGATGGATTTGAGCCTTTGCGCGACAAGATGCAGACCTTGATGCACGAGCTGACGCGTATCGATCCGGCGGCTTTGACCCCGGCGATTGCGGCTGAATAATCGCTGCGAAGAAAAAACCGCGGGCCGGAGCCCGCGGTGAAAGTTTAGGGAGGAAACGCCCAAAAAAGGGCGCGTAACGTCTAGGAAACGCTACGGTTTACAGTCTAGCGTTTTTTTGATGCGTTGCAACAAATTATTGCACTGCAAAATTTTTGCATCTCCCCAAAGCCGCCGAAAGGACACTAAATCGTTGTTCCGGCTGATAAAGAAGATTAGGTCACTGATGCCGCCGGGCTTAACCAGCGGTTAACCAAGAGACAGGCCCTTGCAAAATACGCCTTCAAAAGACGCCTCAACCAACAGTGCGCCACAAGAAGAAGTCCGAAAGCGCAGCACGCTTAGCAAGATCGGGTCAGGCGTCGGCCGTCTGACGCGTCCGAAGCAGAAATTCCAAATGCCGAATGGCCGCAGCGGTCTGAAAATCGTGATTGCGACGGACGCGTGGAAGCCTCAGGTGAACGGCGTTGTGCGCACGCTTGATACGCTTGGGCAAATCCTGACCGGCTTTGGGAATGAGGTGCTTTACATAACGCCGAACGATTTCAGATCGGTGCCGATGCCGTCCTATCCGGAAATTCGGCTTTCGATTTTGCCGAACCGCAAAGTGGCGAAAATGCTGAACGATTTTAAGCCCGACGCCATTCATATTGCGACGGAAGGGCCGATCGGTCGCGCCGCACGCCGTTTTTGCAAGCGGCGGCGTTATCCGTATACGACGAGTTTTCACACGCGCTTTCCCGAATATGCGGCTGAACGCTGGGCGGTGCCGATTTCCTGGGGTTACGCGGTCCTGAAGGATTTCCACAAAGATGGGGAAGCCATGATGGTGGCGACGCCGGGCCTTATTGCGGAACTTGAAGAGCGCGGCTTTTCAAACATGCGCCTATGGCAACGGGGCGTCGATCTGGAGCAGTTTCAACCAGGCGACCGCGCTTTTCTGGACGAGTATAAGCGGCCCGTATTCCTCTACGTCGGCCGCATCGCGGTAGAAAAAAGTATTGAGGACTTCCTGGAGCTTGATTTGCCGGGAACCAAACTTGTTGTCGGCGACGGGCCGCAACGCGAAGAGCTTGAGGCGAAATATACCGATGCGGTTTTTGTCGGCCCGAAATTCGGCGAAGAGTTGACGCGCTATTATCAGGCGGCCGACGTCTTCGTGTTTCCCTCGCGAACGGACACGTTCGGGCTTGTGAATGTGGAAGCGCTCGCTTGCGGCGTGCCCGTGGCGGCCTATCCGGTCCGCGGCCCGCTGGAAATTCTCGATGGCGCGCCGGCGGGATGCGGCGCGTTAAATGAAGACCTTGGCGCGGCCTGCCTCGCCGCCTTTGAAAAGCGAAATCCGGAAGAATGCAGGGCGCATGCGCTCAACTTCTCCTGGGAAGCCGCGACAAAACAATTCATCGTGAATCTCGAAATTCCGGGGTTCGATGAAGACTTCTGGTTGCGATCCGCAAAGATGATCGATTAAAACGCTTTTAAATGCGGTCTGTACCGAAAAGATACAGGTTTGGCAGCTAAAGCGGGAATCGTCGGTCAGCAGTCCTGCTCTTACGATCAAAAAACCCGCTTCCGGTGTCGGAGTTCGGTCCCTTTCCCGGCCGCCTTTCGCCCTATTGGCGGCGTCTACGCTTGGAATTCTCGCTCCGGCATGACGCTTGCCTATCAACTTCCAGCGTTCGAAGGCGCATTGGCGCGCCTTGTCGGGAATAGGGAGGCGATCATGGCCCATCCAATTGATCTTCATGTGGGGAAGCGGCTGCGCCAGCGCCGGCGTTTGCTTGGGCTGACGCAGCAGAAACTGGCCGAAGCGGTCGATATCCGTTTCCAGCAAATCCAGAAATATGAAAGCGGCGCAAACCGAATTTCGGCCTCACGCTTGTGGTCGCTCGCTCAGGCGCTTGATATTCCGGTTTCGTTTTTCTTCGAAGGCGTTGAGACGACCGGCGTACACGACGGACATGCGCCCGGCATGAATGGTCATTCGACCGCGAAAGCGCCCGGCGCTGCGCCGGCGGATGCGTTTCAGAATAAAGACACGATTGATCTTGTGCGCGCTTTTTATAACTTGAATGACGAGCCGCGCCGCCGCCTACTTGATCTCGCAAAAGCGATGTCCGGTGAGGTTTAGATTACGATAAAGCAAAAGTGCGGAGCCCGTTAAGGAGAGCTGCGCCATTGCATCTAGGTTTGCTTGCGCGCATTGTTGATGAATGGCGCTTTCGCAAGTTGAAATAGATCAATACCGACAATTTGCTGAACGGCTTGCAGATGTGGCGCGCGCGCAAACGCTGCCGCGGTTTCGCGCTGGCGTCGATGTCTTTAACAAAGCTGGCATCTGGTATGATCCGGTTACGGACGCTGACCGGGAAGCCGAACGTGTACAGCGGCGAACGATAAAAGCCGCCTTTCCAGATCACGGTATCCTCGGTGAAGAGTTCGGAATTGAAAACCAAGATGCGACCTTGCGATGGGTGATCGACCCAATCGACGGAACACGCGCTTTCGTTTGCGGCGTTCCAAGCTGGGTGACCTTGATCGCGTTCGAAGAAGACCGCCGACCGGTCCTCGGATTGATTGATCAGGGTTTTATGGACGAGCGGTGGATTGGCGTCGCTGGCGCCACCGTCTATATTCGAGGCGGCGAGACACAGTCCTGCAAAACCAGCGGCGTAACCGATATTTCCAAAGCGCGAATATCGACGACAGACCCGCGACGCACTGCCTATTTCACGACAAGGGAAGTCGACGCCTTTGAGCGGGTGGCCGAACAGGCCCGTCTCGCCCGGTTTAGTTTAGACGCTTACGCTTATGCGCTGCTCGCCATGGGCGAGCTTGATCTCGTTATCGAGGCGGGATTGAAGCATCATGATTATGCGGCGCTTGCGCCAGTGGTCGAGGGCGCCGGAGGCGTTATCTCGAATTGGCGCGGTAAGAATTTTGACGCGGATGATCGCGGGCGCACGCTCGCTGCGGCGACGCCGGAATTGCATGAAGAGGCAATGAGGTTACTTCTGGCTGATCAAAATTTTTGATCCTAACTCAAGCCGGCGAAGAGCGCTCCACTTTGTCATCGGCGACGATTTGCGGTTCGTGCGCGGCGATTAGGGGCTCCACGAAAGCATCGAATGCGTCCCAGTAAGCGACGCGAAACGTGTCCTGCTCCATCAGAATTTCATGTAACGCGCCGTCGATCACGACCCGGTCGATAAGCCGGCTCTGTTCGGCAATTGTCGCATGGTCATCGGAGTCAACCAGTTGATCATCTTCAGCGGAAATAATGCGAACGGGTGTTTTGAGCGCCTCAAAGCGCCCCGGTTTGTGGAGGTCCTCCATGGCGTCTACGGCCGCTTTCATCCAGCCATAGGTTGGCTCACGGATGATCGCGTTTGGGGCGACCGCCTGTAATTCGCGAAAGCGATTATGGCGTATTTTGTCCGATGTCAGAACATTACCGTCAAAATCGATCGAATGTTCCTTGACGCCAGGAATTGACCGGCGAGCACCACCGAGTCGGCAGGCCAATTCAGCAATTCCTTTGACGATCCCGCGTTTAACGGCGCTTGAAAAAAGCTGCGTCATAGGTGCGCACAAGACGGCGGCGTTAAACCGGTCGTATCCGTCCGCAAGTAATTGCAGTGCGGGCACGCCCCCCATTGAGTGCGTCATTAAAAAGTAAGGACCAGGAAATTTCTTGACCGCGTAATCCTCGGTGAATGAACAAAGATCGGCCCTGTAGGCGCCGAAATCAGTAATGTGCCCCTTCTCATGGACGGGCAATAATCGCTCGGATAATCCCTGACCGCGCCAATCCATCATGGCTACAGAGAAACCGCGTGTTTGAAGCTCGCTTATGACTTCAAAGTATTTTTCAATGAATTCCGATCGCCCCGACATGAGGACCACACAGCCGCGCGGATTCTCCGTCTCAAAGGTGGCGCCTCGCAGACCAGCACCGTCAGCGCTTTTAAAGTCGAAAACTTCTGCGCCATCGGGCGCCGTGTTTTGGGGTATGCGGATAAAATCAGCGATGAGTGTCCTCCAACTTTAATCGCGCCATCACGCTCATATCGCCTCGGATCGATAGCCGCCCAGAAATAAAAGCGCTTTCGAGCGCCCGCTCTCCGTCCAGGACGCGCCTCATGGTCTCGCAGCTCAATGTCCAGACGCTATCGGGTTCGGTGTCCGGCGGTGCGTCCTTCAGGATTAATGGCGGCTGCTTGCGGCCGTCGATCCAGATCGGGTCGCCGTCTTCAAGATGAACCTTGATCACGCCGTCAAAACGATGCGCAAAGATTTTGCCCGCCGCCGAGACGAGGTCGTCGTGAACGTCGCTCAAAGGAACGCTATTCGAGCAATGCGCCGTCGGCGGCGATCGGTTTACGGAATTTCAAGGTCATTCGGTCGCTTTCGCCGATGGCGTCATATTTGGCGCGATCGAAATCCGGATCTTCTTGGCCGCGGACGGCGGACGACCTTCGAACAGGCGGCAGGGTCCAGACGCCGAACGGATGATCCTTGGTGTCAGCCGCGTTGGCGTTAATTTCCGAGCGTTCATCCAATTCGAAACCGGCGGCCTCGGCCAATGCGATAACGGTCGCTTCGGCCACATATCCGCTGTCGCCTTCGCCCTCGGGCCCATCGGCGCGGTGTTCGACAACGCCGAGAACGCCGCCTGGCTTCAGCGCAGTGAAGAATTTGCCGAAATAGTCATCGGCGACGCCGCGCCCTGTCCAGTTGTGCACATTGCGAAATGTGAGCACGGCATCGGCAGTTCCTGCTGGGGCGATGTCGGCGTCTCCATCCAGAACCGTGAGCGAAATATCGCCATACGTATCCGCATCGGACATATAATTCTCTTTGAACGCGGCGACCGATCGCGCCGCATATTCACTTGAGGCCGGATCGAAATTCGCAGCGAAATACGCGCCGCCTCCAGCTTTCATGTAGGGCGCAATGATCTTGGTGTACCAACCGCCGCCTGGCGAGATTTCGACAACGGTCATCGTCGGCTCGACTCCGAAGAAGGCCAGTGTTTCAGCCGGGTGACGAAACGCGTCGCGCGCGCGTTCTTCCTCTGAACGATGATCGCCTGCGATTACTGCTTGCAGCATCTCCTCTGCTGACATTGCGTCAGAAGCGGCGGCGGTCTCTTCTGCTGCTGGTGTGGTCGAGGCGTCTGCGTCCGTCGCGCCTTCTTGTCCGCAGGCGGCAAGGCCTGTGAAGGCGAGGGCGCTCAATAAGGCGGGAATCTGTTTTGAAGTGTGCATTTCCTGGTTCTCTCCATTCACCATCAGCCAAGAGTTAACGGCGTTCTACACAACTTCTTGGCGCTCCGACAGCCCCCTTGAAAGCTTGTGAAAAGGGACCATTTCCAGGGTGTTGGAGGCCATCTTGGCTCCGACCGTTTCTGTTAGTCGGCCGAATTGGCGGCGAAAGGAAGCGACCGCAACCTTGCTTAACCAAGAAGGAAAAGAGCGATGCGCACATACGATTTGACCCCACTTTACCGAAATACGGTCGGCTTCGACCGGGTCTTCGACTTGCTCGATTCAGTCGGCAAAGTCGATGCTGGCGGCTATCCGCCTTACAATATTGAGCGAATTGATGAAGATGATTATCGGGTCACGCTGGCCGTCGCCGGCTTTAGCGAAAGTGATCTCGATATCACGCTTCATGAAAACGCGCTCACGGTTGTCGGCAAGCGCCCGGCGTCTGAGGAAGAGCGCACATTTTTGCATCAGGGCATTGCAGGCCGCTCATTCGAGCGCCGGTTTCAGCTCGCCGAGCATGTGAAGATTGATGGGGCTTCCCTCATCAATGGGTTGCTTAATATCGACCTGAAGCGCGAGGTGCCTGAGGCGAAAAAGCCAAGAAAAATCGCAATTAACGGCGGCGACGCTACAAATGTGAAGGTGCTGAAAGGCACATCGGCCGCTTAGAGCTGAAAATTGCACGCGATAGATGCGTAATCGCCCGCCCTAACAAGGGCGGGCTCCTTTTTTATGGGCTCGCATGCTGATAGAATTCTAATCGCGCTTATGAGGGGAGTTGTCGAGTTATGGCTTCGGTTACAAGACCAGCGGCGCGCATGGCCGCTATTTTTACTGGGATCATTTTACTTGGCGCATGCGCGTATAATGACGATGACTACGCGCGTGGAACCGAACCGTCGATCTCTATTCCTTACGACCCGTACAATTTTGACCCGGAAGAAATGCTTCAGGAAGCGCAAGCCCATTGCGGCGCATATGGGTTAAACGCAGTTTATGTGGACGAGACGATTGATCCGCAATCTGTGCGTTGGCGTTATCGCCATTATTCTTGCGTCTGATAATCGTTCAATTATTGGGAATGGTGAAGCTGTCCAGCGTCCGCGTGAGCGGTGTTGAGGCCAAACCCGTTTGTTCACACCATGGCGTCGCCGGGTCATTGGCGTTGGAACAAAAACGCGTAAAATCGCTGATGATGGCGCCTGGGGACTCCTCAATCAGCGCCTCATAGATTTCGCGTTGAATGCGCGCTGCATCATCGCCTTGGCGAAAATTTTGATAGAACTGCAGCGCTTGCGAGTCGCTCCGTAATGCTCGATCGAGCGTGTCGTGACTTCCGCCTTCATACTGGCCTAGATAGCCAGCGCCAAATTCTGCGGCGATCTCCTTATGTCTGCGCGTGCGATCGACGATCCACGCCTTGGTGCCGTTTACCGTCGAAGGACCATTCAAAATATGATTTGTGATAAACGCAGAAAATCTCGACGCGCCGGCGTTTAACCGGCTCCGCCAGTTTGCAAGCCAGCGGGCTTTGTCGCCTACGTCGAACATGTCCTGAGCGATGTCGCCTTGTGGGCTACGAAAGTGGAACCCACCATTATAGTACGATGTCGTTGCGACGCTTAGTTTCGACATCCAATCATTTTGCGTCAGGCTATTTTGCGAGAAGTAGTGCGCCGCCCCCTCTAGCGCCCATCCGGTGCGCTCGACAAACGCCGTATGTGTTCCGATGACGATTTTGAATTCCTGACTGCGTCCAGCGGCTGCGAGTGCTCGTTCGAATTCGTGAGCCAGTTTCGCGCTCATATAGCCGTAACCGCCGCGGACCTCCGTTGCGGGAAGACCGGGCTGGCTTCCGTCCAGGCCAAGCCCCTGCGTCAACCCCCACATAAAATGCGTCGCGCGCGCGAAAGGGCCGCCGAAGTTCCAGATTTCGTTGCCCACCTCAAGGTAAACCGGCCGATCCACCGGATAGTTCTCTGCGTCCAGCGCTGCGACCACGCGGTTCGCCCATCGTCTGACTTCATTACTCGCGATAATCTCGTCTGTATGCGCACTTGCGCGATCACGAAGGAAGTTCGTTCCATTTGCGCTGATCTGTTCGATATAGTCCGCGGTGTCAAAAACATCCGGCGCGCCCATCATGGCCGGCATATTGATCCAAGCGATGCACCCAGTTTGAACGCAGGCGCGTAGCTTCAGTTCGATCGGGAACCCGCGTCGACGTTCAGACGGCATCACGGCGTTTGTTGACGCGTTCCAGTAAATATCGCTTTCCAACGCGATTTGAGACGCCTTGCGAATGCGGCTGTCATTGGTAAGCGCGATATCCATAAATCGCACAACTTCATAGCCGGAGATAAAGTCGAGCCAATGGGACGACCAGACCTGTCCGGCGTTTAATTGATCTTCTTCATCAAGACGAAACGCCTGAACATTGCGGACGCCTCCGCCGTTAATCTCTGTGATGCGCAAGCCGCTCCATCGCGAGTCCTGGACCGTGAATGTGGTCTCGATGCGATTGGATGTGATACGACGCACAAGGCCTCTTGCCCCGAAGGCAAAGTCAACGGCGCCGTCGCCCTCCCAGGAAATAACGTAGTCGCCTGCGTAGAGCGCTGGATTATTATTAGCGTCGCCACGGAAAATACCGATTTGGATCGGGACGGTCTCGCCGGCGGCGTTTCGCGGCAGGGACACCCAGCTGTTTGTAGCTAAATCAAAATGGCCTGCCTCGACGAGTTCCTGAAATCCCATTCTTCTGCCGTCAACGCTTGCTGAAGCAGCCCGGTATCCCTGCATTTTCAGTTCATTGATTAAATGCCGTTCGGGCGACCAATATTGAAGAAAGCCAGGCCCGTACTGATAGGCGAAATCACGCGTGTTCGCCGCCGGACCTGGTTGTGGGGTCGGCGCAGGTCGCGGGTTTGGGCCGGTTGGCCTTGGCGCGCGCGGCTGAGGCAGCGGATTGCGCGGCAGGCTGACAGGCGTTTTGGGTGTAGGCGTCCTTGACGGCGGCTGTTTGACGACGCCGGGCTGGGGAACGCCGGACGCTGGCAAATAGCCAAAGACGCGTTCCAGGTACCGTCGATTAAATGTCAGGCCATTCGGTGATCTGAAGAAGTTTGTAAATGTGGTCGGCGCTGGGGCGCCCGAACGTGGTGATGCTGATATCGCAGAAGGCGCACTTAAAGGGCGCGCTGGTCGAAGTCGCGGCGCGTCAATCGTCTCAATTGTTGTGCGTAAAACTGGCGGCGACGTCGAAACCCGTAATGTGGGCGAAAGAAGCGTAGATTGCGATGCGACGGATAAGGATCTGCTCTCCCCCGGCGCTGTTCGAATATCCCGCGCATCATGGTCAATGAAGTCTGAGGCGGATACCGGCAAAGAAAGAACGCAAGCGGCGATTGCAATCAGAATTCTCATTTGTACCCCTACAAATTAAAACAGCGCATTTTCGATTGAGGGGTATGATTACTGGGAAGGGATAAATGCGCTTAAAGTTTGCGTGTTCAATTATTCAGATAATTTGATGAAATTTTTCCAACATTTATCTGTAAGCGAACGAAGGTAGAAATTTCAGGTGGATCGCTGCTATTCCGGCGATTACAAAAAACAACATTAAAGTGTCGTCAGATGGCTCTGACGCCAATTCGCAGCAATTTTATTCAATTACTATGTTTGTTGGTCACAAACGCGTATGAGAATTGAAAACTGCGTTAATTATAATCAGGCGCTGACCAGCAATATCTTTTGAGCGGCGTCAGGGAGTTCGCCGTTGGTCGCCAAAATTGATTTCCCGGACAGCGGATTTGGCCCGCCATCAATTTCGGTCACGACTCCGCCCGCTTCACGGACGAGAACAATACCGGCGCAAACGTCCCAAGGGTTGAGACCGCGCTCCCAATAGGCGTCATAGCGGCCCGCCGCCACATAGGCGAGATCGAGAGAGGCGGCCCCGAACCGTCGCACGCCCGCGGTTTCGGTTAGGACGGCCTCGGTTTCTTTCAGCGCCTGAGCACGGCCGGGAAGCCCCTTGAAAGGCAGTCCGCAAGCGAAAAGGCACTCGGACATGTCCGTGCGCGCCGATACACGAATGCGCCGGTCATTGAGATAAGCGCCCTCACCTTTCTCGGCATAAAATAAATCGTCTGAGACCGGGTTGTAGATGACGCCGGCATAGGGCTGGCGATCACGCTCCAGCCCGATAGAAATTGCAAAATGCCCAAGGCCATGGAGAAAGTTCGTCGTGCCATCGAGGGGATCGACGACCCATCGATTTGAGTTATCAGCCCCATCGATCTCGCCGCGCTCTTCCATGATAAAACCGTATTTCGGGCGCGCCCGGGACAGTTCTTCGAAGATCACCTGTTCCGCACGCGTATCAGCCGCCGAAACGAAGTCGGCCGCGCCCTTGCGCGATACCTGCAGAGCCTCAACTTCGCCGAAGTCGCGTTGGAGGCCCCGCGCCGCTTGCCGTGCGGCTTTGATCATCACATTCATGACAGCGGAATTATGGGCCATAGGGGCGGTGCTCGCTCTATTAGAAAAGCGCGCACCATAGCGACGCTTTGTCCGCTTGCAAGCTCTGCTGCAGCGCACGGTTTGCCAGCGCCTTCCAGTGCGATAAGAAGGTTATTCTTCCAATCAAGGTAAGGATACGAGCAGACAATGGCTGAGCCCGCCCCTTTCGACGACAAGATGGACGTGAACGCCGTCGCCGCCGCCGGCATGAAGCTCCTTATGGAAAACCCGATGTTCAAAGTCGGCGAGGCGGACATCCGCGGAAACACGTATCGCGTTTTTGAGAACGCACCGAAAACACTTGCCGACCTCTTCTCAATGGGCGCCGCGAGTCATGGCGATAAGGAATTTCTCTCCTATCAGGACGAACGCTACACATTCGCTGGTCTATGGGCGCAATCGTGCCGGGTCGCGAATGCGCTAGCGCGCGAGTTGGGCGTGAAGCAGGGCGACCGCGTCGCTATCGCCATGCGCAATTATCCTGAGTGGATCATGAGTTATATGGCGCTTAACGCGCTCGGCGTCGTGGTCGTTCCATTAAACGCATGGTGGAAGGGCGAGGAACTACACTATGCGCTTACCGATAGCGGGGCCAAATTGGTGATCGCTGATGCGCGCCGCCTCGAACATATCGAGCCATTTAAAGAAGAGCTCGGTCTCACGACAATCCTCGCGCGCGAAGAGGCCGATGGCGCCGACCATTCGTTCGAAGCTTTGCTCGCCGCTTGTGACGATGAGACCCCGCCGTCGATTGATGTTCACACGGATGATGACTTTTGCGTTATGTATACGTCAGGATCGACGGGGACGCCTAAAGGGGTCGTCCTCACCCATCGCGGCTGTATCAGCACGCTCTTCACCTGGGGGTTTATCGCAACCGCGCTGAAAGATTCGCGCGGAGGCAAGAGTCTGTTTGGTGAAGACCCAGGCATTCTTTTGGCGATACCGCTTTTCCACGTCACCGGCTCGCACTCAATTTTTCTGCTTTCCTATATGGTCGGACGGCGCGTCGCGATGATGTATAAGTGGAGTGCGGAAGATGCTGCAGCGATAATCCGGCGCGAACGGCTGACGAATTTCGTTGGCGTGCCAAGCCAATCCTTTGAGTTGATGGAAGCAGCTGGCGAAGAAGGCCTGCCGAGCCTCGTTGATATTGGCTCCGGCGGCGCCAAACGCCCGGCTGAACATGTGAAAAAGCTGGCGGAGCGGTTTAATCATGCGCGCCCGTCGTCAGGATACGGTCTGTCCGAGACAAACGCCGCCGGCTGCATAATCTCGCTTAGCGAGTACCAAAAATATCCGGATGCCGCCGGACGGGCGACGCCGCCGGTCACGGACATCAAAATTGTCGGCGATAACGGCCAAGAACTAGCGACCGGCGAAGTCGGGGAGATCTGGATTCGCGGACCGTCAAATTTTCGCTGCTACCTAAACAAGCCGGAGGAAACCAAAAACGCACTGACTGCGGACGGTTGGTTTCGCACTGGCGATCTCGGCAAGAAAGATGAGAATGATTACATCTATATTGTCGATCGCATCAAAGATCTCATTATCCGCGGCGGCGAGAACATTTCCTGCCTTGAAGTCGAAAACGCCGTATACGCGCATGAAGATGTGGCGGAAGCCTGCGTCTTCTCGGTGCCTGACGAGGTTCTTGGCGAGCGTGTCGGTGTTGTCGTCTTTCCGAAACAGGGCGTGAGCATCAACGCGGCGGATTTGCGCGAATTTCTGGCGGGGGCGCTCGCCGGGTTCAAAGTGCCCGAGCGGATCTGGATATCGCCGGGGCCTTTGCCGCGTCTCGCGACGGCGAAAGTTGATAAGATCAATGTCCGCAAAATGGCGTTGCAGCATCCGCCGGCGTATAGCGCTTAAAGGCGCTTGCGCGGATTGCAGGCGCGCGGCGTTTTGCGACTGCAGACGGGCCTTGCGTTCGCGCCACAGCCAGCGGAAAACAAGGGCTCGTGACAGGATCGAGCATGCTGCAACTGAAGCCAAATTGCGAATTTTGCGACCGCGACCTAGCGCCTGACGCCACAGATGCGCGCATTTGCAGCTACGAGTGCACATTTTGCGCGCAATGTGTCGACGACGTTTTGCATAATGTTTGCCCGAATTGCGGCGGCGGCCTTGAGCCTCGGCCAATTCGTCCGGCGACAGCGCGCCGCGACGGAATTAGCCTCGCCGATCAGCCTGCGTCGACCGCGCGCGTGCTCTCGAAATATAGCCGAGAGGCCATTGAAGCATTTGTGATTCCTGTCAGGGCTATCCCGCCCGAGCAGCGATAACTCTTATGAGGTGATGAGATGAGTGATCTTGAGACTTTTCGTACTGAGACGCGCGCGTGGCTCGAAGAAAATTGCCCACAGGAAATGCGCGGTTCAATACAGGGTGAGGACAATATTTGCTGGGGCGGCAAAAAATGGAAATTTAAGTCTGAGGCTCAGAAAATCTGGTTGGAGCGTATGGCGGCTAAAGGCTGGACCGTTCCTGCGTGGCCAAAGGAATATGGCGGCGGCGGGCTGACGCGCGAAGAAGTCAAAATCCTAAAAGCGGAGATGAAGGCCATTAAAGCGCCGTCGCCGCTTGAGAGTTTCGGTATTTGGATGCTCGGTCCTGCACTCCTCCAATATGGCACGCATGAGCAAAAGCTTCACTTTCTGCCGCCGATCGCGCGTGGTGAAATTCGGTGGTGCCAAGGTTACTCAGAGCCCAATGCTGGGTCGGATCTCGCGTCCCTTGCTTGCAAATGTGAAGATCAGGGCGATGGCTGGCTGATCAACGGCCAAAAAGTCTGGACATCGTACGCCGATCAGGCCGACTGGATTTTCGTCCTTGTGCGAACCGATCCGTCCGCCAGCAAACATAACGGGATCAGCTTCATCCTTGTGGATATGGATCAACCGGGGGTCACAACCAAGCCGATTAAATTGATTTCCGGGAAATCCCCTTTCTGTGAGACGTTCTTTGACGATGCGATTGCGCCCAAAGAGCACGCGCCGGGCGTCTCGGCGATTGTTGGCGAGATGAATCGTGGATGGGACGTCGCCAAATATCTCCTGACCCATGAACGCGATATGATCGGCGGCGGCGGCGGCGGTCTTCTCGGCGGGCGAAGCGTCGGCGAGATTGCAGCGGCTTCCATCGGCGTGGATGAGACAGGGCGGCTTGCAGACCCGATTTTGCGCGGCAAGGTTGCTCAAGCGGACATCGACGCGTGGGCGTTCATGCTAACGCTCGAACGCGTGCGCGATGAGGCTAAGGCTGGACAGGGCGTCGGCGCCAAGTCTTCGATGCTGAAATATTACGGCACCGAATTTAACAAGCGGCGCTACGAGCTTGCCATGGACGCAGGCGGCTCCGACGAGTTGGAGTGGGAAGGTGAGCGAACCAAGGACGGCAAACTCGCCTCCAATTGGTTGCGCACAAAAGCCAACTCCATTGAAGGGGGCACGTCGGAGGTGATGCTGAACATCATCTCAAAACGGATCTTGGAACTGCCGGACGCTTAAGAGTTGGTTGCGACCCGCTGCGAGCGCTGAACCTTTCGGCTTCGACGCAGGACAGCAACTAATGAGAAGTCTCTCATTTTGCGGCGTCTCAAATTATTGCCGACAGCAAATGGGAATTAAAGTGAGGAATGATCATTAAATGCCCTTAGTACTGACAGAAGAACAGGAGATGCTCCGAGAGTCGGCGCGCGGTTTTCTTGACGAAAAGGCCCCGGTTTCCGCATTGCGTAAGCTGCGTGACGAACGCTCTGATGACGGCTTCGACCGAGGGCTCTGGAAAGAAATGGCCGAGATGGGCTGGGCCGGCATTCTTATCGACGAAGAACATGGCGGCGCCAACTTCGGCTTTGTGGGCGCCGGGGTCATCGCCGAGGAAATGGGTCGTACTCTGACGGCTTCGCCATTCCATTCAACGTCAATCCTGGCCGCGACGGCGCTCAAGAAATTTGGGTCCGAGGCGCAGCGTCAGGAAAATCTTCCGGCGATTGCGGCCGGCGAAGCGTTGATGGCGCTCGCCGTCGATGAGGCGTCGAAACATGCGCCGGTTAAAACCGACCTGAAAGCGGAAAAATCGGGTAACGGATTTAAGCTTTCCGGTTCCAAGACCTTCGTGGCGGATGGGCATGTGGCCGACAAGCTGATCGTCGCGGCGCGTTCGGGCGGCTCCGCGGGCGAAATGGACGGCCTCACGCTGTTTCTGATCGATGCCAAAGCCAAAGGCGTTGAAACCGAACGCACGGTCATGGTCGATTCGCGAAATGCAGCGCGGATCGATTTGAACGCAGTCGAGGCGACCGGTGACGATGTCATTGGCGAAGTCGATGGCGGCTATATGGCGCTTGAAGGCGTTTTGAGCGCCGGGCGCGCAGGTCTTGCGGCGGAAATGTCAGGCGCGGCGCAGCAGGCGTTCCAGATGACCACGGATTATCTGAAAGAACGCAAAC
>JBCAXE010000007.1:0-111075 GCA_038534195.1 Pseudomonadota bacterium
GAGCTATCTGCCTTGAATTCGCACCCGCATTTCCTCGCGCCGCTCATCTTGGATTTTCGCATACTCCGTCATTTGCTCATCGGTCAGAACGGCGCTTAGTTTTTCCGTTGTTTCTTCGGAGACTTCCTGCAAATCCCCGCGCAGCTTGCGCATTTGGCGCGGGCGCATTTTGGGACGTTCGCCTTCCTTGAACCCAGCGTCCTTCAAGATACTTTCTCGTTTCTCGATACCTTCACGCAGGATTGCTTCGACTTGCGGCTTTTGCTCTTCGGTCAAGTCGAGACGCTCTGCGGTTTCGCGAATGCGTTCTTCCATTTTCGCAGCAGCTTCCTCTCGCTGCGTCTCAGAGGGTTGCGCGAGGGTAGGGGACGCCGTCATCGCAGCGGCGAAAAAGAGGGCCGTCAAAATTCTCAAGTTCATTATGGTCTCCTTATTGCGTCGTTGTACACTGCCCATTAGACGCGGTGAGGCCCGCCGATATTCCAGCGCGAGCCGGTTTTTTGTGTGAAGGTTTGGTGTCAGAATGGAAGAGAAGGCGATCAATGGCGGATCAGAAAACGGAATTGGATCCGATCAAGGCGCAGAGCCTGCAGGCGGCGCTGAAGGAGGCTCAGGATTCGATTCGGTCCTTTGACACGAAGGCTCAGATCGTTGGCGTCGGCTATATTTTCGCCATCGACATCATCCAGCGTTTCGTCCGGGCTGCGCCCAACAAAGAGGCGGTGATCCAGGTCGAACAGGTTCGTTTCTTGATCACGTGGATACTCGTCTTCGTGCCGATTATGATGTTTGCGAGAGTTCTTTACCCATCACGGGGCACAATGGAGCTGTCCGCACGGCATACCTTTTACATACCGAGCGCGCATCAGATGACCGTCGCCCAGTTCAAAGAGGAGGTCGCTGAGTGCGACTGGCTGGAAGAGGTGGCTGCGGAGATCATCAAGGTGTCGCGTTTGCGCGATCTGAAGCGCCGCCGCTTCCTGTCAGCGCTTTGGGCGGCCGCAGCGTCCTACGGTTTGATGTTCCTCTATATCATGACCCAGAGTCTGCGCGCCGTTAGCGGCTAATCCTGAGCGTCGCTCAATCCTCGAACTGATACCTCGCCCAGGTCGCGAGGCGCGTGGGGCGCTTTGTCGACCTGAGGGGGCTTAATCCCGTCGTTACATGAAAATGCGCGTCGCGCGGGAAAAAATCTTGATCGCCGGGAATGCCGCCTTGTTCCGCTGCGTCTAAGGGGGCGAACGGTGGGAAACAAGGTTCTTACGTTTTCACTTTTGCGTAGTTGCAAGTTCCGTCTCACGTTGGAAAAGGATGCTGGATGAGATCAATCCCCGAAGAGAATTAGGGCTATCCCTCCCTGCCCTAATCTTTGATGCAAATATCGCGCCCTCCCCAAGAAGCGATTGCATCACGTCGCCCCGCCGTGCCCCCGGCGGGGCGACGCACGCATTTGTGGGCCTGGGTCGTCGCTGTTTGGCACATTTTCATTCAATGACTGATTGAGAGGCGGTGTTGTCGTGGAGTGCTTAATTTTTCGCCTCGGGAATATTTTAGCTGGAAGGTGCGTCTAAGGCATGTCGATCGATGAAAATTCATCCGACGCGCGGTTGATCGAAGCGGTCAATAACGGCGACTCCTCCGCGTTCGGCGTCATTGTTCGGCGCTATCAGAGCGTTGTCGCCGCAACCGTTATCGGGATTATGGGGCCAGGCGATGAGGCGGAAGAAGTCGGCCACGAGACAATGATTAAGCTTTTCCGGTCGCTTGACCGATTTAAAGGACAGTCTGAGTTGAAGACCTTTCTGACGAGAATCGCGATTAACGCCTCGCTCGACGCTCTTCGTCGGCGGAAACGCAACCTGAAGCGCTTTATAATTCCATCGACGGAAGAGGCCGCTCGCAGTTGGGAAGAAACCATTCCTTCCGACGCAGATCACGGACGTGATTTCGAAAACCGTCAGGCGGTAGACTTTGCGCTCGCGCAGCTAAAGCCGGAGTTTCGAGCGGTCGCCGTGTTGAGGCTCATGCAGGGCTTCACTGTAGAGGAGTCCGCGGAAATACTCAGGATACCGACGGGGACTGTATTATCTCGATTGTCACGGGCGAAGTCTCAGCTGGCGGATATTCTACGTAAGGAGTTGAGCGGTGTTTGACGAAAATACGGAAATGCTGATCGAGAGGTTTTTTGACGGCTCTCTGACCGTTGCAGAGAACGGCGAGTTTGAGCGGCGCGTCGCCAACGACCCCGCCCTTAAGCTACGAATTGAAGACGATGCGATGGTGCGATCTTTCTTTCAAGGCGCCGAGGAGCGTCATTTCAAGTCGTCTTTCGCCGAAGGCGTCATTCGCGAAGCTGACCTGGAAAATGCACTTTCCAAGACGCTTTCCCAACATAAAGCCGAGACGTTCAGCCCGAATTTTTCTCAGCGTGTCATCGACGCCATTGGTAGAGAGCGCGCAGACCGTGAGGTGCTATTTAGCGTCGAATTCAGCGACTTTCTGGCAAGCCTCTTTCCGAAGGTCGCAGCGCCGGCGGCGGCTGTGGCGCTTGTTGCGATGGTTGCAAATGTAAATTCCGTCGGCCTCGACGCGCCGATTGCCGAGGCGCTTTTGGGATTGCCCAGTGCCGACGCGTCGGAATTCAGTTTTTTGAATATCGGATGATCTCGGATTTCGCTTATGAACATGCGCTTCAAATCATTGGCCATATTAATCGCAACCCTGATGATTGGGGTTGTCGCTGGTGCGACAGTCACGGGTGCGCTGTTGCGTGAGCGTCTTGAATACATCCGTTCTTTTTCCAAAGCGGAAGGCTTCGTGGTTCGCTTCGGTGAGCTAGTTGAGCCGTTGACGCCGCAGCAGCGCACGCAGGTTGAGCCGCTTTTGAAAAATGCAGGCGCTGAGATCGAAGCGATATTCAGCGGCTCGGGAGAAAAAGTCTACGCAATCATCGAGCAGCTGGAAAAGGATTTGGCGCCGCATCTCAACGAGGAGCAGCTACTCCAGCTCCAACAGCGGCGTTTAGAGCTTCGAAATCGATATATCGGCCGTTTTACTATTGCGACGGAGGAGGACCTCAACGATGGTGAGTGAGCGGCATGCGGAGCGAAAAGCGCTAAAGATTCGGCATCGTATAAAGACGTTTTTCATTTTGGTTCTACTCGTTGTAGGGTGTGAACGCATCCCCGGTTTTGCCGGCAGCCACGCCGAAAATCAGCCATGCGGTCGCGATGAGATCTGCGCTGCGGAAAGTGAAGGGCGTGTTCGGGCCATTAAACCATTTGTCGTCACCCAGCTTGCGTCGGGTGCGGAGCGGAATTTCTCAGGCGAGATTGCTGCGGCCAATGAAGCGCCGCTCAGTTTTCCGGTAAGCGGACGCATTGAGACGATCGACGTGGCGGCTGGGGACGCAGTGGAAAAAGGCGCGCTGTTGGCGACGCTCGACAGCGCCCAGTTCGAACTCAATCTGGAAACAACGCAGGCCGATCTAAATGCAGCCTTAGCGGCCGAGCGCGCCATAAAAACGGACTTCGAGCGACAAAAAGAACTGCAACGAAACGGTTGGGTGTCCCAGGCGGCGCTGGACCAATCCCAGGTGGAATACGAAAACGCCCGAAGTCAAGTCAGCGTTGCGCGGTCGCGGGTAACGCTGGCGGAACGAGACCTTGCGTCAACCAAGATGCAGGCGCCGTTCTCCGGCGTCATTTCGTCTGTCGACGCGGACCCGTTTACAGAGGTTGTTGCGGGGCGGACGATTATGACGCTTCAATCGGGCGATGCGCTTGAGGTGGTCGTGAGCGTTCCAGACGTTGCGGTCGACAAGCTCGCGGTTGGCGCGCAAGTGGCCATCGAGGTCGGTACGCTGCCGCTCTGCGGCTGCGTCGGCCGGATTGTCGAAATCGGCGCGGTGTCTTCCGCGGGCAACGCCGTCGATGTTGTTGTGGCTGTTACTCGAGGGCCGCCGGAGCTGCGCGCCGGCATGTCGGCGGAAGTCGCTGTGACCTTGTCGAATGAAACGCAGGTCTCCGGCTATTTTGTTCCGTTAACGGCCGTTGCGCCGGGCGATACGGACCGTTCCGCGATCGTCTTTCGCTTCGAGCCGGACGAAGGGGTCGTCCGCCGCGTGCCCGTGCGCTTCGTCGGTAGCATCGCCGCCGACGCGGTAGCCGTTGAGGGCCTAAACGTCGGCGACATTGTCGCCGCGGCCGGCGTCAGCTTCCTGCGAGATGGCCAACGCGTTCGCCTGCTCGGACAACAACAATAAGGCCGGGGCGGGGGGGCGACCATGTCGATTACAAAGCTTGCCATAGAAAGTTCGCGAGCGACGCTGACGGCGATCGTGCTGATCATCGTTGCCGGCGTTGCGACTTTTCTGAGTTATCCCCAGGCGGAAGACCCGACAATAACGGTTCGGAACGCGTCTATATCTGCATTTTATCCCGGTATGTCGCCGGAACGTGTGGAGGCGTTGATCGCCAAGCCGATCGAAGCGGCCATGCGCGAGTTGTCGGACGTGGACGTAATCGCCTCAGTGTCAAAAACAGGCGAAGTCGTCGTCAAACTCGTTCTCAAGAACAGCGTGACCGATCTCGACACTGCGTTCGCCGATATTCGTCAACAGGCGGAGGACGTCCAACGTCAACTGCCGGACGGAACGATTGGTCCTTTTGTCCAGGATGAGCTTGGCCTCACAGCGATCGCAACCGTCGCGGTCTGGGCGGATGGTTTCTCGCCGACGGAAGTCGGAAGGGTCGCCCGCGATGTTCAAGAAGTCATTTATTCCTTAGACGGCGTTCGGAAGGTCGAACTTTACGGACAGCAGGAAGAAGCGATCTATATCGAACAGACGCCTGCCCAGATCGCGGAGCTCGATGTTTCAACCCAGGAAGTCTTCGGGGCCATTGGGCAGCAGAATATAATCCGTTCGGGCGGGTCTGTCGTCGCGGGGGCGCGCACCGTCATCATCGAGCCATCCGGTAACTATGAGACGGCCGAAGATATTGCGAATACCGCGTTCCTTGTCCCCGATACCGGCCGGGTCCTGAAAATCGGCGATATTGCGTCTGTGACCCGTCGGTTGCAAGACCCGCCTGTGCGTCCCGCCTTCTTCCAGAACCGTCCCGCCGTGGTCTTGTCGATCTCGACCCTTGAAGGCACTAATAATGTGCAGTTTGGGCGTGAGCTAACGACGCTCCTCTCGGATGTACAGGGCGGCCTGCCGGTCGGTTACGTCTTGAGCTATGCGACCTACCAGCCAGCGCTGATCAGCGCGTCGGTTCAGGGGGCCGTGACGAACGTCTACCAGACCCTGGCGATCGTCTTGTTTGTCGTGCTCATGTTTTTGGGGCTGCGGACCGGCCTGATTGTCGGGTTGTTCGTACCGCTGACGGTGCTGTTTGGCATTATCCTTATGCGATCATTAGAGATCGAGCTGCAGCGGATGTCGATTGCGGCGACGATCATTTCGCTGGGGTTGCTCGTCGATAATGGGATCGTCGTTGCAGAGGATATTCGCGTCCGCCTCTCGCAGGGCGTCGACCGGATGAAAGCTGCTGCGGACGCGGCGCACAGTCTCGCGCTTCCTTTGCTCACGTCGTCGCTCACGACGATTTTCGCATTCGTGCCCATGATGCTCGTGCCGGGCGGGGCCGGCGAGTACATCCGGTCGCTAGCGCAAGTCGTTGCCGTTCTGCTCTTGGTGTCCTGGTTTTTATCTATGACCGTCACGCCGGCCATGTGCGCCTGGTTCATGGAAGCGGACGCGAGCAGCGAAGCAAAAGAACCCACCTATCGCGGCGCCGGCTATTGGTTCTATCGCCGGGTGCTGTCGACGTTCCTCCGCCGTCGTCTCCTATTTATTGCTCTGCTGGTCGGGGCGTTGGTGTTTTCGGTCAAGATGCTTGGCGGCGTTGAAAGAGAGTTCTTCCCATTGGGCGACCGCAACGAGTTCCTGGTCTATGTCGATTTCGAAGCGGGTACAGACATTCGGGAAACGCAAAGCGAGATCCGTAAGCTGACGGCGTGGTTGTCTGATGAGGACATTAATCCGGAAGTGCTGAGCAATGTTTCCTATGTCGGGTCAGGCGGACCCAGGTTTTTCTTATCGCTAACGCCGTTCGATCCTGATCCGCACAGAGCTTTTGTGCTTGTGCGGACAAAAAAGCTGGAGGATGTGGGCGTCGTAATCGGCCGAACGAACGCCTTCATCGATGAGACCCTCCCAACCGCCGCTGCCGACGCAAAGCGCATGTGGTTCGGCGCGACCGAGCCCGGCTCGCTCAAGATTCGTTTGTCTGGGCCGTCTTCGGACGTCTTGGTCGGCGCGGGTGGGCGTCTCGTCGACGCGCTGCGGACGATCCCAGACGCATCCGGTGTGCGGCACGACTGGGAAAATCGTGTGTTGAAAGTCGTGGTAGACGTCGATCAGACGCGGGCGCAGCGCGCGGGTGTCACCTCCAGCGATATTGCGAACGCGCTTAGTACAACCTTTTCAGGCCGGCAATTATCGGACTTCCGTGAAGGAGATGAGACGCTCGCGGTCATCTTTCGCGGGACAGACGACATTCGCCTTGCGTTGGGGGGGCTCGCTCGCGTGCAGGTGTTTTCCGCCGCTACGCAGACCTACGTATCGCTGGGGCAAGTTGCGTCCGGACGTGCGGAATGGGTCTTTAGCCGGATCGTTCGGCGCAATCAGCGTCGGACGTTGACTGTCGAGGCGCGCCATCCAGATATGACGGCAGCAGAGCTTCTTGAAGCTGTACAAGACACCGTTGATGCGCTTGATCTGCCCTCGGATTACGCCGTGGATATCGGCGGGGAAATCGAAGACCAGGGCAAAGCGAATGACGGGTTGTTCGCTTACATGCCGCATGCGCTAGCAGGCATTTTGATCCTGCTCATTGCGCAGTTTAACTCATTTCGGTCCGGCGGTATCATCGTGGCGACGATCCCCCTCATTCTGGTCGGCGGCGTTCTTGGGCTGACCGTGATGCAGGGGAAGTACGGGTTTATGGTGCTCCTCGGGTTTTTTAGCCTCGCGGGTATTCTGATCAATAACGGAATCGTCCTCGTTGATCGGATACATCATGAACGGGCGATCGGGCGTGAGCCGCTTGACGCGATCGCAACGGCGTGTCTCGCCAGACTGCGGCCAATTCTGATCACCACGGCAACCACCGTTTTGGGCCTGATACCGTTGATTATCTCCGGTGGAGCATTGTTCTATTCGATGGCCTGCGTCATCGCCTTCGGTCTGATTGTTGCGACGCTGATTACATTGGGATTCGTACCGGCGCTTTATTCTTTGTTGTATCGCGTACCGATCCGGAAGGCGCCGAACGCGGTGAGGGCGGCGCCGCTATCGCTTGGCGTGTAATTCTAAGGAGGGGCATTTCGATGAAGATGCAGTTTTGGACGGTGGTGAGTGCAGGGGCGCTATCAGGTCTGCTCGCTTGCTCTGGCGCGTCAGCGCAGGCGCTAGCTGACATCATGCAGGACGCCTTGGACGGGTCGCAGACCCTGGCAGCTGATCGCGCAACGCTTGATGCGCAACGGGAGGCGACGGCTCAAGCGCGATCATCGGCGCTACCATCTGTATCCATTGGCGGTTTTGTCGGCGCAAATGAGGCGACATATAATCCCGGAACGGAGGGGAACCAGTTTTTGGATTCGCTTGGGGTCGCCGACTTCGCGATGACTGGATTGGATCCAGCCACCACCAGCAATGGCGTGTCGCTTACCGCAAGTCAGACACTGTTCGCTGGCGGACGCGTGCGCAATTCGATCCGCGCAGCGCGCGCGAGCGTGCGTGCCGCTGAAGCCAGCTTTGGCGCGGGCCTCGAAGATACGGTGTTCGAGATCATCTCCGCCTATTACGATGTCATTCGCCGGGAAGAACAAAGTGTCGCCCTGTCACAAAGCCTTACGACCCTGCGTGAACAGGAACAGGCGGCGAAAGTCAGCTTTGATCTTGGCCGCGCCACAAAGACGGACGTCGTACTCATTGAAGCGCAGCGTGCGGACGTTGAAGCGCGACAGGCGAGCATTCGCGCCCAAGTCGCATCTGCGCGTCTCAACTTCGAGGCGCTGACCGGCATCGCGGTCGAGGATTACCTCTTGCCTGCAGCGCCGCCAGTGTACCCTGACAATGTCGATCAGCTAATTGAAACCACATGGTCGGCAAACCAAAATCTCAAGGCCGCCACGGCCGCTGTTGAGGCAGGCGAAGCGCAGGTCCGCGCCGCACGAGGGCAGCGACTGCCGGCGGTCGAGCTTGCTGGTACACTGTCCTATTCGGAAGGTAACCTTATCCAGAATGACAGTATTGAAAACGCGTCCATCCAGCTCCGTTTGACGACGCCGCTTTTCAGCGGTGGGCGTATTTCCTCCGAGGTGCGCCAGGCGAAATCAGAGCTCAGGAGTAGTCGCTTTTCCCAAGCTGATCTCAATCGCCGGCTCGAGGCGGCGGTGCGCGCGGCCTATGGCGAAGCCCTGGCGGCGACAATGGCGCGGCTGTCATCAAACGAGCAGTTGAAAGCGAGCGCCACTGCCTATGAAGGCGTCAATATTGAATACGATCTCGGTAAGCGGACGACGATTGATGTTCTTAATGCAGAGGATGATCTGTTGGCGGCGCGTTTCGCCACTATTGACGCGCGGGTCGTGGAAGATTTGTCTATCTACAATTTGTTGCGCTTGTCGGGGACCTTAGCCAATAGCTTTCAAACGAATGCATCCCCTGAAAGCGGCCAGTAGGTCGGTTTTTTGTTGGGCTATCCATTCTCGCGCCTAAAGGTGATTGAGCGAGAAGGAGTATTTAACGACATCGGACAATTTGATCATTTTCAACCGCTGACTCCGGCTAGTTGTGTCAACACTTTGGGCGGGGTTCGCGAACCCTCTTCCCAGCGAAAATCCCTTGCAATATCGCGGTTCTGGCTCTTTCGACCCAGTTTTCAACAGAACCAGGTATTTAACAGAAAAAGTGACCCAAATTCTGATTTGGGTAACGATTTGGGCAACTTTGGCTAAAAATGTGGGTAGATTCTGGTGATCGCGTGTAGATGTGTATGCAATAAAAACAATAGGTTATAGACGGCTGTGAACGTCTGTGTACCCCTTAAAAACGACTCATAACCGCGACGCCAGGGGTTCGAGCCCCTCATTCCCAATATCAAGTGTGCCGCAAGCGGCCGTTATGTCTTCTTTCCGCACAGAGGAGAAATGCACAGCTGCCATTGTTAAGTTCGGTTTGAGGATTGAACCGCCCATATCGCCTCTTCCTTGCTCGCGTTGACGGATAACGCTAGTCCAGTGCCGAGACCAACAAGGAAGCAATCCCCATGCACAAACCCGTATTGGTGACCGGCGCGTCGAGCGGCATCGGCGAAGCGACGGCGGTGCATCTCGCCCACAAGGGGTTCAAGGTCTATGCGGCGGCGCGCCGCCTTGAAAAATTGAACACGCTGTCGGCCCTTGGCGACGGGCGGATTACGCCGATTGCGCTTGACGTCACTGATGAAGGCTCCATCGATAAGGCGATGCAGGAGATCGCGGCGCGCGGCGACACGCTTTATGGGCTCGTAAATAACGCCGGCGTCAGCGTGATGGGGCCTATCGAGCAAGTGCCCATGAATGAATGGCGCCGGCTCTATGAGACGAATGTCTTTGGGCTGATCAATATGGCGCAGGCGGTGCTCCCGCAGATGCGCGCGGCGGGCGAGGGGCGCATCGTCAATGTGGGCTCCGTGGCGGGGCGCGTCGTGGCGCCGTTCTTCGGCGTCTATGCGTCTTCAAAACACGCGGTTGAGGGGTTCACCGACGCCATGCGCCGGGAGTTGAAGATGCACGGGATTAAAGTGAGCCTGATCCGGCCCGGCTTCATCAACACGCCCTTCGGCGAACAGGAGCAGGAATCGATGACGCCCTATCTCGACGAGGGCCAGCCCTACGTGAAGCAGCTTGAACAGTTCAAAGCCTGGCACGCCAAGGGTCACCCGAACGCCAAGCCGCCCTCGATCGTCGCGGAGAAGATCTATCACGCGCTGACCGCGGAGCACCCGCATTCGCGCTACACGGTACCCGCGCACTTCGTCGCCTATCTGATGATGCGAAATCTGCTGCCTTCGGCGATTGTGGATCGCATCTTTGAGCGTATTGTGGGCTTTCACAAAATCTAGGAGTGCGCCATGACGGCCCATATTGATCCAACCCGCGAACAATTCGGCGCCATGATGAAGATGGCCGACGACGGGCCGATCCATATGCTGAACATGCTGCGCTTTCGCGACCATGCCGCTTACGAAGACGGCCGCGAGGCGACCGGCGCTGAGGCTTATGCGGCCTACGGCGCAGAGAGCGGCCCGATCTTCAAACGGGTCGGCGGCAAGATCGCCTATTCCTGGTCGCCAAAGCTGGTCCTGATCGGCCCTGACGCCGAATATTGGGACATGATCTTCGTCGCTGCATATCCGAATGCGGCGGCTTTCGGGGAAATGGTTAAAGACCCCGAATACCAGAAAGCGGTCAAGCACCGGCAAGCGGCGGTTGAAGATTCGCGCCTGATCCGCATGAAACCCGGCGAGGCGGGCGCAACTTTCGCGTCTTAGCGTTAACGGCGCCCAATGTGCTAGGCTCTCCATCGGGGAATTGGTGGAGAATGAGCAATGTCGAAGAGAGCAGCTCTATTGGGGTTCATGGCCTGCGGCGCAGTCGCGCTCGGCGCAGCGTCAGCGCAGGAAGCGGCGCCGATGGACCCGGAAACGCCTGTGTCGGTTGAGGCGCCCATGGAGCCCGCTTCCGACGAAATGATCGCGACGGCTCCCGCCTATCAATTTGACGACTGCGTCCGCCCTCAGGAGCCTGTCCTGGCGACCGATGAAAAGAGCCGCGGGCGCGTGACGCTCGCTGCGGAAAAGAGGGCCGTCCGTCAGTATAACGCGCATGTGGAGGAGGCGAACGCCTATATGCGCTGCATCGCCGACGAGGCGCAACGCGACCTCGACGCTTACTATCAGGCGGTGACCGCGGCGCTGGAAGCCGAACAGGCGAGCGTCATGAGCGACCTCGGCGCCATGCGCGATAAGCTGAAAGCGCGACGCTGAGCGCGGCCGATCTGAAAAATTCGATTCCATCTTGTACGGCCCGCCGGCTTGAGGGTAGGTATAGCCGGAACGCAATCAAAAAGATGAGAACAATCAATGCCAACGCCGGTTTTGATGCCCGCCCTCTCGCCGACCATGGAAGAAGGCACCCTCGCACGCTGGACCGTGAAGGAGGGCGACACGGTCTCCTCCGGCGATGTGATCGCGGAGATTGAAACCGACAAGGCCACCATGGAAGTGGAGGCCGTCGACGAAGGCGTGATCGGCAAAATTCTCGTCAGCGAAGGCACCGAAAACGTCAAGGTCAATGAGCCAATTGCGATCATTGTCGATGACGGCGAGAGCGTCGACGATATCGACCTGTCGTCGCTGAACGGCGCATCCGAGCCCGCGGCGGCGCCGGCGACGCAAGACGAGACGGCGAGCGCGCCTGCGCCCGCAGCGCCGGTGGCCTCTACTGCGAGCGATCCCGAATTGCCGGAAGGCGTGGAAATGGTGAAGACCACCATCCGCGACGCGCTGCGCGACGCCATGGCTGAAGAAATGCGCCGCGATGAAGATGTCTTCCTGATGGGCGAGGAAGTGGCGCAATATCAGGGCGCCTACAAAGTCAGCCGCGATCTCTTACAGGAATTCGGCGAGCGGCGCGTCGTCGATACGCCGATTACGGAGTATGGCTTCGCCGGTCTCGGCGTTGGCGCAGCTTTCGCAGGGTTAAAGCCGATCGTGGAATTCATGACGTGGAACTTCGCGATGCAGGCGATCGACCACATCATCAACTCCGCCGCCAAGACCCGATATATGTCGGGCGGGCAAATGGCCTCGCCCATCGTCTTTCGCGGCCCTAACGCGGCGGCGAGCCGGGTGGCCGCGCAGCACTCGCAGGACTACGCCGCATGGTACGCGAACGTTCCTGGGCTGATCGTGATCTCTCCTTACTCGGCCGCTGACGCGAAGGGCCTTCTAAAGGCCGCCATCCGCGATCCAAATCCGGTTGTCTTTCTCGAACACGAGCTGCTCTACGGCGACGAGATGGATGTGCCGGCGGTGGAGGACTGGGTCTTGCCCATCGGCAAGGCGAAGATCGCGCGCGAAGGCTCGGACGTCACCATCGTTTCCTATTCGCGCGGCGTGAAGTTCTCGCTGGAAGCAGCCGACAAGCTGGCCGAAGAGGGGGTCTCCGCCGAGGTCATCGATCTGCGCACGCTCCGCCCCATGGACGCCGCCACGGTGATCGAGAGCGTGAAGAAAACCAATCGCGTCGTCACCGTTGAGGAGGGCTGGGCCCCTTGCGGCGTCGGCGCCGAGGTCGCCTGGCAAGTGACGCAATACGCCTTCGATTACCTCGACGCCCCGCCGACGCGCGTCACGCAAGAAGACACGCCGCTGCCTTACGCCGCGAACCTTGAAGCGCTGAGCCTTCCGAATGCGGATAAAATCGTGACTGCGGTGAAACAGGTGATGTATCGGGATTGATCAGTGCTTTATTCGGGCCAATGCCATTGCGGGAAGCTGAAAGCGTCGTTCGATACGCAGAAGTCGCCCGCGGCGCTCGGCGTTCGCACATGCCAGTGCGATTTTTGCCGCCGGCATGGCGCGGTGAATATTTCCGATCCAGACGGCGAAACCACAATCGATGCAGCGTCCGATGATTTAGTCCGTTATCGCTTTGCGTTGCGAACGGCCGACTTCCTCATTTGCCGCGAATGCGGCGTTTATATCGCCGCGGTCATGGGCGAAGGGGACGACATTCGATCGACGATCAATGTGGCCGGCCTTGCGATGAACGCGTTCGCCGACATTGACGAAACGCCCATGGACTATGGGGTTGAAACGACCGATGATCGTATCGCGCGCCGTGCGCAAAAATGGACGCCAACCCGGTTTTCGGATGAAAATCTGGCGGCGTCTAATTTCGGGCCGCACGGATCCGGCGCGGGGATAAATTAGGGAGAGAACCATGCGACTCTTTGCAATCCTTTTCGCGTTGATGATTTCGCCCGCGTTCGCGTCTTCGGACGAGAAGGCGGACCGCGCCGCGATTGAAGCCGCGATCCAGGATTACTTTGATGGGATCGGCGCGGCGGATGCGGAGCGATTGAATCGGGCTTTCGCCGCTGATAAGGCCGCCATGGTCGGCGTCGTGAAACATCAAAACGGCGCCCGTGAATTGATGAAATTCGCGGACATGGAGCAGGTGATTGCGAACTGGGCTGGCGATCCAAACCCCGAAGGCGTCGGCCGGGACGGCGAAATTCTCGACGTGAAGATCGTCGATGGTCAGATCGCCATGGTTATGTTCCGTTATAAAGATGAGTATTACGACGTCCTGACGCTGGTTAAGATCGACGGCGCCTGGAAAATCGCCACCAAAACTTTCGTTCAACGATAAAAGAGAATTCTCTCGCTACGGGTCACCCTATGCCTACACCAATCCTGATGCCCGCCTTGTCGCCCACCATGGAGGAGGGAACGCTCGCCAAGTGGAATGTGAAAGAAGGCGACGAGGTTAATTCCGGCGACGTGATCGCCGAGATCGAAACCGACAAAGCGACCATGGAAGTTGAAGCGGTCGACGAGGGCGTCGTCGGCAAAATCCTGATCGGCGAGGGCACGGAGAACGTGAAGGTCAACGCGTTGATCGCGGTCCTTCTGGAAGACGGCGAAAGCGCCGGCGACATCGATGTGAATGCGCTCGCCGTCGGCGGCGCCGCGCCGGCGCCCGCGGCCGAACCGAGCCCGGCGCCGCAGGAGAACGGCGCTTCCAAACCGCAGACCAATGGGGCCGCGGCGCCAGCGCCGCAGGCTGCCGCGCCGTCGACGGCCGCCAGCGCATCGGGCGCGCGCATTCACGCTTCGCCGCTCGCCAAACGCATGGCGAAAAATGAAGGGCTCGATCTGGCGCTGTTGAAGGGCTCCGGTCCGCACGGCCGCATTGTGAAGCGCGATATTGAAAAAGCGTTGCGCGACGGAACCGGCAAGGCGGGCGCCGCCGCGCCGCAATTTGTCGCTGCGCCCGCCTCCGTGGACGCCCGGCTCTATCCGCCGGAGAGTTACGACGCGGTCAAGCTCGACGGCATGCGCAAGGTGATCGCCAAACGCCTGACCCAGAGTTTCAACAATGAAGTGCCGCACTTTCCGCTGAACGTCGATATCGAACTCGACAATCTTTTGGCGGCGCGCAAACGCATCAACAGCCTGAGCCCCGAAGGCGACGGTGCTTACAAGGTTTCGGTCAACGATTTCATCATTAAAGCGTCCGCCCTGGCGTTGAAGGCGGTGCCGGCGGCGAACGCGACCTATACGGACGAAGCGATCCTGTTGCACAAACACGCCGATATCGGCGTCGCCGTCGCCATCGACGGCGGTCTGATCACGCCGATCGTCTGGAAGGCTGAAGAGAAAGGGCTGAAGCAGATTTCAGCGGAGATTAAGGACATGGCGAGCCGCGCCAAAGCGCGCAAGCTAAAGCCTGAGGAGTATCAGGGCGGAACCTTCTCCGTTTCAAATCTCGGCATGTTCGGTATTAAATCCTTTGCGTCCATCGTCAACCAGCCCCACGGCGCGATCATGTCTGTGGGCGCCGGTGAGCAACGTGTTGTGGTGAAAAATGGCGAGATGACGATCGCCACCGTCATGACTGTGACGCTCACTTGCGATCACCGGGTGGTGGACGGCGCGGTCGGCGCCGAATTCCTCGCCGCGTTCAAGGGTTATATTGAAGAACCGGCGGCGATGCTGCTCTAGCCCGCGCGGCTATCAGTTCGCGGCCCGCGCCTTTAATTCGCGAAGCATACGGCGATCAACGATTGCATTCACAAAATCCGTGCGCGGTGGGATTTCTGACAGCGCCTCAGCGGTGAAGATCGTATCGATCTTGTCCGGCAGCGCCGCGAGACCGCGCTCTTTCAGCATCGGATACATGATCGCGTTTTGAATATAGCGTCGCGAATAGCGCCGCAGCCGGTTCCAGTAGATCTTGAGATCGTGCGGCGATAGGCGCAAGGAATCGAATTCGAAAAAAGCGTCCGTCGCTACAGCGATACGGTTTTTGTGGGTGTCGTCGGTTCCGCCTTCAAGGTCGGTGAGCAAGACGTAAGTTAGCAGCCCGTCTTCGCCGACAGCGCCGAAGGGAAAATGAAAAGGGCGTGTCCGGAATTGATTGATGGCGTCGCCGCTCAAGGCGTAGAGATTGCCGCTGATATAATGCTCGTCAAACAAGCGCTCGGCCCAGGCCTGGCGGCTGCGTCCTGTGGCGGGCAGCGCAGCCGCGCCATAGGCTTCGTCATTCTCTTGCAAGGCGCCGGCGAGACCGCGAAAGGCGCGAGGCATCGGCCGCACGTCGCCGTCGATGAAAATATGCGCCTCCGCTTCGCCAGCGATCCGGTGAACATAATCATTCCACGCGTTCGCCTTGTCGCCCACGGGCAGTTCATGAACATGGATGCGTTTGTCGGCGCTGGCGTAGGCGCGCGCCACTTGCGCGGTGTCGTCGTGCGAGCCGTTTTCAATCACATGCGCGACGTAGTCGCCGCCGTCCGCCGCCGCGTCGAGCGCGTTCAGACAATCCGGCAGGAGGAGCGCCTCATTGTGAGCGAAGATGCAAACGGACCAGACCATGATGTTGCTTAATCCTCAAAGGCGCCGGCAAGTCCGCCAGCTTATCACTCGTTCCGGTCTTGTTCGCAAGGATCGGAGTCGCGCAACGGCTCCGCCATGGGGTCGGGGAGTTCGTCCTGCAACGAGTCGAGCCGGTCATCCAGCCACCCCCAGCGCCGCCGCAATCCCCGCAGGAGCGGGCGAACGGGGGGAAAGACCACGGTCAATAAAATCAGTCCAAGGACGACAAAGATAATGCCGAACGGAATTGGGCTGACCGCCGCGATAACCCCGACAAGGATTAACGCGAATGCGAAGATCGCAACCAGTATGTTAAACAGCACCGTCATAATGGTGACTTCAGTCCCAACAAACACTGGACTATATCATGCTTGTCGGGGTGTTGAAGGGCTTCGCGGCTTGCGGGCCGACCCGTTTCGGTTGTACGATTTTCTTGTTGTAACGGAGGAAACCCATGGCTGATCACGGAGATATCGGGGCGCCGCGGGCGAAGTTTAACGCCATGACGGAAGGCGATCAGGAAGACTGGATGATCATCGCCAGCCAATATCTTCCTTACGCGGCGGCGGGCGGCAAGCGCGTCCTCGATCATCTGAAACTGCTCGATGGCGATTATGGCGGGTTCAAGGTGGACCGGCTGACCCATTGCCTGCAAACCGCGACGCGCGCCCATCGCGACGGCAAGGATGAGGAATATGTTGTCTGCGCCCTGCTGCACGATATCGGCGATACGCTGGGCGCGTTCAATCACCCCGACATCGCAGCGGCGATCCTGAAGCCGTTCGTGTCGGACGCGAACCACTGGATGGTGGAAAAGCATGGTGTTTTTCAGGGCCATTATTATTTCCATTATCTCGGCATGGATCGCGATATGCGAGAGGAATTCCGTGGGCATCCTTTCTTTGAAAGAACAGTGGAGTTTTGCGAGAAATACGATCAGGCCGCTTTTGACCCGGACTATGACACGATACCCCTGGAGGCGTTTGAGCCTATGGTCATGAAGCTCTTCGAAGCGCCGAAGAATTCCATGTATGCGACGGGCCCTGCGGGCGACGGCGCTTGAGGATTAGTCGCACGCGCCCTCAACGCCGAGCGACGGGCGCCGATCAATCAGCGCTTTTGCGAACGCCTCGGTTTGCCGATCGGCGCCGTTGGCGTTTACGTGGGTCGCGTCAAGCCACATCAGCGAGTTTTCTGGAAGCGCGTCATCAAGGCGGATGATCGGTTCGGTGATCTCAAGCTCGCGGCGCAGCGCTGGCGGGAATACCGTCTCTCCCTGATACGCAGGTAGGTAGAGGAATTCGATGTCGCTGTGCGCGGCGGCGGCGCGTGCGCGTATCTTGTTCAGATAGATGCGCGGCAGGCGATATTCAAAACGGCGCAACGGCGCCGGCAGCACAAATAAATCCGCCTGGCCTGCGCGGCGCGCCCGCGCAAGCGTGTTCAGCTCGTCCGCAGGTACAAACTTATCGCGCGAGATGATCTCGCCGGTAATTGTCTTGAGACGCTGCGTGCGGTCGAGATGGGATCCGTGATAGCGAGCGGGGTCAAATTTTGCGTTCAGCGGCGCGCGTCCCAGCGCATCGTTGAAGAACAACTCCAACTGGCGGCCAGGCAGGCGGATCATATCCTGGAGATAGCGCGTGTTGATCAGCGCCGGCGCTGTCAGCACGTCGGAAGCGTCGGCGATCAAGACGAAGGCGCTGTGAGGCTTTCGGGCTTCCACTTCGTTCAGTTCAATTATCGTCAGGGCAGGTTGTTTTGTACGATAAAGCTCCTTGGCGATTGCGTAGTGCATGTTGCGACCGGTCGCCGGGATCGAGAGATTGGCGACGCGGATTCGCCGGCCCGTGGCTTCGCAATAGCGCCGTTCGATCCGCGGCGAAGAAAGCCCCGCGCCCATGCGCGAGGTGCCGATTAGCGCCACATCGACGGGCGTTGCGTCAAAGTGCAGCCGTTCATAGATCCAATCCGCCTTGCGGGTGGTCACAAAGTCGACGCTTTGAAACCGGTGATAGCGGTCATGGGGCGCGGTAATGGTCGCGCCGAGGAGCACGCCGAGCGCCACGAGGACGGTAAACACATAAGTGAGAGGGGAAACGCGCCGGTCCATGATCCGCCTAAAAATTAAAATAGACGAAGGGCGCCGGTTTCCACGCCGCGGCGAGCCCGCCCGCAAGAAGGACGGCGACCGCGGCGGCGGAAAACGGCGTCGGACGTAACAGCCGAGCGCCGGGCGCGCTTTCGGCGGGAAAATGCTGATCGAGTTTCTCCCGGAAGCCCGCGACCTCCAGGCTGTTGGGCGCAAAGAGGGCGAGGGCGCCCGCGAACGCCATCCACGCGATGAGAACGGGATCGATTGGGGCGACGCCCGCGCGCGTTAACCCGCCCAAAACGGTCATCGCCGCGTTCATGTCGCTCGCTCGGAAAAAGACCCAGGCGATCACCACGAAGAACAGCGTCGAGCCTTGCTTGACCACGCGCGCGGCCGGGCCTGACCAGGCGCAGAAGGCGGGCGCCGCAAGCCGCAGCGCGTGATTGGCGGTGATGAAGCTCGCATGGATCGCGCCCCAGATGATGAAGGTCCACGCCGCGCCGTGCCAAACCCCGCCGATCAGCATGGTGAGGAAAATATTACGCAACCGGAAAAGCTGTCCGCGCCGATTTCCGCCAAGCGGGATGTAGATATAGTCGCGCAGAAAGTTGGAGAGCGTTATATGCCAGCGCCGCCAGAATTCGATAATAGACTGCGCTTTATACGGAGAATTGAAATTCACCGGCAGCCGAACGCCGAGCATCGCCGCGATCCCGATCGCCATGTCGCAATAGCCGGAGAAATCGAAATAGATTTGCAGGCTGTAGCCGAGCGCCGCCGTCCAGGCGAGGGCGGCGGTGAGCGGCTCGCCCGCCGCGGCGCTCGCCCAGATCGGGTCGATCCCGCGCGCGATCGGGTCAGCGATCATGGTCTTTTTGGCGAGCCCCATGGCGAAAATCATGAGGCCATAGGGCAGCATCTCCAGATTGACGGCGCTGCGCGCCAGCGCGGCGAATTGCGGGCGCGTATAGTCGTGATGGACAATGGGCCCAGCGATCAATTGCGGGAAGAATGAGACGAACAGCGCATAATCGCGCGGGCGCGCCTCATGAGCGCGCGTTTGGTAACAATCGACGAGATAGGCGATTTGTTGGAACGTAAAAAATGAAATGCCGAGCGGAAGAATGAAATTGCGGAAGGTGTAAGAGGCGCCCATGATCGCTGCAACGTTCGATGCGGCGAAGTCGAGATATTTGAACCAGAAAATCAGCGAAAGATTGAAGACAATCCCAACGATGAGCAGCGTTTTGCGCGGGGCTGCGGCGCTCGCTCCAGCGATCCGTCCCCCGAGGAAAAAGTTAACGGCGATTGACCCGACAAGCAGCGCCAGATGCGCAAGGTTCCAGTGCGCGTAGAAGACCGCGGACGCCACCAGCAGAAACGTCACCGACGCCTCGCGCCGCCCCGCAGCCCTCAGCGCGTAAAAGCCAAGCAACACCGCCGGCAAAAACGCCAGAAGAAAGATATAAGAGCTGAAAACCATCGACGCCGGCGGTTACGGAAACAAGTTCAGCCATCTTGATGGTTAAGACTTTCCGTCCGCTTAACGGCGGCGAAGTGCGAATGAAACGTTAATGCGTTTGGGGTCGCTAATAGCGTTTCACCGAATTAAAAGTTCTGTCCGCCCGGTACGCCTCCAACGCCGGTGCAATCTCGCCGGTTAATATTTCTTGCGTCGCCAGTTCACCGACGATCGGCGCGAGCGAAACGCCGCTGTGCATGATTGCAAAGTATACATTCGGCCGGGCCGGAGAGGGGCCAATCACGGGATGCCCATCGACGGGGAGCGGTCGCCATCCGATGTAGATGTCGTCGATTTCGGCGTTCTTCATTTCCGGAACAAACTGAATTGCGGCGCGCAGCAGGCGGTTCGCGTGTTGTTTTTCGATCGCTTCATAAGGAAACGAAGTGGGCCGCCCGGCGAGGCGTTGCATATGCGCTTCATTATCCGGCGGCCCCTCCTGCTCGCCGATCACAATCCGCCCGTCGCGCCGCTGATGAAGGTGGACGCCAGGGGCGGCGATGACCCGATTGATCAGCATAGGATGCGGTTTTGTGATGACGATGACGCCGGGCGTTGTGCGTTGCGGGATATTAACGCCGCCAAGCGTCAGAGGCGCATCAGTGTCCGCGCCGGTCGCCAACACCACGTGATCGGCTTTGACGTCGCCGGCGGAGGTATTCAGAATCAGGCGACCGCCTTTTTGTTCACGGAGGCTTTCAACAGTGCAATTTGTCTTAATGGTCGCGCCATAAGTTGCGGCTTTTTCGGCGAGCCGCTGGGTGGCGAGCACGGGATCGAGGGCGCCGTCATTCGGCGAAAAGGCGACACTGTCGGCGCCCTGAAAATTGATGTTCGGCTCAAGCGTCGCAAGCTCCGGAGAGCGGACCATGCGCGCCGGTTCGCCCCAAGCCGCTTGTTCATCGATTTGATCGGCGAGACGCGCTTGGCGCTCGGACGTCTCAAACCATTCCAGCGAGCCGCCCCAGACGATCGGGAGCGATAGCGCTTCTTGTAATGCGCCCCACCCGGCGACGCCCCGTTGGTTTAGTTGATGATAGGTCTGCGGTTGTTTCGCCCAGGTGGCGTTAACCCAGGCGAAGGTGCCCCGGCTTGCGCGCGCCGCCAACGCCGTACGTTCGCACAATGTGACATTCGCGCCGCCGCGGGCGAGGTGATAGGCGATTGATGCGCCGACGATTCCGCCGCCAACGATTGCGACGCGGCGCCCGGATGCTTCCTCTCTGCTTCCGCATGCGCTTAATGCGGCGCTGGCGGTCATTAACTTTAGGAGGAGGCGTCGGTCCATGGGCAAGCACTTCGATTTCTCTCGAGCCGCAAGATGAGTCAAATGCGCCACCGCGTCAAACGCATGTTCGGCGCCGCGCCTAAGCGGCTCCGTGTGATTTGCTTTTTCGGATAGTGAAGCCAAACGCCCGCTATGATGGCGATCATGGGCGACCGTCAGCAACGCGCGCAGAATAGGACATTAGAATTCAGACAAAATCACAAGACAATCCTTGCGACTAACTGACATCGGATCACTGATTAGCAATTGATCGATTTTCTTATTCGAATTCAGACCAGCCGCGCGCCGTTTGGTACGTCCTGACTGGGGCGCGCCAGGACAATGTGTCCTTCTTCATCCGGGAATCCAAGGACGAGCACTTCCGACATGAATGGACCAATTTGTCGGGCCGGAAAGTTGACAACAGCGCCAAC
This sequence comes from Pseudomonadota bacterium, assembly GCA_038534195.1. Taxonomy (GTDB): domain Bacteria; phylum Pseudomonadota; class Alphaproteobacteria; order Caulobacterales; family Parvularculaceae; genus JAJFFW01. Next base: position 21,041 of record JBCAXE010000007.1, read on the forward strand.
CTGCCGGCCGACGAGGTCGTCAATTTCATAGTGATCGGTGATTTGAGCTGAACTTTTCTTCTTTCCGACGCCGTTCCCAAAATCGATGATGAGTTGGTAGGCGGGCTTGCGCGCCTCTGGAAACGGCTCGGCGGAAATGATCGTTCCAACACGGATGTCGACAGCGAGAAACTGGTCAAAATCAATGGTTGGCGCGGCGGGCGCGTTGGGGTCGAAAATCTTATGCATTGAAGCCCTCGTTTGGCCGAACAGGCAGCCCCTGCGACAATTGATTCGATTTTCGAATTATATGCGTGCAGTGTAAATCGCGCAAGTCACTGTAATAACTCAATTAATTCGAAATATTTAGGCATGTCGCAGCACAGCTTCCGGTAAAACCCGCTAAAACTGTTTCGTTTTTCGAATTATTGGTTATAACCGCGCTCATCAATCCAAAAGGGTTTGGCTGTCGCCGTTACCAGATACGGCGTTCGCGCTATGGCGCGGCCGGACATGAACAGCCCGTAACAAGTCAGGGCGCATTTGATCGAGGGGCTACCAGTGAAAAAGTACCTAACCGGCGTATCTGTATTCGCCGTTTCCGCAGCGCTGTTTTCGACTGCGAATGCGCAAGTCGATACGATTGTTGTGACGGCGACAAAGCGCGCAGAGAACGCTCAAGATATTCCAGTCGCCGTTCAGGCGCTTGGCGGGGACACGCTTGATGAATTGCGCGTCGATAATTTCACCGACTATCTAACCCAACTGCCCGGCGTCACCGCCGGTGGTAGCGGGCCGGGGCAAAACACCATTTATATTCGCGGCGTCGCGTCAACGACGCCGAACCTGACGACCGCTGGCGTCGCCGGTCTCGCGCCCAACGTTGCACTTTATCTTGATGAACAACCGCTTTCACAGCCCGGTCGTAATCTTGATGTTTATGCCGTCGATCTGCAGCGCGTGGAAGTCCTGCCGGGACCGCAAGGCACATTGTTCGGCGCAAGCTCGCAAGCTGGTACAGTTCGTTTGATTACAAACAAGCCGGAGTTTGGCGAGTTCGAGGCGATCGTTAACGCTGGCGTTTCATTCACCGAGAATGGCGAGATGAGCAACAAGGTCGAAGGGATCATTAACATTCCGGTTACGGATAATTTTGCCGTCCGCGGCGTCGCCTATGTTGATGATCGCGGCGGCTATATTGACAATGTACGCGGGACCCGCACAGCAGCTGAGTCGGGTCGGTTTCGTCCAGAAGGGACAGTGCGCGCCAATGGCGTGCCGGTGTCCGCCGGGCGAGCCGGGTTTCAGTCCACTTCTGATCTCAGCGGCGTGACGTTCCTGGAGGCCGACAATCAGGGGTTGGTCGAAGACGATTTCAACGATACGCAATATGCAGGCTTTCGCCTCAGCGCGCGTTACGCCGTCAATGACGACTGGACGCTGACGGTCGGCCATGCGCGGCAGTCCATCGAATCTGATGGGGTTTTCTTTATCGACCCTGAACTCGACGATCTCGAAATTCAGCGGTTTGAAAACGATCGCATTGAAGACGATTTCAACAATACGAGCTGGACGCTGGAAGGGCGCATCGGCGCCTTGGAGGCGGTCTATACAGGCGCTTACACGGACCGCGATACGGACCAGCGCGTCGATTACTCCGACTATCTCTTCGTCGGCCAGTATCTGCCGGATTACATCTGCGACTACGAAGTCGTCTATCCGAGCGGGGCGCCCATGGGAACGTGCCAGCCACCGAACCTGTTTGTTTCGTCAACAACGGAAACACAAGTATTCACACACGAGCTGCGCTTTAATACGCCGCGCGAGCACCGGCTACGCGCGACGTTCGGCGCATTTTACAGCGACCTTGAATTGACGGAACGCAACGACTTTACCTACCCCGGCGCCCTTCAAATTATCAATGCGGACGGCTCGGTGGGCATCGGCGCGTTGCCGCCGAATTTTCCATTGACCAATGGCGGCGCGACCGCCGGGCAGATTAATAATGAGACCGACTTCGGATTCTTTAGCGATCCCGGCCCGTTCCCGGACGCGGTTATTTTCCGAAACGACATTTTGCGTACTGACGAACAATTCGGTATTTTCGGCGAGATCAATTTCGATCTAATACCCGATACGCTGACGCTGACCTTCGGTACGCGCTATTTCGACGTTGATGTAGATTTTGAGGGCAGCGCCAATTCCGCATTTGATCGGCTTTTTCCGGCGACTGACGCCAATGGCGCTCCGGTTGACGCACAGCAGTTTGGCACCAACATCAGCGCTCAGTTCGCGCCGAATAATACCGTGGGCGCCCCCGATTCTGCCCAGACTGACGGGTTTATTTTCAAAGGCAATATAAGCTGGAAGCCGACCGACGGCGTTCTACTCTATGCAACCTATTCCGAAGGCTTTCGTCCAGGCATATTGAACCGTCCCGGCGGACGCGCCGGACCGAACGGTTTTATCGTTCCTTTTGCGCTGGATACTGACGACCTTACCAACTACGAGATTGGTTGGAAACTGAATCTCATTGACAACCAGCTTCAGTTCAATGGCAACGCGTTCTTCTCCGACATTGAACGACTGCAGACGACGATCTTCGATCCAAGCATCGCCAATTTGTTCTTTTCTGATAACGCCGCCAATGCAGAAGTCTACGGCGTGGAAGGCGACTTCATCATTGCGCCGGCTTCTGTTCCAGGCCTTACTGTTGCGGGCGCCTTTTCGGTGCTTGATACGGAAATCACGGAAGTGCTTACCCCGACCGGAGACGTCATCGCGGGAACCGAGCTTGCGTTCGCGCCGTCATTCTCTGGCAATATCCGCGCGCGATACGAGTGGGACGTCAGTTCTGAATATACCGTCCATGTCATGCCGCAGCTCGTCTATTCCGGCGCGTCACGCAGCGATATCATCGAGATTAACGCAGCGCCAGTTGACGATTGGGTAACTTTTGGTCTTTCAGCGGGGCTAACGGCGGAGAAATGGTCGTTTGAAATTTTCGGCGACAACCTGACAGACGAACGCGGCGAGTTGAACAATAATTTTGTGTTCGACCGCGAACGCGTAACGATCATTCGCCCGCGCACCGTCGGCGTCAGAGTCAGTGCGCGGCTCTAGCGGTGGTTCCCAAGGCGAATTTTGTATAGTGTCGAGCGCCCCGCAAATGCGGGGCGTGCTTTTTCAAGGCGACGTCAATTGGCTGAAGACATTGATCAACATAAAGAAGGTCTCGCCGGCGCCCAGGCGAAGATAGCCGATGGCCAGTTCGGCGCCGCACTGGCGATGTTGTCCGACATTTTGCGCGCAGACCCGATGCTCGCCGACGCGCTTTACATGAAGGCGGTGTGCGAGCGCTATCTGACAAGGTGGGATGACGCAGCCCTAACGCTCGATAACTTGAAAGCGGCGGCGCCGGAATTCGGGCGCGCCTTTCAAGAGGAAGGCCACCTCTATAGAGCTATGGGCGATGAACCAAAAGCGCTCCATGCCTATCAGCGCGCGTGTCAATTAAATCCCGCGTTAGAAGCGAGTTGGCGCGCGCAAGGCGATATTCTGCAATCGCTCGGCCGCGAAAGGGATTTGCGCAATGTACGCGTCCAGGCCGACCAACTTGCCCGCCAGCCGAAAGAAGTCCGCGCGGTTTCGAACTTTATCTATGAAGGCAAGCTGCTTAAAGCAGAGAAACTTTGCCGTGCTTTTTTGCAGAAAAACCCGCGCCATGTGGAAGCAATGCGGCTGCTTGCCGACCTTGGCGTGCGGTTCAGCGTTTTCGACGACGCGGAATTCCTGCTTGAAAGCGCGATCGAATTTGAGCCCGACAACATTCAACTTCGCCTTGATTACTTAAAGGTGCTCCGCAAACGTCAGAAATATGGAGCAGCACATGAATTGTCGCGCGCGTTGCACGAAAAGCACCCGAGCGATCCCATGTTTCAGTCGCAATACGCCATCGACTGCATGCATACCGGGGAATTCGAAAATGCGCTCGCGTTGTTTGATAAAATTCTGAAACAAATACCTGACGATGCGGCCACATTGGTTTCGCGCGGTCATGCGCTGAAGACATACGGCCGTTCAGATGATGCAGTGCAATCGTACAAAGCCGCTTACCGTGCGCGTGGCGATCTCGGCGACGCTTATTACGGTCTCGCCAATCTCAAAACCTACCGATTCTCTGACGAAGAAATCAGCCTTATGCGCGAGCAGGAAGCCGACGGTCAATTGACGTATGCCAGCCATATTCAACTTTGCTTTTCGCTTGGCAAAGCGCTTGAGGACCGCGAAGAATTTGCGGCCGCGTTTGGGTACTATGAGCGCGGCAACGATTTGAAACGCGCGCAATGTCGCTACGACGCCGACCAGATGACGGAAGAGCTAAGCGCGCAGCGCCAAGCTTGTAGCAAAGAACTCTTTGAACGTCTGGGAGGAAAAGGCCATCCGGCGCCTGACCCAATTTTCATCGTCGGTCTGCCGCGCGCCGGCTCCACCTTGCTTGAACAAATTCTCGCATCGCACAGCCAGGTCGATGGAACATTTGAACTGCCTAATATATTGGCGATGGCGCACCGCCTTCGAAGGAACAAGGGCGCGAATGGGTCTGCGCCTTATCCCCATGCCTTGAACGAGATGACGACCGAAAAGCTTTCAGCTTTGGGGCGGAAATATATCGACGATACCCGAATTCACCGCGCCGGCGCCCCGTTCTTCATCGACAAGATGCCGAACAATTTCCGCCATATCGGTTTAATCCATCTAACTTTGCCAAACGCTAAGATAATCGATGCCCGGCGCGAACCGATGGCGAGCTGCTTTTCCGGGTTCAAACAACTCTTCGCCGAAGGCCAGGAGTTTACCTACGGCCTGGAGCAAATCGGTAGATATTATCGCGACTATGTCGATCTCATGCGCCATTGGGACGATATCTTGCCTGGAAAAATCCTGCGCGTTCAGCATGAAGACGTTCTCGACGACCTGGAAGCGCAGGTGCGGCGAATGCTGGATTTTTGTGGACTGCCTTTTGAATCGGCGTGCCTGGAGTTTTACAAAACAAACCGCTCGGTTCGAACGGCGAGTTCTGAACAGGTGCGCAAACCCATCAACAAATCGGGCGTCGATCAATGGCGCTCTTTTGAACCTTACCTTGAGCCGCTTAAGAAGGCCCTTGGCGCTACATTAACGGAGTATCGCGCGTGACGACAGAAGATGTACAACTGCCTGAAGATCTCGCGCCGGCGGACTCCGTCTATGATACGGATTTTGAAACGGGCCAGGACAATGTGAATTTTCTCGGCCTTGATCTGCATAATCCGGTGTTTTTTATCAGCGCCGCAGCGATTCTCTCATTCGCCATCGGGACTCTCGCATTCCCAGACACGGCAAGCGCCTGGCTAAACGGCGCGAAAGACTGGACGCTTAATAATTTCGACTGGTTTTTCGTCATCGCCACCAACATCGTGCTGATTTTTGTGGTCGGTGTCGGCTTGTCGCCCCTTGGACGCATCCGACTTGGCGGACCGGGTGCTAAACCCGAATTCTCAACGAAGTCCTGGCTTTCCATGCTGTTTTCTGCAGGCGTCGGCATCGGGCTCTTGTTTTACGGCGCCGCCGAACCCATGGCCTATTACACAGACTGGTTCGGCACACCATTGGACGCCGAACCGCTGACGTCTGAAGCGCGGCGACTGGCTTTTAGCGCAACAATCTTTCACTGGGGAGTAACACCGTGGGCGGTCTACGCCGTCGTCGGTTTGGCGCTGGCGTTTTTTACGTTCAACAAAGGCCTGCCGCTGACGATCCGTTCGGCTTTTTATCCATTGTTCGGCGAGCGCATCTGGGGTTGGCCAGGCCATATCATTGATATTCTGGCTGTGCTGGCGACGCTCTTCGGATTGGCGACATCCCTTGGCCTTGGCGCCAAGCAGGCTGCCAGCGGACTTCAATTTCTTTTCGGCGTTGACAGCGGACTGACGACGCAGGTCCTCTTAATCGCCGGCATTACATCCATGGCGATCTTCTCTGTGGTGCGAGGTCTCGACGGAGGCGTCAAACTGCTCAGCAACATCAACATTGTTATCGCGATCGGGCTTTTGGTTTTTGTCATTGTCGCCGGGCCAACTCTGGTGATCCTGAAAAGCTTCGGCGTCAATGCACTCTCTTACGCCGCTGACACCGTGCGCTTGAGCAACTGGATCGGGCGAGAAGACACAGAATGGTTCCATGGCTGGACAATCTTTTATTGGGCGTGGTGGGTTTCCTGGTCTCCTTTTGTGGGCATGTTCATCGCTCGGGTTTCAAGAGGGCGCACAATCCGGGAGTTTCTCGGTGCGGTGTTGGTGGTGCCTGTCCTGGTCGCGGTGGTCTGGTTTTCGTCGTTCGGCGTGACCGCGCTAGAGCAAGTGGACAACAATATCGGGGCGCTGCCCGGGGGCATCTCCGAGGTTTCGCTTGTTCTGTTCCAAATGCTTGAGAATCTTCCGTTCGCGGAGATCTCTTCCTTTGTGGCGATTGTGTTGCTGCTTGTGTTCTTCGTCACATCGTCAGATTCCGGCTCGCTTGTCATCGACAGCATTACCGCGGGCGGCAAGCTGCATGCGCCTGTCTCCCAGCGGATATTCTGGGCGACGATGGAAGGTCTGGTGGCGATTGTGCTGCTTGTCGGCGGCGGCTCGGCGGCGCTTTCGTCGCTCCAGGCCGGGGCGATCACGGCCGGCCTGCCTTTCACGCTTGTGCTCCTCGTTTGTTGCGTCAGTCTTTATCGCGGCTTAATGACAGAACTCCCAAAACGCGCGCCTAAAGCGGCGTGAGGGTGTCAAATTTTTGAAATCTTGAGACGGCCATGACCGAACGCCTCGAACCTGCGTTAATCGCCTTGCGGCAAATCCTTCGCGCAACGGAGATCAGCTCGCGCGCCCTGGCCAAAGACTGCGGCTTGACGCCGTCGCAGCTGATCTTGATGCAGATAGCGAAGGACACCGACAACCCGACGCCGAGCTTCTTGGCGAAGGAGGCCTCGCTCAGTCAGGCGACTGTAACGGCGCTGATCGATAAGCTGGAAAAGCGCGGGTTCGTCTGCCGCCGTCGGGACGACGTTGATAAGCGCCGTATTTATGTCGACCTTACGGAAAAAGGCGTCGCAACGCTTCGCGATGCTCCCGACAGTCTTCAGCAGCGTTTTGAAAATGGCTTTGGCAAACTTGAAAGTTGGGAGCAATCCCTGCTCGTCGCTGCGCTGGAACGAACCGCTGGGCTCCTGGACGCGGAAGACATTGATGCCGCTCCAGTCCTCGATGTTGGCGCTATCGGAACGCCGGTGGAGTGAAACTCGCCGGTTTCGAAGAAAATACTAAATTGGGCGAGCTTGGGTTTTTAACGCCTCCTTTGAGGATTTACCCGCCCGGTGGTTATCACGAGCAATTACGTCCATTCCTCCCACAAAAAAGCCCCGGCGCTGGGGCCGGGGCTTATCTTCTGAATTTTACCCGCCCTAGAACAGGTTCACGGTCGCTGAGAAGCCGACAACACGGGGTTCGTTGACGAAGCCGGTGAGATTGTTGAAGTCGATGCCGCCTTTGACATTTTCCGCATCCAGAATGTTACGGGCGAAGAAGGCGAGGTCGTATTTGCCGTCGGGCGACATGTAACCGATGCGCAGGCCTCCTTCCACATTGCCGTTGGCGTTGAATTCGGCCGACTCGTAGAGGAAGAAATTGGTGTCGCCCTGATAGGCCCAGTCGGTGAAGGCGTAGAGTTCGCCGCCGCCGCCGAGCGGATAGGAATAGCGCGCGGTGATGTTCCAAATCAGGTCCGGCGCCTGCGGGAAGGGATTGCCTTCAATGAGAGCCAGACCGTTTGCGTCAAGCGGATCGAGCACGGTGCAGCCGCCGCCGCAGGGCGCGACGCGCAAGTCCGGCTCGGTGATTTCCGTGTCGTTATAACTGACGCCCGCCGTGACGAGGAGATTGTCCGCAGCCAGATATTCGATATCGGCCTCGAAGCCCCAGGCCTCGCCATCTGCGTTCACGAGCTGGTTGAAATTGCCGGCGCCGCCGATCGCCGAGAATTGGAGATCATTGGCGTCATAGTAGAATGCGGCCGCATTGACGCGGGCCCGATTGTCGAGGAATTGCGACTTAAAGCCAATTTCGTAGGAGATGACCGTCTCCGAGTCAGCGGTCGACGGCGCGCCGAAGAAGGCGACGTCGCGGCCCTGGATCGTAGGGGCCCGGAAGCCGCGTGCAATCCGTCCATAGACATTGACCGCGTCGGTGACGGCGTAAGCGAGGCTCGCGTCCCAGCTTACGTCGCCGTCTTCTACAGACACCGGCGCCACGGGGAAGTTGGTGGCGACGCCCACAAAGTCTTTCTCATCGTCCGTGTAGCGCACGCCGCCGGTGAAGGTCAGCCGGTCGGTGACGTCGAAGCTCGCCTGACCGAACACGGCCCAGCTTGTGTTTTGATGGTTGACGGTTGTCGGATCGACGAAGAACGGATCCGTTGTGATGGTCAGGTCAGAGTCGAAATAATAGAACCCGCCTTGCCAGTTGAAGCGGCCGTCCGTGTTGCTGGCGATCCGCACTTCCTGAGTGAACTGATCGAGATCGTCGATACCGTCCTGCGTCGCGGACGGGAAGGGGATAAAGCCGGGGAAGGAGCCCTGCGGCAGGAAGACCGCGCCGGCGCCGCCGTCAATATCGCCGAGGCTGCGCCCGTCCGCGGTCTCAAAACCGGTGATGGAAGTGATCGTCACTGGACCGAGATCGAGGGAGGCGTTTAGGGAGCCGCCGAAATTGTCATAGCGCTGAGGATTGTCGTCGCCTTCGTCGAAAAAGACTGTGTCGCGATCAAAGTTGCCGTTCAGCTCATTGCTGCCCGGGTCGAAAATGTTGGCGCGGAAGATGGCGGAGGTGCCGTCGATGGAGCGTCCATGGACGTTGAACAGGGCGCTGAACTGTTCCACCGGCGTCCAGAGAAGCTGCACGCGGCCGGCAAATTCCTCAAAGCCGCCAAGCGCGTTGTCCGTGCCCTGCACGGCGTTGTCGATCCAGTCGTCGCGCCGCTGAATAAGGCCGGAGACGCGGAACGACAGAACGTCTTCAATCAGCGGTCCGCCAATGGCGGATTCAATTTTGACAGTGTTGAAGGTGCCGTAGGATGCAGAGAAATAGCCGTCATACTCATCCGTGGGTTTGGCGGTATCGAACTTGACGATACCGGCGGGCGTGTTGCGTCCGAAGAGCGTGCCTTGCGGTCCGCGCAACACTTCAACGCGATCGATGTCAAAGAGCGGGAAGCTTTTCAGGACCACGTTCTCCTGAACGATTTCGTCCATGATCACGGAGACAGGCTGGGAGGCCGCAAGATCGAAATCAGTGTTGCCGAGGCCGCGGATATAAAAGCGGGGGGCGACGCGGCCGTTTGAGGATTCCGCATAAAGGCCAGGCACGCGCGTTGCGAGCGCGCGAATGTCTTCCGCGCTCTGGAGTATATTGTCGAGCCGTTCGCCGGGGAGCGTCGTCAGGGAGATCGGCACGTCCTGCTGGTTTTCTTCACGGCGTTGCGCGGTTACCGTGATGGTGTCGAGACCGGCTTGCTCTTCATCCTGCGCCAGCGCAATCGTCGGCGCTGAAAAGGAAAGAGCGGCCGCGGAGGCGCCCATAGCGAGTAAAAATTTTGTTGAATATGAACGCGTTAGCGTCGCTTGCTTTGCCATTGAATGATTTCCCGATGAAAGCCCACACAAGTGAGGCCGATGAGTGAACAGCCTCTCCCAATCCGCTCGCAGAATAGGCGAACCGTGACGCAAATCTATCATCTTTATTGCAGTTGCGTGACAAGGAGGGACGAGTGTGGCTTTGACGCAACCTGAGGGGGCTCCCAACCAGATCGACACTGGCTGACGGTGAGAAAATGCCCCCTAAAGATAGCTTGTGCGAAGGCGCAAAAGGGGCCGACAGAGCGCGCGCTAGACTGTCAAACGTCGCCCATGGAGGAACCGGTAGCCCGGTGCGCAGGCGTCCGCGATCTCTTCCTGCGCCGCAGTGAGATCGATGGTTTTTTCGACATACGGCCGAAACCCTGTGGATTGCTCCACAGCGTCGTACCAATGGGGGCCCCAAACACCGTCCGACGCGCGCCGTCCGGCTGGCCATGAGAGCATATCCCCCACAAACGCAAGGTCGAGCGCCGCACAAAGCGCTCGTAAAACGCCTTCGGGATTTTTCAGGATATCCGCTGCATCAACCACCGGGCAGGGCGCGCCGCGCGCGGTGAGATGGTCGAAAATGCGCTTTTGAACCCCCAGACTGCCGGTGATCGGCGCGATATCGTCGAACTTCTTCGCGTATGAGGCGACCATTGCCCGCGGATCACGGATCAGGAGGAACGTGCGCTGACCGTCCAGCCAGTCGAGCGGAAGCTGGCGCTCATCGAGAAAGTGATAGGCGATCTGCTTGTGAAAGATGACAGGCGAGGCGGCTTCCGGCGCGGTCAACAGATCGACCACGCCCTCAAATGTTTGCGGCAGGGCGGCCATGGACTCAGCGCGCATCGGATGCGGTGCGCCGGTTTCTTTCAAGTAATAGGCGTAGAATGGCTCGTCAATCACGTCCGTATCAGGACGGTTTTCAAAGCTTCGCATCATCGTTGTGGAGATATTGCGTGGGCCGGCCCACATGTTTAGGCGAACGGGCGTGTGCGTCATCAAATTATACCTGTCATGTCCGGCCCCGCGCGGCCTCTCCCTCGATGCGGGTTCTGTACAATGCTTGCAGCCGTTTGACCAAAGGACCGCGCCCGGCAGTGATGGGGCGCCCGTCAATGGTTGAAACGGGCGCGACGCCGGCGAAGGTGCCGGTAATAAAGGATTCCTCGGCGCCGTAAACATCCGTCAGCGAGAAATTTTTTTCCCTTGTGACGATGCCGTTCTCGCGCGCCAGTTCCAGAACGACGCCGCGCGTCACCCCGCCCAGACAGAAGTCGCCCGTGGACGTCCAGAGCTCACCCTTGCGGACGATAAAAAAATGCGTGGAGTTGCAGGTGGCGACAAACCCGTGCGGGTCCAGCATCAGCGCTTCGTCGGCGCCCGCCTTGGTCGCCTGGATGCAGGCCATGATGCAATTCAGCTTGGAGTGCGAATTCAGCTTCTGGTCCTGCACGTCCGGATAACCGCGGCGTACATGAACTGTAAAGAGCGCCGCGCCGTCCGAAGCGGTTGCGGCGACCGGCGTTTTGAATTCCGGGATAATGACGATCGTGGGGGCTGAGATGGTCGCGCGCGGGTCCTGATAGGGCGTCGCTTTCACGCCGCGCGTCACCATCAGCCGCACATGAACGCCGTCATGGGCGTCGTTCGCGTCGAGGCAGGCGTAAAGGCGATCCGTGAGCGCCGCGCGGTCCACATTCATCTCAAAGTCGAGCGTCTTTGCGCCCTCATAAAGCCGGTCCAGATGCCGGTCCAGAAACGCGATCACGCCCTTTCCATCCGGCCCCGGATGAACGCGCAAACCCTCCCAGACGCCGTCGCCGAGGACGAAGCCGGAATCAAACACGGACACCGTCGCCTCGGCGCGCGGATAGAGCGCCCCATTGATGTCGATCTTGATGGCGTCATTGCGCGGGTCGGGCGCGTAGGCGTGGGTGGAATGGGTCATGGGATTTTGTTTCAAAATCCGAGCCGCGCTGCAACAGAAATTTTTCTTACTAATCAGCCGCGAGAAGTCGGAGCGACTCATCTCTACCATGGCGCGAAGAATGTTGTTTTCAGGAATTGAAACCGATAATATTCTCTTACAAACGACAAACAAAGAGGGGCGCAATGTTCAGAGTATTACTAATTTCACTTTTCATGGCGGCGTTGTCCGTGCACGCTGACGCGAAAGTCTACCACGCCGCGATTTCGAGAGATGGCGCATCGCTCGCCGTCGTTCAAAAATTGGACGGCAAGAAGATTGTCTCAATTTTTTCAGCCGACGATGCGTCCGCAAAGCCCATGGGTGTGGGGCTGGGCGATTTTGAACCTCAGCGACTATACTGGCAAGCGTCAGGAATACCGCTTATTCAAGTGAATAATATAATGATCAGTGTCCAAACGGTGGACGGATTGAAGCGGATGAATTTCGCCCGCTGGGTGTCAATTGATCCTTCGTCAGGCGAAATGAAAATGCTATTCGATAACGAGGCTGGCTATGACTACGGTTACTTTGTCGGCGATGCTGGTGATCTCCTTGCAACGGGTAATGGGAAGAAGAATGAAGCGGTGTTCTCCCGGATGAGGGTGCGCCAACAAAGGGCGACGGCGACACGGTTGAGCTCGGGAAGTGATCAACAAGTCTACAGCCTTATCAACGTCAATGTGAGCAACACGAAAGAACGCCGTGGCGTCTGGGGAAACGAGAACACGCAGCAATGGGTTGTCGATGAAACCGGCGCGGCCGTAGCGCGGGCGGATCTGGAGATGAACGACACTGTTTGGAATCTTTACAAATACGCAGGGAGGAATGCGTCCCTTCACGCGACGCTCAATCTTACGGACGAGAATTTGGAAGAAATTGCAGTGGTTGGGCGTTTGCCTGAAACGGATGAGTTGCTCGTGAGGGTGAAAGGCGCTGAAAATGGTTGGCGCTATCGGCAAATAAATCTGACGTCCGGTGCAATTGCCCCAGCGAATTTTGATCTTGCCGGCCAGCCGACCGATGAAATCTATGACCCAAATCGGGCGATCATTCACGCGATTGTCGACCAATCAGGTCGCGCGCACCATTTTGATCCGGTCCATCAGAAAATTCAGAGTGGATTGCAGAAATCGTTACTCGGATCGTCAATCTTAATTGAGTCGGCCGCTGGCGACTTGGATCGTTATGTGATTAAGGCGACGTATGCTGATAAGCCAGCGGAGCGTTACTTTTATGATAGAACCGCAAAGCGCCTGGAGTTAATCGCGAAAGACTGACGCTCCCTCACAAGCGCGGGAGACGGCGCGCGAGGTTGTTGCGCGCCGGATACAAACTCGTCACATCGCTTCTATCGAAAGTATTAAACAACTGATGGAGGCGAGAGATGAAAAAGATGCTTACAGGAATGATTGCGGCGGGCTTGCTAGCGACGGCGGGGGCAAACGCGCAGGAGACAACGGCCATTCAGTCGCTGCAGACGACGGCGATCAGCGACGCGGAGGCCGCACTCGGTGCGCTGCAGGCGGGCGATTATGCGCAAGCCGCGTCGCTCTTACAGACGGCGGAACGCAACGCCAGCCAATTGAACCTCAGAAAGATTTCTAATCGGCTCGCCGCCGCTGCGCCGGGCTTTGAAATCGAGGACCCGCGTTTCGCGCTCACCCGGTCGGCGACGCTGAGCTTTGAGGAGTTCCTGCAGGCGCAGAATGTCGTTGAGACCGCCGCTGCAAACAACAACGGCGCCGCCGTGACGGTGCGCGTGATCGCTGATGAAGCGGCGATGGCGAAGTTCAAGGAAATCGCCGCAGATACCGCCATGCTTGACAAGGAAGGCCTTGAACTCGCGCAGATGGCCGGCGCCGACGCGATCAAGAAGCGCGGCGATGACGGCGCCTTGTCGGTCCTGATGATGTCCGAAGATGATCATGCCCTCATCGAAGTGGAGGGCGACAGCGAAGAGAGCGTGATGGCGTTTGTCGACGCGCTGGAATCCAAAAACTAGCGCGCGATTCGCAAACAGGTCTTGGTCCCTTTCTCGTAAGTACCGACGCCGCGTTCGGGCGTCTCGCCAGGGGGAAGGGATCAAGCGTGATCCTTAAGTGTAAAACAGTGTAAAACGCGTCGTGTAATGCGGCGCGTTTTTTCGTGTTCAGAGCAATTCTAATTCGCAATTTGTTGACGGAGTCGAATTTTGATAACTTGGTGTCAAGACGGCTGAACAGCGTCTGTCGCACTGGCTGGGAGAGCGTGCGGCGAGGGGTGGGAGTTCAACAAGAGAGAGATGGCGCGCCGTAGCAGAGCGCCTGCGCAAATACGGTGCTCGGTTTGGCGCCTCGGCGCCGCTCGAAAAACCGATATCGCCAGCGACTGCTGCTGTCGCTGGTTTTGCAGTTTCTTCCCATCTTCAACAGGGCGCCGAAACAGGTTACATTTTTCAGAGTTGGGGAGATAAACATGAAAATACCAAAATTGTTTTTGACTGCAGGTGTCCTGCTGGTCTCAGTCGGCTGTTCAGATGAGGCGGATGCCGAGAACGACGCCGCTCTCATACAGGCTAGTGCAGGCGCGCAAACCGTAACAACCGCGATGCAAACCGCGCCAACCGCCGCTGCATCAACAGCAAAGAGAATGCCGCCGGGCGCCATCCGCGTGCAGCAAGCGAAAATTGTCGACGCGCAAGGCTTTGGCCAGCCGATGACGGCAGCGACGATGCTGATTCCTGCAGGCTGGCGACCACAGGGCGGTATCGGCTGGAATCCCCAGATCGCCGACTGCGGTCTTCTTGGTACGCATATTAATTGGATGGCGACAGCGCCCGACGGCGTCAGCCAGGTGCAAATCCTCCCTGAACAGAAGTTCACCGGCATCCGCGCGAATATGCCGATGCCGCAGACGCAATGCGCCAACGTGATCGTCACCGATCCGCGCAGTTTCTTCCAGCAGTTCATCCTCCAGGCGCGGCCCAACGCGCAAGTTCTGGATGTGCGCCCGCGTGAGGATCTCAAACAACAAATGCAGGCGATGATCCCGCCGCCTTTGCCGGGCGGTATGGGGATGGAAACGCGGCAAGGGGTCGAAGCGATGGATCTGCTTCTCGCCTACCAGGTCAACGGGCAGGACGTTCGCGAAATTGTCACGACCGGCGGTATGTTTTTCTACACTGCAATTCCCGACGCGATGGGCGGGCGCATGGAAACGTTTTTGACAACCACCATGCCGACATTCGCGTATCGCACGCCGAACGGTCAGCTTGATTTCAACCAAGCGGAGTTGATCCGCAAATCATACCGGCAGGACCCGCAATGGGCCGCAAAAATGGCGCAGCATCGCGCCGTTATAAATCGCCAGAACGCGCAAGGGGCGGCGGCGCGCTCGCGCATCATCTCGCAAACGAACAGCGAGATCATGGACATGCAGCAGGATTCCTGGCGCCGCCAGAATGACATGCGCGATCGCGGCCAGCGGGAGTCGACCGAAGCCATTCTCGGCGTTGAAACATACAACGACCCTTATAATGGCGGCACGGTGCAACTCGATAACAGCTATGAGAACGCCTGGCAGCTAAATGACGGCACGTTCGTTCTGACGAATGACGCGTCCTTTGAGCCGAACCGGTATCTTGGCATAGACGGCAAGAGACTTCAGCCAACGCCGTAGAATGAGGGGAGAAAGACGATGCGTATATCAACGATTGCTGCAGCCTTTATTGTTGCATCTATAATTCCTGCGCACGCGCAGGATAGTTTCGGCGGTCAGCCGGCCCAACAGCCACAGCAACAGCAGCCCCAGCAACAGCAGCCCCAGCAGCAACAGCAACCCCAGATGCAGCAGCCAACGCCGCAGCGGCAACAGCAATGGGGCGGTCAGCAGCCACAACAACAACCCATGCAGCCGCCGCCCGGCGGCAATGGCGCGCAAGGCCCGATGGGCCAGATGGGCGGCCCGAACTTCATGAACGCGGAGCGAATGGAAACGCAGGACTTTGGCGTGGCGGCGACCAACCAGCTTCACAACGGCGCCATGCATGGGCCGACGCCGACCACCATTCCGGGCGGGCTCGTGATCACGACAGAGGCCTTGTATTCGACGCTGCAACAAAATCCGCAAGGCATTGCGATTTTTGACGTGCTAGGCGGCCCGGAAATTCTGCCGGGCGCCCTGGCGGCCGTTCCGGCGTCAGCGCCGGGCTCGTTCAACGACCAGACACAACAGGAGTTTGGCGGCTATTTGCAGCAGGTCACGGGCGGGAATAAGCAAATCCCGGTGTTATTCTACTGTCAGAGCGCGCAATGCTGGATGTCTTACAATGCGGCGCTGCGCGCCATTAATATGGGGTACACGCAGGTTCTCTGGTATCGCGGCGGCATTGAGGCTTGGAAAGCAGCGGGCCTGCCGACGCAAAATCCGTATGCAAATCAGGGCGGGCAGCCATATTAGAAGGTGAGGCAATAGAAACATTTCAGAACGGGGCGACTGCTCCATAGATTGCTGCAATGCTTCTTTTTTGATAGCGTCGGGACGAGGGTTAGGGAGCGTTCGCCGCGCGGGCGATTTCTGCGCAGTACGCTGGGAGAGAATTGCTGATCCTAAAAAGGCAGGTGGGACATGACGCGCCTTTACCATGACGCGTAACTATAAAGCGTTTATCAGCTACAGCTGGTCTGACCGTGCGTGGGGTGAATGGCTTCACCGCACGCTGGAGACCTATCGCACGCCGAAACAAATCATCGGCGCCAAAACGCCGCTCGGTCCGGCCCCGGCGCGTCTCCACCCGATCTTCAAGGACCGCGAGGAAGAGGCCGCCGGCCACGGCATCGGCGCCGCCATCGAAGAGGCGATGGGCGCGTCGGAATTCCTGATCGTCCTGTGCTCGCCGCGCTCAGCGAAATCCAAATGGGTCAACCGCGAGGTCGCCTGGTTCAAGACCCACAAATCGAAAGAACGCATCCTTGCGCTCGTCGTTGACGGCGAGCCGGGCGCTTCGCTCTCCGAGACGGCGGCGGGCGAAGAATGCTTCCCTGCGACGCTGCTCTATAAGGTCGATGAAACCCTGCAGCCTACGGACGAGCTGGAGGACGTGCCGCTCGCCGCCGACGCCCGCAAGGAAGGCGACGGCAAACGCATCGCCAAACTCAAACTCGCCGCAGCGCTTCTCGGCGTCGGCCTTGATGATCTCGTCAAACGCGACGACCGCCGGCGCGCCGTGCGCCGCCGCTGGGTGATGTCGGGCATGGCGGCCTCCATGGTGGTGCTCTCCGGACTAACGGTGTTCGCGTTCAATGAACGCAATCATGCACTTCTGGCGCGGGCGGATGCTGAGGCGGAGATCGAGTATATGATCACCGACTTGAAAAATAACCTGCAACAAGAGGTGCAGCTCAAAGTTTTGGGCGACATCGCAACGCGTGCACAGGATTATTATCGACGTCAGGACTTAGGTCGTTTGGACGATGAAGCGCTTGGGCGACGAGCGCGCGTGCTTGGGTTGTTGTCAGATCTACAACAGGATTTTGGTAACTCAGAAGACGCGATCTCACTATCGCAGGAGTCATTATCCGCGTCCGAGAAACTCGTTGTCCGCAATCCCAAAAATCAAAAGATATTGTTGACACATGCTCATGCGCTTCAGGGCATGGGCAACACGGCGTTTCATATCGGAGATCTGACAATCGCCGAACAACATATGAAAGACGCCGTTCTGCTTACGGACAGGTTGGTTCGACTGGACGAGCGGAACCCGCAGTGGAAAGCGGAGCATGGGTCGGCGCTCGCTAACCTTGGCATCGTCCAGATGCAAAAGTCTTTCCTTAAAAGCGCGCTTGAGAATCTCAAAAAGGCCGCG
Source organism: Pseudomonadota bacterium (assembly GCA_038534195.1). Classification (GTDB taxonomy): domain Bacteria; phylum Pseudomonadota; class Alphaproteobacteria; order Caulobacterales; family Parvularculaceae; genus JAJFFW01. The sequence goes on from JBCAXE010000007.1 coordinate 38,537, forward strand.
CAGGCAAGGAGAGAATACGCAAAACTTAAACCTGACGACCGGCAAGCACACATGGAACTGGGTGTTGTTTTGCATTGGATGGCGGAAATTTCGCTTCGCATGGGGGAAGGGTCTCAGGCTTTAGATTTCCTGGTTGAACAAGGCGACGTTCACTCGGTCTTGCTTTCAAGAAATCCGGCCGATCAGTTGATAAAATCGAGGCAAATTCTCAATTCCGTTATGCGTTCTGAGACTCTTCTTAACATGCGGGAGTTTGAGAAGGCCGGCGAACTTGTTGAGAAAGCTGCATCCAGCGCGTTGGCGCATCTCAGTTTGGACAAGGAAGACACGACCAGATTGAGTAACAGCGTTCGGGCTCATTTGACCCGCGCTGAAGTCGCGCTTGTCATGAATAAACTTAAAGATGCCGAAGGCGCCTTGGAAATAGCGAATCGGCAAATCGAAGAGCTCAGGACCATCAACCCGGATAGATACGATTGGTCCGGCGGATTGTTGGGTCGCGTCCGATTGTTGGAAATGGAACTTTCCGCAAAAAGTGCAGGCAACGTCGATAATTGTAATACAGCGCTAAAGTCGGCGGAAGCAGAGTTATCTAGATTAAAAAAAATTTTTGAAAATCATCCGACAGATATCAGATTAGCGGGGGTAACCGCCGCCGCTCAACTTCTTACGGGGGATCATGCTGCGCTTAACGGCGAACCGGATCGCGCCGAAAATTATTGGCGGCGAAGCTCTGAAATCCTTGTCCGTTCGGCTGGCGACTCCGGCCCGCCCAAAGATCTAGCGAGTCAGAAGTTGATCGCTGAGCTCGACGCGCGCTGGGAGGGCGGCGTCGATTATGTCCTGAAAGCCGTGTGCGGATTACCATAACAAGCCGCACCAGAACCGCCGGGGGAGCCGGCAGAAAGAGACGAATCGATGCTTTGGAAATTTGCGAACGCCGATCAATCAATCATTGTTAATCTGGAAGAAAACAGCAATACCGGCGCCGTCTGGGGTTCGGTCCAATATGGCGGGCTGACCTACCCGGTGACCGGTAGGTGGCAGGCCGCTGGCTCTCTACCGGGGCGAGTTTCGTCGCCGTTTGAATTGAGCGGCGCAGCGAACCCGCCAACGGCGCCGCAAGCGCCAAACTTTCTCGCCCTATCAGGCCTCATTACAGGATCGGCGCCGACCATGACCAGTATGGTCGTAGGGCTGAACGTTTCCTCCAGTTTAACGGGCGAAGTGCATTCGCTGCAGAGCACCCTATCGCCAATTACATTGAATACGCCCGTTCCCGGCGGACCTGGCGCCGCCCGGTCCCCCGTCTCGGGCTCGCCCTGGCTTATGGCGAGCGTCGACGGCAGTGTTGCGATGGCCATGAATGTCGATGGCAATGGCGGTGTCAGCGGTACGCTGACGATTGACGGCGCCGAATATGATGTCGGCGGCGAGTGGGCGGCGAGCGGATCGCTCCCCAATCGAAACGCGTCGGATTTCGGGATTGTCGGGTTTCATAAACCAAACCCGGCGTTGGAAGCAGTTAATTACCTCGCCGCTGCGGGAACCATGGATGGCCCGGGGGGCTGGCCCTTAAAAGTTCAGATTTCAGGCAATATCGCGCCGATCAGCAATTGGCACAATGCGCCTTTTTCCGAGACACTGATCCCGATGATGCAGAACAATCCACAACAATTGGGCGTTGCTTATAATGAGTCCTACATGGTGCTGGTGATTGCCGATAACGCGCAAAACATTCCGGAATGCGTCGCCGGCTGGATGGGGCAGACGGACTCAAACGGCAATGTTCAGACTGTGAACGGGACCTATAAAACGACGGGCGTTGCGCTGACGGACGCGCAACGAGCGCCAATCGTGACGCCGGACCCGAACGATCAGTTCACATACTTCATCAATTTGCCGGCGTTGAAGACAGCCAATCCCGGCAATCGCCCAGTCATGGTTCAGTTTCCTGGGACGGCCGAACATTTCGGGCAACCGCCTTTGGCCGAACCCCACACGCAAATCGCAAAACAATTTTTTGACGAAAATGCAGGCACGAATACCGGGGCGCTTGTCCTGCAATTTGATAATAATTCGAACTCCATGCGCGCCACGCACAAGATTGTCTTCCGTCATGATGCGCGAAAGAAACAGCATGGAGGCGTCATTATTCAACCGAGCCTGTTTTAATTAATGACGCAGCGCACCTCTGCGTCTTAAAACACACCGCCACAGGATAGTTCTCTTGTGGCGGTCTCTTACATTGACACCGGCGCCTGCGCGGCGGCGCATGCTCTTTTCAGGCAAATCACGTAACCAACACGCTTCATCGGCTTGGCAATTCTCTGGCAATTGGTGTATTTACTGAAGCCAAGGGGACATTGGGACAGTTGGGGGCGTTATGCGCGGCGTATTTATTGGAACTTTATTGGCTATTGTGATCGCGACGTCTTCGCTCGCAAAAGAGGAGCCCGCAAAGCCCCATCGGCGCGTACCGCCCAAATACCCTCTCGCGTGCATGCCGCCGGATGGCGAGTCAGCGCCGGACGCGCATGTGACGCTCGCCTTTCAGATCGCCAAGACAGGCTTTCCCGAAAAAGTGCGGATCATGGAGTCGTCAAATCCGTGCTTTGACGAGGTGGCGCTCAAGGCCGTCGAGGGTTGGGTTTATCGGCCGCGGCTCGTTGACGGCGTCCAGCAGATTCAGCCGGATGTTGAAACCACGATCACCTTTCGATTTGACAGTGAAACGGCGGAGGATGACGTCACCGCTCAGGATTTCGACGCCCGGCCGATTAAACGCATTCCCCCGAATTATCCTGACCGATGCCAAAGAAGCGCGACTCGGCGCGAGACGGTCTTTTTGGAATATGACGTAACGGCGAAGGGGCGGACGGAAAATATTCGTGTGATCGATACGACGAATGCGTGTTTCAATACAAACGCGGCGCGTTCGGTTCAGAAATGGCGGTTTAAACCGCGCATGAGGGATGGCGTTCCCGTGCGGCGGCCGAATGTTCAGACATCGATTGCGTTTGAGCTTGCGGGCGGACCTGTGCAACCGGAAATGCGTATCCGGCCGAAAGTGCGAACCGCGTTAAAGAAATCAAACCAGGATATTCAAAAATTCAACAAGGGCAAATCGAAGAAAAGCGCGGATGAAATCCTTGCGGCGTTAAACGCTATTCAGGAACAGTTTGGAGAGGATTTCAGCCTGCGCGAAAGCGATTTATTTTATCGCCTTCGGTCCGGCATGTATCTGGAGCTCGAAAATTATCGGGCGGCGCGGGACGATCTTTTAATCGTGCAACGCCTGCAATTGCTGGATCTCGAAATGCGCAAACCGCTCGATGATTACATTAAAGCGCTCGACGCCCATATTGCACAGGAAGACGCCGAGCAAGCGGCTGAGGAATAGTAACGCGTCGAGATGGCGCCCTTAGCAAGTCCATTCCTCATCCTGAGGGGCGTGTTCCTGTAAAGTTGGGCGTCGCGCTCATTAGGTCTATTTCGCCGGCCCGGGATCTTGCGGGGCCTAAATCCCGAACGTCTCCAGCGCCTGTTCCGCAATCGGGCCGCCCCATTCCTGAACGAAGTGGCCAGCCTCTGCGATCTCGACCGGCTCCGGGCAGCCTTTGATCATTTTACGGAGCATATGCATGGCGGGCGGGCCGAGGACGGGGTCCTGCATACCGATCGCCATGAAGCTGTCGCCGGACCAGTCTTGCGAACAAAATTTGCGCGCAGCGAGCGACGTCTCGACGCCCTCCGCGGAGGCGGGGGTCAGCTCGGCGTCGCCTTCGCGCATCATCACAAGTTCGGGGAACCGCCGCACGCCGCCTTTGTAGGACTGGTCGGGGAAGGGCGCGTCATAAGCGGCCTGTTCCGCATCGCTCAGGATCGGCGTCGCGCGCTTCATGAGCCCGCCCACGTCGAGGTCCGGGTTCGCGCGGTTAAAGGCGCGCCAGGCGGCGAAGCCTTCGCCGGCTTTCTCGCCGCCGGGCAGCCCCGTATTCATCACGAGGAGCCGGGTGTAGCGCGCCGGCGCATCCATCGGCAGCGTCAGGCCCAAAAGACCGCCCCAGTCCTGAACCACGAGGCATACATTCTTAAGGTCCAGCCGCTCCACAAACGCAAGCAGGGCGTTGCGGTGAAAATGATAGGTGTACGTCTCATCATCGACCGGCTTGTCCGACCGCCCGAAGCCGAACAGATCGACCGCGATCGCGCGATGGCCCTTGCCCGTAAAGACCGGGATCATCTTGCGGAACAGATACGCCCAACTCGGCTCGCCATGGATGCACAAAAAGGTGACGTCCGCGTCCGCGGGGCCTTCGTCCACATAGTGCATGCGCAGGCCCTCATAGCCCGGCAGATCGTCCACATAATGCGGCGCATAGGGCCAGCCGGGGAGGTTCTGAAAGCGCTCGTCGGGGGTGCGTTTGGCGTCGATGGACATGGTGTTCCTTTCTGATGCGGCGGCGCTATAGTCGCCGGAAAATCCCCCGCGCGAAAGCACCTCGCGCAGTCACGAAACGGAGAGAGACGACATGGCGGAACATAATGTGGATCTCGTGGTGATCGGCGCCGGGCCGGGCGGGTATGTGGCGGCGATCCGCGCGAGCCAGTTGGGGATGAAGACCGCCATCGTCGAGCGCGAACATCTGGGCGGCGTCTGCCTCAACTGGGGCTGCATCCCGACGAAGGCGCTCCTGCGCACTTCGGAAGTCTACACCAATATGAAACACGCCGATCAGTTCGGCCTCAAGGCGGACAATATCGGCTTTGATTTCGACGCCGTGATCAAGCGCTCGCGCGGCGTCGCCTCCCAGCTTGCGGGCGGGGTCGGCTATCTCATGAAGAAACACAAAATCCAGGTGATCGACGGCGAGGCGACGCTCGACAAGGCCGCGAACGGACCAAATTCCGTTAACAGTGGCGCGCCACTCGTCAAAGTCAAAACCAAGGCCGGCGCCGACACGGTCAAAGCGAAACACGTGATCCTCGCCACCGGCGCGCGGGCGCGCACCATCCCTGCGGCGGGCCTTGAGCCCGACGGCAAGTTCATCTGGACCGCGAAAGAAGCGATGGTCCCTGACATTATGCCGAAGTCGCTCCTGGTGATCGGCTCCGGCGCCATCGGGATCGAGTTTGCGAGCTTCTACGGCGCCATGGGCGCGGACGTCACCGTCGTTGAAATGCTGGACCGCATCCTGCCGGTGGAAGATGAGGAAATATCGAAATTCGCCGCCAAGCAATTCAAAAAGCAGGGCATGACCCTGATGACCGGCGCCACGGTCGAAAAGCTCGACAAGGACGCCAAAACCGTCACCGCCACGATCAAGGACGCCAAGGGCAAGACAACGACCGTGGAGGCCGAGCGCGTGGTTCTCGCCATCGGGATTACGGGCAATACGGAAAATCTCGGCCTTGAAGGCCTGGGCGTGAAAGTGGACCGCGGCCATGTGGTGGTCAATGAATGGCTGGAGACGGGCGTCAAAGGCCTTTACGCCATCGGCGATCTCGTGGGCGCGCCGTGGCTCGCCCATAAAGCCTCCCATGAGGGCGTGATCTGCGTGGAGAAAATCGCCGGCAAGAACGACGTCCACCCGCTCGACGTCACAAATATTCCGGGCTGCACCTATTGCAACCCCCAGATCGCGAGCGTCGGCCTCACGGAATCCGCCGCCAAGGCCAAAGGCCACAAGGTGAAAGTCGGGCGTTTCCCCTTCAACGGCAACGGCAAGGCGATCGCGCTCGGCGAGCCGGAAGGGCTCGTCAAAACCGTCTTCGACGACAAAACCGGTGAGCTTCTCGGCGCCCATATGATCGGCGCGGAAGTCACCGAACTGATCCAGGGCTTCGGCCTCGCCAAATCCGCCGAGCTCGTCGAGGAAGATCTGATGCACGCCGTCTTCCCGCACCCGACGCTGTCAGAGATGATGCACGAAAGCGTCCTCGACGCTTATGGCCGCGTGGTTCATATTTAAGGGGAGGCGACGAAAATGAATCTGGCGCTGAACATCCTCCTGATCATCCTGGTGCTGATGAGCCTCGCGGCGGGTGCGGCGAAACTCCTTCAAGTACCGCAGGAGGCGCAATTCTTCGCCGATGCCGGACTCGGCGCCGGCGTCATGATGGCGCTCGGCGCGCTGCAAATTCTCGGCGCCGCGCTCAGCGTCCCGCCGAAATTCCGCAAAGCCGGCGCCGCGATCATGGGCGCGGGCTTCCTCGCCTCCGCTGTGATTATCCTGATGACAGGGAATATGGGGTTCGCGGCGGTTTCGCTTTTGCCGGTGGTGTTGTGTGGGGTTGTTGTTGTGGGGGTGAGTAGGAGATAGGGCGCCCAGTGATTTTTTGCGCCTCGACGGTTCTAATTGCGCCTTCGGCGCAGGGAGGGTTTTAGTCCGTTAATTCCTGGTTTCTATATTGGCGGGATGAACCCCGCACTAACGAGGCCTTTCATGTCGCCAAAGTCAAAACCCATCACTACACGTATCAATGAAATTGCACTAGCTCTTTTGGAGAAACACCCCGACGGAGTTCGCTGGGCTGACCTAAACAAGATGATCGAGGGGACGGATAAAAGTCTCCATCCGAAAACGGTCAATGGCTGCGTTTGGAAGTTGCCCGAGCGATTCCCGGACCAGGTCTACAAGCCGGAAAAGGGTCTCTTCCGATTGTTGAAATATAAGTAGCGCTTGTTGCGTAGTACGGGTTTTAACCCGTTAATTCTTGATTGCGATATTGGCGAGGCGAACCCCATCCTACCGCGGAATGCGCCGACACTGTTCATGGTGCCGTCATCCTGACGAAAGTCAGGATCCAGGGCACCGGGTCGCAAGTGAAGCTTTTGATGAACGTCGTTGCTGCTCCATAGAGGTTCCTCATCCTGGATTCCGGATCAAGTCCGGAATGACGGCGTTGGTTGCGGATGATTTTCATCCGTCGGTGGAGAAAAAAATTTCTGGCTCAACCGTTTTCCTGAAGATTCGTTTTCCTGAAACCCGCGTCCTGCGCGGGTTTCGGTGAGATACTGGACAATTTGTGGGAAACTTATCCCCACCCCCTCTCGGCGCCCGTATCCTCAAGCTAAGCCGCACGCGCATTCAATCTGCGTGAGCGGCGAAGGCAGCTTCGGCGAGAGACAAGGAAAGCCTGTAAAGATGAATATCGCTCCAGAATACCGGGCCAAATTTACAACTGACGCGCGCGCCCTAGCCGCGATCGCTCACGGGCGCATAGCTGCGCTGGGCGGCGCCGGTGTAGATTTGGCGCGGGCGGCCGATTTTTTGGGTCGGATCTTCCTGCATCTCTGTCCACTGAGCGATCCAGCCGACGGTGCGCGCCAGCGCAAAGAGCACCGTGAACATGTCCGTCGGGAAGCCAAGGGCGCGCAAGGTGATGCCGGAATAGAAGTCGATATTCGGATAGAGCTTCTTCTCAACGAAATAGGGGTCTTCGAGTGCGATTTTCTCAAGCTCCATCGCCACTTCCAGAAGCGGGTCTTCCTTGACGCCGAGCGCGTCGAGCACTTCGTGGCAGGATTTGCGCATCACTTTCGCGCGCGGGTCGTAATTCTTGTAGACGCGGTGACCGAAGCCCATGAGCCTAAACGGATCGGACTTGTCCTTGGCGCGGGCGATGAATTCCGGAATGCGGTCAACCGATCCGATTTCCTGGAGCATATTCAGCGCCGCTTCATTGGCGCCGCCATGAGCCGGTCCCCAGAGCGAGGCGATGCCCGCGGCGATACAGGCGAACGGATTGGCGCCGGAGGACCCGGCGAGACGAACGGTCGAGGTGGACGCGTTCTGCTCGTGGTCCATGTGCAGGATAAAGATTTTATCGAGCGCGTCGCACAACACCGGGTTGCATTCGTAATCTTCGGCCGGCACCGCGAAGCACATCCGCATGAAGTTGGATGTATAGTCGAGATCGTTGCGCGGCGAAATGAACGGTTGTCCGATCGAGAATTTGTAGGCCATCGCCGCAATCGTCGGCATTTTCGCGATCATCCGGTGACTGGCGATCTTGCGCTGGTGCGGATCGTTGATGTCGGTGCTGTCATGGTAAAAAGCGGAAAGCGCGCCGACCACGCCGACCATGATCGCCATCGGGTGCGCGTCGCGCCGGAAGCCGCTGTAAAAGCGCAACAGTTGTTCGTGGACCATCGTGTGGTGGGTGATGGCGTAATCGAACTCTTCTTTTTCCGTCGCGTTCGGCAATTCGCCGTGGAGAAGCAAATAGGCGACTTCAAGAAAGTCCGAATTCTCCGCCAACTCGTCGATGGGGTAGCCTCGGTGAAGGAGGACGCCCTTGTCGCCGTCGATGAATGTGATCTGGGACTCGCAACTGGCGGTGGACGTAAAGCCCGGATCAAAGGTGAATGCGCCTGTGGCCTTATAAAAGGCGCGATAGTCTACGACGCTTGGGCCGTCAGTGCCGGAAAACACAGGCAGGTCGGTGGATTTACCGTCCATGGTTACGGTCATTGTCCCCGTCTGCTTCATCTTGCTTTCCATGCATGGGCTCCTGAGGTTGCTAATCTGTCATGTTGCGGCGCGATAATAGTGGGAAAGCGCTGCTTTTCCAGCGTAAAATTCAGCTCAATTGGTCCTGAAGACGCGCCAGGCTCTCAGCCTTTCCGAGGCTGTATAGGACCTCACCGAGGCTGGGGGAAGGGTGGCCGGCGGTCAGCGCCGCGCGCGTCGGCGGGCCGATCTGGCCAAAGCCGACCCCTTCTGCTTCAGCGTATCCTTGCAAGGCCTCGTCCAGCGGCTGCGGGCTGGTCCAATCGTCAATGTCGCTCAATTGCGCCGCGATGGCGGCCAGACGCTCGCGAGCCCCGTCTTTCTTCAGGGGCTTTGCGGCCTTGCCAGTGATTACGAGCGGTCGCTCCATCGTGAGGAACGCCGCGGCCGCCGGCGTATCCTTGAAGGTGACGGCGCGCTCTTTCAGGAACGGGGCCGCGCGGGCGAGGCGTTCGGCGATCTTGTCGTTCACCAAAACGCCGGCGGCCGCCAGGAACGGTGTTGCGCCGTCGATGAAGGCGCTGTCGTCGAGCCCGGACATGTAGGCGGCGTTCACATGGTTCAATTTATCGTTATCGAGCCGGGCGGGCGCTTTGTTGATCCCGCCGAGATCAAATATCTGCAGCGCGCGCTCGCGCGGGATGATCTCTTCATCGCCATGCGCCCAGCCGAGCTTCATCAGATAGTTTGCGAGCGCTTCGGCCAGATAGCCGTCGTCGCGATAGGCTTCGACGCCAAGCGCGCCGTGGCGCTTTGAAAGTTTTGCGCCGTCCTGGCCGTGAATGAGCGGCACATGGGCAAAGACCGGCGCGTCCCAGCCAAGTGCTTCGTAGATCTGTTGCTGACGCGCTGCATTCGCCAGGTGGTCGTCGCCGCGGATGATGTGCGTGACGCCCATGTCGTGATCGTCCACGACGACCGCCAGGTTATACGTGGGCGCTTCGCCGTCGCTGCGCAGAATGATCAAATCGTCCAGCGCCGTGTTTGGAAATTTCACCGTACCCTGAACGCTATCCTCCACGATGGTCTCGCCTTCCTCCGGCGCGCGGAAGCGAATGGCGAACGGGGCGGCGCGCGTCGCGTCCGCGGCGTCGCGCCATGGGCTGACAAAGCGCGTATTATTCTCCCGCGCCTCCGTGCGGCGCGCGTCGATTTCTTCGGGCGTCAAATAACAGCGGTAGGCCTTGCCTTCCGCCAGCAATTGCTCGGCCACGGCCACATGTCTTTTGCGATTGGCGAATTGCGAAATGGGCTCACCGTCCCAATCGAGCCCAAGCCAGGAGAGCCCGTCCAGGATCGCCTCAACAGCCTTGTCATTGTGCCGCGCGCGGTCCGTATCCTCGATCCGCAACAGGAACCGCCCGCCGTTCGCGCGCGCGTAAAGCCAGTTGAACAAGGCCGTGCGCGCCCCGCCGATATGCAGATATCCAGTGGGCGAGGGCGCAAAACGCGTAACGATCTGTTCTGCCATAGGTTGCGAGCTTTCGGCCTTTGGTGTTTGATTTCATTGTGCGCGTGGCGTTTAGCACAGGTCTGGCGCAAGCGCATGCGGCGAAAGAGGTCGATGCGGCGCGCCTTGCGAGGGGATGATTGCGCCTGATGGTTTTCCGCCAGCATTTGGAAACGCCCGGCGATGACGCCGCAGCCGATTGGCGCGATTGGCGGCGAACCGGCGAACGGCTCGTGCGAGGCGGCTTTCAGCGGGTAAAGTCATGGGCGGCGGCGGACGCGCACAGGCTCGTCTTGTGGACGCCGGTCGCGATCGGCGCCGGGGCGGGATTTTATTTCTGGCTGAAGACGGAACCTGACGCGTGGCTCGGGCCTGCCTGCGCCTGCCTCGCCTTGATCGCTGTCGCCTTGACGCCGCGCTATCGGCCGATCCTCATGGCCGTTTTGCTCTTCACGATTGGATTTTGCGCGGCTGATTTCCGCACCAGCCGGGTGGCCTCGCCGGTTCTGGAAAGGGAGTTGGGCCCGCGCTTCATTACGGGCGAACTTGTGGCCGTCGGGGAGGCCGCCAAGTCGCGCCGGTTGATCATCAAAACGCAGTCGATTGACCGGCTAGCTCCGGAAAAAACACCAGAACGTATACGGATTAGCTGGCGCGGCAAAGAGTTCGCCGCAGCGCCTGGCGATGTCGTCCGGCTGCGCGCGGGGCTTTCGCCGCCGCCGCCGCCGGTTGCGCCCGGCGCGTTTGATTTCGCGCGCCATCTTTATTTTCAACGCATCGGGGCCGTCGGTTATGCGGTCAGCGCGCCGCGGGTTCTGGAGCCGGCGCCCAAATCAATGGGCCAGCGCATCCGGACGCAGATCGAACAGATGCGGCTCACCCTGTCGCGGCGGATCACGCGCGCGGCGCCGGGCGAGGGCGGCGCCATTGTGGCGGCGGTCGTCACCGGCAAACGCGACGCCATCGCACCGTCATCCGAAGACGCGCTCCGGGACTCAGGCCTCGCGCATCTTTTGGCGATTTCGGGTCTCCATATGGGGCTCGCCACGGGGTTGATCTTCTTTGTGGTGCGCGGCGCACTGGCGCTAATTCCGGCGCTGGCGCTCCAATATCCGATCAAGAAGTGGGCAGCAGCCGCCGCGCTTACGAGCGGTTTTTTCTATCTCTTGCTGTCGGGCGGCGGATGGTCCGCACGCCGAGCGTTTATTATGACCGCGGTGATCTTTATCGCGATGATCGCCGACCGGCGTGCGCTCTCCTTGCGGAATGTGGCGATCGCCGCCTGCATCATCCTGCTCACGACGCCTGAAGCGCTGATGCATCCGGGTTTTCAAATGTCTTTCGCGGCGGTGACGGCGTTGATCGCGGCCTACGAGTGGGCGTCGGGACGCCAGAACCCGCACCGCAGCTTTTCCACGGTCGCGAAATTCAAACGCTACGGCGTCGGAATTGCGGTGACCGACACGATCGCCGCTGTGGCGACGGCGCCGTTCGCTCTTTATCACTTCAATCGCGTCGCCATTTACAGCTTGCCTGCAAATCTGGCGGCGATGCCGTTGATGGCGTTCTGGATCATGCCGTTCGCCGTGCTTGGCCTGGCGCTTGCGCCGCTCGGTCTTGACGCCTGGGCTTGGCGGGCGTCCGCCGGCGGTGTTGAATTCGTCCTTGCTGCGGCGTCCTATGTGTCGTCGCGACCGGGCGCCATATCGCTGACGCCGCAATGGCCGCTCCTGGCGTTGTTGACGCTGACGGTCGGCGCCCTTTGGCTGTGTCTGCAAAGCGCGCGATGGCGCTACGCCGGATTGGCGAGTATCCCTGTGGCGGCGGTTTTGGTCTGGATGACGCCGTCTCCTGAAATTTTCATCGCGCGCTCCGGGGAAAATGTCGCTTTCGCCGTGAAGACCGATGGCGAACAGGCGCTTGCCGTGTTCGATAAACGCAAAAACCGATTCGATGTGCGCGCATGGAAGGAATATCTCGGCCTTTCTGAAAAGCGCGCTGTTCACGCCATGCGCGATATCGGCCGCTGCGACGAGGCCGGATGCGTCATCAAATTGGCCGACGGCGCAATGGCGGCGGTTTCGTCCCGCCCGGAGGCGTTTTTCGACGACTGCGCCCGCGCCGATATTGTTATCGCCCTTTATCCGCTCCCGCGGCGCTTCCGCGAAGCCGACGCCTGCGATGCGACCTTCGTCGACCGCCGGCATGTTTGGGAAAGCGGCGCCCATACGGTGTATAGCGCCGGCGGCGAGCGACGATATGTGAGAAATGTTTTAAGCGGCCGCGGCGCGCGGCCCTGGACGGGAATGAAGTGATGCATCGTGTGCGGGCGTCGGCGCCTTTATTCTGAGCGCGTCGTGTCGCCGATTTTGCAAGGGGTGCGCGTCTGGCTTCAACGAGTGCGGCCGATCTTTCGTGACGCGCTTCGCGCTCCTCAGGATTGTCTGTTTGAATTGATGTATGATTTGCCGGAGGCGTTGTTCCCTGGGGGTGAGCGCACACAGGGAATACTGGCTGGTCGATCTTCTCAGGATAGGTCTTTTCGACCGTCCTCATCAGGATCGCCGACCGGCTTCGTTTCCGTCACTTGCAGAGATGAGCGGGCCGAAACACCCGCAGACAATCGTAAGTCCGCCGGTTGTAACGAAAGTAACGCAACGTTGATACACTAAATAATCGGTCCCGGTCAGGCGATTTTCGGATGTGGTATCAGCGCCCGGAAACTGGATTTTTTCGCGGCCGACACCGGTGAAGTTATTGAAATCGCCAACACGGCGGAGGTAATCGCCCACCTTTTGTCGCGCTTTGACGCCTATTGCCTGGCAGTGGAGGCGACGTTGAACACGACCTCGACTTTTCCTTGCGCGTTTTTGTTGGCGCACTATTGCGAGTAAGCGGGCGGCAAGCTCTCGACGCTCTAAGGGTCCAGCTCAAAGGATATGTATCCCCTCGTAAGACCGTCTTTAGACCCCAGTCCACCTACGCAGACCCTTTCGTAGCGCCAATTGGAGACCGCTTCGACGACCGCCTCGTTGAAGCAGGTGTCGGGAGTTTCTTCGATTCGAATATTCTTTGGTGCGCCGTCCTCCCCTATGTCGAAGACAAAAGTCACGCGGCCTTCGGCGCCTTTCGCGATGCATTCCGGCGGGTAAGCGGGAGTCCCGGAAGCGGTGACTTGTAGACGTTGTCGGTACTGCTCGACGCCGCAAGCGTCGGTAGGGCTAAGGGGTTTGATCGGTTCGCTAGGTTCTGGCGGTTCAAGAGTCACTTTGGGCGCGGATTTGATGACTTTTTCTTTTCTTATCCAGGCGTTGTCGGGTTTTACTTCCGCCACCGGAAGCCATCCGCACTTACAGACGACCACGAACTCTTCATAAATGATCGGGTCAATGACGATTTTTGTCGGCTCGTCCGCATCGCGATAGATGAACCGTTGCGGCGCGATCAGGTTTGCGATGAACAAAAACAAGCCAGCCGTCACGATGACCGCGAGCGGAATTGCGATGAACCACCGAAAAAACGCCATGATGAAAAACGCCATAATGAAAAACCCCTTCAGCAACGCCCCGATCTCCCAGCCTAGCAGGCGCGGCGCCTATCGTCACGTTGCGTTGCGGGCGTTATCCGGTGAGGTTTTTCAAAAACTCGATGGCGGCGCCGGCGCGCTCGGCCATGTCCTGGATGAGGGCGTATGAGGCGACGCTTGCGCGCGTCAAAGAACATATTCCGGCTGACGCGAACGCTCTTGAAGTTGGGTGCGGCACAGGGACGACGGCGTTAAAGCTTGCGCCGTATCTAAAGCATCTGACGGCGAGCGATATCTCGGGAAAGATGATCGACATTGCTGAAGGCAAGCGCGTCAATGAAGGCGTAACCAATGTTGATTTCGTCCGGGCAACGCTTCAGGAAAATGATTTTACGCTTGCCGACTATGATGTTGTCCTCGCCTTCAATTTTCTTCATCTTACCGATGATATTCCGTCGAGCCTGGACGCTATTCATGCGTTGACCAAGCCTGGCGGCCTTTTCATTTCGAAGACTGTTTGCCTTGGCGATTGGAATATCTTCCTTTCTTTGATGATTAAAGGGATGCAACTCATCGGCAAGGCGCCGCCGGTAAAGATCTTCAAGGCTGATGCGCTCGACGCAATGGTCAATGCGGCCGGTTTCGATATTTTTGAAAGCGACTATTTCCCAAAAAAAGCGCGCAATCGGTTTTTGGTGGCCCGCAAACGATAGCGCAAATTGTCTTTAACGACTGCATGAGACGGGCGCGAAACGCCCTACAAGTCCGCCAGTTTTGTAGTCAGAATAATTCCCACGACACATCTAGTGCGCACGGGCGCGCGACGTTACACTGTCGTCAACAAGTGTCCGAAACAACAAAAAGGCGGCGTGGGCGCTTGCGTTGCGCGCATCGTCGAAGCGACAAATGACGACAATTAGAAGCACCCAACGACATATCAACGCGCCATTGGCTAAGGTCTTTGACGCCGTAGCGCACATCGGGAAATTCAAAGAGATCGCGCCGCATATTTCCAAAGTGGAAATTCTGAGCGACGTTGAAAAAGGTGTTGGTCTGAAATTCCGAGAAACCCGCGTGATGAATGGACGCGAGGCAGCGACTGTTCTCGAATGCACCGAATACGTAGAAAACGAACGTGTGCGGATGGTGGCGGACCAGGGCGGCGTGATTTGGGACACGCTAATGACGACCGCGCCGAAAGGTGAGGGGACCGAGCTCGCCATGGAAATGGAGGCGCGACCGTATAAGTTCATGTCGCGCCTGATCACGCCGTTAATTATGGGCACGGTCAGCAAAGCGGTTGAAGCCGATATTGACGTGATCGCTGATTATTGCGAAGGCGCCGCACACGCCGATGGATGAAATTGAAAAACTGGCTGCGTCACTGTTGCATCACGGCGATCGTGAATTGCGCGAGGGCGAGCCCCTTACGCCGCCAATTGTTCCGGCCTCAACGTTTCATTGTTCTGGTGAAGTGACGGCGCCGTTCCAGTATGGGCGATTTGGCCACCCCACGTGGGACGCGGTAGAGGCGCAACTCGGATTGTTGGAACAGGCGGAGACGGTCGCATTCCCCTCCGGTATGGCGGCGATCGCGGCGGTGTTTTTCGCAACGCTGAAATCAGGCGACACGATCATTCTCCCCTCCGACGGTTATCATTCGACGCGTCTCTTGGCGGAGCAATATCTGACACCGCTCGGCGTCGATGTAAGAGCGCACGCGACGGCGGATTATGCAGATGCGCCGATGGAGGATGCGGCGCTCATCTTTGTTGAGACGCCGTGCAATCCAACGCTTGACGTTTGCGAACTCGCGACGGTCGCGAAGAGGGCGCATGCGGCGGGCGCGTTGGTTTTGGCGGACAATTCGACGATGACGCCCTATCTGCAGCGTCCTTTGGATTTGGGCGCGGATATCTCATTAGCTGCAGACACGAAAGCGCCCGGCGGTCACTCGGACGTGCTGTTCGGTCATGTGGCGACGCGCGACGACGGTCTTGCCGAGAAAATTCGAGCGTGGCGTAAGATGTCGGGATCAATTCCCGGACCCTTTGAGGCCTGGCTCGTTCACCGTGGTCTCGAAACGCTTGAGGTCAGACTTGAACGAATGTGCGGATCGGCGGCGATTATCGCGGAACGGCTCAAGGAACATTCAGCGGTTGAGGCGATTCGGTTCCCGGGATTGAAAGATGATCCGTCATTCACCATCGCCGAGCGGCAAATGACGAAGCCTGGGTTCCTGATCTCCGTCACGTTAGAAAGCGCCGATGTGGCGGAGCGCTTTCTTTCCGGCTGCCCTTATATCGCGGAGACCACGAGTTTCGGCGGCGTTCATACTTCCGGCGAGAGACGAGCCCGTTGGGGGGACGCCGTGCCGGAAGGTTTTGTGCGTCTTTCAATCGGCTGCGAACCCACCGAGGTCCTGTGGGAGGCGATCTCAACTGCGCTTACTGTCGCCAGCCGGTAAACCGTTGCTGCGTCGCAGCGATTAACCCAAAACCCCTCACATATTGCGTTCGAACATGCTAGGGCGGAAAGGCCGGGACGGGAGGCCCGTTAGCTCCACCCATTGCGTCCAGTATTTGAGATTTCACCATGCCAGATCACGGTCAAAATGAATTTCCAACCAACGAACTATTGAAAGCCCGCCGCGACGACGCCCTTCCGATGGGCTTGCCGTCAAAGTCAGGGATTTACGCGGCTCGCGCCGAAGGGGCGGAGCTCTGGGATGTGGAAGGAAAGCGGTACATCGATTTCATCGGCGGGATCGGCGTTCTGAACGTCGGCCACCGCCATCCGAAAGTCGTGGAGGCGATTAAAGCGCAGGCCGACAATTTTCTTCACACCTGTTTCGGTATTGCGCAGTATGAGTCCTACGTAGAAGTGTGCGAACGCCTCAACAAAGCAGCGCCAGGGCCGACGCCGAAGAAAACCGCCCTGTTCAACTCGGGCGCTGAGGCGGTCGAAAATTCTGTGAAATTCGCCCGCCGCATCACCGGCCGGCCAGGCGTCATCGCCTTTGAGGGCGCCTTCCATGGTCGCACATTGCTGGCGACGACGCTCACGGGAAAATCGAAACCATACAAAGTGGGATTTGGCCCGCTTGTGCCGGCGATATTCCATGCGCCGTATCCGGATGAATATCATGGCATCTCAACGCAGGGCTCGCTGGCTTGTCTTGAACATATATTCAAAACAGCGATCCCGGCGGATGAAGTCGCCGCGATGATTATTGAGCCTGTGCAGGGCGAGGGCGGGTTTAATCCTGCGCCGAAAGAGTTCCTTCAGGGCTTGCGCAAAATCTGTGACGACAACGGTATTTTGCTGATCGCGGACGAAATCCAATCGGGCATGGGCCGGACGGGTAAGATGTTCGCCTTTGAACGTGTGGATGTTGAGCCCGACCTGATTTGTATCGCGAAGTCCATCGCTGCAGGACTTCCGCTTGCAGCGCTGACCGGTAAAGCGGACCTGATGGACAAGATCGCCCCCGGCGGCATGGGGTCGACCTACGGCGGCAATCCTGTGGCCTGCGCGGCTGCAAACGCTGTCCTTGATGTGATTGAGGAAGAAGGGCTTTTGCAGCGCGCTATCGAGATCGGCGCTCAAATCGAGGCGCGGTGGAAAGAGTTGCAGTCAGGCGTCGCAAAAGGATTTTTTGGCGATGTTCGGTGCGTCGGCGGAATGACCGCCGTTGAATTGGTGCACGACAATGATCCGCATAAGCCGAATAATGAGCTTGCGGGCAAAATTCTCGTTGAGGCGCGCGCGCGAGGATTGATCATGACCACCGCGGGCAGTCACGCCCAGTGTTTGCGCTCGCTCGTTCCTCTAGTTATTTCCGACGAATTGCTCGCTGAAGGGCTCGATATCTTCGTCGAAGCAACGGAAGCAGCGTTAAAAGCTTAAAAAAACAAGCGCGACCCTATGGGAAAGGGTCGCGCTTATCACCATTGTCGCCCGGTCCAGTCAATTGGCGGTCTTAGAATGAGATATGTTCCATTGCGTGGAGAGGGCGCCTGGTTGGGAGAGTAGATTTATAGCAAACTCCTTGAGCAGCTTACTTCGTATCGCTTAATCGGTATGCGAAGGGATTTACATACCGTAATATTAGTCTGCATGCAGAAAACGACTTAGGTCAATAATGATCGTCGTTAACCATTTTCACAATTTACGATTTGTTAGGGAAGTTTAAAATCATCCTAATTTTTCTTGGCGGCATCGGCCAAGACAGCGCATGAATTTGCTAATTTGACCCCGTATTTATAATGGCTTCAGGTTTCGAACGCCTCCCGTTTTCAAATCTCCAGGAAATAGGAGCCTGTTAAGCCGCGCTCGGTAATCTCCATCGAGAAAGCGAGGCGATGAAGATGACCCAAGAATTCAGAAAATTCTTCTTTACCGGTATGACAATTTCCGCGGCGCTGCTAAGCGGCTGCGCTGAAAACTCAAATTTCAATTTTGAAAACGCCACCATAGAAGAGCGTCAGGAATGGATGGACAAACAGGCGGCCAAGCTGCGCACGAGCGCCCGGTTTGGCTTGCCCAGCGGCGGCGGCCCGACTGCATTGAGTATGAAGCTGGACTCGATTGATACGCGCCCGCGAACCCGGGAATTGCAGATGAATATCGCCGTGAAGGTGCCATACGGCGCCACCGTTTCCACAATTCCGTACAGCGATGGTCTCGTTTTGGCGTGCCGGAACTATGTGAAAACGCGTCTATATGACCAGGAAGTCCGGTTGATTACTGTCTTCAAAACCAAGAAAGACGAACGTCAGCTGCTTAAGCTCACGGCGTCTCCGCGAAAGTGCGATAAAGCGCTTGACGAAGCTGATTTGTAGAGCCGTTCATTACCGCAACGGATTGACCGCATTCCCATCGACAAGAATTTCATAGTGAAGATGGATGGCCGTCGCGTTGCCTGACTGACCGGTCCGCCCAATGACGGCGCCCGCCGGCACTCGCGCGCCCTCCCGGACGTCCGGGGCGAATGATGAAAGATGCGCATACCGCGTCGTTACGCCGTTCCGATGACGGATCAGAACAGTGCGTCCAAATCCGCGCTGACGCCCAACCTCGATGATCCGGCCGGGCGCTGCTGCGATGATTGCGCGCGGTTCGCCGGTGAAGAGATCGATCCCTTTATGGAGGCGTCCGGCGCCCCCGCGTCTGGGCCCGAAGCCGGACGACAAGCAAGCCGCCACAGGCGCCCGAGCAACGCTGACGCCGCGCACCTGTTTGAAGGGCGCAAATTCGACGATATATCCTCGACGGTCTGTTTGCGGTGCATTTGAAACGCGCGTGTCGCATAATTTGAGGCGAGCAGCGCTTTGCTGTGTCGGAGGCGGCGACGTGGCGCAGGCGGCGAGGCCGGTCATGGCCAATAGGGTGACGATTTGCTTTAGGGACATTGGACGGCCAGAAGGTTACGCAACAGGAGGCAGATTAGCGCAATAAAATGGCCGGAAAATGAACAATCGCGCGATCGCGGGCCGATGCGCTGACAGTTCTTTGCGAATTTCCCTACCGTTGATCCAAGCAACTGGGTCTTTTTCACGGCGACTGGCAGTTGGCGCATTCGCCCTTATTCGGCGCTGGCGGCGGCTTTTTTCTTTGTGGTCTTCTTCGTCGCCTTTTTTGCGGCCTTCTTTTTCGCTGGCGCCTTTTTCTTGGTCGCCTTCTTTTTCGTTGCTTTTTTCTTCGCGGCTTTTTTCTTCGTGGGCTTTTTCTTCTCGCGCGCGACGATCAACTCCAACGCCTGTTCAAGCGTGATTTTGTCCGGATCCTCGCTCGCAGGAATCGTCGCGTTCGTCTTCTGGTGCTTTACGTAAGGGCCATAGCGGCCGTCCATGACATTTACGGGATCGCCAGTTTCCGGATGGGCGCCGAGCTCGCGGCGGGGTTTGGCGGCCTGGCCGCGTCCGGCGCGTGGGTTTGCTTTCTTCTCGGCGATTAAGGTGACGGCGCGGTTGAGGCCGACTTCAAAGACCTCTTCCGGGCTTTGTAAATTCGCATAGATCTTGCCGTGCTTCACGAATGGGCCAAAACGCCCAAGGCCCGCTGTGATCATTTCGCCGTCCTCCGGGTGCGGACCGACGTCGCGCGGCAAGGAAAGGAGCAGCAACGCCTTTTCCAGATCGATATCCGGAACGCTCCATCCTTTCGGAATACCGCCGCGCTTGGGCTTTTCTTTTGATTCTTTGTCTTCTTCGCCTAGTTGAATATACGGACCGAAGCGCCCGACGCGCAGCAAGACTTCGAGCCCGCTTTCGGGATCAACGCCTAACACCTTGTCGCCGGTGTCGGCGTTTTCCTGATCGCCGCCAAGCTGACGCGTATGTTTGCATTCCGGATAATTGGAACAGCCAATAAAGGCGCCGAATTTCCCGACCTTCAGCGAAAGCTCGCCGTCTTCGCAAGCGGGACAGGCGCGCGGGTTCGAGCCGTCTTCTTTCGCAGGAAAGATGTGCGGTCCGAGCGACTCATTGAGGGCGTTCAGAACATCCGTGATCCGCAACTCACCGATATCATCGACCGTGGCATAGAATTCTTTCCAGAACGATCGCAGGAACGCTTTCCAGTCTGCGTCACCATTCGAAATTTCGTCGAGCGTTTCTTCCAAGTCGGCGGTGAAATCATACTCCACATACTTGCGGAAATAGTTTTCCAGGAATGCGGTGACGATCCGTCCCTTTGAGTCCGGAACGAAGCGGTTTCGATCCATCTCGACGTAACCGCGATCACGCAAGGTGGAAAGCGTGGAGGCGTAGGTGGAGGGTCGACCGATTCCCAACTCTTCCATACGTTTGACGAGCGACGCCTCGGTGAAGCGGGGCGGGGGCTGCGTGAAATGTTGATCGGCTTTGACGTCGGCGGCCTGTGCGACGGCGCCTTGCGTCACCTTCGGGAGCACGCCGGCGCCGTCTTCGCTGTCGGCGTCATCCTTGCCTTCTTCGTAGAGTTTCAGGAAACCATCGAACAGGATTACCGAGCCCGTAGCCCTTAGGCCCGTCTTTTTGTCTGCTGACAGAAGATCAATCGTTGTGTTTTCCAGTCGCGCGGCCTCCATTTGACAGGCCATCGCGCGCTTCCAGATGAGGTCGTAAAGCCGGAATTGATCCTCATCGAGACTTTTCAATTTTGCAGGCAGGCGAGCGAATGACGTCGGGCGAATACACTCGTGCGCTTCCTGCGCGTTTTTCGCCTTGCTTTTGTAAACGCGTGGGCTGTCCGGTACGTAGTCTCCGGAAAACTCGCCTTCAATCACGCGCCGCGCATCGGCGATTGCTTCGCCCGCCATATCGAGGCCGTCCGTTCTCATATACGTAATAAGCCCGGTGGTTTCGCCGCCAATATCGATGCCTTCATAGAGGCGTTGCGCGGTGCGCATCGTGCGCTGCGCGTTAAAGCCGAGCTTGCGCGCCGCTTCTTGCTGCAGTGTTGACGTGGTGAATGGCGGCGGCGGATTTCGTTTCGCTGGTTTCGCCTCGACGGAGTCGACTGTGAAGCTCGCCGTTTCGACAGCTTTCTTAGCCGCCATCGCCGCGGCTTCATTATTCAATGTGAATTTCTTGAGCTTGTCGCCTTCATGGATCACAAGACGCGCGTTGAACGGCGCCGATCCCTCCGATGTCGCTTGCGCGGCGATGGACCAATATTCCTCGGGAACAAATTTCTCGATTTCCAGTTCGCGTTCGCAGATCAGCCGCAACGCCACCGACTGGACGCGGCCGGCGGACCGCGAGCCGGGCAACTTGCGCCAGAGCACGGGCGAGAGCGTGAATCCGACGAGATAGTCAAGCGCGCGCCGCGCAAGGTATGCATCCACGAGATCCTGGTCGATCTCGCGAGGTTCGGCCATCGCCTCCTGAACAGCCTTTTTCGTGATGGCGTTAAAGGCGACGCGATCGACCTTTACGTCTTTCAACGCCTTTTTGGCGGCGAGGACTTCGAGGATATGCCATGAGATCGCTTCCCCCTCGCGGTCGGGGTCGGTGGCGAGGACGAGGCGTTCGGCGCCTTTTACTTCTTTGGCAATATCATTGATGCGTTTCTTGGAAGCGGTGTCGATTTCCCATGTCATGGCGAAATCGTCGTCGGGCAAGACAGAGCCGTCCTTCGACGGGAGGTCGCGTATATGCCCGTAGGAGGCGTATACTTTATAGTTGGACCCCAAATATTTATTGATGGTTTTCGCTTTGGACGGCGACTCGACAATCACGACCTGCATTAACGGTCTACTCCGGTTTGCTCTGCGATTCCGCTGGACGTCCTCGGACCGCCTGTTGGCGCGGGAAAGTGGTCATAGCTGGCGCGCGTGTCAACCGGCGTCCTCGATTAGTGACCCCGATCGGGCCAATAAATATATGAAAATAAACGAGAAATAGTCGAGTATCTGGTCTGTGGAAGCGTTCGATCGTTCCGGCAAACCGTCAATTCCGCTATACTGCCACGTTAGCAACGCAGAACGCGCAGGGGGTTCTATGCTGCGGGAGACCGTTTCTCAGGTGCTCGACACCGATCCGGATTTTGAATGGCGCGGCGGAAGCGTGACGCGGATCGAAAATCTCTCGGATATCGTCTTTGCGCTGGCGCTCGGCATGTTGGTGTCTGCGTCTCAGCCGCCAGTGACAGCCGATCAATTGACGAATTTTCTTTGGAACATCGTTCCCGTTTCCGCCGCTTTCGCCATTATGATCATGATCTGGAACGCGCATTTCACGTACTTTCGCCGCTATGGCCTTGCGGACGCGAAGGCGGTTTTTCTGAATGCGGTTCTTCTCCTCATCATTATGTTTATCGCTTATCCATTGCGGTTCATTTTCGATTCCCTGTTTGCGTATGTGTTGGGCCTCTTCGGCGACGGTCAGCGCTCGAACGCCTTGGGGTTAAATGAAGGAGACGCCGCCCACGTCATGAGCATCTATGCCTTGGGGTATGCGGTCGTCTATCTCATCCTTCACCGGCTTTACGCCCACGCGCTAAAGAAACGCGAGATGCTGTCGCTATCGGAAAAAGAGGTGATCTTGACCCGACAAACGCTAGGCCGATTTCTCGTCAATATACTCCTGTCGGTCCCGGTCTTTTTTCTGGCCAGATATACCGAGTTAGGCCCATGGGCGGGCTTCCTGTGGTGTTGCGCCTGGCCGTCGGCCTTCGCCATCAAACGCCTATCGGATCACCGGATCAAAAAGGCGATGGCGTAATCTTCGCGAATGTCTAATCGCTTGCGAGGACGAACATTCCTCCGGACTGTTCTTCAGCCTCGCCGGCGAGCACCAGATCGAGAAGGGCGTCGACGATGACGCCGGGCGGCGCATCAACATCGCGGAGCACCTCGTCGCGATGGAGCGGCGTATAGCTCAGCGCGTCACGGACGGCCCGGCGAATGTCTGCGAAATCCGCACTTGGTACGCTGTCATCGTCGGCGGCCCAATCGAATAAATCCGTTGCGCCATTAGCCGCCATACCGCGTTGCTGAGCGGCCATTACGTCAAGAATATCCTGCGCGCTTTGTACAAGCGTTGCGCCGTCGCGAATTAATCGGTTCGCGCCCTGGCACCGAGGGTCAAGCGGCGAGCCTGGCACGGCGAACACTTCGCGTCCTTGTTCGAGCGCGAAGCGCGCGGTGATCAGCGTGCCGGACCGTTCAGCGGCTTCGACCACAACGACCCCGAAACTCAGACCGGAAATAAGACGGTTTCTGCGCGGAAAATCGCGCGCGGTCGGTTGCGCGCCGGGCGGGCGCTCTGACATCACCGCGCCCTGCGCTGCGATGGCCCTGGTCAGCTCTTCATGCTCGGGCGGATAAATGACATCAACGCCGCCAGCGACCACGGCGATGGTGCCGCCCGCAAGAGCCGCCTCGTGGGCGGCGCCGTCAATCCCGCGCGCAAGGCCGGACACGACGCACACACTGGCGGCGCTGAGATCGGCGGCGAGTTGCCTTGCAAGCTTGCGGCCCGCTGCAGAGGCGTTGCGTGCGCCGACGATCCCAACCGCCTGCTTCTCAAAAAGGCTCGCATGGCCGCAGAGGTAAAATACCGGCGGCGGGTCCGGGATGGCGGCGAGCATTGGGGGATAGTCAGGCTCGCCAAACGCAACAAGGCGCGCGCCGGCGCTCTCGGCGCGATTTAACTCGTTTAGGGCCGCGTCCCTGTCAGCGGCGCGCAACGGTTTCTTACGCCCGGCCTTGCTCGATATTTCCGGCAAAGCGGCCAGCGCGGCGCCTGCGCTGCCGAATTTTTTTAGCAATCGATGGAAGGTGATCGGTCCGATACTATCGGTACGAATTAATTGGAGCCAATTAAGCCGCTCGCGGTCGTTTAGCGTTCGAATTACGCCCCCCTTGCGCCCGGCTTATCTCAAGCGGGCTCTTCTTTTGCAGTCGTCTCAGCCTTCTTGCCGATCTTTGGTTCGGTTCCGTCCAGAAGACGCACAATATTCTCCCGATGTCGGATTAGGATCAAGATTGTCATAAAGAGCGCCGCCAAGGCGAACGCTGGCTTTCCCATCACGAAAAATATCAACGGCGTCGCTGCGGCGGCGATGAGCGCAGAGAGAGAAGAATATCGCGCAACGAAAGCTGTGGCGAGCCAGGTCGCGCATGCAAGCAATCCCGCCGGAAACCATAAGGCCAAAATGGTGCCAAGAAAGGTTGCGACCCCCTTGCCGCCCTTAAAGCCGAGCCATATGGGGAAACAATGCCCCAAGAAAGCGGCGGCGCCGGCGATCTCGGGTCGCCAGCCCAAGCTGTAGGCGATGAGAACGGCGATCGCGCCTTTTCCACTGTCGAGGACGAGGGTCGCAGCGGCGAGGTCTTTTCTGCCGGTGCGCAAGACATTCGTTGCGCCAATATTGCCCGACCCGATCGCGCGTATATCCCCAAGCCCCGCCGCGCGCGTGATGACGAGGCCGAACGGGATTGATCCGAGCAAATAACCAAGGAATGCGGCGAGCAACAGCGTCATTGATCATGCTCCCGCGTCACCAACGCATCCAACACAGCCATTCGCGCGGCGACGCCGTAAAAGACCTGTGTCAGGATCAGCGATTTGTCGGGGTCGTCCGCAAGCGCGCCGTCAATTTCGACGCCGCGGTTCATGGGGCCGGGGTGCATGGCGCGCGCGGTGGGCTTGGCGAGCTTCATCGTCTCGTGGGTGAGACCGAAGGCGTCGTAATAACCGCGCGCCGCGGCGTCGCCGCCTTCGCCCATGCGCTCAAACTGCATGCGCAATCCCATGGCGATATCGGCGTTTTCAAGCCCTTCTTTCAGGCTATGACACCGCTTTATTGCTGGCAGTTGATCATCGCGCGGCATCAGATGCGCCGGACCGACAAAACGCACTT
Source organism: Pseudomonadota bacterium (assembly GCA_038534195.1). Lineage (GTDB taxonomy): Bacteria > Pseudomonadota > Alphaproteobacteria > Caulobacterales > Parvularculaceae > JAJFFW01. The sequence continues at coordinate 63,384 of JBCAXE010000007.1, forward strand.
CCGCGCCGAGTTTTGTGAAAAGCCGCGCGTCCGAACCGGCGACGCGCGAGTGTCTGATATCGCCGCAGATTGCGATAACAAGCCCGTCAATCCGCCCAAAGTGCTGAACGATTGTCGCGGCGTCGAGCAACGCTTGAGTTGGGTGTTCAGCGGCGCCGTCGCCGGCGTTGATCACGGCGCAAGGAATGCGTTCCACAAGTTCTTTGTGCACGCCGCGCTCTTTGTGGCGCAGGATGAGGGCATGGGCGCCCATGGCCGTCAGCGTTTGCGCCGTATCGACCATGGTCTCGCCTTTGTTCACCGACGACGCCGAGACGGGAACGTTCAGAACATTGGCCCCGAGCTTTTCTCCGGCGAGCTCAAACGACAGATTAGTCCTCGTAGAGTCTTCGAAGAAGAGATTGATCTGTGTTTTCCCGGCGAGGCGTTGCGGCGGGCGTTCGCCGCGCTTCAGAAACGATGCGTAATAATCTGTAAGCTGAAGAAGGTAATCGATTTCCACCAACGTCAAATCATTGACGCTGAGAAGGTGCGGCGCGGTCCAGCCGCCGAGCGGCGCAAGAGGTCGTTCCGTATTCTCCATTAAAACGGGTCTATAGGGGGCTTCCGGGGATGACGCAAACGCTAACTCGGTTCGGTCTCAGCGCTGAGCGAGCGCATTCGGTCGATGGCCCCCTGCAAGATAAACGCAGCCGCCGATGCGTCGATGCGCGCCGCGCGTTTGGCGCGGCTCTCGTCAAGCGCGATCATATCGCGTTCCACCGCAGCGGTGGACAGCCGCTCATCCCAAAACGCCACGGGAAGAGGCAGAATGCGGTCGAGGTTGCGGGCAAAAGCGCGGGTCGCTTGCGCCCTCGGTCCTTCGCTTCCGTCCATATTCAGCGGCAGTCCGATAATAATTCCGACAATGGCGCGATCTTTGGCCAATTCTGCAAGGCGCTCGGCGTCAGGCGTGAACTTCTTGCGCTGGATCGTCTCTACAGGCGTCGCCACGCGGCGGTCCGGATCACAGACTGCGACGCCGATGGTTTTTTCACCGAGATCTAGCCCGAACAGAGCGCCTGAGCCGCCAAACGCGGCGGCCTGTTGTTCAAATGAGGATTTCATGGCTTCATGTCTTAGCAGGGGGCCGCATCCGGTCCAATGAGTGAGGCGGGGTAAAGCGTTGATTGTGCGGTTGCTATCTTTGGTTTTGGCGATGGTCCTCGCGAGCGCCGCCATTTTTACCGCCCATGCTCGCGAAGAGATTTATCCGGACGATGCGCATATCGAGATAGCGCAACTCCGTAACGGCGAATGGCGGGTCGCCTATAACCTGTCACGGCCTGTTAATTATCTCGATCTCGGGCCATCGCTTAACGGCTTTCGTCAAACGGACTGGCGTGTGGTCGGCGACGGCGTGCGCCTGACGCAACGTGGCGACCGCGATTATCTGGAGGCGAGGCGAGGGCGTTTCGATACCGTCGCTGTACGGATTAAAGGGCGTACGCTCGGATTCGTCAAACACTATGAGCCCATTCGCCCATTTGGACGCGACGGCGCGCTTGTTTACACGGGTCACTTCTGGCCCTGGCGCAATAACGGCGGCCGGATAAAGGCCGCCTTTGATTTCAATCCGCTGCCGGGTGCGCGCGTTGCGGTTTTTGACGATCAAAAGAAGCGGATTGAGCGCTGGCGCGGCGTCTTTAGTCACCCGGCGTTCGTTTATTTTGGACCGATCAAGGCGAATGAGACAAAAAAGCTGGTGTGGATCGCCGACCCGGCTGCGCCGCGGTGGGTGGAGAAGGAGTTTCAGTCGTCAGCGCCAAAGATATTTGATTTCCTGGAGAACGCCTTCCGCAGCGAGCTTGAGGTCAAACCGAATGTCTTTCTTTCTTTCGAAGAGGGCGGACCGGAAACGCTGCTTCGCTATAGCGGCGACGCGCTGCCCGGCCAATTCCAACTTTCGCTTTATGGCGGCGGCTGGCGGCGGCGGTCTTCGACGGGCGAAGACCTTATCCGTCGAGCCATCGCCCATGAGGCAGTTCATTTGTGGCAATCGGCGGTGAAGCCGTTTCATGAGGATGTGCCAGCGTGGATCCATGAGGGCGCGGCGGATGCGATCGCGGCCGAAGCAATGCGTGCGACCGGCTATTGGACTGTGCGAGACGTTCGGCGCGATTTTGACCGCGCGCGCTCTGAATGCGCCGATCAGCTTTACACAGGGTCTTTGGCGGCCGCCGAAGCACGGGGCGCCGTTAGGGCGCTTTATGCCTGCGGCTACGTTTTGATGAGAGCGGCGGCGGATACGCACAATGGGTCCGGATCTGTGACGGCTTTCTGGCGCGCCTTCGCCGCGCGCGCAGAGGATGAAGGTGGCTATGACGCCGCGCTCCTATACAAATCGATTGCTGAAGCGGGCGGGCGCGACGGAGCGGACGCGATTCGGCGCTTCGCCACGACGCCGCTCGCAAATCCGGAAAAGGAAATCAATCGCCTTCTCTCCAACAGCCGGTCCACGCGGGCCCCGTAGCGTTAGGCGCCCGCTTCTGGGTGGTGAACGCGCCGGCGGGAAAGATCGCTCATCGCCGACTGGCTCTTGAACCAGCGGCTGACGATTGATACGCCATCACGGTTTTGAAGGAGCGCCGCCCGCTATGGCCATTGATAAAGAAACAGTCCGGAAAGTCGCCCGGCTTGCGCGTATTGCTGAGCCGGAGGAAAGGCTGGAGCCGCTGGCGGCCGAGATTTCCGGCATTCTCGGCTGGATTGAGCAATTGAATGAGGTCGACGTCGAAGGCGTTGAGGCCATGGCTTCAACAGTCGATGTTTCGCTGCCCATGCGCGACGACGTTTTAAGCGACGGACCGACCGGCGGCGGGCATCCGGAAAAGATTGTGGCGAACGCCCCAAAAACCGAAGACCACTTCTTTGTCGTCCCGAAGGTGGTGGAATAGAGAATGGCCAATCCAACCGAACTGTCTCTCGCAGGCCTTCGCGATGCGTTACGCGATAAAAAGTTGTCATCCAGAGAGGTGACGGACACTTATCTCGATCGCATTGAAAACGCAGACGCCTTAAATGCATTCATTACGAAAACCCATGAAAAGGCGCGGGCCATGGCTGATGCGTCTGACACAAGGCTCGCAAAAGGCGAGGGCGGCGCGCTTGAGGGTGTTCCGCTCGGTATCAAGGATTTGTTCTGCACAGAGGAAACGTTAACGACCGCGGGCTCACATATTCTCGATGGCTTTAAGCCCGAATATGAGTCGACAGTGACCAGCAATCTCTGGCGCGACGGCGCGGTGATGCTCGGCAAGTTGAATATGGATGAATTCGCCATGGGCTCATCGAACGAGACGAGCTTTTTTGGCGGTGTCATCAATCCGTGGCGGCGAAAAGGAGATGAAACGCCTTTGACGCCGGGCGGCTCCTCGGGCGGATCGTCCTCCGCTGTCGCAGCGCACCTGTGCGTCGCTGCAACGGGCACAGACACAGGCGGCTCGATCCGCCAGCCCGCCTCGCTGACCGCCACTGTCGGCGTGAAGCCCACATATGGACGGTGTTCGCGGTGGGGGATTGTCGCGTTCGCCTCCTCGCTCGATCAGGCGGGACCGATTGCGCGCGATACGCGCGACGCGGCGATCATGCTTCGGTCCATGGCCGGGCACGATCCGAAGGATTCGACGTCAATCAACCGGCCGGTGCCGGATTACGAGGCGGCGCTCGGCCAATCAGTGAAGGGGCTTCGGATTGGAATTCCCAAGGAGTATCGCCTCGACGGGATGCCTGATGAGATCGAAAAGCTCTGGGCCGACGGGATCGCCTGGATGAAAGACGCCGGATGCCAGATCGTCGATATCTCGTTGCCGCTGACGAAATATGCGCTGCCGGTTTACTATATCGTCGCGCCGGCCGAGGCGTCTTCGAATTTGGCGCGCTATGATGGCGTGAAATACGGGCTGCGCGCGGAAAACTATACAGACATCACGTCGATGTATGAAAATACGCGGGCGGAAGGTTTTGGCGATGAAGTCAAGCGCCGGATTCTGATCGGGACCTATGTGTTGTCCGCGGGATATTACGATGCTTATTATCTGAGAGCGCAAAAAGTCCGTAAAAAGATTTTTGATGAATTCACGAACGCCTTCGAGAAAGTCGATCTGATTCTGACGCCGTCTGCGCCGTCAGCGGCGTTCGGTTTGGGCGAGAAGTCAAACGACCCCGTTCAGATGTATCTGAATGACGTCTTTACCGTCACCGGCAATCTTGCCGGCCTGCCGGGCGCATCAGTGCCGGCGGGCCTCGACGCGCAAGGGCTGCCGCTCGGTCTTCAACTGCTTGGTAAACCGTTCGACGAGGAAACGCTCTTCAAAGGCATGTACGCGCTCGAACAGGCCGCTGGTTTTACGGCGCGCCCTGATGAATGGTGGCTGTGACCCGCTCCTTCCACGACATCACGTACACCGCGCCGCTTTCAACGCCGATTGAGACGCAAGCCTATATAGCCCCTGATCCGGGCGAATGGCGTTTGATTATCTTTCACGGCACGCCGTCTAATCGATACTTATTCTCTCGTTTTATGCGCACCGCACCGCCAGGCGTCGAAATCGTCCTGCCGGCGCGGCCTGGTTTCGGACGGGGACATGAGACGGCGGTCACTGATTTTGGGGAACAGGTGGCGGCGATCAAGCCGTTCTTACCGGGGTCTGTAGAAGGCGGCGGCGCGTTTGGGGAAAAGAAGATCGTCGTGCTCGGCCTTTCTTATGGCGGGGAGCTGGCGCTCAAAGCGGCGCTCGATTTCCCAGAGATCGTGCGCGGGGTCGTGACCGTTTCAGCGCTGATCGATGAGCCGCATGATTACGCACTCACGTTAGAGCGGCTTGGGCGCGACCAACGCATAGAAGAATATGTGCCGAACCGGTTTAAAAAAGTCCGGGAAGAAGTCGCGGGCCGCCGCACGCAAATCGGCCCGCTTCTGGAAGCCATAAAAGAATTATCGATACCGATTGAAGTCGTGCACGGCGACTTCGACGCCATCGTGCCGAAATCCAACGCCTTCATGCTGATGGATCATCTTGGCGACAAGGCGCGTTGTGAAATTATTCCCGGCGGGACGCATTACCTTGAACTGCAGTATCCGCGCCGTCTGCATGCCGCGGTGCAACGGGTGATTGCAGCGAACCCCTAGGGGTCCGCGGCATATTGAACCGCGCAAATGTTTCAAGCCACCATCGGCTGGGAAAGAAACAGGAGCGCGTCATGGCTGTACATCTTGATACCGTATCACCCTCAACGTCCCAAAATGTTTCGCCCGATCCCGTCATCGATAATCGCAGTGTCAGTCCCGACCAGGCCGGTTCCCAGAGTGTTACGCCCGATCTTGCTAACGATACTCGCACTGCTAGTTCGGTTCAGGCCGGTGTTGACGGCGCTGCTGGTGCAATCCCCAATTCCAATGCCAGCCCTGTCCGGGCGGCTGTTGATGGCGTCACGGGAGCGTTAGGCAGCGAGTCCTACGACCGGGCCGACAGAATTAACAGGATCATTGACGGTTTGAGTCCTGAAGACACGCGCTATGTGTTCAACACGCTCGATGCACGCGGGTATCTCGACGATGTTGCGCGAGAAATTAACGGCGGCTTCCATAGTGACGGCCTATCCTATGGTGAAAAAAACTGACTTTGTGCGCTCGGTCGCGGAAGGCCTTGACGCTGACGGTATTCTTGCGTTCTCGGATGCGATCCAGGAGGCGGATACTTCTGCGCCAAGTTTCGAATATTATCAGCTTAATGAGCAGCTTGCTGAAGCGGTCGGCGCTCACGCGAATACGGATACGAAACTTGATCTTGTTCACCGATTGGCGTCCCGTTCATGGGACGGATCACCATCGCCTGACGCTCAATTCACTAGTGAAATTATTCAATCCTTACACGGAGCGGATGCGCAATCTGCATTCAATTCATTGAGCGAATCACAACTCGAAAGCGTCATTGACGCAAGCACAATAAAGAATGCGCTTGGCGCGCGCGTCTTCTTCGGTGAGCCGGGTCTCGATACGCCGGAAGGGCGCATGGCGGACTTTAATGGCATCATGCAAGCTGCAGCGAGCATTAACGGAGCCGAGGACCTTAAGGCGGAGGTTTTCCGCTTGGGGACGGAACGGTTGGAGGCCGGACCAATAAACCGAGTGCATGGCGGCGACCTGGACCCATATCGGGTGGGCGGATTGCAGGGGCTTTCTAATCTGTTGACGAGTGACGCTGACAAAATTATCGGCGCATTATCTAATACCCCGATTAGTGCGGACGACACGCACTTGCGGGATTTCGCGGCGATGTCAATCCGACACAACCAGCTTGACGCTCTGAATCAGGTGACAGCGGCCCTGACACTGCAAACAACGCCCGCAGAGGCCTGGACGAACGGCGTCGGCTTTGTTGATAACGAAATGGGAGTCCGCGGCTTCTTTGCAGCAAGCGTCGTGAACGGCATTAACGACGAACAGAGCTGGCGCGAAATCCGCACAAAAATCGCCGGTGAGATATTTGACGCCGCAGCCAGCTTCGCGCCCGGTCCGTCTTCGAAATTATTGAAGCTTGGCTACAATGAAGCACGCGACCAAATACGCAGCGCATTTACACAAGCCGCTGAGAATGCCGGCCAAGCAACCGACTTGAATGGATTGCGTGACGCCTTCTATATCGCGCTTGGACCCTTGGACGCGAATAACGCACCGGCTTATGGCGGGTCGGCGCTGGCGGCTTTTAATTCATCGTTTGACGCAGCGTTGATCCATACCGCGCAGTGATTTGAGCAATTGATTACGCGCCTAAGTCGATTTCCAACCTCGAGATGGCGTGAACAAAATTGTTCGGCGCCATCTCAATATCGCCGGTCCATGTGACGTTTGGAAAACGTGCGAGAAGTTTTTTGTACGCCGCCTCCAATTGCATATTGGCAATGCGTTGGCCGAGGCAGACATGGGGGCCAAGTCCGAACGCGATATGGTCGCCAGCATTTGCGCGCTTGACGTCAAACTGATCGGGGTTTTCGAAGACGGTTTCGTCTCTGTTCGCCGCGCCGTACCACATGATTACTTTTTCGCCCTCGGCGATTTTCTGACCGGCGAGCGCCGTATCGCGCGTGGCGGTTCGCCGCATGTGAATGACGGGTGAAACCATCCGGATCGCCTCATCAACCATACCTGAAATGAGCGCAGCATTATCGAGCAGCTTCTGTTTTTGATCTGGAAATTCAGTGAGCAACTTCATGGCGCCGGAAAGTGAATTCCGTGTGGTGTCATTTCCCGCAAAGACGATCAGGAGCCAAGAACCGTCCAGAAACGGTTCTGATAATTGCTCATCATCAATAACCGCGTTTGCGATCGCCGATAACAAATCTTCGCGCGGCGCTGCGCGCCGTTCCCTCAGGATTTCACGACCATAATCAAACATCTCCTGGATGCTGGTCATGAATGTCATCAACAGGGCCGGATCGATATCGCCAAGATTATTCTTAGCGATGGTGTCGGCCGCCAATTCCAGATGATGCATCCAGCCGACGAGTTTCGGCCGGTCAACTTCAGGGATTCCAAGCATTTCGGAGAGCGTGAAAAGCGGCAACTCCGCGGAGAAATGGCGTACCATGTCGAGACGCGGCCCTGCGTCTTCCATTCCATCCAGAAGGAAATCGATTTTTTCTTCAACCCGCCGGCGAAGCTTTTGAACGTAAGCGGGCGTGAAGAAAGGCATGTGCGCGCGGCGCAACGGTAGATGGTAGGGTTGATCGAGGCAGATCATCGTGTTGAGCGTCGCTGGATACAGGAGCGGGTGACGCGTTTCCGGCGCACCGTAGGCCATATTGATGCCGCCGCGCTGTGAGGAGAACGTTTCCGTGTCGAGTTCGACGGTGCGCACATCATGGTAGCGCGTGACGGCCCAGAAACCGGGGCCGTCAGGCTGTCCCTTTAAGGGTTCGGGATGCCAGCAAATCGGCGCTTCTTCCCGCAACTTCGCGAATGCGCCGTAGGGTTGGCCTTGGGTGAATAATTCAAGATCCGCGAGCGGGGCCGGCGGCTCCAACTCGTATCGCTGTGCATATTTGGGTTCAGATGCTGGGCCATCTTCCTGAACGGTGTCGCTGACAAGCGGTAGCATGGGAAACTCCGGAATAAGATCAGGATCTTACCATGCCGTCGCCGCGCGAATGCTGCAATGGACCCGTGCATACGCCAGAATAAAATAAGGAATGTCCGGTTATGCCGGCGTGCGCCGCAACCGGTCCATAAACGCCTCCGCCTGAAACTTCATTTCTTCCTGCGAAAGGCCGAGCTTGCTGCGCCGGTCCAATCCGAATTTGAAAGTCAGATACAAGCCCGTCGCCTGCGTCGGCGTTAGGTCGTCAGCCAGCGTCCCGTCGGCGTCGGCTTTTTCGAAAAGGCGCGCGGTGAGTTGCTCCATCTCGCGGAGAAAAGTCGAGCAATAGGTAATTAGTTCCGGAAAATGCTCTTTCTTGCTCAGCACAATGTCCGTCACCAGGCATCCGGCGGCGTGCTTGTGCATCCCTTCGATAGTTTCTTCGAGCGTCGTCAAAAGCGCGTTGAGCGGTGGCGTATCCTGGCTTTCGCAATCCGCCCGCAATTTTTCAATGGACACATCGCAATATTGCCGGACCGCCGCCTGAAAAATCCCCTCTTTTCCTCCGTAAGCGTTATAAATCGAATATCGATTCAGTCCGGAGGTTTTTACAATATCTTCGATGCTCGTGTCGTCGTAGCCGCGCCGCCAGAAAAGGCTCGTGGCTGCTTGAACAGCGAAATCGTAATCACTACGCGAGTGAGTCATATTTTCTCCCGGCTCACCCTCGAAACCCCGTTACCTGATCTGGTTGTCCCTAAACCCAGACGAGTGAGCGTTTCGCTCTAACACAACTACGGACCTTCGAAGACTTTCCGCGCCAACACCATGGCTGACGCAGCGCTCTCAAATCGCCGTACCGTAACAATCAAAGAAGCGCAACGAAAACAAAAGCTTGGAAAGTGAGCTAGCACATTGAAATTACTCTAGAATAAGCATTCCACTTTTTGATCGGCCAGCGCGGGGTGCGCCAGTCTATTCGGGCGAAACTGTTCAGCGCGACAGCGGCGCAAAGGAATTGCAACCATAGGTAAGTTATTTTCGCCTTCCCCAGCGGGCTTGAAATTGACGTGCGTCAACGTCTCAGTCGCCTAATTAGGGGCCTGAAACCTGATGGTGAGTTTATCGCCGATGGTCTCGACGATCGCATCCACGTCGAAGACGGCCGACAGGCGGTCTTGCGTTACGCTGGCGGTCGGCGCGTCATCAGCGACAATCTCTCCATTCCGTATCCAGATCATTCTATCGGCGACGTTCGCTGCGAGGGCGATATCATGGACGACGATAATGGCGCTCCCGCCCCGTTCAACATACTCTTTGATCAGTGAAAGGATCTTGAGTTGCATCCGCGGATCGAGCGCGGCGATTGGTTCGTCGGCGACGAGGACTGGCGTTTTCGCGGCGAACGCTCGGGCGATATGAACCCGCGCAAGTTCGCCGCCTGAGAGCGTATTAGCCTGTCGCTTTGCGAACGGCGTTAATTCGCATGCGTTGAGTGCTTCATCGACGGCGACAGCGTCTTCAGTCGAGAGTCTCCCCGGAGCGCCGCCGAACGCGAAGCGACCAAGCGCCACAATATCGCGGACGCGCATGGGCCAGGCGATTGGTCGGTGTTGCGGGAGGTATGTGAGATGTCGAGCGCTCTCCAACGGCGCCATGTCGGCGAGTGGCTTCGCGCCAAACATCACATGTCCCGCGTTTGGCAGGGTCAGACCTGCGATTGTCTTCAGGAGTGTTGTTTTGCCTGCGCCGTTTGGTCCGACGATCGCGATCAGCTCATTTTTCTTTGAGCTGAACGAAACATTATTCAGCACCGGCGCGTCACCGGCGGTCACTGAGACATTTGCAACGTTTATGTTAGTCATGGCTCATCCGCTGGCCCATGGCGATCCAAATGAAGATCGGTGCGCCGATGAGCGCGGCGACGACGCCTAACCGAAGCTCGGCGGGTGTCGGGATCAGGCGCACGCCGATATCAGCGGCGACGAGCAATGCGCCGCCAAGCAGCGCCGACGGAACGAGCGTTCGCGAAGGGTCGTGATCGACAAACGGCCGGACAAGATGCGGCGCGGTGATCCCGACAAAACCAATTGCGCCGGCGATCGAGACGGCGGCGCCCGTCATCAGGCCGGTTCCTGCGACAAGAAAGAGGCGCGTCGATCGCAAGTCAGCGCCAGCGGTCTGTGCGGTCTCTTCGCCTAGTGTCAATAAGGAAAGGTCACGGCGCTTCCACAGTACAAGTGCGAGGCCTGCGATCAAAAAAGGTGCAATCAGCGAAAGGTCGGCGTAGCTTTTGTTTGCAACCGATCCGAGCGTCCAACTGATCAAGTCGGAAAGCGTAAACGGCGTCGGCGCCAGGTTTAAGAGGAGCGCCATAAGCGCGCCGGCGAAGCTCGACAATCCGACTCCCACAAGGATCAGGCTGACGACGGAGGAGAGTCGCACGGCGGTGATGGCGAGGATCACCGTCGCCGCCAGCGCGCCCGCGATTGCCGCGAGCGGCGTCAGCAGCGAAGATACGCTGGCGGCGCCATAAAAGAGCGATAGTGTTGCGCCCAACGCCGCGCAGGCCGAAACGCCGAGAACACCAGGCTCCGCTAACGGATTGCGCAACAGTCCTTGCAGACCGGCGCCGCAGAAAGCGAGCGTTGCGCCGACAATATATGCCGCGAATGCGCGCGGGGCTCTTATCTCCCAGACAACGATCATATCAGCGGGATCGCCGCGACCCATAAGGGCGGCGGCAAGCCGGTCAATTGGCATGGTTGTGGAACCGAGGAAGCTGGCCAGAACAATGAGCCCGGCGCCGCCGCAGGCGAGGCTGGCGATGAGCGCGCGATCGGTCATGGCTGATCGGGTCCGTGGGCCATGCGTTCGACGGCGTCGAGAAGAAACCATCCGCTGCAGGCGGTTAGGGCGCCGGCGATATCGACGCGCGGCGTGTCGCGCAATGTGCGCTTGGCAACAGGGTGGCGTGATGGCGTCCAGATGTCGGAAACAAGATCACTGGTTTCAAAGTAAGCCGTCGCAACAAGGTCCGGTTTTTCGTACGCGAGCCGTTCTAGCGGAAGCACGCCCCAGCCGGCGCGCCGGTCGAAATTCTCAAGGCCTGCCTGAGTCATCAAATCATCAATAAGCGTCCGCGTCCCCGCGGCGGCCCCCTTTGACGTCATGTAGAGCGTCTTGCGGGCGGGTTTTTCCGGAAGCGCCGCCAGGCGATCCTTCATCCGCTGGACAGTTCTTTCTCCCTCCTTAGTCGCATCAAGCTGCGCGGCTGTCTCAAGAATAATGGTCTCTACCGATGAAAGATCGCTCGCATATCCGATCTGGACGACTTTAACGCCCACGCGATCCAGAAAACGCGAAATGGTCGGTCCGCCGCCGTAAGAGCGCACGACAATATCCGGCTTTAAAATGAGGATGTCTTCAGCGCGTGGTCTTACTTTCGGTAGCCCGTGGGCTTCCCGGCGCATGTAAGAAAACGAGGCTTCTGCATCCGGCGACAAAGCCGCGATCTGCGATCGATCGACGAATTTCAGGACATATTGATCCGCACAGTAATCGAGGCTCACAACGCGCGGCGCGCTGTTTTCCTGGTCAGATCGGCGATCCTCTTGCGAGGTGCATGCATTCACGGCCAGGGCGAGCATCGCAACAATGATGCGTCTTAGTCTCATCTCAGAACGTTAGCCTAACGCCGCCATAGGCGGAAAGGCCGGGCGTTCCAAACCCTGAGATCTGCTGATACTGCTCATCAAAGAGATTCTCGATGCGTCCGTAGATTTCGATTGTCTCCGACAGCGTATAGGCAGCGGCGAGATCGACCCTTCTCCAGGAGTCGACATCGTCGCCAAAAGGCCCTTCCGTCTCGTCGCCATTGTACCGCAAGACGGCAGACCCGCTCAGCGGTCCGCCGCCATCATAAATGAGAGCGATATCGCCGGAATGGCGCGGCGTTCTGATTTGGCGTTCGCCGGTGACGGCGTCTTCCGCATCGATGAAGGCGTGCGTCACCTCAACGCCAATCGCATCCGTAAGGGCGTACTGCAGGCGCGTCTCAACGCCCTTTGCCGTTGTCGCGTCAAGGTTTTCATATCGAAAGTTGGGTGCAAATATAATCAGATTGTCTGTATCGCGATCAAAATAGGTGACGCTGATCTGACCGCGACTGTTTGGGGCGAACAGGTCGACGCCCACATCAAAGGCTTCGCTGGTCTCCGGTTCAAGGTCGCCATTGGGCGGCAGGGCGCCGAATGTTTGGGTCAGCTGGAAAATTGTCGGCGCTTTAAAGCCTTCACCCCAACTGCCGCGCAGCGTAATATAGGTGGACGGCGACCAGGCGACGGCGGCCCGCCCCGTCGTCGCTCCGCCGAACCGGCTGTGATCATCATGGCGAACGCCCGCAGAAATCTTGAGGGAGGAGAAGGGTTTGAATTCATAAAGCGCAAAATAACCGTTGATGCTCGTGCGCTCATCGTTCGCTTCGTTTTCCTCGCGCTCAGCGCCGAAAGCGAAGCGGTGGCGATCGCTGATTGCTGTGGTTCCCTGATAGCGAAGGATTAAGCGGTCGCCATTATCGACCGTTTCGAAGCCGCCAAAATTGCCGGTCCGCTGGATATCGGTATGACCAACCATCAAATTATTCTGTAGTCTTTTTTCGAAAAGAGGCGCGAGCACTGTCACGGCGCCCGTGAATTGTTCCGTCCTTGATGTATCGTCGCTGTCAGCCAGGGTAAAATTCGGCGGTGGAAATCCGTCAATTTCAGTATCGCCGATCATGTGGCGGGCGACAGCCTCGATCCGGATGTCGTGAGGCAGGTTCACGCCGCCCCGACCGGCGAAGCTCAGGCCGTTATAAGCGTCGGCCTCGGTATTGCCGTCAGCTTCATCGGCCCTCGAAATTCCGTTGCTCGTGATCCCTGAGACCGACAGCCGAAAATCAGCCCGATCTGATCCGCCAGTCGCCGCCGCGCCGCCGCGGAACGTGGCGAACGAGCCCCCCTCTGCAAAAAGTTTTGCGCCAATGCCATTTTTGGGGCGCTTGGAGATGATATTGACCACGCCGCCGATTGCGTCAGACCCCCATAAAGTCGATTGCGGCCCTCGCAGGACCTCAATGCGCTCAATGTCAGCGACGTCGAGAATAGAAAAATCGTACCCGCCGCCCACGGATGTGGGATCGCCAAGGGGGACGCCGTCAAGCAAGACGAGGGTCTGGTCTGTCGCGGCCCCTCTTATCCTGACGCTCGCTAGTCCGCCGAATGCCCCATTCTGATTGATGGTCACCCCGGGCGCCGCAGCGATTGCGTCAAGCGCGAAGGCGTATCCGCGTTTTTCAATATCGTCGTCAGTAATGATGGAAATGCTGGTTCCCGTCTCAGCCAGCGGTGTCGGAAGTCTCAGCCCTTCCACAATAATTTCATCATCGCTGGTAATTTGCGCAAACGCCGGAGTGTTACTCGCCAAGGCGGCTGCGATTGCGAAGGCGAAACCTCCAACGGGTCGTCGCATATTATTCTCCGTAGCCCAATAATCACGGGCAAAAAAGTTAACACTCAATCACAGCCTCGGCCGCGATATCTGAATGTCGCTTCTAAGGAGAAAGCTCCGGTCCCATTGGCTATTCCCGGCCCGGGACGAGCGACGCGACGGCAGGTCTCCTGACTTTGCGGGTTATCGCCTCAAACCGCCTTCCCAGAATTTCTTCCAGTGGCCTTAAGGTTATCGGCTCGCCGCTTACAGTTGCGGGTACAGCGCCGGATTCTCGCCGGCTTCCCTATTAAGCCCTGCTAAGGGCGCCATCTCGCTCATCTGGTCGCAAAACAGGGGAATTGTCAACCTGACCGGACTTTGTTCATAACGGGCTAAGAGGAATTCCAGGAACGCGATGCGCCTGTACCACAAACCATTTTCCATCGGATTGAAGCCTGTGGCGGATAAGCCGTGGTTCGAGATCGATGATGAGCGCGCCGCCTATCTCGCTGAGAAGGACCGACACTTTGCGCAGGACCCGACGGCGGTGTTTCTGGCTGAGGACGAAACCGCCGAGGCGCAATCGGAGGTCTTCGCTGCTGTCGCCCAATTCCTGGTTGATCTTTACCCGGAGAGATATCGGAGAACGGATGACGGCATTCTTGTGGATGGTGTGGACTTGGTTTCGATGAGCGCTGGCGTCCCGGCGCTCCACGCCGCAGCACGGTTAGTACAGGATGATCTTGTTATGATGCGCGCAAGGTATGGCGCGTGGCGGCTTGTGGCTGGCTCTGTCTGCTTCCCATCCTCGTGGTCGTTGGCTGAGAAATTTGGACGCCGCCTTGAAGACGTGCATGCGCCGGTGCCGGGCTTTGGGGCCAAGAGCCGCAACGCATCGGTCATTAATCGGATTTTCGATAATCTTCAGCCAAATGAGCTCATGTGGCGTCAGAATTGGGGGGTGTACGATACGGATGCGGTTCGTCTTCCAACGACCGCTCACGACAGGGCTGCTCGACTAGAGAGCGTGACAGCCGAAAACCTTGTCATCCGCGTGGAACGCCAAACGCTCTGTAAGCTGCCGGTGAGCGGCGATATTCTGTTCGGGATTCGGATATACCGCGACAGCCTCGCAGATATCAAAAAGTCGTCTCATAAGAATGAAATGTTATCGGATCTCGCGGCGCACCTTGAGGGCCTGTCGCAGGACGAGCTTGGCTATAAAGAGCTTGCGCTGGCGCGCGATCACTTGCTTTCGCTGATCAGCGGCTAGGCGATTGGCATAACAAAAAAGGCGCCCGCTGCGACAGCGAACATGATCGCCAGCAAGACCATCCTTGCCGGTGACTTGCGCGCGAAAAAGAGGGCGACGGGAACGAGCATCACATTGGCGATGACCAGGAAGTTTATCGTGGCGCTGGAAGGCGCAAGCACGCTGAGGGGAGGCGGCGCGAAACCGCCATTGGTGAAGCCTTGCGCAAGATACGGTAGCCCGCGCGCCATATCGATCGATATAACGAGACCGATAAACGCTTTTGACAAATCCGATAGCGTGACCTCAGCAGTGCGCAGGAAGCTGATCGCGCGCGTTGTCATGGCGAAGGCATATTCACGGCCGGCGATCAGTCCGAGAAACACCCATGTTGTCGACATCGGGACGTCGTTCAGCTCTTTAAAGTAGAAGAGAAGCGAAGCGTAAACGAAGTCAATTATCGTTGCGGAGCGGATGTCCGTCACAGACGTTTTTGTCTGAAGAATTCTCTGAACAGGACCGCCGCGGTTCCAGAACGTATAAGCAAGCAACAAAAGCGTGGCGCTCACAGCGAGGATCGCCTCCAGCGGGTTGAGGCCTGATCCCGGCGTGACGCCGTCGCCCCGCGGCAGGTAGATGAAGATGTTGGCGAAGTCCTGCATCAGCCACACGGTCCACAGATAGCCGGTCGTTATCCACTGCAACAAAACCCATACGGGCGCATGTTGTTCGTGCTCGGTGCGTCTGAAAAACCGTTCCAGCGTTTGCGATAGCCCTGCGTAAAGGAGGCCGCCGACGACAAACGCCAGGGCGTAGCCGATCAGCGACTTTTGCAACATGGAACTAAGACCGCCGATGGTCGCGAAAACCGTCAACACCATGAACGTTGTTGAAACCGGAACACCGAAGCGAGTGAGCAACAACAAGACCATCGGCGGCAGCGCGTGATACCATTGCGGCTCAAAGATCGGATATTTGTCAGTATTGCCGAGACGCCCATAGGACGGGTCGCAGCCGACTGAGAAATCGCAAAGCGCTCTTGCGCTGCCGTCTGCGTTCCGCAACTCGCCGCCGTCGGTGATGTAACCAAAAGCAAAAGTCAGGACCAGAATTGTCGCGGCGAATAAGAACAAGGCCCACCATGGCAGGCGCCGGTTCGAATTGATGAAGGTGCCGAGCGTTTGAAGCGCGTCGTTGCCGACGACGGCGTAAGCAGCGAACAGGAAGCCAACCGCCGCCCAGAGGCTCACATCAATTTGCATCATTCATCGCCCCTCAGAATTCAGAAGACTGCGCCGCACGCCGCTCCCCAAGGTCCCGGTTTTTGATTGCGCTTTTGTGACAAAGGCGCGCCAAAACCTTTCGAAAGGGCGTTTAGCGCTAATCGGTTTGGGAAGGAACCCGCCACAGCCCTTTTTCGCGGCCCCTGAAGTCTTTGATTTTCCTCTGCATCGGCCCCTTGAACCCGTCGCGGCTTTCGCTACTCTCCGCGCCGATTATTCGTAGCCAGGCGCAATGTGCGCCGATCAAGGAGAAGACAACATGGCCATCGATGGAAAATGGAACATCGTAATCAAGACGCCAATGGGCGAGCAGACAGGTGTTCTGACCCTGAAGCAGGACGGAGACGCGCTGTCAGGCGAAATGACAGGCCCGGCTGGCGCCGCGCCCATCGAAAACGGCCGCGTAGAAGGCGATAAGCTCCTTTGGGACGCAAAAGTGACATCTCCGATGCCGTTGACACTGGAGTTCGAAGGCGCCGAAGATGGAGGTAATCTGAGCGGAAACGTGAAGCTTGGCGCTTTCGGCACCTCAACCTTCTCGGGCACGCCGGCTTAAGAGAAAGTACAAACCTATGATCGTCGCCCGCACCGCCGCCATTGCTCTTTTCATGCTGACGGCGGCTTGCGGCGGCGACAAAGCCGAAGACGCCGAAACGCCGACGCCGAGCGCGCCTTCTGAGGCGGCCACGGTTCCGGCGGACGTCAGCATTATCGGCATAGACGATATCGCTGAGCGATTCGTAAAACTGGCCTTGGGCGTGGGGCTGCATGACGCGGCTTTCGTCGACGCCTATCACGGGCCGGACGCTTGGGAAGCGGACGTTGATGCAGCGTCTCCGGCATTGGCGGATTTGGAAACGGAAGCGCGCGATTTGATTGAAGCGCTTGAGGTTATCAGTTACCAGGCTGAAGGCGATGCGCGCCAAAAAATGCTTGCGAAAAATTTGACGGCGGCGCTGACACGTATTCGCATGGCGAAAGGAGAGGAATTCTCCTTCGATGAAGAAACCCGTCTACTCTATGACGCCACAGCGCCGACCTATGACGTTGGTGAATTCGACGCCGCACTCGCATTGATCGAGCGCTTGTTGCCCGGCGACGGGGCGTTGTCCGAACGTGTCGACGCTTTTCGTGAATCGCTTGCCATTCCCGAAGAAAAGCTAGAAGCCGTATTTGCGGCCGCTATCGAGGAGTGCCGCGCGCGCACCATCAAACACTTTAATCTTCCGGATAATGAACGATTTTCCACCGGCTATGTGACGGATAAGCCCTGGAGCGGCTATAACTGGTATCAGGGCGACTTTGAAAGCCTGATTGAAGTCAACACGGATTTACCAGTCATTATCGACCGTGCGGTGGATCTCGGTTGTCACGAAGGATATCCCGGGCACCACACATGGAACGTATTGATCGAACGGAACCTGCTGAGCGGCGAGGGGTGGATCGAATATTCCGTCTACCCGCTATTCAGCCCTCAGTCGCTTATCGCGGAAGGTTCTGCGAATTACGGCATTGAGCTCGCTTTTCCGGGCGATGAGAAAGTCGCGTTTGAGCGTGACGTGCTCTTCCCGCTCGCGGGCCTTGATCCTGCAAAGGCTGAAACGCTGGCGGACTTGAAAAAGGCGACACAGCAGCTTTCCCATTCGCGTAATCATGTAGCGCGGCTTTATCTGGATGGCGAGATTGGCCGTGACGAAGCAATCGACATGACGATGAAATATAGTCTTGTTTCGCGCGAGCGCGCCGAAAAGAGCGTCAGTTTCATCGATACCTATCGAGGTTACGTCATCAATTACAATTTGGGACGCGATCTTGTCCGCGACCACGTTGAGCGCAAGGTGGCCGCCGGGGAAGACGCCTGGACCGCGTTCAAGGCGATCCTTGAGACCCCAACCGCCGCTTCAGATCTTGCGAATTAATGAAGGCGAAAAGACTCCTTCAGTTAGCGCATCGTTGGCTTGGCCTTATCCTGGGTGCGCAAGTTCTCTTATGGATGATGAGCGGCGTCATCATGAGTTGGTTTCATATCTCGCTCGTTCGCGGTGAAACCAACACTGCGCTCACATTCTCACCTGAATTGGAAGCGCGCAGCTACGCGGCGCCTGGCGGCGCTATCGCCCAAATGGAAGGCGTCACCGAAGTGACGCTGCGCACCTTTTTGGGTAAACCCGTTTACGAAGTGAAAGCGCAAAACGGGATCGCGCTGTTCAGCGCCAGAACCGGCGCCAAGATTTCGCCGATTACCGAAAAACAGGTCCGCGAAGTGGCGAAGACGGATTATGTGGGAGAAGCGCAGATTGGCGCGGTCAAGCGTTTAACGAACCCGCCCGCCGAGTATCGCGGGTCTACGCCTGTCTGGCAGGTGACGTATGAAGACCGGCTTCAAACGCGGCTTTATATTTCGCCGCAGACGGGAAAGGTGGAGGCGAGGCGCAACAGAATCTGGCGGCTCTATGATTTCTTCTGGATGCTGCACATTATGGATTATGATGAGCGCGACAATTTCAATAACCTGCTGCTTAGAGCTGCATCCGCCACCGGGCTGCTCTTCGCCTTGTCAGGGTTAGGTCTTGTTATCGTTCGTCTCAGGTCAGGCCGATATCTGCCCGGAGCGAACGTATCAGCGTCCATGCGAGATGCAGAAAAAAAGCCCGCCTCGTAACCGGCGGGCTTTTGTTATTGCATTTTCCGTTTCCGGCTTAGAACGCGAACAGGATCGGCTCCGGGCCGGCTTGCTCGTCGTCAGCGCCCTCGGCGCTCTCATCTGCGCCGTCGATTGCTTTTTCGTCCTCACAGGAATCAACCTCGCCATGCGCGCCTTCGGACAAGCTCGCTGGAGGCGTCGGGCCAAAGGCCGCGGCCGCTTTGAACTTCTCGTCAAAGCCGATCAGCGTCAAAAATCCCTCAATAAGGGTTGCGCGTTCGACGGACCCGGACGTGCCGGACAGATCATCCGATGTCGTCCACCCGGACGAGCCAATAAACGGCGCTGCATGCGCTGTCGTCATCAACATTGCGGCTGCGGCGGCCGTCGCTAAAAATCTCGACATTAGGCACTCTCCCTCCGTAATGCGTCATTTTGACCTTCATACGCCAAGTTGTGCGCGAAAGTCACCCCTTTACTCACACGAAATGGGGCGGAAGCGAGGCTATTTCAAGGCCTCAAGCGGCGGCGTGTAGTCGATATTCAGCGCTCGGGACACTGCTTCGTACGTCACGAGACCCCGGTGCACATTAAGACCGTTCAGTAAGTGCTTGTTTTTCTTGAGCGCTTCGAGCCCATCGTCGGCAATTTGCAACCCATAGGCGAGTGTCGCGTTGTTCAGGGCGTGAGACGACGTCATGGGGACAGCGCCGGGCATATTCGCGACGCAATAATGGAGGACGCCGTCTACTTCATAGGTGGGCTTTTCATGGGTTGTCGCGCGCGAGGTCTCAAAACATCCGCCCTGATCGATCGCCACATCAACGAGAACGGCGCCTTCTTTCATGCCCTTCAGCATATCGCGGGTGACAAGCTTCGGCGCGCTCGCGCCCGGGATCAGCACCGCCCCCACAACAACGTCAGCGGCGTCGGTTTCCTCATCCAGCGCCTCGAAGGTGGAGTAGCGGGTCTTCACGCGCCCAAGGAAAATATCGTCCAGCTCCGCCATGCGCCGTAGGTTGCGCTCAAGGATCGTCACGTCGGCGCCAAGGCCGACGGCCATCTTCGCTGCGTGCGTGCCGACGACGCCGCCGCCGATCACAAGAACCTTCGCCGGCAACACGCCGGGCACGCCGCCCATCAAAAGTCCCCGGCCGCCGCGGTGCGCGGTGAGCGCGTAAGCAGCCGCCTGAATGGACAAACGCCCCGCCACTTCACTCATGGGCGCTAATAACGGCAGGCCGCCAAAATCATCGGTCACAGTTTCATAAGCGATGCATGTCGCCCCGGATGCGATCAAGCCCTGCGTTTGTTCAGGGTCCGGCGCGAGGTGGAGGTACGTGTAGAGAATTTGGCCTTCGCGGAGCTGTGCGTACTCGACAGGCTGAGGCTCTTTCACCTTAACGATCATGTCAGCCTGTTCAAAGATGGTCTTCGCGTCGCCGACAATTTTCGCGCCGGCGGCGCGATAGTCGTCATCGCTTGATTTCACGCCGACCCCTGCGCCGGTTTCAATCAGGACGTCGTGGCCATGCTCCACATATTCGCGGACGCTGCCGGGGGTGAGCCCCACGCGAAACTCAGAATTTTTTATTTCCTTTGGAACGCCGACGCGCATTTCGCTCTCCCAGATTGGTTTTTAAGGGGTCACTAGCAGATTGCCGCCGCCGCGGCGAGGGGCGGCGGCCGCATAAACTTCACGCCTTGATGAATTCATCTCCGAAGGCAATACTGGTAGCCAGGCATCTAAAATCATTGGGAATTTGATGAAAAATCTGATCGTACTCCGCGCCGTGTTCATCGCGGCGCTCGCCCATGTCAGTCAGGCGGCCGCGGACCCTATCCATCAAACCAAAGGCGACTTCCAAGATAAATTTCGCCAGCTCGAAGAGAGTTGGCGCTCGCCCAACATCTACCGGACCGCGGCGGGCGAGCCCGGCTTTGCTTATTGGCAACAACAGGCCGACTACGAGATCAAAGTCAGCCTGGATGAGAGTGCGCGGCGTCTGACGGCTTCTGAGCGCATCACGTATAAGAATAACTCCCCCGACACCTTGCGATATATCTGGCTGCAACTGGACCAAAACCGCTTCCGCAAAGACTCTCTTTCGGAACGCTCATCAAGCTTCGGCGGTATGGGCCAACGCGGGCCCGGCGGCAGCGTTGGCGGCGACGGCGACCCAGCGCGCATCAGCTTCGGCGCATTGCGCCGTCATCAAGCCATGAAAGACCGGCCTCTGGGGTATGAGATCGGGGCTGTAAAAGACGCCTCGGGCGCCGACCTGCCCCATACGATCGTCGGCACACTGATGAGAATTGATTTGCCGAAGCCATTAGGTCCGCGCCAATCGATCACATTCTCCATCGACTGGGCGAACAATATTCTGGAAGAGAACGCGGTTTCCGCGCGCGCTGGCTATGAAGCGTTCGACGACGGCAACGATATCTTTTTGCTCGCTCAATGGTATCCGCGTCTTATCGCCTATTCAGACTATGAAGGCTGGCACAACAAGGAATTCCTCGGGCGCGGTGAGTTCACGCTCGAATTCGGCGATTACACAGTCGAGATCACCGCGCCAGCGGATCACATCGTCGCTTCCACGGGTGTTCTGCAAAACCCGGACGATGTTCTCGATCAAACGCACAAGGAACGTTTGGAGAGCGCCAAAACCGCCAACAGACCCGTCTTTATCGTCACGCCTGAAGAAGCGCTTGAAAAAGAGAAAACAAAAAGCGCTGACGTGAAGACATGGCGGTTTGCGGCGGAAAATGTGCGCGATTTTGCGTGGGGATCGTCGCGAAAATTTATTTGGGATGCGCAAGGATACGAGCAAGAGGGGGCCGCGCAGCCCCTTGTCATGGCGATGTCCTTCTATCCGAAGGAGGGTGAGCCTTTGTGGTCGAAATATTCGACGCAAGCGATCATCCAGACCATGGAGGTCTACTCCCGATTCAGCTTCGATTATCCGTACCCCACGGCCCAGTCGGTGAACGGTCCAGTGGGCGGCATGGAATATCCGATGATTACCTTCAATGGTCCGCGCACCACGCTCCAGGACGACGGTACGCGAACCTATTCACGATCCGAAAAACGGTTTCTGATCGGCGTTGTTATCCATGAAATCGGCCATATCTATTTTCCGATGATCGTCAATTCCGATGAGCGTCAATGGACCTGGATGGACGAAGGCCTCAACTCATTCCTCCAGTTTGTGGCGGAGCAGGAATGGGATCCGGACTATCCCTCTCGCCGCGGCGAGCCGCGCGATATCGTCGACTATATGAAGTCGACGCGGCAGGTACCGATCATGACGAACTCGGAGAGCATTCTTCAATTCGGCAACAACGCCTACGGGAAACCTGCCACAGCGCTGAACATCTTGCGCGAGACAATTCTTGGCCGAGAGCTTTTCGACTTCGCATTTAAGGAATATGCGCGGCGTTGGAAATTCAAACGCCCGACGCCGGAAGACTTTTTCCGGACCATGGAGGAGGCCTCCGGCGTTGATCTCGACTGGTTCTGGCGCGGCTGGTTCTATTCAACCGATCATGTGGATATTTCCATCGACCGCATCTACCAGCTGCGTCTCGATACGGAAGACCCGGATATTGATTTGGCGCGCGAACGCGAATTCGATCTTAAGGCGCCGTCTTCGTTAACGGATACGCGAAACAAGGAGGAGGGCGTAAAGTTCCGCGTTGAGCGCATGCCGGACCTTAAAGATTTCTACGATGAAAACGATAAGTTCACCGTCTCGAACAAGGATCGGAACAAATATCAATCCTTCCTGAAGGGGCTTGAGGACTGGGAGCGCGACGCGCTCGCCCGCGCCGTTGAAGAAGACGAGAATTATTACGTCATGCATTTCTCCAATAAGGGCGGATTGGTAATGCCGATCATCCTTGAAATCACGTACGCGGACGACACCAAGGAAGAATATCGCATGCCCGCCGAAATCTGGCGGCGCAGCCCGAAGAAGGTCGCAAAGCTCTTCATTACAGAAAAAGAAATCAAGGATGTCGTCGTCGATCCGCATCTGGAGACGGCTGATGTGGATCTCGATAATAACTACTATCCGAGCCGCATTATGCCTTCGCGCATTGAGGCTTACAAAGCGCGTCGCCCGAGCCGCGATCTGATGCAGGACGTCAAAACGAAACTAAAAGACAAAGACGAAGAAGATGGTGATGAAAGCGATAGTTAGAGCTCTAAACCTGTTCATCATCGCCGTGGTCTCGCTCTCGGTCGCCGCTGCGCACCAACAGCGCGCCGCGTTTACGACGGTTCTCTTCAATGATCGCACGGGCAATCTGGAGGTGATGCACAAAGTCTTTGTGCATGACGCAGAGCACGCCGCGGAGGATATGTGGGGCCACGCCGATATTGTGACGGATGCAGCGCAACAGGAACGTTTTGCTGGTTATGTGCGCCGCCGGTTTGAGTTACGCGATGAAAATAACGAAAAAATTGAATTAAAAGCGGTCGGCCATGAGATCGAGGGGCCCTATTTATGGGTTTATCAGGAAGCGCCTGCGCCAAAGGGCGACGCGAAATTGACCGTGAACGACCAAATACTCCGAGATTTTTGGGAAGATCAGGGGAATATGGTCAATATCGAACATGGCGATTTCCGCGGGACGCTCGTGTTCACGGACGGCGACGGCGCGCAGGCGATTGCGTTGACCCCGGAGCCGGCGAGATAGCGAAAATCTGAATTTTTAAAAATGGCTGACGCGGATTAAGCGGACGCCAACATTCGCTCGGCACTCTTGGCAAGTATTTCATGTGAGAGGTCATCGCTATGCTGAGCACCGCCCGTGTTGACATCCCCGTATCTGTGGAAGCCCGCCTCCAGCGGTCGTCCGAGTTTGTCGATAATATTATGGAGTTCGCGCGAGAGGACTTGATCGGATTTCGCCGTCCACTGGCGGCGACGTTCGCGTTCACCGCGCCGCTCATTCTGGCCTTTGTCTATGCGTCAGCCGGCTTGATCCCGATGGTCAAGATCGCCTCCAGTTATTTCGTTGTTGCGGCGGCGGGTCTTTACCTTGTGGGGCGCGATCAATGGCCGGACCTGGTGAGTGAGTTTGAAGCACGCTCGGTGGAGAAACGCAAAGCTACCGCCGATCTGAAATGTGGGTTCACTGAATCGTCTTTTCTGAGCCTCACCCGCGCGCCCCGCTTTATCGAGCATGAGCATGGCGTTCTGGTGTTCGTTGATGTGGGCGACTTCAAGACCCTCTTTTTGTCGGTTCGCGACGAAGCCGACGATCCGCGCTGGCAACTCTATCTGGACGGCGCGCTCTATCGGAAGATTTGGCGCTGGATGCGGCTTCCCGTATCGCGCGAATTAGTGACGTTTAAAACAGAGGGCTCGAAACTGCCGCAGAACGTGGACATCAAAACAATCAACTCGATCGATGTTTGGGAGGCGGTCGATCTGGCGCTGGGCGAGCCATTGGATGGGGCGATCATTCATCGCCCCTTCCACGAGCTTGTGGACTCTATCGAACGCATGCTTTAGCGGCGAAAAAGCGCGGCCCCGGAGCGGCGTCTCGCCCCTTACATTCGGGCTCGGCCCTTGCTACATGGGCGCAATGGCGACGCTTCTTGACCTGAACGATAAAAAAACCGCTCGGCATCCCGAAAAGCGGAACCGGCCGGATTCGACGATTTTGCGAAAGCCCCACTGGATCCGTGTGAAGGCGCCCACCTCCGCCGGGTTCGCTGAAACGCGCGCCATCGTGCGCTCGAAAAATCTCCACACGGTCTGCGAAGAGGCGGCGTGTCCGAATATCGGCGAATGCTGGTCGAAGAAGCACGCGACCATGATGATCATGGGCGACACCTGCACGCGCGCCTGCGCATTCTGCAACGTGAAAACCGGGTTGCCCCAGGCGCTAGATCCCGAGGAGCCGCGCAATGTTGCGGAGGCGGTCGCGGAGATGGGCTTGTCGCACGTTGTAATCACGTCGGTTGACCGCGATGATTTGTCAGACGGCGGGGGACAGCATTTCGCCGATGTCGTTACGGCGATCCGTGAGCGGTCGCCGGGGACGACAATCGAGATTTTAACGCCGGACTTTTTGCGCAAAGACGGCGCCGCTGAAATCGTCATCGATTCCAAGCCGGATGTGTTCAACCACAATCTGGAGACGACGCCGCGGCTCTATCTGTCGATCCGTCCCGGTGCGCGTTATTACCATTCGCTGCGGTTGCTTGAACGGGTGAAAGAGCGCGATCTGCAAATGTTTACAAAATCCGGCATCATGGTCGGACTTGGTGAAAGCCGCGATGAAGTGATGCAGGTGATGGACGACATGCGGTCCGCAGGCGTCGACTTCATCACGATTGGTCAATACCTACAGCCGACGCGCAAGCATGCGGCCGTGGACAGGTTTGTGACGCCGGATGAATTTAAATCATACGAGTCCGTTGCACGAGCCAAAGGGTTCCTGATGGTGTCAGCCTCGCCGCTGACGCGCTCATCGCACCATGCGGGCGAGGACTTTGCGAAGCTTAAGGCCGCGCGGGCCGCTAAAGGGAGCGTTTGATTTGGTGCGTAAACTTTATGATTTGTGCACGGCGGATAGGGACGTACGCTTAAGCCCGCCCTGCTGGGTCGCGAAATTCGCACTCATGCACAAGGATCTCGATTTTGAGACTGTGCCGCTGGGGTTTACCGAGAAGGATAAGCTTCCCGATCCCGAGTATGGCCGCTTCCCAATTCTTGACGATGACGGCGACATTGTTCGCGATAGTATGACGATCGTATCGTATCTGGAAGAAAAACATCCCGAAAAACCATTATTTGAGACCAAGCACGCGCAAGCCTCCGCCTCTTTTTATCAAGCGTATCTCGGCGCGCACCTGTTCCCGTCATTGGCGCCGCTCATGTTTATCCGGGTGCATGATGCGCTGAACGACGACAACAAGTCCTATTTCCGGGAGTCGCGCGAAAAACGGTTCGGCGTCACGCTCGAGGCGTTGGCGGCGCAAGACGGTTTGTCGGAAAAAACTGAAGCGGCCTTAGCGACGCTTGTGGCGCCGCTGAGCGAACACGCTTTTTATGGCGGCGATAGCCCGAACCTGTGCGACTATGTGGTCGCTGGTCCGTTCATGTGGAAGCACGCCCTAACGGATGAACATTTGTTTGAAACGCCGAAAGAGTTCGCCGCATGGTTCGAGCGCATACTCGATCTCTTTGACGGGTACGCACGGAAGGCGCCGCGCGCCGCATGACGACCCGTAAGACGACCACAGACGTACCGTTCACCGCCGAACAGATGTTTGATCTGGTGGCGGACGTTGAGAAATATCCGGAGTTCATTCCGTACTGTATTGGCCTGCGCGTTGTCTCAAATAACGCGGAGGAGGGCATTGGCGCGATCACCGCAGACATGCTCGTGGCCTACAAGGTGTTTCGGGAAAAATTCCGCAGCCGCGCGGAATTGGACCGAATGAGCGGCCGGATCGATGTCGAGTATGTGGACGGCCCGTTCCGGCATCTGAATAATAAGTGGCGTTTTACAAACAAGCCTCAGGGCGGCAGTACGGTCGAATTCGAAATTGCATTTGAGTTCCGCAATCTGCTTTTGCAGGCGACGGCGCGCAACGTATTCGAAAAAGCCTTCGTGAAAATGACCGACGCGTTTGTGGCTCGAGCAGAAAGAGTTTACGCGCTGACGCCTGCCTGAAGTTTCTTCAGTAGCAGGCTGAGTGCGTGTGCGACTGTCGCGGCTCTAATCGCGTGACGGCCCTCATCTGCAAATTTCACTCTTTCCGTGGTCACGGTCGTTTCATCGGCAAGCCCGAAGCAAACGAGGCCAACAGGTTTTTCTTTCGTGCCGCCGGTGGGTCCGGCGATCCCCGTCACGGAAACGGCGAGGTTTGCTTCTGAGCGCTCGACTGCGCCGCGCGCCATGGCGCCGGCCACTTCTTCACTGACAGCGCCATGGGTGTCGATCAGTGAAGTAGGGACTTTTAACATGTCGGATTTTGCGGCGTTGGAATAGGTAATGAAGCCGCGATCGAAGACGGCCGATGATCCTGCAACGTCAGTGAGGGCGCCGCCGATGAGCCCGCCGGTGCAGGATTCCGCCGTCGCAATCAGGACGCCCTGGGCCGCCGCCAGTTCGACAACGCGCCGGCTCAATTCGGGTATGTCGTCCGTATCAGGCATCTGTCGGCAACCTTATCGTTGCAGTCGCCATGGCGGCGACGCCTTCGCGCCGTCCGGTGAAACCCAATTCTTCCGTGGTGGTCGCCTTCACGGAAAGCCGTTCCGTGGAAACGGACAAGATTTCCGAGAGTGAACCGCGCATGGCGTCGCGATGGGGGCCGATCTTCGGCGCCTCGCACATAATCGTAATGTCGCAATGGGTGATGGCGCCGCCGCGCTCAACAACGAGGTCGCGGGCTTTTTCAAGAAAAATATGCGACGCGGCGCCTTTCCATTGCGGATCGGACGGCGGGAAATGGTCGCCGATATCGCCTGCGCCCAGGGCGCCGAGGATTGCATCGGTCAGCGCATGCATCGCCACATCCGCATCGGAATGGCCTTTCAGTTTTTTGTCGTGCGGGATCGCGATCCCGCAGAGAATAACAGCGTCGCCATCCTCAAAGGCGTGAACATCAAAGCCGTGGCCTGTGCGAAATTCATTCATGGTTGCTTTCCGTCCAAGGAGTGTTTCGGCCATCCCAAAATCTTCGGCCTGCGTGATTTTCATATTGTCAGGCGACCCGTTCACAAGCGCGACGGACAATCCTGACGCTTCGGCGACCGCGGCGTCGTCCGTGAGCATTTGTCCTTCGGCGGTCTTATGCGCCGCAAGAATGTCCGCAAACCGAAACCCTTGCGGGGTCTGCGCGCGCCAGAGGTGATCGCGCGGTACGGTGTCAGCGATGCATGGGCTCGCAGCGCCGTCCGCCTTCTTAATAGTATCGAAGACCGGCAAAGCAGCGATTGCGCCATGGTGCGCGTCAAGCGCGTCGATAACGCGCGCAATCGTTTCAGCATCAATGAAGGGCCGCGCCGCGTCGTGAATCAGAACCGATTGCGGCGCCGTGTCTTCCAGTGAGGTAAGCCCCAGGCGCACGGAGTCCTGGCGTTCAGCGCCGCCGATCACCGGCGCGAGCAGTTTCGCGTGAGACGTCAAACCTGCGAGCGCTGCTTCGTACAAATCGTGATCGTCGCGGTGAATGATAATCCGGACCGCGTCGATCCGGTCATGGTATAGAAACGCATCGGCCGTACGCGCGAGCACGGCTTTGCCGGCTAACGGACGATATTGCTTTGGACCGCCTTCGGCGCCCGCGCGCGATCCGCGGCCGGCGGCGACGATGAGCGCGATGACACTTCCCGACACCGGCGCCTCCTTTTTGATTGCCCGTAACCGTCGTTGTAACGGCGCGCATCGATGGATTATGGTAGGCTATGACAATTTCAATCGACCAGATCAAGCTCGCGAATAATGTGGCGTTGGCGCCGATGTCGGGCATCAGCGACTTGCCGTTTCGCCGGGTCGCAGCGCGTTTCGGCGCGGGACTGGTTGTCTCGGAGATGGTGGCGAGTCAGGAGCTGGCGCGCGCCAGGCCGGACGTGGTTCGCCGCGCGGAGGGAGACGCGTCGGTCTTCCCGTTCGTGGTTCAACTCGCGGGCCGCGAGGCGAAATGGATGGCCGAGGGCGCGCGCCTCGCCGAGGCCGCCGGGGCCGACATCATCGACATCAATATGGGGTGCCCCTCACGGCAGGTGACGGGCGCCTTGTCCGGCTCGGCGCTGATGCGCGATCTCGACCATGCGATGACATTGGTTGAAGCGACGGTCGAGACGACAACCAAGCCAGTCACCTTGAAGATGCGTCTCGGTTGGGATCGCGCGATGATGAATGCGCCGGAGCTGGCGGCGCGCGCTGAGGCTGCGGGCGTGCGCCTCGTGACAGTTCATGGCCGCACGCGCAATCAGTTTTACAAAGGGGTTGCGGACTGGGCGGCGGTGCGGCCGGTTGTCGATGCTGTATCGATTCCGGTCCTTGTGAATGGCGACATTGTGGACGCAGCGTCCGCGCGCGCCGCTTTGGCGCAATCGGGGGCACACGGCGTTATGGTCGGACGCGCAGCGCTTGGCAGGCCATGGTTGCCCGCTGCTATCGCGCAAGCGTTGGAGGAGGGCGGTGACGCAATCGCGCCGCCGGCGAGCATAGAAGCTGAGGCGGCCCTCAGTCACTATCGCGATATGATCAACCATTACGGTGCGCCGCTTGGCGTGCGGATAGCGCGCAAGCATCTAGCCGCTTATGTGGAGCACGGACAAATCGATTACGCGCCAACTGAACGGCGGATTCTCAAATCCGAGATTTGCCAGCTCAATTCGCCAAAGCTTGTAGAAGAAATGCTTATTGGGCTTTTCGTTCGATCCGAGGCGCCACTTCGAAAAGTCAGCTAACGCCACGATTAAATGTGCAGTTTCGACGAACGCGAAAAATCAAAGACGTCTTTATACAAATCAAAATCCAATAGATCTGAAGGCTATTGCGGTGTTGGCTAGGGCCCAACCAAAACATCGATCGAGCAATGGACGGAGCGCGACGCGCGACACTGCGTCATTAAGGCAACATTTGTGTTGATTTTTAGCAACAACTGTTGCAAGAATAATGAGTTAGTCCGTTGGGTAAGGCGCCACATGCCGTGCTCACCGGTCTGACGATGAGTCTGCGCAAGTTGCGTTAACCAAAGATGGTGAAGAGCGGTCGGTCTTTAAGGGCGTTTGAATTGACGGCGGACAATACGGCATCACCCTCGAAACTCGGCGCGCGGACGCGACTTCTGCCCGGGTGGATTTTCTCCAACACGGCCGCAGCCACCGGCTTGATCGCCGCCGGTGTGTTTGCATTTGCAACCACATGGGTGCTGCTGTCGCCGGCCGTTGAGAATATTGATCGCGAAATCTTGCTCGGCATGATTATCACGAATGTGGTGATCGCCGTCAGCTTTATGGCGCTGATCGGCGCGCGCCTATGGCATGTGTGGTCCGATCGACGCAATCAGCTCGCCGGGTCGCGCACGCATATGCAGCTGGTGGGCTTTTTCGCGATTGTCGCCGTCGTGCCGGCGATCCTCGCATTCCTGTTTGCATTCACGATTCTGCGCACCAGCCTTGGCGAAGTCTTCGGCAACCGGATCGACAATTATCAGGAGACGGCGCGCGCAGTTGCCGACGCCCTTGTGAATGATGCGGCGACGGACCTGCGTGACGAGATGGCGTCCACGGCTATCGATATTCGCAGGAATGAAGAAGCCGGCGCAGGGCTCAACGCGGCGCCGATCAGTTTCCGGCGTTACCTGGAAATTCAGGCGCGGGCGCGGAATTTTTCCGCATTGCATTTGCTCGACGCCGACCGCCGCTATCTCGTTCGCATCGAGATCGCCGACGCGTCCTACTCATTGCCTGATCTTGCTGTCTTCAATGACGTTGAACGATTTGAGCCCGGGGAACGGTTTAGTTTCGGCGTTAATGACGACGCTTCGCTCGATATGTATCGCGGCGTCACGCGTCTCAGCGACTATGGCGGCGGCTATTTGATCGCTTATAAACCGATCAATCGTTCCGTATCGGAACGTTTACAAGCTGTGCGCGCCATGAGCGCCGACTGGGAAGAAGCCAAGCTTGGACGGGCGCGCGTTGAGCGGGTGTTTTTCGCAAGCTACGTTCTTCTCGCTATCATTATTCTCTTCGGCGCCATATGGCTGGCCCTGTGGGCGGCGACGCGCATCGTCCAACCAATCGGCCGCCTGATGGGCATGGCCGAAAAAGTGTCAGGCGGCGACCTTAAGGCGCGCGTCGATGTTCACAAAAATGACGGCGAACTTGGCGCCCTTGCGCGGTCTATGAACCACATGACCGCGCAGTTGCAGACGCAGCGAAACGACCTTGTGGAGACAAACCGCCAGTTCGATGCGCGGCGCCGCTTTACTGAAGCGGTGCTATCGGGCGTTTCCGCGGGCGTCATCGGCGTTTCGGAAACAGGCAAAGTGACAATCGGCAACCGATCCGCCGCTGAGCTGATCGCCGCTGATCCGGCGACGCTGACGGGCGCCGATATTTCCGCAGTGATGCCCGAGATCAATTCGTTGCTGGCTGACGCGCTCGCCAGTTACGGCATGGAGGTGTCGGATCAGATCGACATCGAACGCGACGGCAGGGTGCGGACGATTAACGTGCGCATTGCGAGCGATGAAACGGACGGCGAGCGCAGTTTTGTCGTCACCTTCGACGACATCACGCAACTTGTCGCCGCGCAACGGTCGGCAGCGTGGGGCGACGTGGCGAGGCGCATCGCCCATGAGATAAAAAATCCGCTGACCCCGATTCAATTATCTGCGGAACGCCTGCGCCGAAAATACGCCGACGAAATCAGCTCTTCGCCGGAAATATTTGACAAATGCACCGATACGATCATCCGGCATGTGAACGATATTGGCCGGATGGTGGATGAATTCTCGTCTTTTGCGCGGATGCCGAAACCGGTCATTTCCCGTGAAGATGTGTACGAATTGATCAAGGCGGCGGTATTTCCACAGCGGGTGGCCTTCCCCGATATCGAGTTTATCACAAACGGGCCTGAGCATCCGGTGTTCTCCCAATGCGACGGCCGCTTAATCGTTCAGGCGCTGTCCAATCTCCTGAAAAACGCCGGGGAGTCGATTGGCGCCAGAATTGCGGCTGGTGATCCGGAGGTCGGCAAGATTTCCGTCACCCTCGCCGAAAGCGAAGGGTTTGCGCAGATTGATATTGTCGACAATGGCGTCGGATTGCCGAAAGTGGAGCGCCATCGTTTGACCGAACCGTACATGACGACGCGATCGAAAGGCACAGGGCTTGGGCTTGCGATCGTAAAGAAAGTCATCGAAGAGCATGGCGGGGAGTTGCGGTTTCGCGACGATGCGGCGCTCGGCCGGACTGGCGCGCGCATGAGCCTGACATTGCCGCTAGACGGTGTTGTCATTCAGGAAACGCGCGGCGCAGAGTCGGCCGCGGCTGAGTAATCTAAGGAAGTGCAAGGCTAAATCATGAGATCAGTCCAATGAGCATTGATATTCTTGTCGTTGATGATGAAGCGGACATCCGCGAACTTGTTTCAGGAATTCTGGAAGATGAGGGGTTCGACCCGCGCGCCGCGGCGGACTCCGACGGCGTCTTCCGCGCGATTAAGGAGCGCGTCCCGGCGCTGATTGTTCTGGATGTTTGGCTACAGAATTCGGCCATGGACGGGATCGAAATCCTTGAGCAGGTGAAAAAGACGCATCCGGAACTTCCGGTCGTCATTATTTCTGGCCATGGCACCATCGAAACGGCGGTCGCCGCCATCAAAAAGGGTGCGTATGATTTCGTCGAGAAGCCCTTCAATGCTGATCGGCTTGTACTTGTTGTGAACAGAGCGCTTGAGGCGGCGAGCTTGCGCCGGGAAAATACGGAACTGAAAGTCCGCGCTCCAGAGATGGGTCTTGTGGGAAATTCCACGGCCATTAATGCGTTGCACGGGGTTGTTGAGCGTGTCGCCGACGCGCGCTCACGCGTCTTGATTTCGGGACCACCAGGGGCTGGAAAAGAGACAATTGCGCGGCTGTTGCATGCGAAGTCAGGCCGGTCCGACCGGCCGTTTATCGTTGTCAGCGCTGCGACGATTGCGCCTGATCGCATGGAAGAAGAACTCTTCGGCGTCGAGGGCGAGGAGGGCGGACCCAAAATGGTCGGGCTTCTCGAACGCGCCCATGGCGGCACCTTGATGTTCGACGAGGTGAGCGACATGCCGCTTGAGACGCAGGGGAAAATCCTGCGTGTACTCGTCGATCAGCGTTTCAAACGTGTCGGCGGATCGGAGCCGGTGGCTGTTGATGTTCGGATCGTGTCAACAACGTCGCGCGACCTACTGGCGGATGCGGAAAAGGGATATTTCCGCGAGGACCTCTTTCATCGATTAAATGTGGTGCCGATCTCGGCGCCGTCATTGTCCGAGCGCCGTGAAGATATTCCGGCGCTGGTCAGCTACTTTGTAGATCGAATTTCACGCGCCTCAGGATTCCCAAAACGCACGCTGACGGTGGACGCCATGGCGGCGCTGCAATCGCACCATTGGCCGGGCAATGTCCTGCAATTACGCAATGTAATTGAACGGACCCTGATCTTGATGGCGCGAGACGGCGATCAGCAAATCACTTGCGAGCATTTGCCGGCGGAAATCATGGACTCTGGTCTATCGCTGCCGGCCGGCGAGGGACTGGAACAAATTATCGCCTTGCCCCTGCGTGAGGCGCGCGAACGATTTGAGCGTGAGTATCTCATTGCGCAGATAAATCGTTTCGGAGGCAATATATCCCGCACCGCGAATTTCATTGGCATGGAACGTTCTGCGTTGCATAGAAAATTAAAGGCTTTAGGTGTAACGGGACAGGCGCGCGCTGAGAGCGCGACCGCTTAAGGATAACGGATCATGCGCGTGATCGTTTGCGGCGCCGGCCGCGTCGGATACGGCATCGCTCGCCGCCTCGCCCGCGAAAACAGCGATGTGACGGTCATCGATCAATCAAAGCCGCTGGTGCGAGCTGTCACCGAGCGTCTCGATGTCCGCGGCGTCGTCGGTAATGGTTCCTATCCGGACATATTGGCCGAAGCCGGGGCCCGCGAGGCGGATATGATCATCGCGGTGACCTATTCCGACGAAGTGAATATGATCGCGTGCCAGATTGCGCATACGCTTTTCAAAGTGCCCACCAAGATCGCGCGAATTCGCGCAAGCGGTTATCTTGATAAGCGGTACTCTGATTTATTCAGCCGCAACCACATGCCGATCGACGTCATCATCTCGCCGGAGCGGGAAGTCTCCGAGGCGATCAAACAGCGCATGTCGACGCCGGGCGCTTTTGAGGTGAAGTCTTTTGTGGATGATCGCGTGTGGGCGGTCGGGGTAAACCTCAAGGAACACTGCCCCATCATTAATACGCCCTTGCGGCAGGTCGCCGAGCTATTCCCGGACTTAAAAGTGACGATCGTCGCCATTCGGCGGGACGGGAAAATGTGGCGCGCCCATGCGGAGGACCAACTGTCGCCCGGCGATGATGTCTTTTTCGTCGCCGCCAAGGGCGAAGTGTCGCGCGCCCTCGAAATCATGGGGGAAGTGGAGCAGCAGGCCCGCCGCGTGATCATTATCGGCGGCGGCAATATCGGTCTTTACGTGGCGCAGGGCCTCGAAGATATGGGCTCCATGAAAATTCGCCTCATTGAAAAAGATCGAAAGCGCGCTGAGCTTATCGCCGAACAATTGGAACGCACCGTCGTTCTTCAGGGCGATGGGCTCGACCGTGGATTGTTGCGTGAGGCGGGCGCCGTCGACGCTGAAACCGTTGTAGCTGTAACGAACAATGATCAGATCAACATTCTTTCCTCGGTGGTGGCGAAACGCGAGGGCGCCCGGCGCGCCATGGCGTTGATTAACGACCAGGATTATGGGCCGATATCGGAGTCCGTCGGCATTGACCGTTTCGTAGATCCGCGCGCGACAACAATTTCAACGATCCTCCAGCATGTGCGCCGCGGCCGCATTAAGGGGGTCTTCTCTTTGTCCGACGGACAAGCCGAATTGATCGACGCTGTTGCGCTTGAAACGTCAACGCTTGTGAACAAACCGCTGAAAGAGGCGAAACTGCCTGAAGGGATCATGATCGGCGCCGTTTATAGAGACGGCGAAGTCAGTATGCCGACGAGCCAGACCGTTATTCGACCGGGTGATCGCGTGGTGCTGATGGCCATGCGCGATTATGTGCCGGATGTCGAACAGATGTTCCGGGTCAGCATTGAATATTTCCAATAACGATCGAGGCACCTGATGGGGCAGGCCAGCATCGTTCGCGCCTTTGGGTTGATGTTGATCATTATTGGCGTCGCCATGGTCGGGCCGTTTCTCCTGGCGCTCGCGTTGGGCGAACCGTCGGCCGAGCGTTATCTGTTCGGCGCGTTCGTGGCGCTCCTTACAGGTGCCGGTGGATTAGCGGCGAGCACTGATCGCCGGGTCGTAACCGATTTCCGCGGTGCGCTCGTCATCACGCTCCTATGGTGGATCGCGGCGCCGGCGTTTGCGTCAATCCCTTTGGCGCTCTCGGATTTATCAATCTTTGATGCCTACTTCGAAACTGTGTCGGCGATGACGACCACGGGTGCGTGGCTGTCGAACGAAGCGGCGATAGCGGACCGGCCGGAAATGTTATGGCGCGCTCAACTGCAGTGGCTTGGGGGCTTGTCGTCGCTCGCTATCGCCGCCGCGATTTTCATCCGCCCGGCGTTCGTTGGAATTGACACGTTGCTGCCCCCCTTTTCCCGCGGCGACCGGGCGTCTTACTTGCGGGCGATCCGGAATGCAGTGATCAGCTTTTCGAGTGTCTATCTACTCGTGACGCTGGTCTGTTTTATCCTTCAAATGCTTGCGGGAACGCCCGTGCTTGATGCGGGTGTCATATCCATGTCGATGGTCGCCTCCGGCGGCTTTATCCCCCATGCGGATGGACTATCAGCTTATCCGTTCGCCGCGACCGGTTTTCTCTTGCCGTTCATCATCATCGGCGGCGCCAACTTTATCCTCGTGACCCGAATTACGAGAGGGGCAGCGCAGAAAAGCCGCGATGTGGAGACGGGCGTCTACCTGCTCGCAATAGTCGTTATTGGATTTGTGTTCTGGTTGTCCGCCGGCGCCGGCGACCTCGATTTAATCCCTGCGCAGATGTTTAACGCCGCGAGCCTTTTTTCCACCAACGGCGTAATCCTTGGCGAGGGTCCGACGCTGCCGCTGGCGCTTGTCACCGTCATTATCGGCGGGTCGGCGGTGTCCACGGCCGGGGGCTTCAAGATCCTGCGCTGGATGGTGATTTTCCGGCGCGCCCGCGAAGAGATCAGGCTTCTGATCACGCCGCGCGGCGTCTTCGGCAAATCCACGGTCGCGAATGAGCTGGGCGTCTGGATACACTTCCTGGTTTTCACGATGACGCTGGGCGCGTTCATTTTGGTCATCACGCTCGGCGGCCACTCATTCGAGCTGGCCGCGACAACGGCGACGGCGATTCTCGCAAACGCCGGACCTGCAATATCGATGGCTGAGGGCGCCGAGAGCGGATTCGCGGTGTTCGATGCGCCGCTGCGCGCCGTGTTGTGCGCCGGGATGATCCTTGGACGCCTTGAAGCCGTCGTCGCCCTCGCTATTTTTAACAGAGCGTTTTGGAGATCCTGATCTGTGGCGAGGCTGGCATATGTAAACGGCGCCTACAAACCGATTGACCGCGCCGGCGTCAATGTTGAAGACCGCGGTTACCAGTTTGCGGACGGCGTCTACGAGGTGTGCCTCGTTGTGGACGGCCAATGGTGGGACATTGAGGGGCACTTGGCGCGGCTTTGGCGGTCGCTTGAGGCTCTCTCCATCAAAGCGCCCGTGAGCGAGCCCGCCCTTAAGCAGATACTGGCGAAATTGGTCCGGCTCAATCGCGTTAAATCCGCGCTTGTTTATCTGCAGGTCACGCGGGGCTCGGCGCCGCGCAATCACCCGTTCCCCGACGAGGCGGCGCCCGCTCTCGTCGCCACGGCCCGACCCTTTGATTTTCGAAAAATCGATGCGCAAGCGCGCAAGGGCGTCTCGATCATCACGCAACCCGACATCCGCTGGGCGCGCGTCGATATTAAGTCCATCTCACTGTTGCCGAATGTTCTGGCGAAACAGGCGGCCCGGCGTGAGGGCGCCGTTGAGGCGATGCTGCATCGGGACGGTGTCGTTACAGAAGGCGCCTCATCCAATATGTGGATCGTCAACAAGAACGGCGCGCTGGTGACGCATCCTTTGGGCTGCGAAATTCTTGGCGGCATCACGCGGCGCACCACGATCGAAT
Organism: Pseudomonadota bacterium; assembly: GCA_038534195.1. Classification (GTDB taxonomy): domain Bacteria; phylum Pseudomonadota; class Alphaproteobacteria; order Caulobacterales; family Parvularculaceae; genus JAJFFW01. Next base: position 100,078 of record JBCAXE010000007.1, read on the forward strand.
GCGCCCGCGACCTGCAGATCAAAGTGGAGGAACGGGCCTTCACCATCGATGAGGCGCTGGCGGCGGACGAGGTGTTTTTAACCTCGGCCACAAATCTTGTGACGCCCGTCATCCGTATTAATAATCACAAAGTCGCCAATGGTCAGCCCGGACCCATTTCACTTCGGTTGAGGGATGCCTATATCGACCTAAATAAAAATGACGCAAAGGTGCTTTAACTAAAAATTGCCTTGAAACCAGAAACGCGCCAGAGTAATTTTGTGCAGCGCAGCATAAGGAACGCTTCCGGAAACAGGAGCGGTAAAAAATGAGCGAGAAAAAACAAAACCTTCAAGACACTTTCCTCAACCATGTTCGTAAAGATAAAATCCCGGTGACGATCTTCCTCGTCAATGGCGTTAAACTTCAGGGTATCGTTGCGTGGTTTGATAATTTCTGTGTGCTCTTGAAGCGTGATGGACAAAGTCAGCTCGTTTACAAGCACGCAATTTCGACGGTCATGCCGGCCCAGCCCATTAATCTGTGGGACGGCGACGAAAGCCAGTAGGCAGGCTTGACGTTTCAAATCGACAATGAGGCGATCGGATCGGAGGAACGCGCGCTCGTTCTGCATCCGTTTCTGACAGGCGACGAGCAACTGCGCGCGCCGCTCTCGCGGCTTGAAGAAGCGGTCGGTCTCGCGGCTGCGATTGATCTAACGGTTATCGATTCTGAAGCTTTCGTGGTTCCGAGACCGCGTCCAGCGACGCTCATAGGACCGGGGAAGGTCGCGGAGATCCGCGCCCGCCTTGATGAAGTCGAACCACGGCCGGGGATTGTTATCGTCGACAGGGCGCTCAGTCCGGTGCAGCATCGCAATCTTGAAAATGAATGGAATGCGAAGGTGCTCGATCGCACGGCGCTCATCCTTGAAATCTTCGGCGCCCGCGCGCAAACGGCGGAAGGCCGCCTGCAGGTGGACCTGGCGCACCTGACCTACCAGCGCTCGCGACTTGTTCGTTCATGGACCCACCTTGAACGCCAACGCGGCGGCGCAGGTTTCCTCGGCGGCCCCGGGGAGCGCCAAATCGAGGCGGACCGGCGCGCGCTCGCCACAAAGATCGATCGATTGAAAGAAAAGCTTGAGCAAGTGCGCCGCACCCGCAACTTGCAGCGTACAAAACGCAAGCGCGCGCCGCATCCGGTCGTCGCGCTCGTCGGCTACACGAACGCCGGCAAATCGACGTTGTTTAATAATCTGACGAAATCGAGCGTCCTTGCGAAAGACTTGCTGTTCGCCACGCTTGATCCGACGATGCGGGCCGTGGACCTGCCGTCCGGGCAACGGGTCATCATGTCGGATACGGTCGGATTTATTTCCGATCTTCCCACGCAATTGGTCGCCGCCTTCCGCGCAACGCTTGAGGAAGTTCTTGAAGCCGACATCATCGTCCATGTGCGCGACGCGGCCCATGAAGACACCGATGCGCAACGTAATGATGTCATCAATGTTCTGAAAGAATTGGGGATCGCGTCCGAAAATGAGCGGCCCGTTATTGAGGTGCTCAATAAGATCGACCTTGTTGATGAAGACGAACGCCTCGCGGCGCAGGCGCTATCGCGACTGTCGGAAGAAAAAAGCGTCGTTACCCTTGAAGATCCTGTGAGAGTGGCGGCGTCGGCGCTCACAGGCGAGGGCGTCCCGGAACTCTGCAGCCTGATCGATCGTTTCATCACCGCGGACCGCGAAACCTTCGACGTGGCGCTTGATGATGACGCTGGCGCAGCGCGCGCCTGGCTCCATGAGCGAGGGGACGTGCTTGAGGAGCGCCATGAGGGCGATGTGCGCCTGACTGTGCGCCTGTCAGAGAAATCTTTCGGGCAGTTCGCAAAAACGTTTCCCGACGTAACGATTGTGCGCGTGAAGGAATTGGACACAGGCGCAAGAGCGCAGCGCGCATGATCATCGATCCGGATAAGGTTGCGAATGTCATTACGGAAATTGCGGAAGAGGAAATTGCTTCCCGGTTCGGCAAACTGACGCCTGATCAAATTAGTGAAAAATCCAGTCCAACCGACCTCGTCACCGAAGTAGATGTCGCCATGGAGCGCAAGCTGGAAAAGGCGCTGGCCGATATTTACCCTGCTGCGACAATGATCGGTGAAGAACGCGCCACGGCTGACCCGACATCAGTGGATGCTCTTGCAGGCGAGGGCGCCTTCTGGATTGTCGATCCATTAGACGGCACACGGAATTTCGTTCACGGCGTTGAGCAGTTCGGGACGATCGTGGCGCTGGTTGAAAACGGCCAAACGACCATGGGATGGATATACGCGGTTCCCGAAAAAAAGATCGCGATCGCCGTGCGTGGGGACGGCGCCTCCTGGAGCGGTGAGCGCATTGTCCCCGCTGCGCGACGCGGCGAAAAAGCGGTCGGCTGGCGCTCAATCGGGTGGCTCTCGCCTGAATGGCGATCACGAATTCTTCCAAACCTCAAAGAAAAGCTTGAGACGTCCTCCGGTCACTGTTCGGCGTACGGATATCTGCATACGGCGCTCGGCGAGATCGACTTCAAGATTTCCAGCCGCATCTATCCCTGGGATCACGCCGCCGGCGTATTGCTGGTGGCGGAAACGGGTGGTACGTCCGGATATCTTGATGATAACGGCCCCTATCTGCCCAAGCCTTGGGCGGACCGGCCTTTACTGGTGACCGCCGCTGGCCGCGATTGGCGGCGTATCGCCGACGTTATTCGGGATGGCTGCGCAAAGCCGTTGTGACGGCGAATAAACTGGGCCATTTTCCTCTCCTCAAATGAGGAATTCATGGCGTGACCTACGATGGAAAAGTATGCGTGGTGACGGGCGCGGCGTCCGGTATCGGGCGCGCGCTCGCTGTGAAGCTCGCCGGCGACGGCGCGCTGCTCGCCTTGTCTGACGTGAACATGGCGGGCCTCGAAGAAACGCGAAACCTTATCGGCGAACAGTCCAATCGCGTCCGCATCGACACGCTCGATGTGGCGGACGCGGACGCTATTGCGGCGTATCCGGCGCTCGTTAAAGAAAGCCTTGGCGACGCATCCTACGTCTTCAATGTGGCCGGTCTTACGCGTCTCGGGTCATTTGCGGACACGCCGTTGTCATCCTTTGAAAAAATCATGGATGTAAATTTTTGGGGTGTCGTGCGGATGTCGAAGGCGTTCCTGCCCCATCTCGAGCGCACCAAAGGCGGCCTCGTGAATATCTCAAGCCTCTTTGGGCTGATCGGGTATGCGGGCCAGACGCACTATTGCGCATCGAAGTTTGGCGTGCGCGGTTTTTCCGAAACGCTGGCGTCGGAGCTTGAGGAGAGCGGTATCAGCGTCACGTCGGTTCATCCGGGGGGCGTGGCCACGGAGATCGCCCGAAACGCCAAAGTCGATGCGATGCCCGAGCATGCGTCCGACAAGGCCCAACTGGAAGCCGAATTCGACAAAGCGGCGAGGACGAGCCCTGAAAAGGCGGCGGAGATAATTCTAGCGGGGACCGCCCGAGGAAAGAGGCGCGTCATTGTCGGCCATGACGCGAAAATCATTTCATTCTTCCAACGCCTCTTCCCGTCGAGCTATAACCGGCTCTTGGGCCTCATCATTAACAAGAAGATTGCGCAGTAATTGCGTGCCCTAGATAACGCTCAAGGCGCGCCCCATTTTCACAAATGCGGCGATCGCCTCGTCCACTTGCGCGTCTGAATGCGCGGCGCACATTTGCGTGCGGATGCGCGCTTTTTCTTTCGGCACGACCGGATAGGAGAACGCGGTCACGTAGACGCCTTCATCCATAAGCGCCGCCGCCATGTCTCCGGCCTTTCGCGCATCATAAAGCATCACCGGGATGATCGGGTGTTCGCCGGGTAAGAGATCGAACCCTGCTTCGGTCATTCCGGCGCGGAAGCGTTCGGCGTTTCGGAAGAGCTGACGGCGCAACCCGTCGCCGTCGCGGACAAGCTCAAGCGTTTTGAGCGTCGCCCCGAGGAGCGCCGGCGTCAGCGCGTTGGAAAAAAGATAGGGGCGGGCGCGGTTGCGCAACAGGTGAACCACTTCCGCGCTTGCGCAGATGTAACCGCCCATGCCGCCGCCGAGGGCCTTGCCGAGCGTACCGGTTAGAATATCTACTCGGTTCGCCACGCCGCAATGCGCTGGGGCGCCTTCGCCTTTCGGCCCCATGAAGCCGGTGGCGTGGCAATCATCCACCATGACAAGCGCTTCGAATTCATCGGCAAGCTGACAAATTTCATCCAGCTTTGCGATATAGCCGTCCATCGAAAAGACGCCGTCCGTGACGATCAGTTTTGTTCGCGCGCCGTCTGCGCTCGCCTTTTCGAGCTGCGCGCGAAGATCGTCCATATCGGCGTTAGCGAAGCGATAGCGTTTTGCTTTACACAGGCGAACGCCATCGATGATGGAGGCGTGGTTCAGCGCGTCAGAAATGATCGCGTCGTCAGCCGTCAGCAGCGGTTCAAAGACGCCGCCGTTCGCGTCGAAGCAGGCGGCGAAAAGGATCGAGTCTTCATAGCCGAGAAAATCAGCAATTACCTTTTCAACGCGCCGATGAAGATCGTTCGTGCCGCAAATAAAGCGGACAGACGCCATGCCGAAGCCGTACTCATCCATTGTCTGTTTTGCGGCGGCGACGATATCGGGATGGTCGGCGAGCCCCAGATAGTTATTGGCGCAAAAATTCAATACGCGTTTCGTTTCGCCATTGTGATTGACCTCGATAACGGGCCCTTGCGCGGATGTGATCTCGCGCTCGATTTTCTCAAGGCCCTGATCACGGATATCGTCAAGCGTTTCGGTGATGCGGGTGTAAAAGGCCTGTCTCTGGGTCACGTCATCTCCTCGTCGGCGCTGCTGATAGTCGTGTGGCAAACCTCGTCTGATGGGTCAATGCGCCCCTTGAGCAAGGCTTGCATCACCCGTCCGCGCGCGGCAACATTCGCCGCTATAGTTGCGTCTTCATAAAATTCTGTCCGGACATATGGGGGCAAAGAAATGACCACAAATCGGCGCGACCTTCTTAAGGGGGCCGCTCTCGGCGGCGTTGCGGCAAGCCTCGGGGCTTGCGCGCGTGAGGACGCGGAGCCTGCGCTTGAACCAGACGCCGTCGACCCTTCCATTACGACGCGAACCATCGCTGAGGCGGAAAAGCTTCAGGGGATGGCGTATACGCCGGCGGAACGCGCGATGATGCTGGAAGGATTGGAAAACAACCTCCAATCATTGGCGCAACTCCGGCAGGTAACGTTGGCGAACAACTTAGCGCCGGCGCAAACTTTCAATCCGAAATTGCCGTCAAAGAAAGTCGGTTCGCAGAAAAACCGGCTCACCCAAGGCGGAAAATATGATCAACCGCTGCCGACAGATGATGCGGCGATCGCCTTCGCAAGCGTCGGACAACAAGGGGCATGGCTGCGATCAGGGGCGATCACATCAGCCCGGCTTACGGAGATTTATCTAAACCGCATCGCGCAACATAACGGCGCGCTTAATTGCTACATCACGGTCACAGCCGACCTGGCGCGCGCGCAAGCTGCGAAGGCGGACGCCGATTTCGCGGAGGGACGCAACCGCGGGCCATTGCATGGCGTGCCTTACGGATTGAAAGATCTCGCGGACACGAAAGGCGTGCGCACCACATGGGGCGCGACGCCGTATAAAGAACGCATGCCGGCGACGGATGCGGATATTGTCCGCAAGCTGCAACGCGCCGGCGCCGTCTTGTTAGGCAAAACCAGTTGCGGCGCGCTCGCCTATGGCGATCAATGGTTTGACGCGCGCACGAGAAATCCCTGGAACCCGGAGGAAGGGTCAAGCGGTTCGAGCGCCGGGTCGGCGTCCGCCACGGCGGCGGGCCTCTGCGGATTTTCAATCGGAACAGAAACGCTTGGCTCGATTGTGTCGCCGTCTGAACGATGTGGAACGACGGGATTGCGGCCAACATTCGGGCGCGTCTCGCGTGCGGGGTTCATGGCGCTTTGTTGGTCGCTCGATAAGGTCGGACCCATTTGCCGGACGGTCGAAGATACGGCGCTCGTATTATCGGAAATCAATGGCTACGACGCCGATGATCCGTCTGCGGCCCGTGTGGGGTTCACCTATGACGGCGCCGCGGATATCAGCGGCATGACGGTCGGTTATGTGCCGCAATGGTTTGAGGAGGGCGACGCCGCCGACAAGGCCGCGCTGGAAGCGCTCAACGGACTTGGCGTCGCCGTGAAAGAATTCCCATTCCCGGAAACGCCCTTCGACTCTCTAATCCAAATCGTTCTCGTGGAAGCGGCCGCTGCGTTCGCTGACCTCACCCTGTCCGGTCAAGACGATCAGCTCGTATGGCAAGAGGCAGCCGCCTGGCCTAATACGTTCCGCCAGGCGCGGTTCATGTCCGCCGTCGACTACGTTCAGATTGATAGATTACGGCGCAAGCTGATGATCGAGATGTCTGAAGCATTTGAGGGATTTGATGCGTTGATCGGGCCGCACTATGCCGGGGGCGCGTTGCTGGCCACAAACTGCACCGGCCATCCGCAGCTTGCGTTGCGCGCCGGCTATGCACAGACACCGAACCGGACGCGTTTTGGCAATAGCGAACAGCCCGTAGAAGGCGCGGAGACATTCCGCACGCCGCGGGGCGTCAGCCTTTGGGGCGACCTTTTTCAGGAGGGCAAGATTATCGCAATCGGACGCCAGCTCGAAGCGGCGCTCGGCGTCGCCGCGCAACAGCCGCCAGGTTTTTAGCGGCTTGTCGGCGCCTCACCCCATTACGCCAGCGCAATTCATTGGCGCATGGCGATCATCGCCATTCGCCGGTTTGGACAAGGCGCCGTGGCTGATCACCCAACAGCTCGTAGATATTATAGCTCAACTGCTGGCAACCTTAGGCCAAGAGTTTTCGATCGATGGCGATGCCGCAGTTCATGACTCCGCGACGATCGAGGCCGGCGCGGTAATCAAAGGCCCTGCGATTATCGGTCCGGATTGCTTCCTTGCGGCCGGCGCATATTTGCGGGGCGGCGTTTTTCTTGATCGCGGCTGCATTATTGGGCCGGGCGCTGAACTCAAAACGAGTATTCTATTTCAACAGACAAAACTGGCGCATCTGAATTTCGTCGGCGACTCGATTTTGGGCGCCAACGTCAATGTGGAGGCGGGCGCCATCATCGCAAATTATAGAAACGAGTTAGCCGATAAGGAAATCCGTATAGAGCATGACGGTGTTGAAGTCGTCACGGGCGTCGACAAATTTGGGGCCCTTGTAGGCGACGGCGTTCGCATTGGCGCAAATGCGGTGATTGCGCCGGGCGCGATTATCGGCCGCAAACAGACTATTCCGCGCCTTGCGCTCGTGGATCAATATCCGTCGGATTAGCGGTTGGCTGGAAGTCATCTCTGCGGAGAACGTATTCGATGCTCTCGACCTTACAATCGCGGCCCTTCGAGAAAACAGAGACGCGCTCGCCTGTTGCTTGAAACCCAAGCTTGCGTAACACCACGCCTGATGCGGGGTTATCGACATAGTGGCCTGCGCGAATTTCCGGCGTCTCAAGTCGATCAAAGCCAAACTGGCAGACCGCACGCGCAAGCTCAGTAGCGTATCCGGCGCCGCGATGATCGCGGTGCGTGTCGTAGCCGAGCGACCAGCCCTCGGGTAAAAGCCTGAGGCTCGCATGACCGATCAGCGTCGCGCCCGCGAAGCCGCCAAAGGCGAATTCTTCGCCGTCGGTCCATGCGTTGATCTTCATGGTCAGGAATGCCCGGGCGTCGTCCATCGTGTATGGGAACGGCAACCGCGACGCGTTGCGCGCCAGTGTTTCGTCATTTGTCAGCGCCTGATGCTGATCGAGATCGTCAAGTGTTAACGGCCTGATATCAAGCCGCGCCGTCTTTAGCCAAATATCGGAATTAATTGATCGCACGCGGTCTGCAGGTGCTAGAGAAACCGCGCCACGACATCTTTATAAGAGCGCGAAAGTTTAAGCTCGTTGCCGTTCTCAAGGATCAAAAAGTATTCACCGTTCGAGTGGGGGTGCAGCTCTTTCACCTTGCTGACATTGACGATTGCGGAGCGATGGACGCGCTGAAAGCGCGCAGGGTCGAGGCGTTGCTGCAGCGTCTTCATGGTCTCACGGATTATATGCGTTTTTCCACCCGCATGGATGCACATATAATCGCCTGCCGCATCAATCCATTCGATATCGTCGGCGTTCAGGACAACGACTTTCGATCCGTCCTTGAAGCTGATCCTTTCCGCATAACGTTCTTTTTCCGTCCAGTCCGGATCGTCAATCAGGTCCTTGATCTTGTCGCGTTCATCCTGGCTCAGCGAAGCCAGCATTTCCACGAGCCGCGACTCACGGTTCGACGCCGCGCGTGATTTAATAGCTTCCCGCGCACGATGGATCGCATCCTTCAGGCGTTCCTCTTCGACGGGTTTTACGAGATAATCGAGGGCGTTCGCTTCAAAGGCGTCGATGGCGAACTTATCGTACGCTGTTACAAAGATGATCAGCGGCGCAGGCCCGCCAAGCAGCGCGCGCACGACGCCGAACCCGTCAAGGCCCGGCATCTGGATATCGAGAAAGACGAGGTCCGGATTATGTTCCTTGATTTTTTTAACCGCCTCGCGCCCGTTCGGCGCTTCGTCGACGATCTCGACCTCGGAGAATTCGCCGAGCCTCAACCGCATCCCGCGCAAGGCGAGCGGTTCGTCATCGACGATCATTACCCGGATTTTTTCACTATCGCTCATACCGTGTTCCGTATTTCAAATGGAATTTTCATGACCACGCACAAGCCGTTCATGTCCGACTTGCAAAGCTCGAAGGAACAGTCTTCTCCGTAGAGATGGTGAAGACGTTCGCGCATATTGATCAACCCGACGCCATTTCCAGTCTTCTTCGAAAGTATCTTCTCCGGCTTGTTTGGCGCCTCGGGGCCGTTGTCGCAGACTTGCAGGCGTAACCAGTCGCCTTCTTTCTTCGCGGTAATCCGGATTTCGCCGCCCTCGACCATCAACGCAATGGCATATTTTATAGCGTTCTCGATCGCCGGTTGAAGGATTAGTGAGGGGACCATGGCGTCGGTCGTATCCGGATCGATCGCCTGGGTGAAGTTCAACCGTTCGCCGAAACGCGTTCGTTCGATATTGAGGTAAAGCTCAAGAGCGCGCAGCTCTTCGGCGAGCGTCGTTTTCTGCAAAGGGTCGCTGTCGAGTGAATACCGCAGAAACGAAGATAATTGCGTGAGCATTTCATTGGCCTGGCGGCCGTCTTTCTCCATCACCAGCGTGGAGATCGCGTTCAGCGTATTGAACAGGAAATGCGGGTTGAGCTGGTACCGCAACATCTTGAGTTGCGCCTGATCGGCGAGCCGGGCTGACTGCAACACGCGTTCGCTTTCATTGCGCAGGCGGAGATAATAATTTATCCCAAAATAAAACCCGGCCCAAGACATCAGCAAAAAGAGATTGACGGGCATATCCGGCACCAGAATGCGCAGGAAATTATCCGTGCCCATTAGGGCGCCGCGATTGCGCACCCAGGCTTCGCCGGTTGGAAAAATCTGGATGAAGGCCTGCACTTTGATAGCGGCCATGGCGAGGGTCATGATCCCGATCGCGAGGCCCGCAATCATCAGCATGGTGATCGGACCTTGTTTGCGCGCGAAGCGGAAGACAGGCCGTAAGAGAATGCTGGTGGTCAGGAACCCCACAAGCGCGGACGTCGCGGAGTAGGTGAGAGACTCCGGCGTGCGCCCGGCGAGCACTGTGGAGACCGAAAAGACGTGGAGAAAAAAGAAGCCGAGCCAGCCCGCCGCCTGAAATATCCAGAACATGCGGTCCTTGTCGGCGAAGAACCAGTTCATCGCACGGCGCGAGCGCCCCGTGGTTTCGATGAAAGGTCCCTGTTTTCCCGCGTCCAGATCTAAGGTGGCCATAGTGTCTCTTGTTCTTTCAGCCATTTAAAAGCCTCAAGTCTCCCGTTCTGACAAGCCGCCGCGCGGTGAAGCGCCGCCCTCGTGCGGTAGACCCCTGTTTTTGCGTCTTATTCGGACCAGAATAGCCCTTATTCCGGCAACGACAAAAGTCGCACGTCGCCGCCTGCCGCCGTGGTGTTGATGGTTAACGTCCGCTCAACGGCGTAGCGCCATGGGGCGTCTGCGGCTGAAAGAATCGGAATGATGGCGCCGGCTCGGCGGGCGAGGATGGTTTTCAACGCCGTTACGCTTTCATCGCGACCGTCGAACGCAACGGCGGCGAGGCGCTTGTTGAAAAGCAGCTCTTCCGGCACGCGCTGGGAGAGGTCCACATCGATGGCGACATCGACGCCCACCCGGCCAAGCGCATCTTGCAGGGGCGAGATACGGTCGAAATCGCCGATAATGAAGTTCCCGGCAGCGAGCGCCATCGCGGCCTGATCGACGAACGCGCCCGGCGCGCCCCCGAGACACAAGACGAATCCGCGTCCGCGCAGACGCAGACTGTTCGCTTCGCCGGTAGGGCCGGGCAGATCGAGGCTGTCCTCAAAATGCTCTTTGTAAAGCGCAGCCGCCTTGGCGAGCGTGTCGTGGGCGCCGTGCTGTGCGTCGTGTTGGGCGTCGCCTTTGGAGATTGCCGCGGCTTCTTCGAAAAGCGCGACCTTGTCTTTTCGGTTGCTCCATTCCTGATAGTGACCGGCCAACTTAACGATGGCCAAATCCACGGAAGGGTCCATGGGGATATCGTTGATAAGGATTTGCCCGTCGCCATCGCAGGGGGATCGTTTCGTCAGCATCGAGACATAGTGCGGTCCGCCGGCTTTCGGTCCCGTGCCGGAAAGACCTTCGCCGCCGAAGGGCTGGACGCCTACAACGGCGCCAATCTGGTTCCGGTTCACATAGACGTTGCCGATGCGCGCGCCCGCGACAATCGTCTCCATGGTTTCATCGATGCGCGTATGAACGCCCATGGTCAGGCCAAATCCGAGCGCAGTGATCAAGGAAA
>JBCAXE010000008.1:0-94368 GCA_038534195.1 Pseudomonadota bacterium
ATTATTTGTCGATCGAGGAAATTGAATGTGTAGACTGCCGTCAACATGAGGAGAGCGTACACTCGATACGCACCACTCGAGTCTTTCAAAACGGGAGCTGTTGCTCCCTCCTGCGCGCTCACAGGCGAAACCCGGTGACGCAGCCCGCCGCAGACTTGCCGATGGCGGTGACGGCGCGCGGATTGTCGATATTCATCAGCTCACGCACGGCGCCGAAGGTGGAGTCCTGCCGCGCAACATTGAAGGAGTAGCGGGCGAGATCCTGCAAATCGTCGTCGGTCAGACGCTGATCGAGATCCTCAACCATGCACACCGCCGTTCCTTCGGGGATGCCAATCGCCTGAAAGCGATCTTCAAGCGTCACTTTCACAACCGTCGCGCATCCGGCCAAAGCCGCGGCCCCGACGCCAAGAATAAGTCTGATCATCCGCCACTCCCATCGGCCGCTGGCGCGCCCGTCATTGCTTTTCAATTATGCCGTGTGGAATCATGAATAAGATCACGGCTATAAGCAAGTCATGATCGCCGACGAAGCTGCGCGCGGTGCGGTGCACCACGTCGTTTTCTTTAGGAAGCGGCGCCGAAGGCGCGTAGGCGAAGCGCTGATCGTGGCGACGATTGGCTCGTCGCGTGCATCGACAGGCCCGCTCCCTCTCCTCTCGCCCTTGTTAGGAAATATCAACCCGTCGGAACTCCCCGTCCAGGCGAAGATCCAAGCATGAAGTTTTCTTCAATCGTCTTATTCGCAGTTTCGTAATTTTTTACTGAATTATTTCGCTGTCAGTAAAATGACTTCATGAAAAAATAAAACAAACTGTTCATTTGGAGGCGCTCTTCGGCGTCGCAACGCCACGCGTGTCAGTCGGCAAATACGGGGCAATTTTCGCGAACTGCTCATTCGTCAGCCAGAAAAAAGGCTTGCTCATCAATGGTCTCCCTTTAGAAACTCTGAATCACGCTTCGCACTCGGCGCAAATTATTTCATGGGTCCGGGCCCTAGGACGCCGTCGCCAACGCACGTGCTATATTCGTCAACGCTCGCTTAATCCGGATATCGTGTAACCGGTGGAACCGATCACATAAGTAGTCTTGAAAAATACCAAAAGAGCCACATCGTCAGTGCACATATAATTGCGCCAATAAATGATCCGCCCAATCGCAGAAGAAGGCCTAGTTCCGTCACGCTTAGCATTGACCACACGAACCAGGCGCCAAACAAAAATGCGGCGAGGATAAAAAGGCGCTCAATGAAACGATCGATCGTCTGATCCAGGCGATTAAGCTTATCGAGTTTTTTCTTCAAACCCATTTTTTCTCCAATGCGCCTGCGAGCAATGAACACTTGGAAGACATGATAAATTTCCTGTCGTTGACAAAACGTCAATGGGCATTTGCGTCTTTGCTCACGCCAACTGAGGGTCTTATAACGGCAATTCCTCGCCATTTCGGGCTTTGAGATTGCGGCTCACTGTCCGCGCCTGCCTAGGCGCCGGAACAGAACGTCGCCTCCCAAATCTCGCCCTCGCCTGTTTACATGCAACATTTTTGTTGCATAATGAGGCATGGGCGTTCCGTTCGATCCGACCCTTAGCACACTGTTCCGCGCGCTCGGCGACGACACACGGCTTTTGATCCTGGATCAGCTGAGAAAGCGGAACGATCAAAGCCTGTTTGAGGTATGCGCGCGCCTTTTCGAGGAGCATTCCGTAACGTTGACGAGGCAAGCTGTCACCCGGCATCTGAAAACACTTGAGGAAGCGGGATTGATCAGCACGTCATGGCGTGGGCGGACAAAAGTTCATTCGCTGACGGCCGCTTGCCTGAATGACACGATCAAGCCGTGGCTGCAGCCATTTTTTAAAAGGGGTACGAAATGAAAATGTACATCAAAAGCGTTTCCGTCGAGGATCAACAAAAGGCCCTAGACTTCTACACCAAGAAATTGGGCTTTGTCGTTAAGCACGATATTCCGATTGGAGCGCACCGGTGGTTGACCGTCGTCTCTCCCGATGACCCTGACGGGGTGGAGTTGGGGCTGGAGCCGAATGAACACCCCGCGGTGCGCACTTTTCAGGAAGCGCTAGTGGCCGACGGCATTCCCTTCACCGCATTCAGCGTTGACGACATCGACGCTGAGGTGAAACGACTTCGGGACGCGGGCGTCCATTTCACGCAACCGCCGATGAAAGCCGGCGGCGCCACAATGGCCGTATTCGACGATACCTGCGGCAATCTCATTCAGCTAATCGAACTGGAAGCTTAGCATCCGAGCCAAGTGATCGCCTTTGATCGCTAGAAGCGGCGCTGTTATTTTTCGTTTATGCGCTACGCAAGCAAGCGTAGGGTGATCGCGCTACATAATCCCAATTAAAGGCCAAGTGACAGGTGAAATCGCCCATGAAAGCAATGATGAGCAATAGCCCCGGCGGACCGGAAACTCTCGCACTAACGGAGTTGGAGACGCCTGATCCGGGTCCCGGTCAGGTACGCATCGCCGTCAAAGCCGCTGGCGTCAATTTTCCCGATACGCTGATCATTCGCGATCTTTATCAGTTTAAACCGCCCCGCCCTTTTGCGCCGGGCGGCGAAGTGGCGGGCGTCGTCGAGGCCGTGGGCGACGGGGTCGATACGCTCAACGTTGGCGACCGCGTTCTCGCGGGCGGGATCAATGGCGGTTTCGCCACGCACTTCATCGCCGATGCGCCGAAGACAAACAAAATTCCAGACGCCATGCCGTTCGATGAAGCAGCGGCGTTTATGTTGACCTACGGCACGTCTCACTACGCATTGAAGGATCGCGCTGCGATCAAACCCGGCGAGTCGCTCTTTATTTTGGGCGCCGCTGGCGGCGTCGGCGCAGCGGCGATTGAGCTTGGCAAAACCATGGGCGCAAAAGTGGTCGCGGGCGTCTCATCAGAAGAAAAAGCCGCCTTCTGCAAAGAACTCGGGGCCGACGAAACGCTCGTTTATCCAACCGGCGAGTTGGACCGCGCCGCGCAAAAAGAACTCTCAACACAGATAAAAGCGCTGTGCGGCGGCGAAGGCGCCGACGTCGTCTATGACGCGGTGGGCGGCGATTACGCAGAACCCGCCGTCCGGGCGCTCGCCTGGGAGGGACGGTTTTTGGTGGTCGGTTTCCCCGCAGGCATTCCAAAAATTCCGCTGAACCTGACGCTATTGAAAAGCTGCCAGATCGTCGGCGTCTTTTGGGGCGCGTTCACGATGCGGAACCCGGCGCGCAATGCGGCGCATGTAGCCGAGTTATTCCAATGGTATACGGACGGTAAGATAAAGCCGCACGTCACCGATCATTTTCCGCTGGAAAGAGCGGCCGACGCTTTGACAGTCATCGAGACTCGCAAGGCGAAGGGCAAAGTCGTCCTGACCATGGACTGATCAGGAGACCTGCAACAGGTTTCCTGATGGGTTCACGGTTAAATATCGCCGACTAAAGTCCGTCAGGTCCGTGCGAATCGAAACACTGCCGAATGCAGGCATTGGCGGCGTCGGTCGCGTCGCGCATACACTGACTTGTCGGCGATTGATCCTCGCAGTTTTCCCGGCGTGCTTTTGCGGTGTCCGTACATGTATTTGAACAGTTGGAGAATCCCACATCATAGGTATTCTCCCAGAACTCGTCCGCTTCGAAAAAATCCTTAAGCGCTGAGTCCATAAATATGGAGGATGCGCGTCCCTTCGCCTTCAGGTCCGCGACTTTCGCTTCAAGCTTTTCATTTTCAGCGCGCAGTTCATCAATCTCTTGGGACGACCCCGGGTCGCCGCCGCCGCAACCCGCCAACAGAAATGAAAGTGAAAGGACGGCCGCCAAATTTTTCGCCATGTCGATTTCTCCCCCTCTAATGATTAGAGATTTTGAAGCATAACAGCATAAGAGGAAGCCGCCAAAAAATTCATAGTCGACCTGTGATGTCAGTCACAGCGTGTTGTTACTCTGTAATGAAAGTAATTTGCAGAAGCAGGTCGGTTTAAATCTTCGATCAGTCCGCAAATCTTCCGCTAGCGACGCCAAAAACGTGGGAAATCGTCTCCCCGTCATCGGCGAGCGGGGCCGTCATGGAGCGGAACAAAATGCGCCGCCCATCGCACAACACCAACTCATCATCCCGATGAAAAGGCCCCTGCGCTTTTACCGCGGCCTTAATGTCGAGCGAAGCGCGGTCGAGAAGCGACATCGTCCAATCGGGCTCGCCGCTGAGATAAACGTCGGAGAGCTTTGCGAGATTTTGGCCAAGATAAATGAAGTACGGAAAACCGATGCTTTTCTTTAGATCGACAACAAACGACCAGTTCCAGTCTTCGCCAAGATCGATGGCGCGCATCTCGCGCCAGGACGGGAACCGCCCTTTCGCGCTGCGCGTCCAGGCGTTTTCAAGACGCCGGGCCATCCGCCGATCTGAAGGGGGCGCGATGGTGACGCCGTCGAAAAGTTCTGACACTTCGCTTAACATGATCCATCCGTCGTCAAAGACTTACGAGAATGTTAGGCGGAGATCGTGATTTTGCGGTGTTAGAGGTCCGTAAAATTGTTCGTATGCGGTTAAGTATCCATTAACCATTCTCGATATCGCCAAAAACAACGAAGCGGAGGTCCCCGCGCCGCGTCGCCTCAAACGGCCAACAGGTGACAAGCGCAAGGCGGGGTTCATCACCATCGAAGACGAGGCCGGATTGGTCGGCGCGCACTATTTTCGTACCCGTGACGACGAAGGATGTTTGCTTCCCCATCTCATTGACCACGTCAATCCGATCCCCGGCTACAACGTCTTTCAGGAAACGAAAATGCGTGTCGCGATGCGCCGCGATAATAGCGAGCCCCGGCTCGCCCGGCGCCGGAGCGCCCGCCATCAGGCCCGGTCCGAAGGCCATGGCCTGACCGCTGGCGCCGGACAAGACAATCGCCGACTTTTTGAGGCGCGGTGCGGTGACTTTCGCCACCGGCCACACATCCGCCCATGGCCACGGCTTTGCGGCGGCCTCGCCTTCAAGGGTGCGGGTCCAGGCGCGCGCTAACAACAACTGCGCCATTTCGGCCTTGCCTTTGATGTAAAGACCGCCCGCGAACTCAGCCGCGCCCGCTGCGGCGATGAGACCAATCAGTAAAAGTAGCGCGAGCTTGCGGGGAGACGTCCGCAAGCCCGCGCCGCTCACCAGCGCCTGCATCGGCAGTTGACGGATGATCCCGGGGAAGATCATTCGTCGTCGCGCTGTTTCTTCGCCCGCCAGAGAAACGCATGCGGACGGAAGAAGATGAGAAGGGTCAGCGCCAGCAGGAGTAATGCGGCGCCGTTGATCATCTTGGCGCCGGCGAGCGTCGCGCCTTGCGGCAGGGTGACGCCGCGCACGCCCTGTCCAGCCGGTGCGGCGGCGGTGTCGGCGAGCGCGAGACGGGATCTAACGAGCGGCGCGAACGACGCTTTGCGTTGCAGCGGCGCCGGCGTCTCGCCGAATACTTTGTCGAAATCCCAGCCTGCGGGCAGATTGAGAGGAACAGCTGTTGAGACGACCTCTTCTTCCGCCGGTCGCGACGGCGTCACATCGACCGCAACAAGGCTCGTGACGCGGCTGATCAGGCTGTGGGCGAGCGCCACTTCGAGGACGCCTTTATCGAGCGCCTCACGATCCGCGCCGGGCCGCACGCGCGCGAGCTCCAGAGACGCAATTTTCTTCCGGGCCCAGAGCTTGGAGACGCCGGCGCGCGCCGCCGCGCCTTCGAGCGGCAACGCCGCTTTCCATGGCTGGCCGCCTTCAACGCCGGAAACCCAGAGCGTGCCGCGCTCACTGTCGGCGCGCGCCGCGACGATCAAGGTCTCGCCCTGATACAAGTCCGGTATCGGCGACGGCCAGGTTTCCGCTTGCACGCCGTCAGGCCATGCGACGGCGATATCAGTCATCGCCGGCGTTTCAAGTTTTTCAAAGAGCGCGCCCATGCGCATGGCGACTTCTGACACGGCGCCGATATGGGTGAATGCGCCCTGCCCCAACTCGGCGGCGCGCGACATGAAAAACGAATTCGGCGCGGAGCCGATCCCGACGGTGAAAATCCGTGCATCCCCGCGTGCGGCGGCGATGGTCTCGAACAGTTGCTGTTCGTCGCCGATGGCGCCGTCAGTGAGAAAGATCACCTGTCTCAGACGTCCGTTGTGATCGATACCCCTGCGCAACGCCGCCTTTAACGCCGGCAACATCATCGTGCCGCCAGTGGCCTCAAGCCGGGCCACATAGCGCAGCGCAGCACGCAAATTTGCGTCAGTCACGGGCTGCGGGCGCGCAAAGAGTTGATCCGTCACGGAGTTGAACTGGATAACGTTAAACGCGTCGCCCGCCTTCAGGCGGTTCAGGGCCAGGGCGAGGCTGTCGCGCGCTTGCCGGATCGACTCACCGCCCATCGACCCGGACGTGTCGATCACGAACGTTACTTCGCGCGTCGGACGCTGCGCTTGTGCGTCGAGCGCCGGCGGCGTGATCATCAGGAGATAATAGGGATCGCCGTCAATGAGCTCCTTGAAAAGAGCCGCTGACGGCGCGGCGCCTGACGCCGGCGTCCACCGCAACTCGAAATCGCGATTGGCGGGCGTTTCTTCCTCCGACAGAACAAGACTTGCCTTGTCAGGCTCGCGGCGATCGACCGCAATCTTGTGATAGCTTGAAGTGATCTCGCCGATGGGAAAGCCCGCATTAATATTCACGCGCAGCGAAACCGGATTAATCGGCCCATTATCGGGGTGCAAAACAGGCGGCGTCAGGCGCGCACGGTCCGGAACCGGGTCGGCTGCGCCCCATCCGCCATTATCGCCCAGACTGACATTTTGAATGACCGCAGGCGGATGAAAGCGCGGCGCCACGACCATGGGAAAACGCAAAGAGAATTCGTTATTCTCCAGGCTGATATTTTCCTGATATTCAATCTGCACGACAATGGTTTCTCCGGGGCCGATATTCGCCACCGAATTTGTAAAAATGTTCGGCCGCTCCTGCTCGAGAAGGCTCGCTTTCTTGCCGGCCTTTTTCGCGGCTTCATAGATCGCTTTGGCCTTCTTCCGCTCTTCAATGACGCCTTCGATAAACCGGTCGCCGATCTGCATTTTGAGGGCGTCGACGGCGGCTTCGTCAGGCAGCGGAAAGACATAAATCCCCTCGACCCATCCGTCCGTGATATTTTCAAACCGCTGCGTGACGCGCGTGCGGGCAATCGGTCCTGATACCGAAATGTCCACATCGGTCGCGAGGCGCGGGGCTTCAACGTAACGCCCGGGCTCAGTTGATTCGAAAAGCAAGGCGCCCATGGTCGCCTCATCCGGCGTCACAAGGCGCGGCTCGTTCGCCTTCGCCGGCGTCAAAGCCAGGATGACAATAAACAGTCCCGCAAGGAGCCAGCGGCCGCTGTCGCGAATGACGATGGAAAGCCCCGCATCCGCGGCGGCCGCAATAGAATATGTACGCATTGGGTGAAACTCTCCCTTACTGGCCCCTCAGCCCGGTTCGACCCAGGCGCTGATTTGGACCTGCATTACGGCGACAGGCGTTCGCGCTCGCGGCGCACGGGGGGAAATTTTCAGTCGAATTCGTGACGCATCGTCGCAATTGGACCACGCGGCCATAATTGGCGCTAATTTAAGGGTGACGCGTCCGGCGGCGCGTCCTATGTAACGGTCAGGCGCGCGCCCGCCAAAAAAGGGACAATTCAGGAACTGATATGTCGGCTGTATATACAATTCTTATCTTCATCGCCTTTTTCGCGGCCCTCAACCTGCTTGAGAAAGGTCGGATCGACTAACCACCTCCGGTCTGCGCCAAACGCCCAAACCGTCGATTTTTCGCACTGCAACGCACCTTGCGCTTGCGTTTGACGATGGGTGACGCCATCTCTGCTTATCAAAGCGCGATCTTGCGCTCGCGTCTGAATCCCAGTCGGATGCGCACTTCACAAGGGGCGCTATGGAAACCGAAATCGCGATTGCGCTAATCATTCTCGGATTAGCCGTTCTTCTTATTTCCGGCGACCTTCTGGTTCGGGGCGCGGTCGGCCTTGCAACCGCCTTGCGCATTCCAGCGCTAATCGTCAGCCTAACCATTGTCGCATTCGGCACATCAGCGCCAGAGCTGGTCGTAACTGTGCAGGCGGTAATCTCGGATAAAGCCGGAATCGCGCTCGGCAATATTGTTGGCTCCAATATCGCCAATATTTGGCTGGTGCTCGGTTTCCCCGCGATCATTTACCCGATTACGACCCATGTGAGCGGCCTGCGCCGCCACGCCGTCGTAATGCTCGCGGCGACTTCAGCCTTCGCCGCATTCGCTTATTTCCGCGGCGCCATTGATCCGATGGCGGGCGCGATCCTCTTTGGCGGCATAGTCACCTATGTGGGTTATATGTGGGTGCGCGCGGTGAGCGGCGGCGACGACCATTTGCTTGATGAAGTAGCGGAATATTCAGAAACCTCCGGGGTTAGCTGGAAGACTATTCTCTTCTTGATCGCCGGGCTAATCGGCCTGCCCCTCGGCGCCAACCTTCTCGTCAACAATGGCGCAGCGCTGGCGGCCAACCTCGGCGTGCGCGATGAGTTGATCGGTCTGACGATTATTGCGTTCGGCACATCATTGCCCGAGTTGGCGACCGTGGTCGCCGCCGCCTTCCACAAGAAATCGGATGTGGCGATCGGCGGCGTGGTCGGCTCCAACATCTTTAATCTGCTCGCAGTCGGCGGCGCGGCGGGTCTTGCCGGCGGCGCGGTCTTTGATCCGAAATCGTTGGCGTTCGACTTGCCGGTTATGATCGCTGCGGCGATTGCCGTATCCTTATATATCTTCACCCGGAAAGATATCGGTCGGCTCTCCGGGTTGATCTTCGCCGTGGCGTATATCGCATTCATTGCCGCGCTTGCGGCGGCGTCCGGGATTTAACCGATGAAAACAGCGCTGGTGACAGGAGCGGGCGACCGGCTCGGCAAGGCGATGGCGCTTCGTCTAGGCGAGCAAGGTTACGCCGTCGCCATTCACTATAACCGATCCGCGAAAAAAGCGGACGACGTCGCAGCCGCGATCACGGCGAACGGCGGTAACGCGGTGACGTTGCAGGCGGACCTTTCGAAAGAAGAAGAAACCGCCAAACTCATTAAAGCCGCGTCGAGCGCTCTTGGCCCGATCTCGCTTCTCGTTAATTCAGCCTCGCGGTTCGAACCCGATGAGATCGACACGATGACGCGCGATAGCTGGGACGCGCACATAGAAACGAACTTGCGCGCGCCCTTAAAGCTGGCGCAGGACTTCGCCGCCCAGGCGCCCGCGAACGCCAACAATCTGATCGTCAATCTCATCGACCAGCGCGTCTGGAAACTGACGCCGCAGTTCCTGAGTTACACTTTGTCGAAAGCCGCCCTTCTCACATTGACGCAAACGCTGGCGCAGGCGCTCGGTCCCGCCGGTACCCGCGTTAATGCGATCGGCCCCGGCCCGACCATGCGCAACACACGGCAATCGGAAGAAGACTGGCGCAAGCAAAACGAAGCGACGGTGCTCGGTCATGGCGCGACGCCTGACGATATTTGCGGCGCTCTTTCTTATCTTATTGACGCACGCGCCGTGACCGGCCAGATGATCGCGGTGGACGGCGGCCAACATCTCGCCTGGCAGACGCCGGACGTGATGATCAACGAGTAGGCGTATGGCGGAAAACAAGAATGCGACGGTGCGGAAGATCTTTGTCCGCGACCTCAGGCTTGACGCCTATATTGGCTGCTACGACCACGAACAGGGCGCGCCACAGCCGGTTGTCATCGATTTTGATATCGAGGTCATTGAACCGGAAGATCCGATGTCGGACCGCCTTGACGATGTGGTCTGTTATAATCGCCTGACGCAAGGCGTTAAAAACATCATCGCTGAGGGGCACATTAAACTGGTGGAGACGCTGGCCGAACGCATCGCCGACATGGCGCTTGATCATCCGATGGTGCGGGCGGTGACGATCAGCGTCGCGAAACCGGACGCCATGCCCGAAGCGCGCGCCGCGGGTGTCACCATCATCCGGTCAAAGGTCTAGTCATTGTAAAGAGGGTCCTGCGCTGGCGTGAGCGGTTCGCCCGCCGCTTCCGGCGCCTCAACGGCCGCCGCGAAGGTGCGGGCGACACCCCCGCCGCCGACAAAAATCAACACGCCGCTGAACGCCACAAAGAAAGCGAACGTTGACCGGAAGGCGCCGGGGATAAGCACCGACACATTCGGGTTCTCTGGAGACAGGCGAACTTCCGTAATGCAGGCCGGACATTGCGGCTCGCCGAAAACGCCGTGACCGCTCGCAGGGCCGGTGAAAAATCGCGCGCGCGACGACACCTAATGTTGGCCCCGCCACGCGTAAGCGTAGCGCACACCGCGCGCCGTCTCGAAATGCACGCCCTCGGCTGTCGGCCAGGAAAGACTCTCGCGCGCCCGCGTGAAATCGTGCGCCACAAACGCGCATAGGGCGACGCCCGCCACGAGAACGAGGAGAAAAAAACCGCCGCAGATTGCTCTTTCGACGCTATAGACTTGCAAAAAACGCATGCAGCCACACTTGCCTGTCATCCCGCCTTCAAACGTCAGAATATGGCCAAAGCTGGTAAAACCCCGTTAAGAAACCCCATGACCGAGCCCGAAAAGCAGTCTGAAAACAACGCAGAACCCGCCCTCACCGGGGCGGCGTTGATTGCTGATCAGGTCACGCGGCTGCCGGGCAAGCCGGGCGTTTACCGCATGCTCGCGGCTGACGGCGACGTTCTCTATGTGGGCAAAGCGAAGAATCTGAAAAACCGCGTTTCAAACTACGCCAAATCCGGCGGACATTCGAACCGGATCATGCGCATGATCGGTGAGACGCGCGCCATGGAATTCGTGGTCACCGCCACTGAAACAGAAGCGCTTCTCCTCGAAGCCAACCTGATCAAGCAGCTAAAACCGCGCTACAATATTATCCTGCGCGACGACAAATCGTTTCCTTATATTCTGATTGCTGAGGATCACGCGGCGCCGCAAATCCTGAAACATCGCGGGGCGCGCAAACGCAAGGGCGACTATTACGGCCCATTCGCTTCAGCCGGCGCCGTCAATCGCACGTTGAATACGCTACAAAAGGCGTTTCTCCTGCGCAGTTGCACCGACAGCATTTACGAAGCGCGCACTCGGCCGTGTCTGTTGCACCAGATTAAGCGCTGCTCTGCGCCCTGCGTCGATCTGATATCGATTGCGGATTACCGTAAGCTGACAGACGACGCCAAGGCGTTTCTAAAGGGCGGCGACCAAACCGTTCAGCGGGCGCTTTCAAAGGAGATGGAGGAAGCCTCGGAGGCGATGGACTTCGAGCGCGCCGCCGCCTTGCGCGACCGCATCCGCGCCCTCACCTACATTCAGGGCAGTCAGGACATTAATACCGCCGGATTAAGCGAGGCGGATATTTTCGCGATTCATTGCGACGGCGGTCAGGCCTGTGTGCAGGTTTTTTTCTTCCGTGCAGGGCAGAATTGGGGAAACCACGCATATTTTCCGCGCCACGACCGCGAAGAGGCGCCGGCGGCGATCCTCGACGCCTTCATGGCGCAGTTCTACGATACGCGCGAGCCGCCACGCACGATCCTGACCAATGTGACGCCGCCGCAATCGGCGTTGCTCGCAGAAGCCCTGAGCGTGCGCGCTGACCGCAAGGTGACCATCGCAACGCCGCAGCGCGGGGAGAAACGAGATGTGGTCGACGCCGCGGCTATGAACGCCCGCGAAGCATTGGGTCGCCGGCTCGCGGAGTCAGCCAGCCAGCGCAAGAGCCTGAAACGGCTGGCCGACGTCCTCGGCATGGAAACGCCGCCCGAGCGCATTGAAGTTTACGACAATTCCCACATTCAAGGCGCAAACGCCGTCGGTGGCATGATCGTGGCCGGGCCCGAAGGGTTTGTGAAAAATCAGTACCGGAAGTTTAATATTAAAGAAGAAAGCCTGACGCCCGGCGATGATTACGGGATGATGCGCGAAGTGCTGACCCGCCGCTTGTCTCGGCTCGTGAAGGAAGAGGACGACGCCGTTAAACCCGATCTGATCATTCTTGACGGCGGCAAAGGGCAACTTTCATCCGCGATTGAAGTGATGGAAGAGATCGGCCTTGATCCGCTAACCGACGGCCCGACGATTATCGCCGTCGCCAAAGGACGGCGCGAAGACGAACAGGGCCGCAAACGCGCCGACCGCACCGCTGGCGCCGTCGGGGAACAGGTCGTGATGATCGGGCGTGAACCGTTTACATTACCGCCCCGGGACGCGGCGCTCTTTTTTATTCAGAAATTACGCGACGAAGCGCATCGCTACGCGATCGGCGCGCACCGCGCAAAACGGAAAAAAGCGATCAGCGCCAATCCAGTGGACGACATCCCCGGCGTCGGCGCGGCGCGTAAACGCGCCCTCCTCAATCATTTCGGCTCCGCCAAAGCCATCGCCCGCGCAAAGCCCGAAGACCTCGCCGTCGTCGAAGGCGTCTCGGATGCGTTGGCGCAACGCATTTATGATTTTTTCCACGGCGGGTAGTTGGACGATCATCCCCTAAGAGCCCACCCTCTATCACCGGTAATCGGCGCACATCCTTTGTGATCTGGATAACAGTAAACGGGAGAAAGACCCTCACGCAGGCGTGCTGTAGCCAGCGCGATCGTGTAAGATAAACGAAGCCGCACATTTGAGAGGGAACTCCCATGCGCATTATCGCCGTCGTCAGCGTCGCTATTCTTACTTTCCTTGGACAAACATTCGCACAAGACGCCCCCGAAATAGACCCGCTGGAATCAGAGCTCGATTTCGCCGCTGAAAACCTGCCTGCGACCTACGTCCTCCTGGAGGCGCTCGAAGATGAGGAAACCGGCGTCTCCATCCACGATGTCATTGTTCGCAAATTGATGAGGGAGCGAAAAAACGACATCGCCGCCGCATACCTGGCGCATAGCCGATACGCCGTCGGCGCACTTTCCGTTGCGCCCACGACACAGGCGCTGAAACAGATTTTAAACCGCCGCCAGAAGATTTTATCAGGGGGCGGAAATGTTATCCCCGACCAATGTAAGAGGCACAGCCTTCTGTGCGGCAGAGAAAGGCGACTGAGAGGCGCGCTTGCGGCGCTGCTGGCTAAAAAAGCGTATTGCAATAAGCTCGTCGCTGAAATCCGCGAACTCGCAAGCGCCTGTCAGCGTGCTGAGAACTCTGGCATCCCGCTTGATGACCCCGCCACGTGCACAGTTGAATTACCGGCGAAGACACGTGAAGCGATTCAGAACGGGTGCTTGCGCAACAGTGTCGGGCTCGACCTCTACGCCGCCGCCCACGCCGAGCAATTAAACAGTGAGCGCGCAATCGCACCAGAAAAGACCCCCTTGCTCTACGAGAGATTGACGCGATTCGATGCAAGTACGCGTGCATCATTGGCGGATCAGCCGCCACGCTTGCCGTCGAGCAGCGACGATTTAAGCGCAGCGCGCGATATCTCTGAAGAGCTCGCTGCATCAACCCAAATCCCGGAGGAAGATTTGACGCGGCCAAGGCCCGTCGGTGTGCGGCTAACCGAACTGGCCGCGACGTCCAGGACGTGCGCTTCCATTTGCGCCGCCTGCGGTGATGATGTCGAAACATGCGAGAGGGACTGGCGGACAGCCGGGTGCAACGCCAATCCATTTACGGATGTGTTTTTTCCGAACATCTGTCGCAACTTTCGGTAAGAGGACCGGCGACGACCGCGCACCTTTAGCGCGCACTATCGCGTCTTCTTCGCGCGCTCGTTCGCGTTCTCGCGCCAAGCGGATCGCCGCCCCACAACGAACCCCAAGCCACCTGAATTTCGCCTTAGTCTCGGGGTTTAACCGCGCCTATTGTGAGCCGCGACAAATCACTCGCCAATGACGGCTTTATGCCGACCTTCGCCCTACCCCGGGACCCGCGCTATTTTCAGATCGCGGCGCTGACAACGCTTCTCACGTTCGGCCTTACACAGCGCGCGTTTGAGATTCCGCTTCCCCATTTTGCGGGTATCGTTCTCGCCGCCTGCGCGACGCAATGGCTCGGCGCGCTTATGATCGCCTCGCGCGCGGATTTCAAAAGTCCGTTGATCACGGCGCTGTCTTTGACGCTCCTCCTGCGCGCTGATTCCGTGTGGCCCTTGATGGCGGCCGCTGCGATCGCCGTCGGCTCGAAGTTCACGGCGCGGCTCGGCGGCAAACATCTTTTTAATCCAGCGAATTTAGGCATCGTGGCGATGGTTCTGTTCACGGACCTTGTATGGACGACGCCGGGCCAGTGGGGCAGCGCCACCTGGCTCGCCGCGATCATGGCGGGCGGCGGTTTCTTCGTCGCCTATCGCGCGGCGCGCATCGACGTGCCGCTTGTTTTTCTCGGAACGTTCGGGGCGCTGATTTTTGCGCGCGCTCTGTGGCTGGGCGATCCTTTGTCAATTCCGCTCCTGCGACTGGAAAACGGCGCGCTCATTTTGTTCGCTTTCTTCATGATTTCCGATCCCAAGACGACGCCGGACGGCGCAATTGCGCGGGCCGCCTTTTCCGCCAGCGTCGCTGCCCTCGCCTATGTTTTGAGCTATCACTACTTCATCACGGACGGGCTGTTTTACGCGCTCGCGATCATGTGCGTCGTCCGCCCGGTGATGGAATTTTTCAATCCGGCCTCGCGCTATCAGTGGGGCGATGCGCCCGCGCCGATCCGCATCGCGGGGGCGCCAATCGCCATTCGGACAATCAAACAGGGAGAGCACCCATGTCCTTGAGAAAAACCCTCTTCGCCACCGTCGCCGCCTTTGCAGCGATCTCCGCCGCCGGCGGGGCCATCGCCTTTTGCGGCTTCTACGTCGCCAAAGCGGACACCAAACTCTTCAACAAGGCGTCCAAAGTCGTGATCATGCGCGACGACGACCGCACCGTGATCACCATGGCCAACGATTATCAGGGCGAGCTCAAAGAATTCGCCATGGTCATCCCCGTGCCGGTAGTGCTCGAAGAAGAGCAAATACACGTCACGGACAACGCCATCATCGACCATCTCGACGCCTATTCGGCGCCGAGACTAGTGGAGTATTTCGATGAAGATCCGTGCACGCGCTACGAATATGACCAGGTTACGGTAACGGCCCGACGCTTAGGAGCGCCGGAAGCGGCGGCCGCACAAGAAAAAAGCCTCGGCGTCACCATCGAGGCCGAATACACGGTCGGCGAATATGACATCCAGATTCTCTCCGCGGGCCAATCCGACGGCCTTGCGATCTGGCTTAAAGAAAATGGCTATAAGCTTCCCGAAGGCGCGGAACGCACGCTTGACAGCTACATCAAACAGAATACGAAGTTCTTCGTCGCAAAAGTGAACCTCGAAGAGCAGGCGCAGACGGGCCTTAAATATCTTCGCCCCCTGCAGATCGCATTTGAATCGCCGAAATTTATGCTCCCGATCCGCCTCGGCACCGTCAACGCCGACGGCAAACAGGAATTGTTCGCCTTCACCCTGACCCGCAAAGGACGCGTCGAGACCACAAATTATCGGACCGTCAAACTGCCGTCGAATATGGATGTGCCGCTCTACGTGAAAGACGAATTCGGCGACTTCTATAAGTCGATGTTTCAGACGGCCGCCAAGAAAGAAAACGGCCGCGCGGTCTTTCTTGAATACGCCTGGGACATGAACTGGTGCGATCCGTGTGCTGCTGATCCGTTGTCGGACGATGAATTGCGCGAGCTTGGCGTCTACTGGGTCGGCGACGGCGCGCAAAACCGCCGCGGCGGCAAGAGCGCCGCCCGGGATGTCTTCGTGACGCGTCTTCATGTGAGCTATGACGCCGAGACATTCCCCGAAGACCTGATGTTCAAGGAAACCAACGACCGGTCGAATTTCCAGGGCCGCTACGTTTTGCGTCACCCTTATAAGGGCGACGCCCAATGCAAGGCGGCGGACGACTATCGCGCCGGCCTGCCCAAACGCTTTGAGAGTGAAGCGCAAACGCTTGCGCGTCTCACCAATTGGGACATTGACGACATCCGCACGAAAATGAGCGGCGCCGGCCAGTCCTTCGAGCCGCCCAAGAAAGACCCCTGGTGGAAGCGGCTCTGGGGCAATGACGAGAAAAAAGAGGGCTGACGCCAAAGTCCTTAAATCCTCTGGCCAACACCCCTCTGCCATGCCGCGAGAACCATGCTATAGGCTCGCGCCATGGCCAATATTCTCACCGCCGCACGCATCCTTCTCATTCTACCGTTCGCGGCGATGTTCTTCATCAATGCGGCATGGGGCCTGAAAGCGGCGTTCGTCATATTCGTGATCGCTTCCCTCACCGACTTTCTCGACGGGTGGGTGGCGCGCGCGCGCGGCGAAACATCGGCCCTTGGCGCCGCGCTTGATCCGATCGCCGACAAATTGCTGGTGGCCGCCGCGCTGTTGCTCCTGACCCGCAACGGCGTCATCCACGACGCAGGCGTCGCCGGCGCGCTCACAATCCTGTTGCGCGAAATTCTGGTGGGCGGGTTGCGCGAGGCGCTGGCGGCGAAGGGCGTAGCCCTGCCCGTGACCGGGCTCGCCAAAGCGAAAACGACCGTGCAGCTCGTGGGTCTCGGCCTTCTCATCGCGGCCGCGCCCGGCGGCCTTGGCGGCCCGGAGTTGCGTCCCATCGCGGCCGGTGTCTTCTGGCTTGCGGTGATCCTTACCTTATGGACCGGCGCAGCCTATACTCGCCGCGCAATCAACGCCTTACGCTAGAGAGGGAGCGCCGCCGGCATGCCCACCGTTAATGAAGAAGCCGCGCACATTCTCATCGTTGACGATGACGACCGCATCCGCACGCTTTTAAAACGCTATTTGACCGAAAACGGCTATCGCACCTCCGTCGCCGCCAACGGCGAAAAAGCACGTGACCTAATGGGCGGCGTGGAATTTGATCTCCTCATTCTCGACGTGATGATGCCGGGGCTCAACGGCTTCGACCTTACGGAAAAAGTCCGCGCAGCGTCGAACGTGCCGATCCTGCTCCTGACCGCGCGGGGGCTGCCTGAGGACCGGATTGAGGGGCTGGAGCGCGGCGCAGATGACTACCTCTCCAAACCTTTTGAGCCCCGCGAATTGTTGTTACGCGTGCAAGGGCTCTTAAAACGCGCGCAGCCGCGAACGCTCTCAACCGAAACGCTAACCTTCGGCGGCTGCAGCTTCTCGCCCGGCCGCGGCGAGCTGCGGCGCGGCGAGGACCTCGTCAAGTTAACGTCGAGCGAACTGGCGCTCATGCGCGCGCTTTCGAAGAAACCCGGCGAGGCGATCTCGCGCGCGGCGCTCGCCGAACAAACCTCCGCTGCCATGGAGCGGTCTGTCGATGTTCAAGTGACGCGCCTTCGCAAGAAGATCGAAGATGATCCGCGCACGCCGATTTATCTGCAGACGATCCGCGGCGTCGGCTACGCCCTGATGCCGGACTAAACCACCATGCTGCGCCGTTATATGCCGAAGAGCCTTTACGCGCGCGTCGTGCTGATCGTCATTCTGCCGATCTTTCTCATACAGTCGATCGTCACCTATGCTTTCTTCGACCGCCACTGGGAGCTTGTTTCTGAAAATCTCTCTGCGAATGTGGCCGGGCAGATCGCGCTCGTCACGCGGCTTTACGATGTTCAAAAATCCCCGGAGGCGCGCCGCGCCGTCGAGCGCTATTCGCTGGAAGATCTCGACTTAAATGTGCGTTTCGAGCCCGGTGAGAAAGTACCGGAAAAAGACAAGTTGTCGATCCTCGATCTTTACAACAAGACGCTCGACAAGGAACTCGATCAGCGGCTCGACGGCGATTACTGGGTCAACACCGTCAACTGGCCCGCATACGTGGAAGTCCGTGTGCAGCTTGAAGACGGATATCTCGTCTTCTTTCCGCTAAAAGATCGCGTCTACGCCACAACGGGCCCGATTTTCGTTGTGTGGCTGGTGATCGCCACCTTGCTGATCGGATGGGTGGCGATCATCTTTCTACGCAATCAGGTGCGCTCCATCCTCAAGCTGGCGAACGCGGCGGAAGCCTTCGGGCGCGGGCGCGACGCGCCGGACTTTCGTCCCACTGGCGCGACCGAAGTCCGCCGCGCAGGACGCGCCTTCATCGCCATGCGCGAGCGCATCAAACGCCACATGAAACAGCGCACCGCCATGCTCGCCGGAGTGAGCCATGATCTCAAAACGCCTCTGACGCGCATGAAACTCGCCCTCGCCATGCAACCGGAAACGGAGGACACCAAAGCGCTGAAGATTGATGTGGACGAGATGGAGCGGATGCTGGAGGCCTATCTCGATTTCGCCCGCGATCTGTCCACGGAAGAAGAGCTGAAAGACATTGACCTGAAAAAGCTTGTCGATGAAATCGCAGCAGGCGCGGCGCGCGGCGGCAACACGTTGGCTGTGACCGTTGAGAGCGATCAGCCGATTACGGCGCGGCGCAATGCGCTCAAGCGCGCCGTCACCAATCTTGTGAGCAACGGGTTCAAATATGGGACGAACGTCTGGCTAACCGTGCGCCGCGACGACGACGCAACCGAATTCATCATCGACGATGACGGCCCCGGCGTCGCCCCCGAAGACCGCGACAACGTTTTCAAACCGTTCGTGCGCCTTGACGAAGCGCGCGGACAAAATGTCAGCGGCGTCGGCCTCGGCTTATCCGTCGTCCGAGACGTCGCCCGCAGCCATGGCGGCGAAGTTAAGCTGGACACCGCGCCCCAAGGCGGGCTGAGAGCCGTGTTCCGGTTGCCGGAGTGATTTAAGCCGAATTGCTTGAGATATGCGCCAGACTCCTTATCTCAAAACAGAGAGGGGCGATGGGCGTATTTATCAAATTTCAAAGGATGAGACGCGCTCGCTTAGGGCGAAATGGTCGTATTACTGCGATCTCCCCTTTTACAATCTTTCTTCTAGGGCTTGGACTACTCTTCTGGTCGTATTTTATTGTCACGCTCGCGACCCTCTCTGCTTGTGAATTTGCCGCCATCTGGATTGCCGGATGGTTTGAACAATTCTCAACATTCCAACTATTTGTGGCGGCATTTGTATTAGCGCTCGCGATCTGGCTGCTCCAGCTGATCCAATTCAGAGAACTCTCGAATAAGACTGAAACAGTCGCGCAAGGCGTCTTTATCCTGGGGCTGATAATATCATCGATCTTTCTAAAATCACTTCTGTTTGCGTATGCCGTGCCGAGCTTCACACAAACAAAATTTGTCGCCAACATTTTGAGTCCAATGAAACTGCGCCTTGAAGCAGAGCCCGTGGGTTTACTCGGTTCCAAAACTCGACCTGCCTGGCCCTATGAATTTCCGCCGCCGCCCACCGTTCCAAGTCGGCGTGATTGGTTCGCCGGATACTCGCCATCAATGGAGGAAATTTTCACGAGCAAGAATTCGCCGACTTTTGGCGAGTACGCGAAATTGCTGCAATGCGCCGCCGATTACCGGCGCAGAGCGCGCGATCGCGAAAAGGCGATAGCTGCCTCCGAAGAATGGCGCCGTCGATATTCATGGCGTACCGATCCAACGTATCTCTTTTATGATTGGGATGGCGGGCAGTGATTTTCCGCACCGGCGCGCGTGTGTCGGCCACCCAAGTTGATCAGGATTGCTCCAGATTAGCACCACATGATCAAAAGGCTTTTTCGGTCTGCATTGCAAATTCTTGATGCTCGAAAGCGCCTTTCTAACAGGACATTACGCTTTACCTCATATGCATCTTAACTGACCAGTTTTTCGGTCGACTTTCCAGTTTTTCGCACAGTCTAATTCGACGCGTCGTATAAGCGGTCGCTAAGTTCGATCAAAATTAATTTAACAAAGTCAATGACATATAGCCCCCCTTGGTCACATAGTCCCGAACTGGCACATCGATTGCTCATAGTTAACCGGGGAGTTTCTCGCTTCCTTTGGAGTTGCTGAACCGTACCTGGATTCATTTTGGGGGTCTTGGGGGCGTGTGTTGGCTTTTATGTTTAACCACGGTTGGAGAAAGTACTGTGAAAAAAGAACTCTTAACATCGATCGCGACGGCGGCGCTTCTGTTTGGCGGCGCTGCGTACGCTCAGGAAACGGGCGCGAATACGTCCGATAACGGATCGTCGGGGGCCAATAACGGCTCGATGGCGACGACGGATAACTCAACGGATATGTCTGATAATTCCGACAATTCCGATAACTCGGACAATTCGGATAACTCCGACAACTCCGATAATTCGGATAACTCGGATAACACGAACAACGCCGTAAGCGCTGGCGACGCCGCCGCTGACAATGGCAGCACCGCGTCCGACGATCAGGCAAATGTCACTGGCGACTCGAACAATACCGCCAACGACACCAGCATGATTGATCAATCGGACAATTCCGACGCGTCGGACAATTCAGACAATTCCGATAATTCGGACAACTCCGATAATTCGGATAATTCAGACAATTCCATTACCGGATCGCAAAACGCCGACACGGCGACTAACGACAATGGTTCGGCGTCCGCTTCAAACGGATCGATGGCGACGTCCGACAATTCGGATAATTCTGATAACTCGGACAATTCCGACAACTCCGATAATTCAGATAATTCTGATAACTCAGTGAACGCTGACGACGCCGCCGCTAATAATGGCAGCACGGCGTCCGACGATCAGGCGAACATCACTGGCGACGGAAACAACCAGGCCAATGACGGCGGCACGGTGGACAACTCCGATAACTCGGACAACAACGACGCCGACAATGGTTCAGCTGTTGCGCATGACAATGCGTCAGCGACCATCAACAACTCGGATAACTCAACGAATGGTTCGAATAACTTCGAGCTGAC
The DNA here is from genome assembly GCA_038534195.1 of Pseudomonadota bacterium. Classification (GTDB taxonomy): domain Bacteria; phylum Pseudomonadota; class Alphaproteobacteria; order Caulobacterales; family Parvularculaceae; genus JAJFFW01. The sequence goes on from JBCAXE010000008.1 coordinate 20,860, forward strand.
AATTGGCGATATTCAGTTGAACAACACGACCCTCGCCTCTTCCGTTTCAAATATCGGCTTTAACGTGAACGCCAACGGCGCCGCGGCCGGTATGGGCGGTTTCGGCGGCGAAGCTCTCGGCGCAGGCGACGCAAATGGCGGCGCAGGCGGCACGGCGTCCTTCGCGACCGGTAATGTCGATAATACGACGATCACCGACAACCGCGGGCTTTTCAACAACAACATCAACACGGGTGTTGGAAGCTTCGCGAACTCGCAGACGATCAACGTCGGTTCAGTTACAAACTAAGCGACCAGGAAGATGGCGAGGCGGCAATACGCCGCCTCGCCGACTTTCCGGAGTGAGTTCTGAGTTGGGGAGACTATCATGGGTATGAATGCTTGGATGCTGTTCGCGGCGCCGTACATCGCGCCGGCGATGGCGCCGCAAGATGCGACTGCGATCGAAATGGCGCCGCCAGCGCATGAGGCCGCCGATATATTTTCGGGGGAAGCTAAGCTGGACGAGCGAATGATGCGCGACGCTGCGGGCGGATCAAACGTCGCTTTCGATATCACCGACCTAGGCGTCAATATCAACGATACGCAAGGCGACGTCACCAACGTGGAAGTGAATAATTCCGTAAACGGCCAGATCGCTAATAATGTTGCTGAGAACAATAGCGGCATCACCACAATTTTTAACAACACCGGCAACGGCGTTGTTTTTCAGAGCACCGTACAGGTCAACATCTTCCTTGACGGCGGCCAGTAGGAAACGGCGCACATGATTTTGGCGCGTCGTACTCAAGGAGAAAATAGGATCGCAATTGCGCGTCCGTATCGCCGCGCGCTTTGCGCAAGCGGGCTTTTGATGTTCGGCGCCACGCTGTCACCGGCATATGCAGGCGACGTCTTCGCTCTGTCTGGCGGGGCTCAGGCGCGGGTGAGCGTGCAAAGCATGGCTGAGCGAAAGTTCGCAACGATCGTGCCCCAGCAATATGATTTCAGTTGCGGATCCGCCGCGCTGGCGACGTTGCTCACTCACCACTACGCGCGCGACACCAGCGAAGCCGCCGCCTTCAAGGCGATGTGGGCGGTGGGCGACCAGGACCGAATTCGTAAATTGGGCTTTTCCCTGTTTGAAATGAAAGCCTACCTGGAAAGCGTCGGCTTGAAAGCTGACGGATTTCGATTGACCCTGGATCGCATTCAGGAAATTGGCGTGCCCGGCATCGGGCTTATTGACGTTAAGGGCTACAAGCATTTCGTGGTCATCAAAGGCATCACGGATAAGACAGTTCTTTATGGCGACCCGTCGCGCGGTCTCGTCATGCAGGACAGAAAAAAGTTCGAGGAAATCTGGGACGGGATCGTCTTGTTCATTCGCAGCGACGTGCAGACCGGCAAAGCGAATTTCAACAGCCACAAGGACTGGCGGCTTACACCCACGGGACCGATTGACCGGGCGTTCGATCGCGAAACACTGCAACAAACGACGCTCGCGCAAACACGTTCCTATTTCTCAGGGTTTGCGATTTCTGTGCCGGAGAGAAACTGATCATGCTTGGCGCCTACACCAGTCTCATCATGACAATGAACGTGGCGAGCGCTGCGACGGTTGAGGCGACGCCCGTCCCTGATCCGTTCGCCGAAGAGATCCCGCTAACGACAGAGGAACTCAGCGAACAACGCGGCGGATACTTCGTTTCCGGGTTGCTAATCGATTTTGGCGTCACCCTCACCGATATCACCGTCCAGACTGGCCTCAGCGCAACCGCGCCCGGCCTTGACGGCGGACCAGCGGCGACCGTGATATTCGATCCGGAAACCACAAAGACGATCATCAACAATACGATCGACGGCGCCGTCATTTCGCGGAACGTGCAACTCAACATTGCTATTCCGAACTTCACAAGCGCGATCGACCTTGCCGGAACACGCAACGCCATGTCGTCCATGCGGGTGGAGACTCAAGTCCTTGAGCTCTTGTCGTTCTGACTGGATCGCCTAATCCGCAAGCCTGATTTGTAAACGCCCTGAAACACGGAAATCCGGCGCTTCGTCGGTGGCCCCGAATGAACTGTTCAGATTAAACCGGACGCGATCATTGATGGCGTAAGAGCCGCCGAAGAGGAAGCTGCTGACGGTTGTCGGCGATTGCCGCGACCTCAACACAATGAGGTTCCCCGCCGCATCGAGCCCTTCGGTAATTGTTTCCGTTTCCAGAAAATACCGATGATCGTACCCAAGGTTCATCGACAGGCGCGGATTTAACGACAGGCCGACGCCGAGGCTGCCAACAATCGCGTCGCCGGGCCGAAACTCCTGCACTGTTGTGTCGCCAATTAATTCGTTGGGCGAAACTGCAAAATTCTTCTGGTAACCGAAATTGCCAAAGATAACCGCTGGGTCGCTCGGCAGAATAAAGCTCAAGGTCGGCTCAACGGACCAGAAGCCTGAGCCGGTCGCCAACTCGGTCTCCAACCCGCCTGGCGTGCGCTCAACGTCAAATGGCCCATTGCCGGTCGGGGCTTTCGCGCGCAGGTTCGCGATAAGATACGGCCACTTTTTGCCCTCGTTCAATTGATAGTGGAGCCCAAGGCTTACGTCGCCCAGCCCGGCGCCGAAGCGCGCGTCGTCCACTTCCGTTCGGTCGTCGATAGCGACGCCGGAGACGCGGTCCTCTCGATAGACATAAGGCAGCGCGACATCCACTTCCAATCTGTTCGACAGCCCATAGCGCAGCCCAAGACTTTCGGTGATGGCGATTCGATCCGTATCGGTTGCTTCGATGGCGCCGATGAGGATCGCATCGATAATCTCCACGCCCTCAAAGAAAAAGCGATTATCAGAAGAGGCGGTGACCGTTAAGGCAGGCTCCACAAAAAGACTGCCCTTCGGCGTCAGGATTCCGGCGATATCGGAAAACAACGCAAGATACGGCGCTTCGCGATCTTCCTCCGGCCGCACGCCGACTTCGGTCGGCAGAGACGAATCGGGCTCTTCTCGTTTTCGTTGCTGATTGATGGCGCGATCCTGGATTGCGGGATCATCCTGCGGGCCCGGCGCCGGGGGCGTCGTATTCGCCGCAAACCGTTGAACAGGGCGGGTCTCGGCCGCCGGTTTGGTCGGCTGAGTGGGCGCCGTCGGCGATCTTGGCGATGTCGGTCTCGGCGATGTCGATTTCGGCGGCGCCTGCGGCGCAGACGCAATACGCGGCGGCGCAACCGGGTTTCTGATGACCTGTCCGACTTCAATCTGGCTCGCCTCGCGAATATTGTTGGTGCTCGCGAGCCGATCCACCGAAACCCCCATGGATCGCGCGATGCTATAAAGCGTATCACCGCTTTTCACCACGTGAACATCTTTGCCGCGAACCTCGGCATCAACGCGCCGAAGCGCGGCGTCATCCAACGATACGGCCCGTTCGCCAAGCGTCGCGCGCGCCGCGTTTAATTCCGCCTCCAAAATAGAGATCTTTTCCTCTTGTAGTTCTATCAATTTGCCCTGACGCACAAGGTTTTGCTCAGCCTCATCGAGCCGTAGCGTTTGCACGGCGATAACGTCGCGAAGATAAACAATATCTTCCTGAATTGTCGGCGTCGGCGCCAACGCTGTGGCGGCCGGCCGATCCGGCGCCTGCGCGTTATCTTCAGCGGCGGCCCCGCCCCCCAGCGCAAGTATCGTCGCAGCGCTGGTCATGAATAACTTTTTCACGCGAATACCCTCCCAATCATCGCAATCATCGTCGTATCAGCCGGTGGTCAGCCGCATTTGAGCACTAACATGGCGCACAGGCTTTCGGCCAACTCCTCTGTTGTCTGATTATTGTCCTGCAGCTCTTTCTTTAGCGCCATAAAGGTGCTGCGGCTGAGACCCGTTAATTCCGCGGCCTTTGAGGCGTTTCCGCCAGTCTGATCGAGCGCTCTCGCCGTCAAATAATGCGCCGTCAACTTTTTACCCGCGGCGATGTTCAATCCGGCCTCACCCGCCTGATGCTGATCCGGATCCATGGTGATATGGCGCGCCTTAATCGAGCCGTTTTCCGCCAGAACAGCCGCGCGAATAACGGTGTTCTTTAACTCACGCGCATTACCGGGCCAGGAATATGCGAGAAGTTTTTTCTTCGCCGGCGGTGTTAATATCGCGGTGCGCCCCATTTCCGCGCCCCGTCGCGCCAACCAGTATTCCGCGATTTCGATTATGTCTTCCCTACGCTGGCGCAAGGGCGGCACGTTAATACGCAATACATTCAGGCGATGGTACAAGTCTTCACGAAACCGTTTTCCTCTGATGGCGTCGGCAAGGTTTACATTCGTTGCAGCGATTATCCGGACATTGACCTTTTGAGGCTGTACGCCGCCGACAGGCGTTACAACGCCGTCTTCAATCACGCGCAAAAACTGCGATTGCGCCTCGAGCGGCAGATCTCCGATTTCATCAAGGTGCAACACGCCGCCGTTGGCCAGAACGAAAACGCCATCTTTCTTGTTAACAGCGCCCGTGAATGCGCCTTTCACATGGCCGAAAAACTCCGATCCGGCGAGCTCAGGCGAAACGCCGCTAACATTTCGTACAAGGAATGGTTTATCGTGACGGCCGCTGGCGCGATGCAATTCCAGAGCGACCAGTTCCTTGCCGACGCCCGTCTCACCACAAATAAGGACGGGCTCTTCTTCCGCGGCGAAAATCTCAATCTCTTTGCGCAGCGCTTTCATGGCTGCGCTTGACCCAAGCAGCGCCGGCGGTTCTGACACGGATAGCGCATGGACAGGTTGAATTGTCGCCGATTTTTTCGGCGCAGCATTTTCCGTTACCGGCCGTTTTCGTCGCTTACGGTACCCGGCGAACGCAATATCCAGACTGTCATCAGACTTTTCAAGGAGAACATTGCTCGAAGTCTGCTTTTCGTTAGCTACGGACGCAAACGCGTCGCGCCACTCCTCCCGATCCACCATAACGTCTCCCCCCAGAAACGCTGTTCATTTAAAGAACGACACGCAAACAGAGCACCCGCTCGTTGCGTCGTTTCGTTTTCCGCATCAATGCGGACGTTTTTCAAATGATGGGCGGCGAAACGCCAAAACCTCCCCCATCAATATTCAGTTAGCGCATCTTTTTGCGTTTGCATAGTAATATTTCGTCGTAAGTCGTTTGGAATGATATGAATCAAGAAAGGAGCCCTTGGAACCCGTCGCTGGACTGAGGGAACCGCCGATAAACACTGGGTTCGCCTTTAAGCTGTCAGCAGCGCGCCAGTGTTTCCCGCAAAAAGCGACAATCGACGCAAGCACTGAAATGTGCTGTACGAGTTAAATAGTTCTAAATTGCAAATATCTGACATGTAGGAACGGATACTCTGCGTCCTTGACCAAATGCGACGCCAAACACCAATCATAGCGGCACAAGTCGGATTCCCTATTGCGCGCTCACGGAACGCCCATTCATTATACGCACAATTTTTTACAAGTTGAGCCGTCACCTATGACAAAGACGCGGCGGCCCCATATAACGCCGCGCCTTCGGCGACAATCAACTTAATGGGCACCGTCTCAACATAGCCGCGCATCCGGCCCTTGTTTAGGAACTTCTGTTCAAAATCGCTATTGAGAAACACGTCCTTGATCTTTGGCAATATGCCGCCGCCGAGCACGACGCCGCCTCGCGCCCCCGTGGACAAAACGGCGTCGCCCGTTACCGAGCCGAGAACACTGCAAAACATATCCACAGCCTTTACGGCGACCGGATAACTTTCGTCGATCGCGGCTTTTGTAATCTCATTCGCCTGGAGCGAAACGCGCTGCGCCCCTTCGATGGCGCAAAGCGCGCGGTGAATATTCACCAATCCGCGCCCCGACAAGAGCCGTTCGACCGAGACCCGCGGATGCTCGCGAGCGATGAATTTCATAACAGCAATTTCGGTTTCGTCACGGGGCGCAAAACTCACATGGCCGCCTTCAGTTGAAACAATGACTGCGCCGGCGGTCGGCGTGGGGACGATTAATGCCTGGCCGAGACCCGTCCCCGGCCCAATCACCAGCATCGGCGCCGAGGGGTCTGCGTCTCCGGCTTTCACAGCCACGAACCCGTCGTTCGGAATGTGCCCGACGCCCGCCGCGAGGGCGTAGAAATCGTTGATGATCCGAAGCCTGTCGAGCTCCAGCGATTGTTCGATCTCAACGGGGCGAAACGTCCAATGTGAATTCGTGAACGTAATCTCGGCCTCCCCCACCGGGGCGGCCACCGCGAAGCATGCGCGCCGCGCTTTTTCACCGACGGACTCGAAGTACGCATCAGCGGCGTCGCGTATCGTCTCGAAATCTTCAGCGCGAAACGTCTGCGCGTTACGCACGACGGGCCCGGCGTCGCCCGGTTCAGCGAGCGCGAAGCGCGCGTTCGTCCCGCCAATATCAGCCACTAGAATAGGATCAGCCATGTCGATTATCCGTTTGTGCTGTCGCGACAAGGCTTCGTCTTTACCATAAAATCCGCTGCGCGCGACCTGCAGCCGCCCGCAAACCGCTGCGGCTGTTAGAACTTCGCTAGAAGCGTGGAATACGTCGAATTCCAACCAAATTTGGGGGATGTCGGAACCAAAATGTGCGCGTTCGCCCGCTCACATCACGTTACTGATGCCAAACCGTTCAAGATTGACTGTCGCCGCATCAAAATTGGCTTGCGCCACCTGCTGTTGCAGTATGGCGATCAAATAGCGTGTCTGCGCTTCGGCCGCTGTTTCTTCTCTTATGTTGACGAGAAAAAAATCGCTGGCGCCGCTCGCAAACCGGTCCTGTTCGGCGCGTTTCATCGTCTCTGATTGTTCGAATTCCTGTAGCGCAAGATCCGTCAAATTTTCAGACGTATCGAGATCGATCAGAATATTGCGGACTTCAATTTCTAATTGATCGCGTAATCTGCGTTGCTCTTGCTCCAGCGCGTCGGCTTTCGCCCGAGCGGCGCGCAGCCGGCCACGCGCTTCGCGCTGTTGAAACGGCACCGAAAAGCGAAACCCCACAATGACGTCGGTGGAATCCCGCGATATTCCCCCTTCGGCGACCGAGCCAAAGTCGCGCGAAACCTCGCCATTCAAGTCGAGACGCGGTTTCAGATTATTTTTTCCAAGTTCAATTTCTTGTCGCGCACGCCGCAGTGTCGTTTGCAGAATCTGAAGCTCAGGCCGTTGGGCGAGCGACGCCATAATCGTCTCATCGGCCCCGCGTACGCGCGACGGATCGGCGTTTTCAAACGTTGCCGGCAACTGCCGGACGTCGGGCGTGCGTGGCGCGCCGCTTTCATCGCGATAGTAAAATGACAGTGCGTTCGCCGCCACGGCGAGATCGCGCTCTGCTTCCGTCACCAATCGCTGACGGCGTGTAATGTTTTGTTTGTTTTCGGTGATAAAAATAGCTGCTCTTGCGCCCTGGCGCACTTGCTCTTCCAATCCGCGTTCGCGCTTTTGCGCGATGTCGAGGAGGTTTTGATAAACCGCTAACTGATGCCCGGCCGCCACCCACCGCCAATAAGCGACAAGCGCTTTATGCTGCACGCCGATCCGCGTGAGCAACACTTCCAGATCTGCTTGCTGAAGCGCGAAACGGGCGTCCCTTGTCTGAAATCGCCGTTGATCAATCGTACGGTCACGCAGCAGAGAAAAAATCGCGCCGACTTTTCCTTCGCCGCCGGTATTCGTAAAATTGATATCCTCATAGATTGGAAAAGTGCCGTCGGAAACGCGATAGCCCCCGTAAACCGATCCGCCAAAGGCGCGCAGGTTTCTGCTGACTTGCGTATTGACGACACGGCCCGTCCAAAATCCGGAGACACGATCAAATCCGTCAGCGCTGAAAACGAGATCAAAGGCGCCGTCCGCCGCTAACACATCGCCTTCGGCGGCTCGGCGCCGCGCCAGCGCCTCCAGGATTTGCGGGAAATGCGTCGCCGATGACGCCAGCACTTCATCGGCGGAGAGCCCCGCGCCTTGCGCGCTGATCGTCTGCGCGGCCCTCGCCCTTTCGCCCATAACGCTCATCAGAGCGGCGATAACAAGAATTGCTATGCGCACAGCGTTACCCGCCCCCGCCTTCCGAATTGATCGCGGTCGAATTCGACGGCGCCGTAAATTCGGGCGGAAAATTATTCAGTTGACGCCACAGCTCAAAGCCGACGGACACCCGCTCCAGCAAAATCCACCCTCTTGCGCTGGCTCCAAAGCGAATGAAATTCTGATCAGGCCAAGGGTTTGTATCGTGCTTGTCTTCCGTAACGAGAACACGAAAACGTCCCATCGCATCCGCTGACGGATCGATGGCGACGACTTCGCCGCCGAACGTGCCGATGGCGACCGACGGCCATCCGCTGAATTGGACAGCCGGCCAGCCTTCAAACTGAATGCGGACTTTTGCGCCCGGACGAACCAGCGCCACGTCACGGCCGTCAATGAACACCTCAACTGCGCGTTCGACATTATCCGGTACGAACGTGGCGATCACCTGGCCCGCGCTCACGAAGGTCGCCGCGTCGCCAGCGTTCACACGCAGGATAACCCCGTCCCGCGGCGCACGAACGATTTGCGCCGATTGCCGAGATAAGTTCACGTCGACCCGGTTCAATTCCGCCGCAGCCTCCGCGACCCGGGCGCGAAGCTCTTCAATTCTGATTTGCGCCTGTTCGTATTCACGGCGCGCGGCGAGGCCTTTATCGTAAAGATCCTTCATACGCGTTAGATCGATTGTGGCGGTTTTCTGGGCTGTCTGCGCCGCTTCTAGTTTCGCAATAATTTGACTTCGCTCCGCCTCAAGACGGTCAAGTAATAAAGGGTCGTTATCAACAATCTGGACAATAGGGTCGCCCATCTTCACCGCGCTGCCGTCACGCACATACCATTCCTGAATCCGTCCTGGAACGAGCGCGTTGATTTCCTGCAAGCGATCATTGGGATTTAACGCCGTTACTGTGCCCGCGCCTGCCGTCGTTTGCACCCAGGGCGCGAAAAACAGAAATGCTGTGACGATCAATGACCCGGCGATAAGCAACCAGGAGACAACCGCCATCAGGCGAGGCGTCCTGATTGAAGCCAACGTCTTGAAATGCTTGATATGCTGATCGCGAAACGGCACCCATTATCCTCCGATAGTGGTCAGGGGCGGTGTTTTCCCTGTTTCATCGAGATGATGTATGTTGGTTTCATTATCAGCATAAAGATGTTTTCGAAGTTCAGTAATCGACGGCAGATACCGTTGCTCCGTCAGGTCCAAATAGAGGAATTGCTGACAACCCAAGTCGACTTCGCGATTTGAGAAATAAATCACTGTAATCGCCGGATCGCGCTGCAAATAGGCGATAGCGCGCTCCAGGCACGGCGCGGCTACCAAATCGTAAAGCTGGTTCAAGATAAGGACGCGCGGGCGCGCCAAAATCGCCGCCGCCAATTTCAGTTGCATCGTCTCTGTAATTGACAAGGGCCAACCGGTCGCTGCAAGCGGCGCATCTAGCCCTTGGTCGAGCTTTACGATCACGGACTGCAGACCCACAAGCTCCAGAACGTCGAGAACACGGTCCGGCACGCCCTCAGCGGCGTTTAGGTCTAGATAATCGCGTATTGTCGTCTCGATGATTGTTGGCCGCTCCAAAACGATGATTTCCTGGCGAAGCGCATGGACTTCCGTATCAAGAATATCATAACCGCCAAGCGCAATATATCCGCTTTTCATCTCATCGTGGCGCTTTAGTAAATTGGTCATGAGGCGTTGGACGCCATGGTCAGCGGCGCCGGCGATAATCATGGCGCCGCTATCAACGGTGAAGTTCAGCACGGCTGGACGCCCGCGCGCATCGCCTTTAACCTCTTTGAAAACAAGACTGGAATCCGCCCGCACTGGCGATCTTTTCCCCGTGGGCTCTTCCTGCGCAACGTCGTAGAAGAGAGACAACTCCTCAATCGAGGCGCACAGATCGTAAAAATAGGTCAGGTAAGAGCCGAGTTGCGATACGCCGAAGAAAGCCGCCGAAAGCACAAGCTCAGCCGCCACGAGCTGGCCAAGACTTAGTTGGCCCTGAATAACCAGCCAGCCGCCGAGCCCTAAGAGAATCGCGCTCGCAGCCGCGTAGATCAGAAGAAAGCTCAACGTTTGCGCAAAATGATATCGGAAATGGCGGCGATGCTCTTCCACATAACCAGCTGTCTCCTCATCTGTTCGCTGCATTGCGCGCTCGATGTGGCGCTCCGATTTATAAAACCCGTTCGATGATCCAAGGCTTTCCAACCACGCGGCTGTCTGATGTTTCTTCTGCGAAAGATTAATAGCCGTTCGCACTGCGCCCCTGCCCCAAATGATCCAAATCAGCGCCAGCAACAAAACGATGACAATAATGAATGCGAGAAAGAACGGATGGTAGAGCGAAACCAGGATGAAGCCCACGCCCGCTTGAAGCAGAACAGTAAATCCCCCGATCAGCAAATACGGTATCGTCTTCTGTACGGTGATGATGTCAAAGTATCTGTTAAAGAGCGCGCTCTTGCCGTCGTCGCTGAAAAACGGGTTCTGCGCGTAGACAGATCTGAGCGTAATTTCGGACACAAGCCGCGCATAGAACCGCCGCCCGAAAATCTCCATTAAGTGGACACGTAAAGCGTTCAACAATCCTGAGATCAGAAGAAGGCCGAAGAGCGCTAGCGACAACACGACCAAAGGCGTCGCCAGCCCCGTGTTCGCCACCGTATTAATAAGCATCTGAACCGAAATCGGCGTCGCCAGCGACAACAGACTAATGCCGATACCGTAAATTACCACCAGCCAATAAAAATCGCGCTCAGGGCCAAGAATCCGCCCGAACCATTTCATTAAGACCGCAAGCGTGATCTTTTTTTCAATTACACTCTCACTCATGGGTCGGTTATTCCAGACAAATGGCCTTCTTTTTCAGCGGTAATGCGAATGTGTTAATAATGAAATTGCACGTATAGGCTGCGGATATGACCCGCCATTAATCCGAACGAAGGAATCGGTCGCTTGGATCAGCGACTCGCCTTCGTAAACTCAATATCCAGTCCGCTACGCCATTTTTCGTCGTCTCCAAATAAAGCTCCGCCCCGGGGGCTACGGGGCGGAGCTAAAACGCGCTTCGCACTTTGGGAGGGACTAAAAGCGCGCCGGGAACGGGAATTGTGCCGGAATGTATCCCGTTCAGCCCCGTAAATGGAGCGCAACGGATGTCTACTCAAGTGGATCAACCGCGGTTTTTTGATAGAATATTCCTATCAGAGGCCTTTGGGCGGGCAAAAAAGTCAATATTCAGAGTAAAGCCCCTGCGCGCGACGTGAGAACTATCCCTCAACCACCAAATCCGGGAATTTTTTTGCAACGACCTGTTTAATAGCGGCCCCAATTTCGTAGTAAGCGTCAGCGCGCCCGGCGCTCTTGCGCCATACAAGGCCGATTGATCGGATAAAGGGGCGCCCTTGCAGTTTTTTGACGCTTACCTCCCCGCGCGCCGGGATTTCGGATCGGGCGTAGAGCGCAGGAAAGAAAGACGCGCCCATACCCATGCCCACCATTAACCTCAATGCGTCAAGGCTCGTACCTTCATAATCGCGCACTGGCTGCGCGCCGAAGTCTTTACAGATGTCAATAATCTGATCGTGAAGATGGAATTCAGGCGTCAAAGACAGAATTTCTAACCCTCTTAACTCATTAGGCCGGATGACTTCTTCCCGCGCCAAACGATGATCAGCCGCAACCGCCAAATAAAGCGGTTCGCGAAAAAGCCTTTGGGTCGTGAATTCGGAGTTGGTGACCGGCAATTGCGCCAAAATCATATCGTGGACGCCCTCCGCCAATTCGCGTTCAAGCGCGCGCGGGGCGTTTTCGCGAATATAAAGGTTTAGATCCGGGTATTCACGGTGCAGACGTTTCACCACATGAGGCAACAGATAGGGCCCCAGCGTCGGCTTGACACCAAGACGGATCGTACCCGTGAGGCCGCGCTGCGCGCCCGCCGCGAAATCAGTCAGCGATTGGACTTGTTCAAGGATCGGCCGAATACGCGCCACGACTTCGCGGCCCACCGGCGTGAAGACAATGCCCGTTCTCGATCGCTCCACAAGCAATACGCCGAGCGCTTCCTCCAGATTTTGTATTTGTGCGGTCAGCGAGGGTTGGCTGATGCCGGCGCGCTCAGCCGCGCGACGGAAGTGCTTTGTTTCGTCGAGAGCGACGAGATAGCGAAACTGCTTGAGGGTCAGCGAATTCTCGGCCATGGCCTTTTCTGGGCGTCCCACCTATGTCGTTCGATACTCATCCCTACACAAAGGAACCTGTGAACACCACTCGCCATTTCGCGCAACACCCCGGCGCAGGCCCAATCTGCGAAACGCGAATTGGCCCTAACGCACGCCTGATGACGCATCCGTCCGATGCGCCGCAAACTTTTGAAGCCCGGGACGGATTCTCAAAAATAGGCGATAGCCGCGTTCCAGCACCCAAAGCACCAAGGGATTTTCCGCACACCTGCCGACAAAGTGGAATTCCGGCAGCGCCCGCCATAAGCGCGCAAACGCATGAGCGCCTGAATAGAGACGCCCGTCCCTGTCACGAACGTGAAAACGGGCCATGGCGTCGCATGCAGAAAGGCCTGGCGCCGGATCGCGCTCGAGGGCGCTCACGTCAACCCATTCAATCGCGGAGGCGCCGCGACGCTTACGATAAAAACTAATTTCACGCTGACAAAGCGGGCAGGCGCCGTCAAAAAAGACGCTCAAGCGCGCACTCGCGTCTTCGCCGGAATAAGTCTCAATCATAACTGTAAGTACGTCTCGCGGCGGCTCTTAGATTATCGCCCCAAGGCGCGCCCCGCGACTTTCGCGGCGGGCGCTGCGATTTCTCCCTTGCATCCTCAAGCCAGTTTTAGTACCCAGCCGCTCTGGCCCCTATAGCTCAGCTGGTAGAGCAACTGATTTGTAATCAGTAGGTCCGCGGTTCGAGTCCGTGTGGGGGCACCATCAAAATTAACGTCCTACCAGATTTCTCTCACGCCGCTTCTGGCTTCCCAGCAGTTACGACGCTCAAATCCAGCCAGGCTTCCATAAATCGAGACTTACGGAGCCACCGGATGTGATTTGGCGACCAGGGCTTTCATCGCTGCGATTGTAAACGTTGGTCGCCGTCGGCAATACCGATCAGTCTCCCATCATTACGCCTTATATTGTGGCCGGTGTTGTAAAATGCGATCGCGTGATGAAAACAGACCGCACCAATTACGGCGCGGAAAATCCGCGAACAAGCGATCCAGCATCTTCAAGGGCTTGAAGCGCCACCTCGTCATGTCCCGGCACAAGAATGAGATCAGCGACGTCGTCCGCCAATCGTTTGATCGCAATCGTCTGGAGAAAGACCGCGTCGCGATCATCTTCGTGCCCGCCGGTAATCATGACATAGCGCGAACGTGGTCGAAGAAGCCGTATATTGTCGAGCGATGACGCTGTGTCGCCTGTGAAGAGATACTCTTTTCCGTCTTCGCGGCGAACATAAACCATTTGCGAACCGGGCGTATGGCCCGGCGCACGGATCAACACCACACCCGGCGCCACCGCATGAAGTCCTTCAAACGGCAACGGCTCAAATTCATCACGCGAGCCCGCCGGCCAAACCGTGCACTCAGGCGTATTTTGAAACTGGTCCTCGTTCAAAATCGCCTTAGGCAAAAGTCTCTTCCAATTCGGGCTCTGCAACAGTCCGCCGATATGATCGCAATGCTCATGGGTGACGAGGATCATTTTAGCCATTAAAAGCGCGCGCTGCATCCGGTCCCAGGCGGCGGCGTCATAGCTGACAGTCCAACGGTCGGATTGCGCCTTTTCTTCGTTACTGCCGGTTTCAAGCACAATCGAGAAATCGCGAAATGCAAGTCGATAGCTGTTGCGGACAAATTTCAGATCACCCCAGTCAGTGCCGGTTATCAGCGCTATACGCGGGACTTTCGAGCGATAGATCGTCTCCACTTCAATCCTGCTGGGACCCGGACCGGAGATCGATGAAGCCGCCTCGCGGAGGGCGATAATATCAAGTGGGAAATCACCTTCGCTCGGCGGGCGATTTTCGTAGAAGAGCCAATAAACAGCCGCACCGAGCCCGACCGTTAAAATCACAAAACCGCTTAGAAGCAATCGTCTCATGCGTACGCCCAATCTGCTGCGCCTGCTGACAATAAATGTATATGCCACAGGCCTAGAACAGCTCATTTGAATAAGCTACGGCAGATCTTCATCAAGTCTTTTCGTCATTTCTATACATTCGGAGCCGCACTCCCGAAAGTCAACCAGAGCGCATGCGGATCAATCGGCATCGGAGACGAGTGCAACCTGACACGATGGAAGGAATTCGTCCGCGCTAATGATTTTGCGGGGGGTGATGACGTCCTCGAGAGATCCGTAATTATGAGAGGCGCATACTTGCGAACACCATTAACGCTTCGGGCGCGGTCGCAACGGGTTGGACTGGCCCAACATCGTTGACCAATTCCCATAGTGTGCTGTTTTTAGCCGTGCTGCTTTTGGGCGCGCTGGTTCTGAACGCGAATTTGATGCAGATCAAAAGAAAATCACGGAATTCAGGTGAGATGGGTCCATGTCAAACACGACGATAGAGAACGCTGTGATATCGCAGCTCACGATGGACGCGCCGTGGCGCTGGCTCGGCGCAGGGTTTCGCGATTTGGCGCGCGCGCCGCATTTGAGCCTCGGCTACGGCGTTCTCGTGATCGGCGGCGGCGTTGGCATTACTTATCTCTTGTGGGAGACCGGATACGCTTCGCTCATTCCCGTTGCGTTTGGTTGCTTTGCAATTTTTGGCCCCCTTCTGGCCGTCGGCCTCTATGAAATGAGCCGGCGGCTTGAAGCCGGCGAGACGCCGCGCCTTTTCCCTGTGAAATTCGCCGGACCGCGTTCGCCGATGCAACTGGCCTATATCGGCTTCTTTCTCATGTTCGCGGCGCTCGTCTGGGCGCGCATGGCGATGTTGCTTTATGCGTTGTTCACCACGGGCAACTATTTGCCGCTCGATCAATTCTTGAGCTTTGCAATTTCTACCGGTCCTGGCCTTGCAATGATCGCGATCGGCACGGTGATCGGCGGCGGGATTGCGTTTGCGATTTATCTTTTGACCGTCGTTTCTGTGCCTATGCTGATGAATGAACGCACGGATTTCTTCACGGCCATCGGCGTTGGACTAAAAGCAGTCAATCAAAACTTCGGCGCCATGCTCTTATGGGCATGGCTGATCGCCGTGATTACTGCAGCTGGCGTCGCGACTTTCTTTGTAGGCCTTGCAATAGCGTTTCCACTGCTCGGCCATGCAAGCTGGCACGCCTATCGAGACATCCGCGGCGCCATTTAATCCTCGCCTGTAAGTTTATTCGTCAAGATCATCGTCCAGCAAGATTCGCTCAGCGGCGCCGTCGGGATCATCGAACTGACCTGACCGCAGCGCCCACAAAAAGGCGGCGAGACCGAGCGCGCCTAAAAAAAGCGCAATAGGGATCAGATACAGAAGCCCCGTCATGCTGGCGTGTCGCCTTTACGCGTCCGTCCGCCGGCAAGACGCAAGGCGTTCAACGTCACCACCATCGACGAACCCGACATCGCAAGCGCGGCGATCAGGGGCGTCACATACCCAAAAACCGCCAGCGGAATTGCGCAAGCATTGTAAAGGGCCGCAAAAGCGAAATTCTCAAGGACGCGGCGGCGCGCTTGTCGCGACACATCCACCGCCTCGACAATCGGAGAAAGACCCTCGCCGAGATAAACAAAGTCTGCGGCCGCCTGGCTCGCGTCCGCAGCTGTTCCGGGCGACAAGGATACATGGGCGTGAGCGAGCGACGGTGCGTCGTTCAGACCATCTCCCACCATCGCGGCTTTTGCGCCGCTCGCGCCCAACTCCAAGAGCCGCTGCGCTTTGTCTTGCGGCGAGACGCCGGCGCGATAGGCGGCCAAGCCCAGCGCGCCAGCCGCCGCGGCCACCGCCTCTTCGCGGTCGCCGGAAAGCAACTCCGTCCGCACGCCGCGTTCTGAAAGGTCCGCGAATACGCGCGCGGCGTCTTTATGCGGCGCATCCAAAAATTCGAAACGAACGGGATCGCCGTCGCCGCGGCGGAACCAGGTCTCGAGCGAGGCGTCGTCCGTATCCGGCGCACCGACCCACGCTGCAGAGCCAAGACGCACCCGCTGACCGTGGCTCTTTCCTTCAACGCCGTGGCCGGGAAATTCCACAGCGTCTTCAAGCGCTGCGCCGGCCCCCGCCGCCTCAACGATCGCTCTCGACAACGGATGGCGAGAGACCCGCGCCAGAGACGCGGCGTCTGACAAATCATTCAGCGCTATGTCGGTCCCGTTGGCGAGTTGCGGCCGTCCAAGCGTCAGCGTTCCGGTTTTGTCGAACACCATGGCGTCAGCTTCCGCAAGACGTTCAAGCGCATCGCCTGATTTAACGAGCACACCGCGCTTGAATAATCGCCCCGTGGCCACGACCTGCACGGCTGGCGCGGCGAGACCAAGCGCACAGGGGCAGGTGATGATCAACACCGCAATGGCGTTCATGATCGCGAGGCGCGGCCCGCCGCCCACCAGCATCCATCCGAGGAATGTCGCGGCTGCGAGCGAATGCACCACAGGCACATACAAGCGCGCCGCCCTGTCAGCGAGTCGCACATACCGGCTGCGCGATTGCTCTCCGGCTTCAATAAGACGCGCGAGATCGGCGATTAACGAATTCTCGACGGTCGCTGTCGCGCGCATGACCAAGCGATCCGAGACATTGAGAACGCCCGCGTGGATCGGGTCGTCAACACCCAATTTTTCCGGCGCGCTTTCGCCCGTCACCATCGAACGATCCGCATAGGATGCGCCATCGACAATCACGCCATCTACAGCCGCACGATCACCAGGCGACAATAGAAGCTTATCGCCGACCACGATGTCATTCGCCGAGATCGCCGTAACGAGGCCGTCATTACCAAGGCGCTGCGCCGTCGTTTTTTGCATCGCCAAAAGGTCGCGCGCGGCTGCGCGCGCGCGCCAGCGCAATCGATGATCAAGATAGCGCCCGATAAGCAGGAAAAAGAGCAGCATCACCGCGGCGTCGAAATATGTATGTTCGCCGGCGGCGAAGAACTCATAGACGCTGACGCCCAGCGCCAAAATCACCGCAAGCGAGATCGGCACGTCCATATTGGCGCCGCGGTTCTTCAGCGCGTTCCAGGCGGATCTAAAAAACGGCTGTCCCGCATAGAGGGCTGCTGGAATAGCAATGAGCGCAGACGCCCAATGCATGAGGCCGCGCGTGCCCGCGCCCATGTCCCCACCGCCGGCCCAAACCGACACGGAGAGCAACATGACGTTCGCCATCGCGAACCCGGCGACGCCAAGCGCGCGCAATAGCCGGCGCCCCTCCGCATCGTGATCGCTTTCTATGGCTTCCGGATCGTAAGGCGCCGCCCGGAAGCCGATTTGATGGAGTCTTTCGGAAATGGTCCGCGGCGCCCAATCAACGCCCTCGCGCCATGCGAGGGACAAACGCCCGGTCGATAGATTAAGCCTGGCGTGCTCCATGCCCTCAAGCGCGCCCATCGCGCCTTCGATCTTCGAGATGCAGCCGGCGCATTTCGCGCCGAACACAGCAAGCTCTAGGCTTGCAGCGCCGTCGCGCCGGCGAACGAAAGGCGCTGGGTCGATCAATTGCGTCCCGACCGCCTCACCTGACGCAGACGCAGGCGCCAAGCCGCTCGGACAGCCGGCGGCGTCATTCTGGTCAAATGCGATCTCGGCGCTCATTCCAATATCAGCCGGTTGGTAAAGACGAATTCTTCATCGCGGCCGCTGACGGCCCGACCTTCCAATTCCCAGACCCCTGCAGCGGCGGGCATCTGGGCGATATATTCACCGTTTCCAATGCTTGAAAAAACAAAAACATGATCCTCAATGTCGCTCGCGGGGCGCGACAGGACGCCAAAGATATCAAGGTCGGAAATCGGCGAGCCGTTGCTTCCCGTCATTTTTAATCTAAGCTCGACGCGCCCGCTCTTCAACGACGCCTCTTCGATTGTCGCCGCCCAACCGCGAGACGCTTGCTCCGCGCGCGCTGCAAGGCGTTCATTGTAGTTCAGACCCTGAAGGTATGATTTTTTTTCTTTCTCCCCCGGAAACGTATTCATGGCGTAGTGAATAAAGACCGCGTTCGCCGCCATGATGACAAGAAAGAATCCAATCAGCATGGCCAGAACATGCTTTCCTGTAAGTCGAAAATCCGTGGCCATTATTGTCTCTCCGTGAGGAAAACGGTCGCATTTTCCTTTTTCTCGCCCGTCGCCGCCTCGCGCACAGTGAACGTTAAGGGCATCGATGCGCGGCGTTCGGCGTCCGCAGGCAGCGTTGCAAAAAAGCGGACCGCGCGGACATCGTCGCCGCGGACGCTTAATCGAACCTCGTTCTCATTCGCGGCCTCCCCTATGGCGTCCACCTGAACGGCTTCTATCCCGCTGATCGATACAATGAATGCTCGCTCAACATTCGCCTTATTCGCGATTTTCAGCGTATAGGCGTTACGAATCGATCCGTCAGATAGTTGAACAAACGGCGGCGTGCGATCCCGCAGGATATTGACGTCCAGCGTGGCCCGTGTCGTTAGCGCAAACACCATAATCGTGGATACAATGACGAAAACAGCACCATAAAATAGGGTCCGCGATCGCATGAGCCGAATTTTTGGCGCCAAGCCGTCCACCCTGCGCGCCATGTTCTTGTCAGTATCGTAAGCGATCAGTCCTTTCGGACGATCAATTTTGGCCATGATATCGTCGCAAGCGTCGATGCAGAGCGCGCAGTTAATACATTCAAGCTGCGCGCCTTCGCGAATGTCGATCCCCATGGGACAGGCGGCGACGCACATCTTACAATCGATACAATCGCCCCGCCCTTCCCACGCTTCGCCCATCTTATGGGCGCCGCGCGGCTCGCCGCGATCGCGTTTATAGGTAACCTGAAGCGTTTCTTCGTCCGTCAGCGCCGCCTGGATGCGCGGCCAGGGGCACATGTAAGTGCAGACTTGCTCACGCATCGACCCGGCAAGCATGTAGGTCGTGAATGTCAAAATCGCGATGAACAGATAAGCGGACGCGGGCGCTTCACCCGTGAATATTTGTGAGAAGACGGTGGGCGCGTCATGAAAATAAAACACCCACGCGCCGCCTGTCGCCGCCGCGATGGCGATCCAAACTGCATGCTTCATCGTCTTCTTGCGAATTTTCTCAAACGTCCATGGCGCCTTTGCCAACTTCATACGTTTGTTGCGGTCGCCCTCGATCAGCCGTTCCGCCGCGATATAGAGGTCCGTCCAAACCGTTTGCGGGCAGGCGTAACCGCACCAGATACGGCCGAATAATGCGGTCGCCAAAAAAAGACCTACCGCGGCGAGGATAAGCAGCCCCGTCACGTAATAGAGTTCGCTTGGCCAAATCTCGATAAAGAAGAAATAGAAACGCCCGCCTGCAAAGTCGACGAGCACCGCTTGATCAGGCTCGCCAGGGCCGCGCGTCCATCGCACCCAGGGCAACAAATAATAAACGCCCAAGGTCGCGATCAACAAAAACCATTTCAGCGTCCGGAATTTTCCGCGAACCAGTTTGGGATATATTGGTTCGCGCTTTTTATAGAGTTCGCGCGATGTGGCGCTATTGACCGGCGCAGCATCGATGACCGCAACGCCGTCCGCCGCCTCGACGTTCGTCGCTGCTTGCATCCGATTGAGATCGAGTTCGGTCACGAGGCAACATTACTCCTACTCGCCGCCGCCCAGGGAATGAACGTATACTGAAAGGGCGGTAATCTGCTCATCCGACAGGCGTTCGGTCCAATAAGGCATCACACCGGCGCGGCCAAAATAGATCGTTTGGCGAAGATCGTTTCGCTCGCCGCCATAGAGCCAAATGGCGTCCGTCAAATTCGGTGCGCCGAGCTCTTGTTGGCCTTTTCCTTCTGCACCATGACAGGACGCGCATTGCTGGGTGAACAATGGCGCGGCTCTTTCCACCGCCGCTTGATCCGCTTCCCGCCCTGCGAGTTGCGTGACATATTCAACCATATCGCTCACCTGTTCGCGCGTAAACGCACCGGTTTCTCCAAACGCAAGCATGACATTTATGCGCGTTTCCGGGTGCGCCGCACGGATGCCGTGATGCAGTGTTTTTTGAATATTTTCGAGCGTTCCGCCCCAGATCCAAGCATCGTCCACAAGCGACGGATATCCCTTGTACCCTTGACCGCCGGCGCCATGACAGGTGGCGCAATTATCGCCGAAAAGCGACGCACCCGCATTCATTGCAAATTGCAAAAGTTGCGGATCACGTTCGACGTCTTCAATGGACGATACGTTTAACAATTGCTGCATTTGCGCGCTGCGTTGCGCGTCCAGCGCATTGATCGCCGCTTCCACATTCGCGCGCTCCGTATGCCCTCGAACGCCGGCAAAATGCCCCGTAATCCCCGGCCAGGACGGCATCAAGATCCAGTAAACGATGGACCACGCGACTGTCACCCATAAAATGATCAACCACCATCGCGGCAGCGGATTGTTCAACTCTTTAATGCCGTCCCATTCGTGCCCGGTCGTCTCGACGCCGGTCGGCTGGTCAATTTCCTTATCCGACATGAGCGTCATCCTCATCATCAAGCGGAATCTGTTTCGCCTCGTCGAATCCGCGCTGGTTTTTCGGGTTCAAGGCGTAAATAAGGACCAGCACAAAAGCGAGAACGAATAGAAGCAGCCCCCACGTCTGCGCAATACTGGAAAGCGTTTCATACATCGCCGATCACCGGTAATTTTCTTCAGCTTCATAGGTTGAGAAATCGACCATCGTCCCCAACACCTGCAAATAGGCGATCATGGCGTCCATCTCGGAAATCTTGCGAGGATCGCCATCGAAATCGCGAATCTGCGCTTTGGGATAGCGGGCGATAAATTCATCATAAATTTCGGAGAATGGATCGACTTGCGCTTCCAGATCCTTCTTGGCATTTTCAATCATCTCATCCGTATAGGGAACGCCAACAGCGCGATTGGCTTTCAACCAGTCCTCGACTTGCGAATAGTCAAGAGCCCGTTTGTCCAAAACTGCATAGGGCGGCATGACGGACTCCGGCACGACGCTCCTCGGATCGACGAGATGTTGCTGGTGCCATGCGTCGGAGTATTTTCCGCCGACGCGCGCCAGATCCGGGCCGGAGCGTTTCGACCCCCATTGAAACGGGTGGTCGTACATGCTTTCCGCCGCCAGTGAATAATGCCCATATCTCTCGACCTCGTCGCGCAGTGGCCGCACCATTTGTGAGTGACACACATAACAACCTTCGCGAATGTAAATATTCCGTCCGGCAAGCTCCAATGGCGAATAGGGACGCACGCCTTTCACCTTCTCAATTGTTGATTCCAGATAGAAGAGCGGTGCGATTTCCACGATGCCGCCGATGGCGACGACAATGAGAATGGCGACAGTGAGAAGGAGGCCGCGTTTTTCAAAAACTTCGTGACGATTAAGCATAATGACCTCTACTCAGCGGGCGCGGCCACGAGGCCCGGTGATTGCGCGTATTCTTTTTCGCGAACATCACCGCGCGCTGTTCGCCACAAATTGTACGCCATGATGAACGCCCCGATGAGGAACAACAGACCGCCTAACATACGGATGATGTAATAGGGGTGCATGGCTTCAACAGTTTCTACAAAAGAGAATTCGAGAAAGCCAAATTCATTGTAGGCGCGCCACATAAGGCCCTGCATGATCCCTGAGACCCACATGGAGGTTATGTAAAGAAGGATGCCAAGGGTCGAAATCCAGAAATGCCATTCGACCAACTGCTTCGAATAAAGCTCTTTGCGCTTCCAGAGCCACGGGACAAGACAATAGAGCGCGCCGAAGGAAATGTACCCGACCCATCCAAGCGCGCCTGAGTGGACATGACCAATCGTCCAGTCCGTATAGTGAGAAAGAGAATTGATAGCGCGGATGGACATGAGCGGTCCCTCAAAAGTGGACATGCCGTAGAATGCAACCGAAACGACCATCATCCGCAAAACAGGGTCCGTGCGCAGCTTGTCCCATGCGCCTGAAAGCGTCATCAATCCGTTGATCATGCCGCCCCAGGACGGCATCCACAGCATAATCGAAAACGTCATGCCGAGCGTCTGCGCCCACTCCGGAAGCGCCGTGTAATGAAGATGATGCGGACCGGCCCAGATATAAATGAAGATAAGCGACCAGAAATGCACGATCGAGAGCCGGTAGGAATAAATCGGCCGCTCGGCCTTCTTCGGAATGAAATAATACATGATCGCGAGAAAACCGGCGGTAAGGAAAAACCCGACGGCGTTATGGCCGTACCACCATTGGGTCAGCGCGTCCTGCACCCCGGCGAAAAGACTATAGCTCTTGGAACTTGTGAGCGAGATTGGAACCGCCAGATTATTGACGATGTGCAACATCGCGATCGTCACGATAAAGGCGAGATAAAACCAGTTCGCCACATAGATATGCGGCTCTTTGCGTTTGAGGAGCGTGCCCAGAAAGACCAGCAGATACGCGACCCAGACGATGGTGAGCCAAAGATCAGCATACCACTCAGGCTCCGCATACTCTTTCGATTGGGTCACGCCCATCAAATAACCGGTCGCGGCGATGACGATGAAAAGATTGTATCCCCAGAAGACAAACCAGGGCGTCAGTCCGCCCCAAAGCCGGGTGCGACAGGTTCTTTGCGCCACATAGAATGACGTCGCGATCAAAACATTGCCGCCGAAAGCAAAAATAACGGCTGACGTGTGGAGCGGTCTCAACCGGCCGAAACTTGTCCATGGAAGGTCGGGAAAGTAGAGCAGATTTGGAAACGCCAACTGCCCGGCGATGATGACGCCAACCAGAAAGCCGGCGATCCCCCAAAAGACAGATGCGAACACGCCGGCTTTGACAACGCCGATTTCGTAGCTGTTTTGATCCGCGACGAAACCGGATGTACGATGGGAGATGAGCGCAAAGCCGCCGGCAAGGGCGGCGACAAGGAACGTAATTGCATGGGCGCCCATTAACGGATCAGCCGTGCGCGCCGCCGTAAATAACGACCATAACATGAGCGTGACAAGCATCGCTCCAATAAACATTAAATCGCCGCCGAAATCAGAGGCGCTTTGCGCGCGCGTTCCCTTCACAGGCATAAACCGGTCCCGCCAAATATCTATGCTATCGCTTTTGCCTGAGACCGCATCTCAATTCTTGATCTGGATCAAGACACGCCGAAATTGGCCGTTATTGTCGAAATGTCGCAGCATTCAACCGATGAAAAAGGGCGCCATGAAGGGACGACGATCAAGCGCATTATGGGCCGCCTTGCGACGGGGAATTTGTTCGGTGAGCGCGCTCGCAATGACGGGAACGCTCCTTTCGCCTTATGCGCATGCACAATCTGACGGCGATCTCCGCGTTCCGATTTGCGGCGGCGGCGATGTGCGCTTATTCAACATTGAAACCGAAGATGGAAACAGCACGGTCCCAAAAGAGACCGTCACGGCTTGCCACAGTATGTGCGTGCTCATGCGTAAGAAGCTCGCGCCCTTAAAGAATGCTTAAATGCCGTTCGAGCGATTAGTCCGCCAACACCACGCGATGACGAGAAAGCTCGCGGATAGCGCCTTTCTTTTTCAGCGCCGTCAGTGTGCGGCTCAGCGTTTCGAGGCGTAGGCCGAGATAATCAGCGATGTCTTGGCGCGGCATAGGCAGCGGCGTCGCCGCTAGTCCGTCGCTCTCCCGAGCGCCCACGGACTTGGCGACCATCGCCAGGAAGCTTTCGACGCGCTCTTCAGCAGTTTTCTTTCCAAGAAGAACAATATGGTCCTGCGCTTTGTGATATTCTGTCTGGCCCCGCGCAATAAGGCGGTCTTTCACGCCTGGGCTGGTCTCAGCGATCGTATCCAGAAACTTGTGCGGAAAATGACACACATGGCTGTCTTCCAATGCTTCGGCGGTGTAAGCGCTGGCTTCGGTTGACCGTACACCGATGAAATCGCCAGGAAAAAGAAACCCGGTGATTTGCCGGCGACCGTCCTCCAAATACTTTGAGAGGCGAAAGCTGCCCTGAACCAGAATGTACAAACTGTCATTCGGCTCGCCTTCTTCCATCAAGGCGCGCCCTTTGGCGACCGCGCGCCGCGCCATCGTCTTTTCAATTTGCGCCAATTCGCGCACCGACAAGTCTGCGCAGATGGAACGCTCGCGAACGCTGCACAAGTCACAGGACGCCGGTTTTTCGACCGCCTTGCACACTTCGCCGACCGCTTCGCTCGCAGACATGACTTACAAAGCTCCTTCCGCTTTGGCTCCAGAATAATCTGCGCCCCACCGACAATCTAGGCCTTGACTGGAAAATTAGACAGCGGCCGCCGCTTCCATTTGCGGCGTTTGATACGGATCGATCGCCATCGCGACAATACGCGCCAACATGTGGGCGCCGGCCGCGATTGAAATGAAATCGCCGCGCCACAGGATAACCCCGTCTGCTTCAAGGTTCTCCAACGCTGCGCAGATTCGAATCGCATCATCCGGCGCGACGTTTCGCAAGAGCTCGCTGATGTTTGTTTCCATGGTGCAGAGCAGATCAGCAATCGCGTTCGCGATAAACGATTCCTGTTTGGTTCGAAGGAGCCCGCGGGCGACCGGCGCGCAGCCAGATTTCATCGCCTTCATGTAATCGCCGATCTCTTTTTCATTTTGCGCATAGAGCCCATCAACAAAGCTAATAGCCGAAGCGCCCACCCCGATCAGCGTCGTGGCGGCGTCATCGGTGAAGCCTTGAAAATTTCTTTTCAGGCGCCGCTCTAAGGCGGCCTTCGCCAGGGGATTATCCGCCTTCGCATAGTGGTCGAACCCAATTCGGCGATAACCGGCGTCAATCAACTTCGCGTCCGCGACTTCACACATTCGCCCGCGTAGACGGTCGCCAGGCAATGTTGCGGGATCAATCATTTGCTGTCTGGGCACGACCTGCGGCAGATGCGCGTAGCCAAACACGCAAAGGCGATCCGGCGACAGCGAGATCACCTTCTCTATCGTATCGCTAAAACTGGCCAGCGATTGCTTTGGCAAACCGTAGAGAATGTCAAAAGACAGATCATCAATCCCCGCTGTGCGGATGTCGCTGACGCAGGCTTCGATCAAATCGTAACTCTGCAAACGGTTGATTGCTTTCTGAACCGTCACGTCAAAATCCTGCACGCCGAGACTAAATCGGCGAAAGCCGAGCGACGCCAAGTGATCAACATCGTTAGGACGCAGGAGGCGCGGATCAAGTTCAATCGCCAGATTAGCGCTGTCCGTCAGCCCAATCTCGCGCTCAATCGCTTCGAGAATAGCGCCCAAATCGTCACAGAGTAGATAATTCGGGGTCCCGCCGCCAAAGTGAACGCTGGTCAGGCGTCCCTTCCCCTTTAGCGAGCGACCGACAAGCACAATTTCCTCTTTAACGACGTCAACATATTGACGGGCGCGCGAATAATGATTCTCCACACGCATATTGCATCCGCAATACCAGCAAAGCTGACGACAAAATGGAATATGGACATAGAGCGACAACGGATCATAAAGGCCTACTTGGTTGAGCTTATCAGCGAGATCGTTTGACGTTATTGAATTATCGAAATGAAGCGCAGACGGATAGCTGGTATACCGTGGCGCTCTTTCGCCGAGATAGTGTCGCCAGGAAGATTTCATGCGGCCAAGATAGGAAAGGCGAACCCGCTATTTCTGACATAGATCAAATTTTCATGGAGACCGAAGCCGATTTTTTTGCCGCAATTGGTCTTTTTTCTCCGCCACGTGATCTAGATCAAACGCAGCTATCCTGAGCCTCCCATAGCACGGATGTCAGTCATCATCCGTAGGGGAAGAAAATGATCAGACCATTCACTATCGTAGCCGCGCTCGCGCCATGCATGTTTCAAACCGCGTCCGCCGAACAAGGCGACTTTCTTGTCCGCCTGCGCGGCATCGTTGTTGCGCCAACGGAAAACGCCTCCGATGTGCTCCCTGGTTTTCCTGGCGGTTCAGTCGGGGTGGAGAATGCAGTCGTCCCGGAACTCGATTTCACCTACTTCCTCACCGACAATATCGGCGCGGAACTCATTCTCGCAACGAGCCCCCATGATCTCGTGGGCGAAGGGACATTATCAGGTCTTGGCGAGATCGCGGATGTTATGGTCCTGCCGCCTACATTGACATTGCAATACCATTTTAACCCAAGCGGCAAATTCCGCCCTTATGCGGGCGTCGGCGTCAATTATACGATTTTCTACAGCCAGGACGCTTCGGACTCGCTTGTGGCCGCGGTTGGACCGACAACAGTCGATCTGGATGACACGGTCGGCGTCGCTTTTCAGGTTGGCGCCGACTTCGAACTCAGCGATGGTTGGTTCTTGAATGCGGATATAAAATATATTCAAATTGACACCACCGCGACGCTTCACTCTGGCGGCGTGATCAATACGGTTGACGTGGATCTTGACCCAATCGTTGCAGGCATTGGCGTAGGATACCGGTTCTAGAATTAAAGCAGGAGGCGTCTTGAAACAGAAAATTATCGCTCTAATCCCCTTCGCAGTCGGACTCTTATCCGCCTGCGGATCGCCGCAAGGGCAGGATACGGCGCCGGCGCAGATTCAGCGAACAGGGGACGCGGAAAAAGGCCGTCAGTTGTTTGTCGAAAAGGGATGCGTCATCTGTCATTCAGTCAATGGTGTCGGCGGCAAGGCTGCACCGCCGTTTGATGCGCAAACGGAAAATGATGTCCCTGACCCCGTAGCGTTCGCTGTGCGCATGTGGCGCGGCGCGCCTGCAATGATTGAACTGCAGGGGCTGGAGCTTGGCTATTCCATTTGGCTGGAACCGCAAGAGATGGTTGATCTCGCGACATTCGCCGCGACGGCGTCGGAACAAAAGAAGCTTCGCTTAAGCGATATCGACAAGGACCTGGCCGACTCGTTTCTGGACGAACGTTTTTGGGAAGTGGAGGACTGGGACGACTTTCTGGAAAAAGGCCAGGAGGGCGCCGGCGACCCGCCTCCAACCGATAAGGAGGGCGACTAACACCGCCCTTCCCGGATCGGCGATCAGGTAAGCGGACGGGATCGGCTCCCGCGCAGGTCGAGGACAACTGTGCTCGCCGAACGCCTTTCGCACGGAGACGCCGCCGGCCCTTGCTTTCGTTAAGCCGTCCTCACCCTTCACGCTATTATATAAATTACTTCAATAGCTTACGGACGTGGGACCTGCTGAAATCCCGTATCGCCAGCCCCATACCTTGACTTTTGCCAAAAAGAACGAAACATGAACAAATGGCAGCGTATCAACTCCCAAAAGGCGTTTATCGGCTGGGCGAGGCCAAGCCGTTAACAGCGCCCATCGCCTTTCCTTTCGGCCTTGGCCGGGAGGGTGTCCATGAGGTTTGCGAGCGGTCTTTTGGGGACCGAACAGCAGCGCTTGGTTTCGTCGCCGCGCATTTGCCGAAAGACGGCGGGCTGATCGCTGCGGTCAGTGAAAAGCGCCACTTAGCTGATCATGGCCGGTGGTATGAAACAGGTCTCACTGACTTTTCAGGGCGGACCCATTCCATCCTTCACATTGAAGCGCGCAAAAACAAAGACGCGCATTGGGCCACAGAAGAAGCAGCGCGCTCAGGCGTCGCTTCGCTCGTCATCGCCGAAATGACGAGCATCGATTTCACGGCATCGCGGCGGCTTGCGCTTGTGACAACAAAAACGGGCGTCCCGATTATTCTTCTTCTCCCGTACGCCGCACATGGATCAACAGCAGCGGCGGTTCGTTGGCGGCTCAGCGCGCAAGTTTCCGCCGATAATGCGTTCGATAAATCCGCGCCCGGCGCGGCGCGATGGCGCGTCGTCGCCGAGCGTGTTCGCGCAGCGCCCGATCAGGCGGGCGCCGTATTTGATCTTGAGTTCGACTATGAAACGTTATCTCTCAATCTGGTTTCCCAACTGGCCGCTCACACGCCTCAGCCGCATCAAATCGGGCGCGCCTCAGCCCGCCTTCGCGCCGTCCAAACCCTTCGCGCTGGTTGAAAACGGACCGCATGGCCTTACCGTTGCGGCGGCCAACGCGTCAGCCAGGAACTACGGCGTTACGGAAGGTTTGCGTTTAGCCGACGCAAGAGCGCGCGCGCCGGCGCTTTTGTCGCAAGAAATCGACCGCAAAGCAGATCATGCGGCTCTTTTAATGCTTGCTTTCTGGATGATCCGTGTCGCCCCTATTGTCACGATCGATAACAGAGACGGCCTGATCATCGAAACCACAGGATGCGAGCGCTATTATGGGGGTGAGAGGGCGCTTCTTGACCATATAAAAAAATTGCTGGAACAAAATAGTATTCCGCATCAGTTAGCTGTCGCAGGAACACCCGGCGCCGCCCATGCGTTAGCGCGATACAAACCCGGCGTCGCACTTCAGCCGAACACGCTCAAGGATGGACTAAAAGATATCGAGTGCGCAGGATTAAGGCTCTCTGAAGAGGCGCTCGTTCTCTTGCGCCGTTTTGGCCTGACGCGGATTGGTCACCTCTACGACATTGACCGCAAAGCGCTTGCGCGCAGATTTCGCTCGAAAGACATGGCCGAAGCGGTGCTTGTCAGGCTTGATCAGGCCCTCGGCCACAGAAACGAGCCGATTATTCCTGTGATCCCGCCGCCAAGATTCGCAGCGCGTCTGCCCTGCCCCGAGCCTGTAAGCAATAGCGAAGCCTTGTTGATAGGGCTTGACCGTCTCGCTGAGGACTTATGCGCACAACTGAAGACGAACTGTCAGGGTGCGCAGCTTTTCACCTTTCATGCCTTTCGCGCCGATGGCGGGCGTGACTGCGTGGATATCGCCACCGCACGTCCGTCCGCCGCTGCGGATCATATCACCCGTTTATTCCACGAAAAAATTGATCAGATTAATCCGGGATTCGGCATTGATCTTCTTCTGCTTCACGCCCGGCGCACCGGGCCTTTAGAGATTATTTCTCCGGCTCTTTCAGGGGACCTGGCGGGAACAAAAGCCGATGAACGCCAAACAGCTGAACTTGTGGATCGGCTGTCGGCGAAACTTGGCGCTGACAGCGTCCGCGTCAGCGCGTTCAGAGCGCGCCACCTTCCAGAAAAAGCTGAAGAACGTAAACCTTATGGTGGCGCACAATATAAAGACGCTCCCGCGCCATCCGCCCGTGGACCGCGCCCCCAGCGTCTGATCGATCCGCCCGAACCAATCAAGGCGCTTGCTGAAGTGCCCGACGGGCCGCCGCGCGCATTCCAGTGGCGGCGCGTGCGCCGGCGCGTTGTGAAAGCAGATGGTCCGGAACGGTTGGCGCCGGAATGGTGGCGCCACACAACACCCGTCACCCTCGCCTCACCTTCAGACAAGATCGCCCGTAAATGGCTGACGCCGAAAATGGATCCGCGCGCCGATGCGGCTCAAATCAGGAAAGCCCGCTCCGAAATTGAAGCCGCTTTACTGAAAGACATGGGAGAGCCCGTCGCAAAAAGCCCTCGCGCGCGCGACTATTATCGGGTCGAGGATCAGGACGGGCGCCGTTACTGGCTCTATCGCGAAGGCCTTTATGATGACGGCCGCGGCGCGACGCCGCAATGGTTTATTCACGGATTATTCTCATGACCCGATACGCCGAGTTGGCGATCACGACGAATTTCTCTTTTTTGCGCGGCGCTTCCCATGCGGAAGAATTGGCTCAACGCGCGAGCGAGATTGGTCTTGCAGCGATAGGCGTTGCTGACCGCAACACGCTCGCTGGCGTTGTTCGCGCGCATATCGCGGCAAAAGAAAGAGGGCTTCAGCTTCTTGTTGGTGCGCGCCTTACGCCAACAGATGGGCCTGACCTGATCTGCTACCCTAAAACACGCGCCGCCTACGGGAATTTATCGACGCTTCTCTCCAAGGGGAAATGCGCCGCGCCCAAGGGCGAATGCCGTTTCACAATTGATCAGATTGTCGAGCAATCAGAAGACCAACTTTTTATTCTCATGCCGCCCGACACGCTTGATCCGGATTTCGAAGCGGAGGCCGTCGCGATCACAAACATGCTTGGCGACAAACTCTATCTCGGCGCCAGAGCGGCCTTTCAAGGGCGCAATCGTGAGCGTCTTGCGCAGCTCGCTGCGTTGGGCGCGCGTTTGGCGCTACCCCTCGTGGCTCACAATGACGTACACTACCACGCACCGGAGCGCAGGCCGCTTCAAGACATCGTCACCTGCATCCGCGAAGGGTGTTCAATCCACGAAGCGGGGTTTCGCCTTGAAGCCAACGCCGAGCGGCATTTAAAAGCGCCGGAGGAAATGGCGCGTCTCTTCGCCGGATATGAGGGCGCCCTTGAGCGCACGATAGACATTGCAAACGCCTGCCGTTTCTCGCTGGATGAGCTTTCTTATCAGTACCCCAATGAACCTGTTCCGCTAGGAAAAAAACCTCAGTATCATCTTGAAGACTTAACCTGGAAAGGCGCCGCCTGGCGTTATCCGGGCGGCGTACCGTCAACGATCGCGGCGACCTTGAGAAAAGAACTCGCGCTTATCGATGAACTTCAATATGCGCCCTACTTTCTCACCGTCCACGATATCGTCGCTTGGGCGCGGTCGCAGGAAATCCTGTGCCAGGGACGCGGCTCTGCAGCTAATTCAGCCGTGTGCTTTTGTCTGGGGATAACAAGCGTCGACCCTAACCAGACGAACCTTCTTTTCGAACGTTTCCTCTCAAGGGAGCGTAAAGAACCGCCCGATATCGATGTCGATTTTGAACATGAGCGCCGCGAGGAGGTTATTCAGTATGTCTACCGCCGCTATGGTCGCGCGCGTGCGGCTCTGACAGCGACCGTCATCTCTTACCGGCCGCGCTCAGCCATTCGAGAAGTTTGCAAAGCATTAGGGCTTTCAGAGGATATCGCCGCCGCCATGGCCGGCACCGTATGGGGCAGTTGGGGCTCTGACATCGATGCGGACCAAATCCGCAAAACCGGGCTCGACCCTGCTAATTCGCTGTTGCGCCGGGCGATCACGTTGACGCGTCAACTAATCGGTTTTCCGCGGCATCTTTCGCAACATGTGGGCGGCTTTGTACTGACGCAAGGGCCGTTGACCGCCACAGTTCCCATTGGCAACGCGGCCATGGATGATCGCACATTTATTGAGTGGGACAAGGACGATATCGACGCCCTCGGCATTATGAAGGTCGATGTTCTCGCCCTTGGCATGCTCACCTGCATTAGAAAATGTTTTGATTTCCTACGGCTGCACAAGGGCGTCGATCTCGATCTTGCGACCCTCCCTCCGGAAGATACTGCAACCTACGACATGTTGTGCGACGGCGATAGTTTGGGCGTCTTTCAGGTGGAAAGCCGCGCACAGATGAACATGCTGCCGCGGCTGCGGCCGAGAAAATTCTATGACCTTGTCATCGAAGTGGCGATTGTCCGTCCAGGACCGATCCAGGGCGATATGGTTCATCCGTACTTGCGCCGGCGAAAAGGGCTAGAGGAGGTTCAATATCCAAGCCCCGGCCCGGACCATGGCCCTCCGGACGAACTGGAGCGTATTTTGAAGCGCACGCTTGGCGTTCCTTTGTTTCAGGAACAGGCGATGCAGATCTCGATTGATGCAGCCAAATTCACGCCTGACGAGGCGAATGGCTTGCGCCGCGCCATGGCGACCTTTCGCAAAGTGGGCACCATCCAGAACTATGAAGACATGATGGTCAGCCGCATGGTCAAGCGCGGCTATAATCAGGAATTCGCCCAGCGCTGTTTTGATCAGGTGAAAGGGTTCGGCGAGTACGGATTTCCTGAAAGCCACGCAGCGAGT
The DNA here is from genome assembly GCA_038534195.1 of Pseudomonadota bacterium. Taxonomy (GTDB): domain Bacteria; phylum Pseudomonadota; class Alphaproteobacteria; order Caulobacterales; family Parvularculaceae; genus JAJFFW01. The sequence goes on from JBCAXE010000008.1 coordinate 52,785, forward strand.
TTCGCCTTGCTTGTTTACGTTTCCAGTTGGTTGAAATGTCACCATCCAGAGGTTTTCTGCGCCGGCCTTCTCAACAGTCAGCCCATGGGCTTTTACGCCCCGGCGCAGATTGTCGGCGATGCGAGAGCCCACGGCGTTGATGTGCGCCCGCCTGACGTCAACCTGTCTGATTGGGATAATATTCTGGAGCCGGATGGCTGCGGCGGATGGGCCGTTCGTCTTGGATTTCGCCAGATCGACGGCGTCAGCGAAGAAGAGATGCGGCGCCTGGCGGCGGCGCGCGGGGCGGGATATCGCACGCTGACCGATATCCGCCGGCGGGCGGGGTTAAGGCGCAAGGCGCTTGAGCAGCTGGCCGCCGCCGACGCGTTCGGCTCGATGGGCCTCGATCGCCGGGCGGCGCTCTGGGCCGTTCGGGGCGAGGCCAACGCTGCGCCTCTGCCCCTCTTCGCAGCAGCGGAGATCGCCGATGAAGGCGCCGACAGCGCCGTCGCCCTGCCGGCGATGCCGCGTTCTGAAGAGGTGATCCAGGACTATCAGACAACGCGCCTTTCCCTCAAAGATCACCCCTTGAAATTTCTGCGCCGTCATTATGACCGCATGCGGATCAAAACGACGAAGGACGCTTGCGCGGCGGCGGACGGCTCGCGCCTCATGACCGCAGGCGTCGTGCTGATACGCCAGCGGCCGGGGTCGGCGAAGGGGGTCTTCTTCATCACCATTGAAGACGAGACGGGGATCGCCAACCTCGTCGTCTGGCCGAAGATCGGCGCCGTCTATCGCCCCGTCATCATGGGCGCGCGCATCCTGCTCGTGAAAGGCCGCGTGCAGCACGCCGATAACGTCACCCATATCGTCGCCGACCAGCTGATCGACCGCACGGACGATCTCGACCTTCTGTCGGAGGACGCGCAACGGGAAGCGCTAAACGGCGTCCTCGCCCACGCCGACCATGGCCGCGCGCCGCTCCCCGCCTCGGCGGCGCATCAAAGCCGCCTTAACAAGCTTCGCCGCGACGACCCGCTCGCCGGCGCCCTATCCCCCGTTGATGAAGTGCGCCGCCCCGTAGCTGACGATCTGCGCGGAAAAAACATCAGAAGACATCCGCGCAATGTGCGCATCATTCCCAAAAGCAGAGATTTTCACTGATCCTGCGCCCGCTAAGACCTTTGCGAAAAGATCAACGTCGTGAAACCATCATGAAGCTGTCGTCCTGATTGAATGTCGAAACTCGACTTTTGCGATCCCGATCAGAAGGCGTCGCAAAACACGATACTTCGATGCCTAACCTTACATGAACTTGAGCTTTAAGCGCGGCATGCATTTATACAGTCATCTCGCGCGCCCTGTTCGCCGCAGCTTCGGCTGCGTCGGCGACCAGACGTCGGAGGGCGCGTTCATTTTCAAACACCGAAAGCGCCGCTGCGGTTGTGCCGCCGGGGGATGTGACCGCTTCGCGTAAGCGTTGCGCGCTGCGCGGGTCTGCTTCCAAAAGCGCGCCGGCGCCAATGGCGGTCGCGCGGGCGAGTTTTTGCGCGGCTTCTTCGGGCAACCCTAACGCAGCGCCCGCTGACGCCAACGCTTCAGTCATGAGGAAGAAGTAAGCTGGCCCGCTGCCGGAAACGGCGGTGACGAAATCAATCGCTTCTTCCGTCTCCACCCAGACGATCTCCCCCGAAACGGCGACGAGACGCTCGATTGCGGCGCGCGCGGGCGCATCAATCGTCTCTGGCGCATAAAGCCCGCTCGCGCCCTTGCCGATTGACGCCGGCAGGTTCGGCATGGCGCGCATAACCCGCGATGCGCCGCTAAACGCGCGAGAGACTGACGCGATGCTCTTGCCCGCCATCACGGAAACGATGATCGCGTTTTTCGCCAACGCTGCAAAAGCAGGCAACACCTCCGACGCGATTTGGGGTTTAACCGCCACAATCAGGATATCGACGCGCGCTGCATCGGGCGACGGATTGACCGCAACGCCGTGCTTTTTCAATTCGGCGGTCAGTGTATCGCCGATGGCGGGGTCGAAGACGGCGGACTTTGCGAGATCGAGAACATTCGCCTCAAGCCAGCCGCGAAGAAGGGCGCCGCCCATAGAGCCGACGCCGATCAAGCCTACGGAAATTTTTTCTGTCATGGCGACAGTGTTTACGCGTTCCCCGCCGTTTCGAAAAGGGACGCTTCCATCGCCTCTTCCGGAGACTTCCCGCCCCAGATCAAATAGTTAAAGGCCGGGAAAAACCGGTCGATCGCCTCGCCGGCGCCGCGGATCAGGCACTGCGCCTGCACATCGTCAAGCGTGCCGTCTTCAGGCAGAATGATGGCGTTCCGGAAAACAATGTTTTGGTCTTCCGTCCACAGATCGAAATGACCGATCCACAGGCGTTCGTTGACCATCGTGACGAGGCGCGCCGCCTGCAGCATCAGCGCATCCGGCACTTTCAGATCGAGAGGAGCGCCCATCTGCAGGGTGGAAACCTCCGGACGCCAGGTGAACCAGACACCGGCGTCGCGCCATGCACCCGGCACGGCGAGGTGAAGCTCGGCGTCGTCAACGCGCTCGGCTTCCATCTCCAATGCGCCGGCGACCATTTCAACGGCTTCCAGGGGATCGGCGGCGGGGGTCGGCGCTTCCAGGAGTTCAATCGACATGCAGGAGATCCTTTCGAGGTTTCTGCGATATGTCGATAGCGCGGCGAGTCGGGCGTCCGCCGCAAGAAGCGTTTTTCCCGCTTAAGAGGAAGTTTTCCCGACCGCCTCTTCGAGCGCAGTGATTCGCGCGCTCAGCGCGTCGTTTTCCTCGCGGGCGCGCGCAGCCATCTCTTTCACGGCCTCAAACTCTTCGCGGGTGACGAAATCCATATCGGCGATCAGGCGCTGTAACTGACCGCGCATCACGGTTTCCGCTTCCCGGCGCACGCCGTCCGCCGCGCCAGCCGCCTCGGACATGGTTTTGGCGAGGGCGTCAAAAAAGGGGCTTTGGGTCTGCATAAGAATGTCCTTTCGTCTTTAAACTAGGGGCTGGCGTCTTAAATTTCGACCCAAGCGGACGCGACATAGTGGTGAAATCGGGCTAGAAGGGCGCCAAATCGCGGTTAACGGACCAGAATGTTATGAGTTTGCCCTACCCCGAGATCGATCCGGTGGCCTTCAGCGTGCCGTTCATCGGCCTGCCGATTCGGTGGTATTCGCTCGCCTATATCGGCGGGCTGGCGGCCGGCTGGTTCTACCTCACCCGACTCATCAAAAACGCGAGCCTTTGGAACGCGAACGGCGCGCCCCTCGCCAAGCTGCAACTCGACGATATCGTCTTCTGGGTGGCGGTCGGCGTGATGGCCGGGGGGCGGCTCGGATATGTCTTTTTCTATGAGCCGACCCTTCTGATCGAGCCGTGGCAGCAATTGGGCGCCGCGATGAATGAGGGTTTCGTTAAAACGCTTATCGGATGGATTCCGATCCCGCCGGCGCTGATGCTCTGGAAGGGCGGCATGTCGTTTCACGGCGGCCTCATCGGCGTGACGATCGCTGGCTGGCTTTACGCGCGCAATCATAAGCTGGACGCGCTCAGCGTCGGCGACCTCTTCGCCTGCGCCGCGCCCATTGGCTTGTTCTTTGGACGGATTGCAAATTTCATCAACGCTGAGCTTTATGGCCGGGTCTGGGACGGACCGTGGGCGATGGCCTTCCCTTATGTAGATCAATTCGGCGCCAGGGCCTACACCGAGCCGCGCCATCCAAGCCAACTTTATGAGGCGGCGCTGGAGGGTCTTGTCCTCTTTGTCGTCATCAGGATCGCCACTCACAGTTTCGGTCTCTTAAAGCGTCCGGGCGCAACGATCGGATTGTTTCTCGCCGGCTACGCCGCGTCGCGAATTTTCGTTGAGAATTTCCGCGAACCCGACGCGCATCTGCCGGACTTCCCGCTTGGTCTCACCATGGGGATGATGCTGTCGCTGCCGATGTTGGCGCTTGGGCTCTGGATGATCTGGCGCACCCGGACGAAAACGGCGACGAGCGCCGCCGCCCCCTGATCCGATGCGCGCCGCTTCAGAGAACGCCGAAAAGACGCCGCTGGAAGAACGCCTGATCACGCTGATTGAGGCGAACGGGCCGATCACGGTCGCTGACTATATGGCCGACGCGCTTGGCCATCCCCATGACGGCTATTATGCGTCGCGCGACGCGATCGGCGCTGACGGCGACTTCACGACGGCGCCGGAGATTAGCCAGATATTCGGCGAACTGATCGGATTATGGCTTGTTCAAACGTGGATCGACATGGGCGAGCCCGCCCGTTTCAACCTCATTGAGCTGGGGCCGGGGCGCGGCGTCCTGATGGCGGACATTGTCCGCGCAGCGGCGTTGCGGCCTGAATTTTTGAAAGCCGCGCAAATCCTGCTCGTAGAATCGAGCGGACGGTTGCGCCATGAACAACAGCGCCGATTGCGCAACATTTCGCCGTTCGTCGATTGGCTCGACGCTCTTGACGATGCGCCGGAAGGCCCGGCGCTCATTATTGGGAATGAATTTTTCGACTGCCTGCCGATCCGGCAATTTGAAAAGGTCGAGAACGGCTGGCGCGAACGGTTGATCAGCGTGAGCGACGGCGCGCTCGCCTTCACCTTGGCGCTGACCCCGCCGCCGCCGGAATTGGAACTCCCGGCGCCCGAGACCGCCGATAAGGGCGACATCTATGAGTTATGCGAAGACCGCGATGTGCTCTGCGACCAAATCGCGCGCATTGTGAAAGCCGATAAAGGCCGGGCGCTGATCATCGATTACGGTCGCGTTAAATCTGGCGTCGGCGAAACCCTACAGGCCGTACGCGATCACGAATATTGGCCGGTGCTCGCCTCACCCGGCTATGCGGACATCACCGCCCATGTGGATTTCGACGCGCTGGCGCGGCGCGCCATTGAGGCCGGCGCCGGGGTTTTCGGGCCCGCGCAACAAGGCGCCTTTCTGGAACGCCTCGGATTGGCGCTGCGCGTGCAGCGTCTCTGCGCCGGGAAAACCCCTAAAGAACAAGCCGACATCCATGCCGCCGCTCATCGCCTGGCGTCGCCGAGCCAGATGGGGGAGATTTTCAAAGCGCTGTGCATATCCTCGCCTGACCTCGCGCCGCCGCCGGGCTTCTGACAAGGATTGTCGCGATGAAGACGCCCCCTCACCTCAAATCCGACTTGTTAACCGGCGCCGCCCACGGATTTTTCGGCCGCGAAGGCGGCGTCTCAACTGGCGTTTTCGCCAGCTTAAATGCTGGACCCGGGTCCGACGATACGCCGGAAAACGTCGCCGAGAATCGTGCGCGATGCGCAGCCGCTATCGGCGCCGAGCCAGCGCGGCTCATCACCCTTTATCAGATACACTCCGCGACGATTGTTGAAGCGGAGGCGCCGTGGCCGGCCATCAATGGCGCACCGGCGCCGCCAAAAGCCGACGGCGTCGTCACCAACACGCCCGGTCTCGCTATTGGCGTTCTGACGGCTGACTGCATGCCGTATCTGTTCATCGACCGGCAAGCAGGCGTGATCGGCGCCGCCCATGCGGGGTGGCGCGGGGCGCTCGCCGGGGTGCTCGAAAACACGATTGAAAAGATGACGGCCCTTGGCGCCGCGCCGGGCAAGATCAGAGCCGCGCTCGGGCCCTGTTTGCGTAAGGAAAATTTTGAAGTTGGCCTCGATCTCGTTGACGCATTTTGCAAAAAATATCCGGAGGCTGAACAGTTTATGGCGCCAGGCGCAACAGCTGAAAAGCGGCAATTCGATCTCGCCGCATTCGGCCGGTGGCGCCTCGCCGCCGCCGGGGTTGATAAGGTTGATGATATGGCGCGCTGCACCCTCGGCGAAGAAGACCGCTACTTCAGCTATCGCGGCTCAAGGCGCGCGCAAGTCCCCGATTATGGGCGCAATTTGTCCGTCATTATGCTGCCGGAAACGGCCTGTTGAAAAAAGCCTTTCGCGGCGTCTCGCCAAGGGTTGCCATATCGTCAAGAAACCGTCACAAAACGCGCGCATATCGCGAGGCAGCTGATAGGTCCATGGAGGGGTCGCCATGAAACTGATCACAGGAAACTCCAACAAGCGCCTGTCAGAAGCGATCGGCCAGCGCCTTTCCACCAATCTCTGCAAGGCTGACATCCGCACCTTCAAGGACGGGGAAGTCTTTGTCGAGATTGAGGAAAATGTCCGCGGCGAAGATGTATTCGTGATCCAGTCCACATCGAACCCGGCGAACAACAATCTGATGGAATTGTTGATCACCATCGATGCGCTGACGCGCGCGTCGGCGAGCCGGGTCACGGCGGTGCTGCCCTATTTTGGATACGCCCGGCAGGATCGCAAAGCCGGACCGCGCACGCCAATCTCCGCAAAGCTCGTCGCCAACTTGATCACCACAGCGGGCGCGGACCGCGTTCTAACGGTGGATCTACACGCCGGACAGATTCAAGGGTTCTTCGATATTCCTACCGATAATCTTTATGCGGTGAAGGAATTCGAGAAGAAGATCCGGTCGATCTATAATGGCGATCTTGGCGACGTGACGATTGTCTCGCCGGATGTGGGCGGCGTTGTGCGCGCGCGCGGGCTCGCCAAACGTCTAGACGATGCGCCGCTGGCGATTGTCGACAAACGCCGCGAGGAAGCCGGCAAGTCAGAAGTCATGAACATCATCGGTGACGTCTCCGGGCGTCACTGCCTCCTCTTTGACGACATCGTCGATTCCGGCGGCACGTTATTAAACGCAGCGACCGCACTCATGGAAAAAGGGGCGCGCAGCGTTTCCGCTTATACGACCCATGGCGTCCTTTCCGGTAACGCGGCCGAGCGCATCGGCGCCTCTGCGGACCTAACCCGGCTTGTGATCTCCGATTCGATTGAAGCAACCCCGGACGTGGATGCGTGCGACAAGATCGAGGCGGTTTCAATCGCGGGTCTTCTCGCCGAAGCCATCCGCCGCATCGCCAACGAAGAGTCGGTCTCAAGTCTGTTCGACTGAGGAGCGTGTCCATGACGAAAGCGGTTTGGAACAATATTGTGATCGCGGAGAGCGATGACATCGTTCGCATTGAAGGCAACGCCTATTTTCCGGAAAGCGCCGTCAACAACGACTATCTCCGCCCTTCCGAGCATACGAGCTTTTGTCCGTGGAAAGGCACGGCGCATTACTACTCGCTGAATGTCGATGGGGCGGAAAACGAAAACGCCGCATGGTATTATCCGGAGCCGAAGGAGAAAGCCGCGGCGATCAAAAACCGCGTCGCCTTCTGGAAGGGCGTTGAAGTGACGGCCTAAAGAGCGCGCCAACCCGTAAATCGCAATTTCACCGGCAGCGATCAGCCCTTTCCCTTGGTCTTCGTCTTATTGGGCTGCGCATTTTTCTCGACGAACTCGATAATCTTTCCGGCGACGTCGAGACCAGTCGCCTTCTCCACCCCTTCAAGGCCCGGCGACGAATTCACTTCCATCACCACCGGTCCGTGATTGGCGCGAAGCATATCGACGCCGCAAACGTTCAGTCCCATGATTTTCGCCGCCATGATTGCTGTTGAGCGTTCCTGCGGCGTGATTTTCACCGGCTCAGCCGTGCCGCCGCGATGAAGGTTCGACCGGAAGTCGCCATCCTTGCCTTTGCGTTTCATCGAGGCGACGACCTTGCCGCCCACGACCAGGCAGCGAATGTCTTCCCCGCCGGCTTCTTTGATGAATTCCTGCACCAGGATATTTGTCTTTACGCCGCCGAACGCCTGAATGATTGATTCAGCACCCTTCGCCGTCTCACCTAAAACAACCCCGATCCCTTGCGTTCCTTCAAGCAATTTTATGATCACTGGCGCGCCGCCAAGTTCGTCAAGAATCTCATCGGCGCGATTGGTCCGGTGCGCAAAAACCGTCACCGGCAAACCAACGCCTTTGCGCGCCAGAAGCTGCATCGAACGGAGCTTGTCGCGCGACCGCGTGATCGCCACCGACTCGTTGACCGGGTAAACGCCCATGACCTCAAGCTGGCGCAATACCGCCGTGCCGTAATATGTCACAGACGCGCCGATACGCGGGATCACAGCGTCATAGACCGGCAGCTTCTCCCCCCGATACCGAACCGACGGCCGATGAGAGGTGATGTTGATGTAACAGCGCAGATGATCGATCACGTCCATTGTGTGGCCGCGCGCTTCCGCCGCTTCCACAAGCCGAACATGGGAATAAAGATCAGGATTTCGGCAAAGCAGCGCAAATTTCATTTCGTCTTCGCGTCCTCTTTGCGACCGAGCAGATATGACTTCCCCGGGTGAATTATCGTTCTTTTGCTGATTGCATCGCGGCCGATCAAGAGCCTGAAACCCATTTCATCACGATTAGTAAGCGAGATCTCCACGGGCCAGACGCGCCCGCCCATCGCCATGGGCGTTTCGATGATAAAGCGTTCCTGCGCGACGCCGTTTGAACTTCTGATCCGGCGTATGTCAATGATCGGAGCAATGCACCGGATCTCCGGCTTTTTCCGCTTTTGTTCAGGATGCAGAAAGAACTGCACATGCGGCGCGCCGCCCTGCATCATTTCCTTTATCCGAAAAGCATGGATCGCTGACGTTTTCGCGCCAGTGTCGATCTTCGCCTTGATCGACCCGTCGTAAAGGTCCGGGAACGCGACCCATTCGCGCCAGCCGATCTCGAGCGGCGGCAGGCGTTTTTTTCGTTTTCTAGATGTGGAGGGCGTGTCCAAGGGTTCTGAGGGCCGCTTCCTGGAAGGCTTCCCCTTGCGTGGGATGCGCGTGGATGGTGCCCGCAATATCTTCGAGCCGCGCGCCCATTTCAAGCGCCAATCCGAACGAAGCCGAAAGTTCGGCCACGCCGCCGCCCACCGCCTGAAGCCCGAGCACCACATGATTGTCCTTGCGCGCGACGATGCGCACGAAACCGTCTTCGGCTTCCATGGTCATGGCGCGGCCGTTTGCGGAAAACGGGAACATCGCCGTTTCAATTCCATATCCTTCCGCAATCGCCTCCTCGGGCGACAGACCGGCCGACACGATTTCCGGGTCGGTGAAACAGATCGCCGGGATCGCGCGCTTGTCCCACAGGCGGTTATGGCCGGCGATAATTTCCGCGACCATTTCGCCTTGCGCCATGGCGCGGTGCGCCAACATCGGCTCGCCGGTGACGTCGCCGATGGCGTAAACGCCTTTCATGGATGTGCGGCATTGGTCGTCGATCTGGATATGACGCCCGGCCATATCGAGCGCGAAATTTTCAAGGCCCCAGCCTTCCGTAAGCGGACGGCGCCCGACAGTGACCAGCACCTTGTTGGCCGGAACCAGCCCCGGCTCTCCATTCGCTTCTTCAATGATGAGCCCGTCGCCGTCGGACGACAGGCCCTTCGCTTTGACGCCGAGACGCACGTCGGCGCCCAGTGCTTTCAGCCGTTTCATAACTGGCCGCGTCAAGTCTTTGTCATAAAGCGGCAAGATACGGTCTTCCGCCTCAATGATGGTGACCCGGGCGCCGAGTTTCTGGAAAGCGATGCCAAGCTCAAGGCCAATGTAACCGGCGCCGATCACCGCGAGGCGTTTTGGAACTTCTTTCAACGCCAAAGCGTCGGTCGATGAAATGACATCGCCGCCGAACGGCAGGAACGGCAGCTCAACCGGAACCGAGCCTGTGGCGATGATCACATGCTCGGCGTGGATCGTCTGAACGCCGTCGTCGGTCTTCACTTCGACGGTTTTTCCGTCAACGAAAGAGGCCCAGCCTTTGACGGATCGTACCTTCGACTTCTTCAAAAGCCCACCGACGCCGGTCGTCAGTTTGGAGACAATCCCATCTTTCCAGGCGACAGTCTGCGCCAGATCGATTTGCGGCGCGGAGGATTTGATCCCAATCGCGCTCGAATTGGCGAAATGCGTCGCCTTTTCGAATTCATCGGCCGCATGAATCAACGCCTTGGACGGAATGCAGCCCACATTGAGGCACGTCCCGCCATCCGCCTGCGCTTCGACAATAACCGTATCAAGACCAAGCTGGCCGGCGCGGATCGCCGCGACGTAACCGCCGGGACCGGCGCCGATGACGAGAGTGTTGCAAGTGATGTTTTCCATAACGCGTCCATGTCCTGCATGCCCTAATGGGCGGCTGTGGGGATCCGGTTCCGATCTACTCCACAAATATCGCCGCGGGCGCTTCAAGCAGTCCTTTAATCCGTTGAATGAAAACCGCCGCGTCCCAGCCGTCGATGACGCGGTGATCGAAGCTTGAGGACAGGTTCATCTTTTTGCGCGGCGCGAACTGCGTTCCGTCCCAGTGCGGCAAAGTCTGCATTTTGTTCACGCCGATGATCGCCACTTCCGGATGATTGATCACCGGCGTCGTGACAACGCCGCCCATCGCGCCAAGCGACGTGATGGTGATCGTGGAACCGGTCAATTCCTCCCGCGAGGCGGTCCCGTTCTTGGCCGCTTCGGCGAGCCGGGTTAGCTCGCGGGCGCAATCCCACAGACCGAGCGCTTCCACGTGACGGACAACCGGTACCACAAGACCGTTATCGGTCTGCGCAGCGACGCCCATATGTATACCGCCATACTGGCGGATCACGCCGGCCTCATCGTCGAACAGCGCATTCAATTGCGGTTGTTCAGCGATCGCCTTCGCCATGGCTTGCATCAGGAACGGCAAGATCGTGAGCTTCGGCTGATCGTCGCGCTTGTTTTTGTTGAGAAGCTGGCGCGTCTCCTCAAGCGCCGTCATGTCCACTTCGTCCACATAGGTGATGTGGGGAATGCGCGACTTGGACGTCGCCATTTTCTCGCCGATCTTCCGGCGCAGGCCCACGAACGGCACTTCGTGTACGGCGGTATTTGCGGCCTTGCCGCCGCCTCGCGCAACCGCCCCGCCGCTCTCGAAAAATGCGTCGAGATCTTCATGGGTGATCCGTCCCGCAGGCCCCGATCCCGGCACGCGGCGGAGATCAACGCCTGCATCTAGCGCACGTTTGCGCACCGCCGGCGGCGCCAGCGGCGCCTCACCCTCGCTTCGCATAACGCCAGCGGGCGCGGGCTTGGCGGCGACCGGCTGCGGCGCGGCGGGAGCGGCCGGCGCCGGTCTCGCCGCCGCAGCGGCGGCGCCGTTTGGCTTCGGTTTCTCTACCGCAGGCTCAGGCTTCGCCGGTTCCTCGACCGCGGCCCCTGGTTTGATATTACCGTCGCCGTCCACTTCAAGGCGAATGATCGGCGATCCCACGGCGACCACTTCGCCAATCTTCGGCCCGAGCCAGATGATCTTGCCTTCCACCGGGGACGGAATTTCCACGGTCGCTTTATCCGTCATCACGGCGGCGAGCGGCTCGTCCTCTGTGACGTTCTTGCCTTCATCCACCAGCCATTCGACGAGTTCCGCTTCTGCAACGCCCTCGCCCACATCCGGGAGCTTGATGACAAATTCGCCCATGGATCAGTTCTCCATCACTTTTTTCAGCGCCTCGCCGACGCGCGCGGGCCCCGGGAAATATTCCCATTCATGCGCATGCGGATAAGGCGTGTCCCAACCGGTGACGCGGATGATCGGCGCTTCAAGATGATAAAAGCAGCTTTCCATCACGATCGCCATGAGCTCCGCGCCATAGCCGCAGGTGCGCGTCGCTTCATGGACGACAACGCAGCGGCCGGTCTTGCGCACGCTTTCCTCAATCGCCTCAAGGTCAAGCGGTAATAAGGTGCGAAGGTCGAGAATTTCCGCATCGACGCCGGTTTCTTCCGCCGCCGCTTGCGCCACATAAACCATGGTGCCGTAGGCGAGGACGGTGACATCCGAGCCCTCGCGGCGCGTCGCCGCCTTGCCGAGTTCGATCGAATAATGCCCCTCCGGCACTTCGCCGAGATCATGCTTTGACCAGGGCGTAATCGGCCGGTCATGGTGACCGTCGAAAGGCCCGTTATAAAGCCGCTTCGGTTCCAGAAACATCACCGGATCGTTGTCTTCAATAGAGGCGATCAGCAACCCTTTCGCATCATAGGGGTTGGAAGGCACCACCGTTTTGAGGCCGGCCACATGGGCGAACAACGCTTCCGGGCTTTGCGAGTGCGTCTGCCCGCCGAAGATGCCGCCGCCTGTGGGCATGCGCACCGTCATCGGGGCCGTGAAATCGCCGTTTGAGCGATAGCGGATGCGCGCGGCCTCTTGCGTAAGCTGATCGTACCCCGGGTACATATAGTCCGCAAACTGAATTTCTGCGCAGGGCCGCAGGCCATAGCTCGCCATGCCGATCGCCGCGCCAACGATGCCGCTTTCATTGATTGGCGTATCGAAACAGCGATGTTTGCCGTATTTTTCCTGGAGCCCCTGCGTGCAACGGAAAACGCCGCCGAAATAACCCACATCTTCGCCAAAGACGACTACGTTGTCGTCCTTGCCCATCATCACGTCCATCGCATCGCGGATGGACTCGATCATTGTCATGCGTTTCATGTCAGCCATGGTCACACCCCGGCTTCCTGGCGCTGGCGGCGCAGATGTTCGGGCGTCACCTCATAGACGTCCTCAAACATCTCGCGCGGCGAAGAATGCGGCCCCGTGTGAAGCGTGCCTTGCTCTTCCGCCGCTTTCTGAGTCTGAACGATCATGCTCTCTATTTCCGCTTTCGCCTGCGTGTGGCGCTCCTCCGACCAGAGACCTTTTTTGATCAGATGATTTTTCATGCGCTCGACCGGATCGCCCAACGGCCAGACGTCACTCTCTTCTTTCGGACGGTAAGCCGACGGATCGTCCGACGTTGAGTGTGCGCCAACGCGGTAAGTCACATGTTCGATCAGGGTGGGCCCGAGGCCGCGGCGCGCACGGTCAATCGCCCACTTTGAGACAGCGTAAACCGCCAGATAATCATTGCCGTCGACGCGCAAGGAAGGAATACCGAAACCGAGGCCGCGCGAAGCGAATGTCGCAGCCTTCCCGCGCGCAATGCCCTGAAACGTTGAGATCGCCCATTGATTGTTGACGATGTTCAATACGACGGGCGCACGATAACACGAGGCGAAGACAAGCGCGGAATGGAAATCCGATTCCGCCGTCGATCCGTCGCCAATCCACCCGGCCGCGATGCGCGTGTCGCCTTTGATCGCGGACGCCATGGCCCAACCGACCGCCTGAATGAATTGCGTTGCGAGATTGCCGGAGATCGTGAAGAACCCTTTCTCCTTCGACGAATACATGATCGGCAGCTGACGGCCCTTCAATGGATCGCCGGCGTTGGAATAGACCTGATTCATCATGTCAAGGATCGGATAATCCGTCGCCAGTAACAGCCCCTGTTGGCGATAGGTGGGGAAGTTCATGTCCCCTTCTTCCAGCGCCACGCGGAAGGCCGTAGCGATCGCTTCTTCGCCGAGGCATTGCATATAGAAGCTGGTCTTCCCCTGCCGCTGCGCCATCTGCATGCGGGCGTCGTAGGCGCGCACCGTCATCATATGGCGCAAACCTTCGACTGCTTGTTCGTCGGTCAATAAGTTCGCCCACGGACCAACGGCGTCACCGTCACGGTTCAATACTCGAATGATCGGATAGGCGAGATCGCGAATGTCTTCCGCTTCCACATCGATCGGCGGTCGATCTACTTCGCCGGCCTTGGCGATCTGCACGTCGCTGTAATCCGGCGTGTCGCCCGGTCTGAATTCCGGTTCGGGAACATAAAGGCGTAGCGGCGGCGTCTCGCTCATCCGGTCTCTCCTCCACGGCGCCTCTCGCTACAGGCGCGCAATGTTCTTATTATTCACTCCTTGTGTAGTCGCAGCGCCGCCGCTCTGGCAATGGCCGTCAGAGCGGCGCTTCAGCCTTTAAAATCAGGCATTTACCATGCATTTGGCCGATTCCGGTGAAAACCGGCGCCAAACCTTGGCCGATATCAGAATGTCTCAATCATGCGACGAAAATTAGTCACTTATCGCCGAGCAGCGACGGCGAAATTTTGTACACATTTATCGCTTTTTCGCGGCTGACAAAGCCCTTCTTTACATCGGCGACAACCTTAACGAAGTCGCGTTCCGCCGGCGCGCCAATACCGCCGCCGCCGGCGGTTTCGATTACAAGCTGTTTTCCGCCGGGAATGACGTCGCGGCCCATGCCTTTTAGAGGCGTTCCATCGGACAAAGCCACGGCGCCGCACGCGCCGTCGCCGCCGCCGTCCCGGCCGCGCGGCGGATGATGAATACGGTCAAACATCTTCGACGCGATCATGTCGGCGCCGTCCGCATGCTCGAACGCCATCACCTGACCCAGCCCGCCGCGATGGCGCCCGGCCCCGCCTGTGTCGCACCGAAATTCTTTTCGCCACATAACGATCGGCGCGGAGACTTCATTGATTTCCACCGGCGTATTCTTAACGCCGGAGGGAAAGGCCGTACACGAAAGGCCGTCCTTTTCAGGCCGCGCCCCGGCGCCGCCCGTATAAAACGGATTGATGAGAAACGGCGTATCGCCGGCGCGATTACGCAACACGGGAAGATAAAGCGACGACGTTCCTTCCGCTGGCGTGCGCTCCGGGATCGCCTGCGACAGAGCGCCGAGCACGACATCGGGCAACATTTGTCCGATCACATGACGAGACGAGACCGCCGCGGGCCGTTGCGCATTCAAGATCGTCGTCTCCGGCGCCGTCACGCGCACCGGCGCGAGCGAGCCCGCATTATTCGGAACCTGATTGCCGATAACGCACCGCGCACCGAACGACGCGTAAGCCTGCGTGTAGGTGAGCGGTACATTCACGCCGCGGGCGCTTGGCGGCGACGTGCCGTCGAAATTGATGTCGAGGCCGCTATCGGAGATTTGCACCTGGCAGCAGAGATCAATCGGCGCATCATAGCCATCAATGCGCATCTCGTAGGCGTAGGTCCCGTGCGGCAGGGCGCTGATCTCCTGAAGCATCGCCGCGCGCGAGTGTTCGATGATTGGCGCGCCAGCCCCCTCAAGATCGTCTAGCCCGAATTCATCCAGCGTCTCAAGAAGCCGCATGGCGCCGGCGCGGTTGCAGGCCGCCAGCGAGTAAAGATCGCCCTCCGCCGCCGCCGGATCACGCACATTGGCGGCAATGATCTGGAACAGCGTTTCATTGCGCTCGCCTTGCGCGAATAATTGGCTAACCGGGATCAAAATCCCCTCTTCAAAGACCTCATGAGCGTCGGGGCCGAACCCAAGTCCGCCCACATCGGCGATATGGGAGGTTGCGGCGAACAAACCGATTGCAGCGCCATTGCGGAACACCGGCGTGACCACGGTGAAATCATTGAGATGGCCAGTGCCGTCCCACGGATCGTTCGTCACGAGAACATCGCCCTCGCGCAGCGTGTCGATCGGAAATTTCTTCAAGAAAACGCCGACCGACGCCGCCATGGCGTTCACATGGCCGGGCGTTCCGGTGACTGCCTGCGCGAGCATTTCTCCCTGACGATTGAAGACGCCTGCGGAAAGGTCTCCGGCTTCGCGCACGGTCGTCGAAAACGCCGTCCGGATGAGCGTCTGCGCCTGTTCCTCCACCACGGAAATCAAGCGGTTCCAAATGAGCGTCAGGGTCATCTGGTCCATCGGCTCACCCCTCTTTCCGTGTCATGACGATATGACCGTCGCCATTGATCGCCGCATCGAATTGCGAGGTGACGACGCTCGTTGTCTGCGCCTCGACAATCAGAGCCGGCCCAGGCATTTGCGCGCCGGGGCGCAGGGAAGCGCGCTCGTAGACATCGTAGTCAGTCCAGGCCTGCAGGGCCGGATCGAACACTTTTCTAACGCTTGCGCGCACGGCCGCAAACGTCGCCGGCGTTGGCGCCGCCTCAAGCGACCGCGCATCACCGGACAATGATAATGACCAGGTCAGCGCCTCAATCGGTACTAATGGAATTGTGCGGCCGTAAAG
Organism: Pseudomonadota bacterium; assembly: GCA_038534195.1. Taxonomy (GTDB): domain Bacteria; phylum Pseudomonadota; class Alphaproteobacteria; order Caulobacterales; family Parvularculaceae; genus JAJFFW01. Next base: position 68,676 of record JBCAXE010000008.1, read on the forward strand.
AGCCTCATAGGCCGCTTCAAAGCCTTCTTTGAGGCGGCTGCGCAGAGACCCGGCGCCGTCAGCGATCGCAACCGGTATTTCGTAACCCTGCCCCGCATAGCGCATCAGAACGCGCCGCTCTTCGCTTAAGGCCTCGCCGCCGCTCGCCGCTTCGACGATCGGCGCCGCCTCGTCGCGCATCTCACAAAACAGCGCGTCAATGACCCGCTCATCAAGCGTATCAAGACCCATGGGCCGTGAGCGGACGACTTCATAGGCGGGCGGCGCAAGAAGAAAGCCGACCGCTGAGCCAACCCCCGCGTCCGCCGGAATGATGATTTTCTTCACGCCGAGCTTCTCGCCGACCCGCGCCGCGTGAAGCGGCGCGGCGCCGCCGAAGGCGACCATGGTGCGCGCGGCAATGTCTTTGCCCTGTTCGACACCGTGAGCCCGCGCGGCCGCCGCCATGTTTTCATCCACAACTTCGCAAAGCGCAAAGGCGGCTTTGTCTTCAGGCAATTTCAGCGTACGGCCGACAGTGTCGATGATGGAAAGCCGCGCGGCGCTCTCATCAATCGCGAACGCGCCGCCTGCGAAACGCTCCGGCGCGATTTTACCGCTCGCGACATCGGCGTCCGTCACCGTGGCGCGTTCGCCGCCGCGGCCGTAACAAGCGGGACCGGGCTCGGATCCCGCGCTTTCCGGCCCCACCTGAATGCGCCCCAGCGTATCGACGCTCGCGAGCGAACCGCCGCCGGCGCCGATTTCCACCATCTCGATGACAGGGATCAGTACGGGAATGCCCGACCCCTTCTTGAAGCGATAGGAACGGTCGACCTCGAACGTGCGCGCCGTAGACGGACGATAATCGTCCACAAGACAAAGTTTCGCGGTTGTGCCCCCCATATCGAATGAAAGAAGCGCGCGCGCGCCGATTTGCGCCGCGATGCCCGCAGCCAGCACTGCGCCGCCAGCGGGACCGGATTCCACAAGCCGGATCGGAAAGCGCGCCGCCGTTTCCACCGAGGCCAGCCCGCCGCCCGAGGTCATCAATAAGAAAGCGCACACAAAGCTTTGCTCTTTCAACATTTTCTCGAGCCGCTTCAGGTAGTGCTCCATCAGCGGGCGCACGTAAGCGTTTGCGACCGCCGTTGAGAAGCGTTCATATTCGCGAATTTCCGGGGCCACTTCGCTCGCGAGCGTGATCGACAAATCCGGGAACGCTTCCGCCACAATTTCAGCGGTTCGCACTTCATGGGATTTGTTCGCGTAGGCGTGGAGAAAACCGATCGCAACGCTTTCCACGCCCTCGCGCTCCAGCACCGGCAGACAGGCGCGCACGCTCTCGTCGTCCAGCGGCAGCAAGACGTCGCCGTCTTTATTCATCCGTTCACGAACAGGCAGCCGCAACCAGCGGGGCGTAAGGGGTTCCGGTCGGTCAATGTTGATGTCGTATTGCTCGAAGCGATTTTCCTGCGCCATCTCAATGACGTCGCGATGACCTTCGGTCGTCAAAAACGCCGTCTTGGCGCCGCGCCGTTCGATCAATGCGTTCGTCGCCAAGGTGGTGCCGTGAATGATGACGCCGATGTCGCCGGGACCGAGGTCGGCTTTGGCGAGCGCTTCCGCAACGCCGGTCATGACGCCCTCTTCCGGGGCGCGAGGCGTGGTCAGCGTCTTCGCCGTGATCCGGCGCCCGGCATGATCAAGCGCCACGTCCGTGAAGGTGCCGCCGATATCAACGGCAAGGCGCGCCTTAGTCATTCACCGGCACCGTATAATTGAGCGCGCTACGCCCGCCATCCGGAAAAATCGTTTGCCCGGTGATGTAGGATGCGAGATCGCTTGCAAGGAAGAGCGCAACGCCGGCGATTTCGTCCGGCTCACCGACGCGCCCGAGCGGCGTGCGAGAGAGAATTTTCCGCCGCGCCGCCTCATCATGCATCACCACTTTCAAAATATCGGTCATGATGGAGCCGGGCCCAATCGCATTGACGCGAATTCCGTGCTCAGCAAGACCAAGCGCAGCTGCTTTCGTCAATTGCTGCAAGCCGCCTTTTGACGTCACATACGCCACCTGATCGGGGATCGCTAACACCGAATTCAGCGATGACATGTTGATGATCGCACCTTTAACCCCCGCTTCGACCATGCGCTTTGCAGCCATCTGTGTCAGGATGAAGTAGCTGCGCAGATTGACGCGTAAAACCCGATCGAATTCATCGGGATCAAGATCGAGGATTGACCCCTTGGCGATCACGCCGGCATTGTTGATCAGAATATCAACGGCGCCGAACTTCTTTTCCGCCGCATCGAGCGCCTGGCGGCACGCCGCATCGTCGGCGACATCGCAGACGACGCTCATAACCTTTGCGCCTGTCTCAGTTGCGATCGCCTTCTCCGCTTCTTGTAACTTGCTGGCGTCGATATCCGCCATCACGATGTCCCCGCCCGCCTTCGCGAAAGTGAGCGCGCATGCTTCGCCAATTCCGGCGGCCGCACCGGTGATGAAAATGGTCTTGTTGGTGAAATCGATCATAGGACGGTCTTCTCGGAGGTTTGTTAGCACGATTTACGCGGCGGCGAGACAATGCACTATATTTTTAGAGTTGACCCCTTTAATTGATCCCCATGGCGACCAAGACGTCCTCTCCTGCGCTGTCGCGCCGCGAACGCAAGAAGTCCGAAACACGGGCGCGGATTCTGAGCGCCGCTTTCGAACTCATGACCGAGCGCGGTTATGACAATGTGAAAATCGGTGAAATCGCGGAACGCGCGGATGTGGCGAACGCCACGTTCTTTCTGCATTTCCCCACGAAAGCCGCGCTTGTCAGCGCCTTCAACGAACAGGTCGCAGAGAAAATCGTCGAGCGCCTTGGCGAATTCGATCTTGGCGCCGTGGAACAGCTCGAACTGCTTCGGGCGATCTTGCTTGACGAATGGAGCCGTCACGCCGATCTGCTTCGGCAGATCGTCATCGACGCCGCCGCGCAGGATCAAAAGGCGTTCTCCGACACCAGCGCCAGCCTGATTGCGCTTGTCGAAGATATTGTCCGCAAAGGGCAGGCGGCCGGCGATTTTTCCAAAGCGTTCGACGCCGACATTGTCGCCCAGAGCCTGCTCGCAAGCTGGCGCGCCGCGACCCTGAACTGGGCGATTCATGGCGACGCCGAGCGCGCCCGCGCCGCAAATCGGCAAACGCTAGACCTGATTCTTCAAGGCGTCTCGCCCCGGAAATAACCTCTAATACAATGAAAATTAATCATTTTCTACGGCGCCATCGGATGTTCGCCGCTTGAAATATTGCGTCGCAATAATTTTACTAGACTCAACTCTAGTTTTAGATATTATCTCGCCAACATATCACCAAACAAATCAATGGCGAGGAGAGAACCGTGGCGAAGAGATTGAAAGACGTGATTCGAGAATGGTCGCCGGAACAGCTGACCGGCCTGGACGCGCTTTTTCTCCATGCGGAAACAGCCCGCACGCCGATGCATATCGGCGCCTGCGCCATCTACGATCCCTCAACGGCTCCGGAAGGATTTGTGCGGTTCAAAGACATTCTGCAATTCGTTGAGGACCGCGCCCCGCGGGCGAAAACCTTCACGCAGAAATTGAAGCAGGTGCCATTCGGCGTCGACCATCCTTATTGGATCGACGATCCTGAATTCGATATCGAATTCCATGTGCGCCATATCGCATTGCCGCATCCGGGCGACTGGCGTCAGCTCTGCATTCAGGTTGCGCGGCTGCACGCCCGCCAGCTCGATCTCGCCAAACCGCTGTGGGAATTCACGGTGATCGAAGGCCTCGACAACATCCCCAATGTGCCGAAAGGATCGTATGCGGTCGTTTCCAAAGTTCACCATTGCGCAATCGACGGCGCATCAGGTGTCGATATCACCGAGGCTGTGCATACGCTGACCCCGGATGAAGTGACTGATCCGTCGGAAGACTATCGCATCATCGGCCGCGAACCCGGCGTCATGGAATTGCTGGCGCGCGCCAACTTCAACAATGTGGTCAAACCGTTCCACGCCCTCAATGTCGCCCGCCGCATGGCGCCCGGCGCATTGAAATTCGCATCCGGGCTGACGAGCGGCGAATTTAGCCTTCTTGGCGCAAAGGTGCCGCGCACGCGCTTTAACGGTCAGGTCTCCGGCCACCGCGTGGTCGAAGGCGTCAGTTTCCAACTGGACGATATTAAGAAGATCCGCCAACGGATTCCGGGCGTTACCGTGAATGATGCGGTTCTTGCGGTCGTTGGCGGCGCCCTGCGCAAATATCTGAAAGCCAAGGATGAGCTGCCGGTCGACTCACTCATCGCTATGGCGCCCGTCTCGGTGCGGTCAAAAGATGAAAAAGGCGCCATGGGCAATCAGGTGTCGGCGCTTTCAATTCCGCTCGGTTCGCACATCGCCGATCCGATGGCGCGGCTGCACTTCACGCATGAAAGCGCCAAGAGCTCAAAAGCGATGTCGAACGCTGTCGGCGCGCGCGAAATGTCGGAAGCCTCGAAGCTGGCGCCGGCGATGATCTCAGGCGTATCGACCCGTCTCTACTCGCGCCTCGGCCTCGCCAACCGGTTGAGCCCGATGTTCAACACCGTTGTCACCAACGTGCCCGGCCCGCCCGTGCCGTTATACATGGCCGGCGCGCGCATGGTTTCTTCTTACGGTCTCGGACCGGTGATGGACTCCATGGGCCTCTTCCACGCCGTCACCAGCTATTGCGGCGAGCTGTGCATTTCCGTGACCGCCTGCCGCGAGATGCTGCCCGACCCGTCCTTCTACGCCGAGTGCCTTCAAGAATCGTTCGACGATCTCCTGGAAGCAGCCACGACGCCGCGCAAAGAGAAAAAACGCCGCCGCAAGACGGAATCGCTCGACGCAAATGGCCCGGTTCATTCCAGCAGCGAGGCCGCAGACGACCTCACAAAGATCAACGGCATCGGCAAAACGCTCGCGAAGAAACTGAACAAAGCCGGCATCGTCAGCTACCGCCATATTGCAGAACTTTCGGCGGCCGAAGCGGAGATGCTCGACGAACAGCTAAACTTGCGCGGCCGCATGTTGCGCGAACACTGGATCGCGCAAGCCTCCGCGCTCGCCGGCGACGCGCCGCTCACCGAAGCGACCCACGCCGACGCGTCTTCCTCCGTACACTAAGGACCTTTATTGTGCCGCAGATAAAAGCAAACAGGCTGACTATCGAAGTCGAGGAACATGGCGACCCGTCGCATCCGGCGGTTTTGTTGATCATGGGCCTGGCGGCGCAACTGACCCATTGGCCGCCGGCGCTTATCGACGGCATTGTGGATCAGGGCTTTCGCGTCATCGCCTTTGACAACCGCGATATCGGCCTGTCGGAAAAGCTGCATGCGAAACGCGCGCTGAAGCCGTCGCGCATGGCGCTGGCGCGTCTTGTGGGCTTGAAGGGCATTGCGCCCTATACGCTCAGCGACATGGCAAAAGATGCGGTTGGCGTTCTCGACGCCCTCAATATCGAAGCGGCGCATGTGGTCGGCGTTTCCATGGGCGGCATGATCGGACAGGTTCTTTCCGCCGATCACGCAGCGCGTGTTAAAAGCTTCACCGCCTGGATGACGTCCACGAACAATCCGAAATTGCCGAAGCCTGATCCAAGAATTGTTCAGGAAGTCTTTTCCGTTCGCGAACGCCCGCGGTCACGCGACGAGCTGATCGACCGAACGGTTGCGCTCTGGGGTCTGATCGGCACGCAGGACGCTGGCCACGATATGGACCAGTTCCGGGCGCGCATCGCCGCATCGATTGACCGGTGCACCTATCCTGCGGGCGTGCGCCGCCAAGTGGCCGCGATTATCGCCACTGGCGATCTGCGCCGCTGGACGCGCCGCATCGCCGCTCCGAGCCTCGTCATTCATGGCAAGGCCGACCCGCTTGTTCCTTATCATGGCGGGCTGGACGTTGCGGCGAATATCGAGGGCTCCAGAAAAGAGATTATCGACGGCCTCGGTCATGACCTGCCGCCGAAGTTTCTACCGAAGATTACCGACCTTGTGACCGGCCATCTGCTGTCGGTTGAAGAAAAGACCGCTTCTGCAAAAGCGGCATGAATAGCCACTGATTTTGTGAAATTTGAAAGGAGTACAAACCATGGCTGAGAAGAAAACGACGACGAAAAAAGCGACTGCGAAAAAAGCCGCGCCGAAAAAAGCGAAGGCGAAAGTAGAAGCGGCCCCGGAAAAAGACGTTGAGTCGATCCTGGAGCGCATTCAGGCTGGCTTCAAAGAAGCAGGTCAGGCGCTTGCAGAATCCGGCGCCATCATGGGCGACAAACGCCGTGAAGTGCTCGTCACGCTGATCGAAAATGCGCAGGAGAATACGGACGCGACATTCGAAGCGCTCCGTGACGTGATGGAAGCCGATACGGTTTCTGAATCGCTGCGCATCCAGCGCGACGCGCTTCGCGAAGGCATCGAGCGCAACGTCGCTCAGGTTCGCCACGTTGCGTCCATGACCGCTGAAAGTGGCCGCGAAACGATCGAGCCGGTTGCTGAATATGTTTCGACGCTGCGCGAGAAAGTCAAAAGCGGCGCCGCCGCCTAAGCGCATCGCTTAAAGCAATCAAGCCGCCGTCAGCGTTGCTGGCGGCGGTTTTTTATTGACGGGGCGAAAAGGCCGAAGGAGCGCTGTGATAAGCGCGCGATCCAAGAAGCGCGCGAGCGCCGGCTTCGGAACCGAGAAAAGTTTGTAGCTCCTCCATTGCGTCGCTTCCCGTAACCGGCGCGCCGTCCGCCGCTCGCGCCCGCGAGACAAACATAACCTGGCGCTGGTAAGCGGTTGCGTCCGTCCCGACGTCGCCATTTTCGACGGTGGGTAAATGCTGCCCGAGACTGACACCGAGAATGACTGGCCGGCCGCATGATGGCGGCGCGGCGTCAAGCCACTGTCTGGCGGCCGCTGCAGCGAGCTCCGCGCGCAGGCGCGCCCGCGTCTCATTGCGCAACGCCGGCCCTTCCTGAGAGCTGGCGCCCGTCACCGCGATCCACGCTTTTCCGCAAAGAAGGCTCGACACCGACGCCTGCGGATCATCGCTCGGAAACACTGTCGCCAGGAAGCGTTGGTCTACGGACGAAGGCACATGCGCGCCGTCACGCACCAGCGGATATTTGTACGGCCACGCCCGCGCTGCAGACACGTCCGATACTGTGGGTTCGGGCGGCGGCGGAGGCGCAGGCGGGAGAACCGGTTCCGGGTCTGCAATTGGTTCCGGCTCCTCGATCAGCGCTTCCGGTTCAATAACAGGCTCCTCGGCGGGCGCCGCCACTGGCGCAACCGGGGTCGCCGCTGTGGCGTCATCAAGGATTTCTACTGCAGCCGGCGCAGCGCAGCGCAGCGAAAACGCGAACAGGATCAACGAAACAATGAGGAAAAACGGTATTGCACCGAACGGAAATTCATCCCGGTCGATATCTTCTTCGTCCACGTCAGCGAAGACCGGAAAATTGGAGAGGATGGCGAACAGCCCCGACAGAAGTGCGCCGAGCGCAAAGAAAAAGCAGCGCAATCGGTTTTCGTCCGCCTGGAAGAAGAGCGCATCGGAATAATCGTCAATCGACGCGCCGAAATGGCGCAAAATCAGAAAGCCGCCGCCGACCAACAACAGTGTCGTGATAATAACGCCCAGTAACGCCCTGAAAGTCATGCGTTTGTCCCCAATAATCGCCGCAGTTAACCATATCATAGCAGGTTTGGCGAAAAAACGGCAGGCGCCGAAGCGCCTTGGCGGCGGCGCCCGGAAGGCTTAAATTCCAACCATGGCGAGTGTTGCGACCATCAAACCCTTCGACATCTTCGCGCGCGAGGAATGGCGGGCGCTGACGGACCCGCATCCGGTCATGGGCCCGCTGCTCGTCGCTCATTGCTGGGCCGTGATCATTGCCGCAGCCGCGCTTTTTATTGTTTGGCCGAACCCGCTCACCTATGTGCTCGCCGTCATGATTATCGGGGCGCGCCAGCTCGGCCTCGCGATTCTCATGCATGAAGGCGCGCACGGACTTTTATCGCGCAATCAGAAATTGAACGATTTCCTGGGGGACGCGCTGACCGGCGCGCCGGTCGGCGCGGATCTGCGCCAATATCGCGATTATCATTTGAAGCACCACAAATTCGCGCAACAAGCCGAAGACCCTGATCTCGTCTTGTCGGAGAATTTCCCCGTGTCCCGCGCCAGCATGCGCCGCAAGATCATCCGTGATCTGACCGGACAGACATTCTTCAAACAGCGCATCGCCCCGCTCTTTTCCATGCAATCGGGCGAAGTGTTTTCCGGCGTCAATGGGAAGTTTCTGATCGCCAACGCCGTCCTCTTCGCTTTGTGTGCGCTCGCCGGTTATTGGTGGGCCTATTTCGCCCTGTGGATCGTACCGCTCGCCACTTGGAACCCGCTGGTGACAAGGCTGCGCAATATCGCTGAACACGCCTGCGTCGGAAATGATATCGATCCTTGGCGCGTGGCGCGCACGACCCTCGCCAATCCCATAGAGCGATTGTTCATCGCCCCCTACTGGGTTAATTATCACAGCGAACATCACCTCTTCATGTACGTCCCCTGCTATCGGCTGAAACGCGTCCACGAAGCGCTGGCCGCGAAAGGCGAGACTAGCCGCATGCATGTGGCGCGCGGCTATCTGCCTGTATTGCGGGAAGCGGCTGCGGCATAGAGTGACGACTTGGCAAGTCGCTGCCTCGGCGTTTCCGCCAAGAACTCTCCCCGAAAATCCATCACCATCCTAGACCTGCATCACCCAAAAACCGGCTTGAACAGCGCCGCAAAACCGGGCATATGCATTTGGAACAATAGGAGAACATCGTTTGCCGCGTCAGTCGGAAACCTTCGTTTGCCAGTCATGCGGCGCGGTCTATGGGAAATGGGCCGGACGCTGTGAGGCGTGCGGGGAATGGAACTCGATCGCTCTTGAAGAAAGCGAAGCGCCGCCGGGCTCGCTGGCGGGCAAGGCCAAATCCGGCAAGGGCAAGATCCTCGACTTCACGGGCCTTAAGGGCGACGCGGAACGCGAACCGCGATTAGAGACCGGCAACGCCGAGTTTGATCGCGCGTGCGGCGGCGGCCTCGTCCCCGGCTCCGCGCTGCTCATTGGCGGCGATCCTGGCGTCGGTAAATCGACGATGCTCTTGCAAATATCGGCGGGCCTCGCACGCCAGGGACGCTCAGTCGCTTACATTTCCGGCGAAGAAGCCACGGCTCAAATTCGACTGCGCGCGCAGCGGCTCGGTTTGCAGGATGCACCGGTGGCCCTCGCTTCTGCGACGGCACTGCGCGATATCCTCACCACACTGAAGACTGAAAAGCCGGACGTGGTGATTATCGATTCCATCCAGACATTGTGGTCGGACGCCCTGCCCGCAGCGCCCGGCACGGTCACGCAAGTGCGCGCCTGCGCTCAGGAACTTGTGCGGCTCGCCAAGGCCACTGGCGCAGTTATGTTGCTCGTCGGGCACGTGACGAAAGACGGACAGATCGCCGGCCCCCGCGTTGTGGAACATATGGTCGACGCGGTGATGTATTTTGAGAGCGAACAGGGCCGCGCCTTCCGATTGTTGCGCGCAGTGAAAAACCGGTTCGGCGCAGCCCATGAGATCGGCGTTTTTGAAATGACCGGCAAGGGCCTTCGCGAAGTCTCCAACCCGTCCGAATTGTTCCTCACGGAGACCGGCGAGCCGGTTTCGGGCGCGTCCGTTTTCGCAGGCGTTGAAGGAACGCGGCCGGTTCTCGTGGAAATCCAGGCGCTTGTCTCGCAATCCTCCCTCGCCGCGCCGCGGCGCGCCGTCGTCGGCTGGGATGCGGCGCGCCTTTCGATGTTGCTCGCGGTGCTCGACACGCGCTGCGACCTTGATTTTGGTCGCCATGATGTTTTCCTCAATGTGGCCGGGGGCATGCGCATTGGTGAGCCGGCCGCGGATCTCGCCGCCGCCGCCGCCCTGTGCTCGTCTCTCTTTGACACACCCTTGCCGAAAGAATGGGTGGTGTTCGGCGAAGTGGCTCTGTCCGGCGCCGTGCGTCCCGTAAATCAGGCCGACGCCCGGCTCAAAGAGGCGCAAAAGCTCGGATTCAAAGGCGCGCTGGCGCCCGCCGGCGGGAAGACGGAGGCGGTGCGGACCCAGACCGCCGAGACGCTTTCTGATCTCATCGCCTGGGTCCGCGCGGCCTCGGCCCAGCGCAAAGCGTCGTGACCAAAAAGCGTCATAAAAAGTGTGACCGCGCCGCTTTTCGCGCTATTGAGCGAGGCCGCGTTCGACGGTAGGAGTGTTAGGGAAATGGTTCTGGGGGATCATCGACTCGGCCTAAGTATCGGGCTGCATAAGGGTGCGTTATGACTTGGTTTGATCTCCTGATCATTGTGATTTTAGTGCTGTCAATCGGCTTTGCCGCGCTCCGCGGCGCCGTGCGCGAACTGGCGACGCTTTTGGCGCTCGCGATCGCCGCCGGTCTCGCCTATCTCCTCTTTAACCCGGTCCTCGGCGCACTTGGCATGAAGGGCTCCATCTTCGGCATGATCGGGGTGCCAGCTGTTTTGCTCGCTGTCTTTTTCGTGGGCCTTTACATCGCGTTTCATTTGGGTCTGAAACGCATGACGCTTTCGGGCGGCGCCGCACGCGCCGACCGCATCGGCGGCGGGGTCTACGGCCTTCTCCGCGGCCTGGCGCTGATCGGCCTCGGATTTCTCGGTTACGCTTATTCCGCAGACGAAGCAAAGCGCCCGGATGCTGTGAACAAAGCGTTGCTTCTCCCTGTTGCACAAGGCTCGGCGAATTTCTTTGAAAGCCTCGCGCCCGTCTATGACAGCCAGGACATTATCACGCCCGACGAGATCAAAGAGAAAGTGAACGCCGCCAATGACGGCTACGCGCGCGGGGATCGCGCGGCGCTTAATGAAATCGTAACGACGGCGACCACTAGCGAGCCGGACGCGGCGCCCGCAGATACCGATACGCCAAACGATGATCCGATAGCGGATATTCTAAGCGAGGACCAACGCAGTGGCCAGTAACGCGCCATTCCTGTGTGAAACCACCGCGAAACTCGCCCGCGCCAAACGCGCCCAGCGCCTTAACCATCAGACCGCCTTCGCACCCCGCGCCCTAAACGAAGAGTGCGGGGTTTTCGGTGTAATCGGCACGCCCGACGCAGCAGCGTTGACGGCGCTGGGGCTCCATGCCCTGCAACACCGCGGACAGGAAGCGGCGGGCGTCACCTCTGTCGAAGAAGGCGGACGCTTTCATTCAGAACGACAGCTGGGGCTCGTCGCAGATAATTTCTCCGACAAGGAAACGCTTGAACGACTTGTCGGCAACGCCGCGATTGGGCACACACGATATTCCACGCAAGGCGGCACCGTTCTGCGCAATGTCCAACCGCTTTACGCCGACCTCGCCCGCGGCGGCATCGCCATCGCGCACAATGGCAATCTGACGAACTCCAAAGTGCTGCGCGCGGAACTTGTCCGACATGGTTGCATCTTCCAGTCGACCTCGGATTCTGAACTCTTCCTGCAGCTTACGGCGCGCTCGCACCAGATCTCCCTTGTGGACAAGCTGATCGACAGTCTGAAACAGGTGGAAGGCGCCTACGCGCTCACGGTTCTGACACAGGATGCGCTGATCGGCGCGCGTGATCCCATCGGCATTCGCCCGCTGATCCTCGGTGACCTCAACGGCTGCCCGATCCTCGCGTCAGAGACCTGCGCGCTTGATCTGATCGGCGCGAAATTCGTTCGCGACGTGCGCCCCGGCGAGGTGGTCATCTGTCTCGCCGACGGCTCGGTGGAGAGCCGGCAGGTCTTTCAGGGACGCGATCATGCGCGGCCGTGCATCTTCGAGCTCATTTATTTCGCGCGCCCCAATTCGATCGTGGACGGAAAAAGCGTCTATCAAATTCGCAAAAAGCTCGGCAAACAACTGGCGCGGGAAGCGCCCTGCGATGCGGACATCGTCTCGCCGATTCCGGATTCCGGCGTCGCCGCAGCCATCGGCTATGCGCAAAAGTCAAAGCTGCCCTACGAGATGGCGCTGATCCGCTCGCACTTTGTGGGTCGCACTTTCATTGAGCCGCAGCAAAAAATCAGGGAAGCCGGCGTCGCGCGCAAACACTCGCCGAACCGCGGGCTTATCGAGGGCAAGCGGGTCGTTCTCATCGACGACTCCGTGGTGCGGGGCACCACGTCTCGCAAGATCACGCAAATGATGCGTAACGCCGGCGCAAAAGAAGTGCATCTGCGTGTGGCCTGCCCGCCGATCGTGCATCCTGACTTTTACGGCATCGACACGCCCTCGCGCGACCAACTGATGGCGGCCGACAAATCCGTCGAGGAAATGCGCGACGAAATCGGATGCGACAGCCTCGCCTTCCTGTCGCTCGACGGGCTTTATGCGGCCATGGGCAAAGGCCCGCGCGATGATGATGCGCCGGCCTTCACCGACCATTGCTTCACCGGCGACTATCCGACTCGCCTTGTCGATCAGAACGAGGCCGAGCGTAACGCGATGATCGAGCAGCTGTCGTTCCTGGCGGAGAGCAGCTGATACCTTGGCGCCCAGCGGCGCCTAAATCAGCCGCGGCAGCCACATACCCATTGTCGCTGCGAAAACGCCGACACCTGTCACCACGGATGCGGCGACAACAAGCAACGACACGGCGACATTCAGACCAAGCTCATTCCTGTCCTGAGCAATGAAATAAGCTTGAAGCACGGCCAACGGAACGGCCATCTGACCGAAATAGATAAAGGTTATGAACGGGCCGCGAAACGTCTCCGGATCGATCCCGACGCCGCCGGTCGCCAAAAACCAGAACATCAATCCGATCCGGAAAAACCAGACGGCGCCGACTACCATGAAAAGCCGCATCGCCCAACGCCGGTGCCGATCGATATCGCGGCGCACGGCGAAATAAAACGCCGCGCTTGCGAACAAAAAGATCAGCACGGCGTCGAGACTGATCGCCAGGTGGCCGGTTAACCCACCTGGCACGCCGCGCGTCCACACGAGATGAAGCCCCGCAATGCTGGTCAGGACGGCGGTGACCATGTAGAGGCGGCCTACATTCCTGTGGAAACCCGGAAAGCGATTTCGGAGTTGAGGCGTTAGCTGAAGCGGCCCCGCGCCAATGATAATAATCGCGATCAACACATGGGCGACGATGGCGAGATTGCCGATCATGTCTCCGGGCACATAGCCGTCGGGCACGTTAGTGTCGTCCATGCCGGGCAAGCCCTTCGCCGCCAGTGTCGGGATATAATGCGCCGCCACATAGACTGCGAAAATCCACTGGCCGAGCGCAGCGAGGAGAAACCAGAGAACGCCCGAATATTGAAGCATCGCCGCGGACCATCCCCGCGACCTCAAGAGCGGCGTCTCAATTGTTGTTGACATTGGTTTCGTTCCTTTACAGGCGCGCCTAAGGCCCAGATGCCCCGACAAGGGGTGATCGCTCGACGAGCAGCAGGCGTTCGGCGCGCTTTGCGCCCGTTTCGTCGCGGCCGCGATTGACGCTGCGGCCTTCCTCAAGAAAACTCTGATTGGGCGCGCTTTCTCGCCATTTTGGAAAACGGCCAGATTTTCTGGCGTATTTTTTCGCGGGAGCGACGCCAGATCGATAGCGGCGTGCGCTGATGCGGGAGCAAAGAGATGACAGCAACACAAACCTATCGCTGGCGCGCGCAACCGGCGCTGCCACGGGCCGTCGCCGTGTTGATCGACAAGACGCGCAGCGCAGCCGGCGCGCCCCCGCCCTTTACTATCGCCTGGTGGTGTTTCGCCGCCGCGGTGTCGGCCTCAAATATCCTGCACTTTTTTCCAACCCTCCCCGCGCCGGCGACCTACCTGCTCGCGGTCGCGGGCTCGGCCGGTTGCGCATGGGGCTGGCTGATAGCGCGCACGCTCTTTCGCCCGGCGCACAAAATTGAACGGTGGGCGTTCATCGTTGTCGCAGGAGTTTTGTTTGTCGAAGCCTCATGGACGTTGATCGGCATGCACGCGGCGGCGCCGCCAATGACCGAGGCGTACAGGATTGCCGGCAACGCCGCCGCCCTTGTCTGTATCTCCGCTCTGTTTCTGGTGCTGTTTGAAGGCGTATCCGGGTTCAACGGTGACCTTGCGCCGTCCGAACGCCGCTTTCGTCTCCAGTTTATCGCCGGTTACGGCGTCTTAATTATCGTCTCCATGGTTTGGGCGATGAATGCGCCGGAAGGAACCTTCGCCGGACATTGGCAGGACGCCGCCCTCGCCGGGTGCGGGCTTGGCGCCATTATTCTCTCACGGCTCGCCGTCAATTTTCGGCTGAACAATCCTTTGCCCGTCGCCGTTCCGAAAGCACGCCGCGCGCCTTCGGCCGTCGCAGACGATGAGAGGCTGACGCGGCTTATTCTGGAGACGATTGCCGACGACGCGGTCTTTACAACGCCAAACCTGAAAGTGGCGGCGTTCGCCGATATGCTCGGCGAACAGGAATATAAGGTGACCCAGTGCGTAACGGGCGCGCTCAACTATCGAAACTTCAACCAACTGGTAAACGAACATCGCATCCGCCGCGCCAGATCGATGCTGTCAACGATGCAGCATGACCATGATTCCATTCTCTCGATCGCCTATGGATGCGGCTTCAACTCCATCGGCCCTTTCAACCGCGCCTTCAAGCAAGAGACCGGCATGACGCCAAGCGAATTTCGCGCCTCAGCCAAACGGGAGCGATCCGGATCGGCGCCGGTCTGTTAACAGCAGAAGATCGAACGTCTTAGCTAGAAAATCCGTGTAAGGATTCTCTCTGCTTCGCGAGGCGGTCAATTTCCAATAACTCCGCGACAAATTTTTCCAGGAGCCCCATCGGGATCATGTTCGGTCCGTCTGACGGCGCCTTGTCGGGATCGGGGTGCGTTTCTGCAAATACGCCGGCGACGCCGACGGCCACAGCGGCGCGCGCAAGCGTCGGCACGAATTCGCGCTGACCGCCGGAGGTTGCGCCTTGCCCGCCCGGCTGTTGCACTGAATGGGTCGCGTCAAAGATCACAGGACAGCCCGTTTCGCGCGCCATTGTCGGCACGCTGCGGAAGTCTGAGACCAACGTATTGTATCCAAAACTTGAACCGCGTTCCGTAACGAGAATGTTCGAGCCCCCTGCCGCGGTGATTTTCGCGACCACGTTTTTCATGTCCCAGGGCGCGAGGAATTGACCCTTCTTCACCTTGACCACGCGACCCGTCTTTGCGGCCGCTTCCAGCAAATCCGTCTGCCGGCATAAGAACGCCGGGATTTGCAGAATATCGACCGCCTCGCTCACTGGGCCGCACTGATCGCGTTCGTGGACATCCGTCACCACCGCAAGACCAAGGGATTCGCGAATTTCGGCGAAAACGGGCAGCGCCTGCGCAAGCCCGACCCCGCGCGCCGACGACGCGCTTGTTCTGTTCGCCTTATCGAAAGAGGTCTTGTAGACAAGGCTGACCCCAAGCCGCTCGGCAACTTCTTTCAGCGCGCCGGCGCATTCGAGCGCATGGTCCCGGCTTTCCATGGCGCAGGGGCCAGCGATCAACGTCAACGCCCTGTCATTACCGATTTTGAGCCCGCCCTGCGCGATCTCCACAACAGAATTGGGGACGGCCATGCGCCGCGCCTCCTTAATGATATTTTGTTTTCCGGCACCTTATCTGTCATCAAAGATAAATGAAACAAGAGAGCCGCCATGACCTCCCATATTAAAACCGCGCGCGAGGTGCTCGATCTGGAAATCGCCGGACTGCAGGCGCTGCATAGAAGCCTCGATCACACCTTTGATGAAAGCGTCGCTCTCCTCGCCGGCGCGAAAGGCAAAGTGGTCGTGACAGGGATGGGCAAGTCCGGCCACGTGGCGAAAAAGATCGCCGCAACGTTTTCATCCACCGGCGCGGCCTCTTTGTTTGTACACCCCGCAGAAGCGAGCCATGGCGATCTCGGCATGGTCGGGCGCGATGACGTTGTGTTAGCGCTGTCGAAATCCGGCGAGACGCAGGAGTTGCAGGCGTTGCTTAGCCATTGCGCGCGATTTTCGATCCCGCTTGCGGCGATGACCTTCGTCGCGCCGTCAACGCTCGCAGACCATGCAAACGTGACGCTTCTCTTGCCGGACGCCGCGGAAGCCTGCGGCGAGACCCGGGCCCCCACCACCTCCACCACCATGATGATGGCCGCAGGCGACGCGCTCGCGGTTGCGCTTCTTCGCCAGAAGGGCTTCACAGCAAGCGATTTTCAAGGATTTCACCCGGGCGGCAATCTCGGCGCCGCATTGCGCCGCGTCGGCGACTTGATGCACGGACCGGAGAGGACACCGATTGCATCGCAAGAGGCCCCGCTCAATGAGGCTGTCGATATCCTCGACGCCGGCGGCTTTGGCTGCGTTGGTCTGGTGGACGAGAACGGCGCCTTGCAAGGCATCATCACTGACGGGGATCTGCGCCGCGGCTTCAGCGATTTACGAGGCGACGAACGCGCCCGAGACGTGATGACAAGAAATCCGAAGACGGTGCGCCCGGATACGCTTGCAGGCGACGCGCTTGCGATCCTGAGCAAAGGGAAGATTACGGCGCTCTTTGTACTAGAGAACGATGGGCCTGTGGGCCTGCTCCACGTGCATGACTGCCTGTCGACGGGAATCCTCTAAAAGGAAGACAGGTCTAAAATCGTCGGCGACGCAATAGGCTGCTGAGCGGCGACGCTTTCGCGGTCTCGCCAGCCGCATCGCGATCAGCCAGATCGTGCTCTGACAATGCGCCGTCTAGTTCCGTGGACGGAACGCCTTCCCCGACGAATGCGGGCGCTTTCAATAAGCTCTCCTCGCCGTCGACAAACGATAAAGTATTGTCGCCAGCCTTGGGAACCACATGCGCCGCTTCCGTTTTGACACTCCCATCAGCCGAGGAGGATTCGCCTTCGGCCGGCGCGTTCGTTTCCGCGCTTTGCACTGTCGCGACATCATTCGCCGGTTCAGCCTCATCATCGCTCGCCGCCAGGTTCGCCGGCACGCTCGCCGATACGGCGCCCTCAATCGGGGCGGTCATCGGCGCGCGCTTGTTTTGCGCTGTCGCCTCAACTTGCGCCGTCAGACGCCGCACCTCGACCGCGAGATCTTCGGCGGAATTGAAATAGTCCTGCGCTTCGCCGCGGGCGTCGCGCGCAGCGATCGCTGAACGGAACGCCATGATGCAGAAGACACAGGAAAGAATGAAAAACAGCACGGTGCCGCCGAGCAGCGCCACCTGAGCCACAAAAAAATCCTGATCGACGAACTCCCCGAGCCCGGACATCGATAGGAGGCCTTCAATACTCATCGCCCAACCCTTGTTAGATGCGTTATAACTTATCGTTTTCCAGCAATCCGGTCCAGCGCTGAAGGCGTAAATAACACCATGAATTCTAATCCAATTATTGTTCTCATGCGACGCGACCTGCGCCTTGAGGATAATCCTGCTCTTTATCACGCACGCGAGACGGGAAACCCCGTTCTACCGGTCTTCAATCTGGATGAATCCGAGGACTTCGCGCCGGGGGCCGCCGCCCTCTGGTGGCTCCACTATTCGCTCGCCGATCTCTCCGCCTCGTTCGAAAAGGCGGGTACACAGCTTATTTTGAGGCGCGGCGATACCGCGGAGCAGATCCCTCAGATCGTCCGCGAGACTGGCGCGCAATGCGTTTACTGGAACCGGCGTTATGCGGGCGCACATGTGGAGGCTGACAAGAAACTTAAAAAACGCCTGCAGGACGACGGTATTGATGCGCAATCTTTCAATGGCGCGCTATTGCGCGAGCCATGGGAGTTAAAAACGGGCTCAGGGGGTCATTTCCGCGTCTTCACGCCCATGTGGCGCGCGCTCCAGAAAGCCGCGCCCGCTCGCGACGAGCCCTTGCCCGGTTTGCGCAAAATCGAAGGGCCGGAAACATATCCTCCGTCGGACGCTCTGGACGATTGGTCGCTCCTACCCACAAAACCGAATTGGGCCGCCGCGTTCGCCGACCAGTGGACGCCTGGTGAACGCGGCGCGGCGAAAAAGCTGAGAGCTTTCCTCGATAACGCCGCCGCCGCATACGGCGACGACCGCAATCGACCCGATTTGAAGGGCACATCGCGACTGTCGCCGCATATCGCCTTCGGTGAGATCAGCCCTTTGCAAATCTGGATGACGGTGAAAGACAGGATAGCAAGCGGTGATATTCCTGAAGGCGAGGCGATGACATTCCTGTCTGAGATCGCCTGGCGGGAATTCTCCCACGTGTTGCTCTATCACTACGAGCACCTGCGCACCGAACCGCTGCAGGAAAAATTCGCGAAGTTCCCATGGAGGGAAAATGAACCGGATCTGGAAGCCTGGCGGCGCGGACGGACGGGATATCCGATCGTGGATGCGGGCATGCGAGAGCTTTGGGAAACTGGCTGGATGCACAATCGTGTACGGATGATTGTAGGAAGCTTCCTTGTTAAGCATCTGCTTTTACCCTGGCAGAAAGGCGAGGCATGGTTTTGGGACACGCTTGTGGATGCGGACCCGGCCAATAACTCGGCCAGCTGGCAATGGATTGCGGGCTGCGGCGCTGACGCGGCGCCCTATTTCCGCATCTTCAATCCGATCACCCAGGGCGAGAAATTCGACCCGGACGGCGCATATACGCGAAAATGGGTCCCGGAAGTTGCAGGCCTTCCAAAAAAATACCTGCAAAAGCCATGGGAGGCGCCGGTCACCATATTGAAGGACGCCGGAATTGACCTCGGTCATACCTATCCACACCCGATCGTCGATCATGCTGCAGCGCGCCAAAGGGCGCTCGACGCTTTTGAAAGCACCAAACAAAGCTGATATGCTTCCACGTAAGATATGAACGAACAGAATTCGCCAACCGAAGTTGCGCCGCTTGTCGTTACTTCACAGAACTTCGACCAAGCGCTCCAGGCGACGTCGATCTTTTTCAAACTTGCCTGTCGAATTGTGCTGAGAATGAAATACGGCTCGGTGATCTTTCACCTGCCGGACGGGCGTATCCTTAAATTTGAAGGCGAGACCGAGACTGACGAGACAAGCATCCTCCTTGTGTGCAATTTCGATTTTGCACGCCGCGTCTTCTTCAAGGGCGACATCGGGTTTTTTGAAAGTTTCGCCGACGGCGAATGGGAAACGCCGGACCTGGCGCAATGTCTGTTCGTATTCGCCAAAAACGCAGAACATATCACCGATTTCTTTGAGTCCGCCCCATTCTTTGGATGGCTGGACCGGTTACGCCACACCATGAACCGCAACACCAAGAGCGGCTCGAAGCGTAACATTATGGCCCACTACGATCTCGGCAACGCATTCTACGAACAGTGGCTCGACCGGACCATGACCTATTCATCCGCACGATTTGACCGCGACGGAATGGACCTCGCTTCGGCGCAAGCGAGCAAGTATCGGGCGCTCGCGGAGACAATGTCCCTTAAGCCTGACGAGACGGTTCTGGAAATCGGGTCGGGCTGGGGCGGGTTTGCGGAATATGCGGCGAAAGACATCGGCGCTAAGGTGACAGGTCTCACCATCTCGCAGGCGCAATTAGAATTCGCGCAGGAACGGATCTTCCGCGAAGGCCTGAACGAGAGAGTTGAATTCCGCCTCCAGGACTACCGTGACGCGACGGGCGAATATGACAAGATCGCCTCTATCGAAATGTTTGAAGCGGTGGGTAAGGAATATTGGCCGGCATATTTTGACAAGCTGCGCCAATGCCTGAAGCCAAACGGCGTCGCCGGGCTTCAGATCATAACGATCGACGATCGCTACTTCGATCATTATCAGGCCCGGCCTGATTTTATCCAACGATACGTCTTTCCAGGCGGCATGTTGCCGAGCATCCCTATTTTGAAAAAGCAGATCGAAAGCGCCGGTCTTCTATGGCGCGACGCTTCTGCGTTCGGTCAGGATTACGCGAAAACGCTGCACGCATGGATGGATCGTTTCCTCTACGCCTGGGACGATATCGCGCCTATGGGCTTTGACGATCAGTTCAAGAAGCTCTGGCGCTTTTACCTCGCCTATTGCGAAGCCGGTTTTCGCGCCAAAACCACGGACGTCATCCAGGTTGCGGTCACGCGATAGCGGTGATCAGGGCTGAAATTCAACAACATTCACTTCGTAAAGCACCGGCCAATTTTTCCCGGTAAGGAACAACCGCTTTGACGCGGGCTCATAGGCGATGCCGTTGGCCACATCGTCGCCTTTCGTGCGGTCGCGGCCGCGCGGGTGGATGTTGCTGAGGTCAATCAGGCCTGAGACGACGCCCGTTTCAGGATCGATGCGGAAAATCCAATCGCTCAACCAGACATTGGCGAAAATTTCGCCGTCCACCCATTCGAGCTCATTGAGATATTTTACAGGCTGTCCCTGAAGCGTCACCTCCAGCCGTCCCGTTTCCTCAAATGTTTCCGGGTCCAGATACCGTAACGCGCCCGTACCGTCGGAAAGAATAAGACGCGCGCCGTCATAGGTCAGGCCCCAGCCTTCGCCCTCATAGCGGAAGTCGTTCACCGGTTTGAATGTGTCAAGCTGGTGGACGAACCCTTTTCCGGCTTTCCAGGTCAGGCTGATGATATTATCGCCGACCGCCGTCGATCCTTCACCGAATACTTCGTCGGGCAGCGGCTTCTTCCTGACGGGCCGTCCTGTCCGGATATTGACCTCGCGCAAGCTTGAGCGGCCCTTCCGGCCAGTGCTTTCGAAAAGCCGCCCCTCGGAAAAGAACAAGCCCTGGGTGAAAGCATTGTCATCATGCGGATAAACATTCTGTATGTCGACGGTATAAATCTTTGGCGCAGGCGGCGTGTCGTTTGCGTCCTGCGCCGCGAAAGCGGCGACACTTATCAAAAAGAGACCGATCATCAGCGCGGATTCGCCTTCCTTAATTGCGATCTGTTAGCTGCGCTGACCATAGCTGCAAATTTCCTAAATGACTAATTGGATAATCGCCGGTTCGTGATCGATTATCGCTTGCGGGCGTTGATGGCGCTCCTTAGATACTGGCGAATTAAGACGACAAGAAGACACATTTGCGCGCGAAGGGACACCCGGCGATGGTAACGCGTTCACACCTCTCCCTGCACGGTTCTGTTCTCGACACGATCGGCGGCACGCCGTTGATCCGACTGAAGAGAGCGTCCGAAGAAACCGGCTGCGAAATTTACGGCAAGGCGGAGTTTCTCAACCCCGGCCAATCAGTGAAAGATCGCGCCGCGCTCGGCATTATTCGCGATGCT
The DNA here is from genome assembly GCA_038534195.1 of Pseudomonadota bacterium. Lineage (GTDB taxonomy): Bacteria > Pseudomonadota > Alphaproteobacteria > Caulobacterales > Parvularculaceae > JAJFFW01. The sequence continues at coordinate 89,964 of JBCAXE010000008.1, forward strand.
GAAAAGAAAGGGACATTGAAGCCAGGCGGCACGATCGTCGAGGGCACCGCCGGAAATACGGGCATCGGCCTCGCCATGGTCGCCAGCGCATTGGGGTACAAAGTGAAGATCGTGTTGCCGCGCACGCAGAGCGAGGAAAAGAAAACCGCCATCCGCGTTCTCGGCGCTGAGCTTATTGAGGTGGACGCCGTACCTTATGCTGATCCGAAAAATTATGTACACTATTCGCGCGCGCTCGCCGAAGAACTGAATAAGACGGAGCCAAACGGCGCTCTGTGGGCGAACCAGTTCGACAATACCGCCAATCGCGATATCCATTATGCGACGACCGGCCCGGAGATCTGGTGGCAAACGGACGGACAGGTCGACGGGTTCACCTGCGCCGTCGGTTCAGGCGGCACGCTCGGCGGCGTCACGATGGCGCTCAAAGAACGAAACAAAAATGTTCGCTGCGTCCTGACCGACCCGCATGGCGCGAAGCTCTTTCGCTGGGTGAAAGACGGCGTTCTGGAGTCGGAAGGCTCTTCGATCATGGAAGGCATCGGCCAGGGGCGCGTCACGGCCAATCTTGACGGCCTCTCTTTTGATGACGCCTTTCGCGTCGGCGACGCCGAAGCACTGGAGGTCATCTTCGGGCTCGTGGAGGAAGAAGGCATGTGCCTCGGCGGCTCGGCCGGGATTAATATCGCCGGCGCGGTACGGCTGGCGAATGAGATGGGCCCCGGCCATACGATCGTGACGGTCCTGTGCGATTATGGAAACCGTTACGCATCGAAGATTTTTAATCCGACGTTCCTACGCGAAAAAAATCTGCCGGTTCCTTCCTGGATGGCGTAGTCTGGGCCAATGACCCTGCCGACGCCGCTTGTTTCCGCCGACTGGCTGCGCGCCAATCTGGGCGCCGACGGGCTTTCGGTCATCGACGGCACATGGTTCCTGGACGGCGGCGCTGCTCGCGGACGCGCCGCCTATAATGACGCCCACATTCCAGGCGCGGTCTTTTTCGATATGGACGCAATCGCCGATCAGGAGACCGATCTGCCGCATATGCTGCCGGACGAGGCGACTTTCGCCGAGGCCGTCGGCGCGCTCGGCATTTCCAATCAGGACAACATCATCGTCTATGATCAACAGGGGCTTTTTTCCGCGCCGCGCGTGTGGTGGACGTTCCGCGCCATGGGCCACGAGGCGGTGGCGGTTTTAAACGGCGGATTGCCCGGCTGGCGCACCGCAGGCGGGCTGGTGACGGACGCGCCGACGGACGTAACAGAAGCGACATTTATGGCGACACGCAAAGACGCGCTGATCGCCGCCGCAGACGATATCCGCAAGGGCGGTGTCCGCATCATGGATGCGCGGCCATCGAATCGATTTTGCGGCGAGGCGACGGAGCCCCGCCCCGGCCTTATCGCAGGCGCGATGCCGGGCGCGCAAAACACGCCGGCCGCGTCTCTCATCACCGGCGACGGGATGCTCGAAGGAGACGAATTCCTTACGCGCATGCTCAATCCCGCTGAGACAAACGACGGCGGCGCCATCGTCACCTGCGGATCGGGCGTCACCGCCGCCATCCTGGGATTGGCGCTCACCAAACTTGGCCATCGCGATTGGCGGCTCTATGATGGGTCATGGGCCGAATGGGGGCGCGCCGAAAACGACCGCGCGCTCTTTCCCGTTATCGCAAACACTGAGTCTGATCGCACTGATGCCGAAAAAAATTGACGTCCTGATTACTTATCTTGAGCAGACCGAGCGGCCGGCTCCGCCCCGCGCGCCGCATCCGCGCGGCAAACTGGCCATCTTGCGCGCCGAGGACGCACCGGTGCACTTCTACCGCTATGTCCATGAAAAGGTGGGCGATCCCTACAAATGGGTCAGCCGCAAAATCATGGACGACAAGGCGGTCGGCAAAATTATTCATGACCCGAATGTTTACGTTTACATTCTTTATGTGGACGGCGTGCCTGCGGGTCTCGCCGAAATTGACGCGCGCGATCGAAAGATCGCTGAGATAAAATTTTTCGGCTTGATCCCGGACTATATCGGACGCGGGCTTGGGCGCTATTTTCTGGCGCACGCAATTGATCTCGCCTGGTCTTTGCGGCCGGAGCGCGTCCGCCTTGAGACCTGCACGCTCGACCATCCGGCCGCCTTGCCGCTTTACCAGAAGTTAGGCTTCACCGTATTTGATCAACGCAAGGGACAGGTTGAGTTACCTGACCGTGTTATAGAAAAGAGCGCATGAAACAGCCGACGAAACTTGTCACCGCTGGACGACCCCATCAACGCCCGTCGCACGCCGTCAACCACGGCGTTGAGCGCGCTTCGACATTTCTCTTTCCCACTTACGATGATTATCTGGAGGGCGGGCGCAACATCACTTATGGGCGCCTCGGAGGAACCAATCATCGCGCGCTGGAAGAAGCCGTTAATATTCTAGAGGGCGGATTTGAAACCCGCCTCGCCTGCTCAGGGCTGCAAGCCTGCATCGCCGCGATTCTCGCCTTTGTCGAAACCGGCGACGAAGTCTTGATGACAGACAGCGCCTATGATCCAACACGGAAATTTTGCGACCGGTTTCTGAAGCGGTTCGGCGTCAAGACAACCTATTACGATCCGATGATCGGCGAGGACATTGCGTCTTTGATGACGCCGAAAACGAAAGTCGTCTTCGCGGAATCGCCGGGCTCCCTCACCTTCGAGGTGCAGGATATTCCAGCTCTGGCTGAAGCCGCACACGCAAACGGCGCGAAATTGATTGTCGATAATACGTGGGCGGCTGGCCTGTATCTGAAGCCCATCGCACTTGGCGCCGACGTGAGCGTGCAGGCGGCCACGAAGTATCTTGTGGGGCATGCGGACTGTTTACTCGGCACGATCACCGCGTGCGACGAGGAATCCGCGCGCGCAATCTTCTATTCGCTTTTACAATTGGGCGGGAATGTCTCCGCGGATGACGCCTGGCTCGCCTTGCGCGGCGTGCGTACGCTTGCGACGCGCTTGCCTGTTCACGAAGAAAATGGGCTAAAGCTCGCAAAATGGCTCGCCAAGCGTCCGGAAGTTGAACGGGTCATCCACCCGGCGATCAAGGGATGCCCGGGTCACGCAGTGTGGAAGCGTGATTTCAAAGGGGCGACCGGCCTGTTCGGCGCGGTCCTGAAACCAGTGGAACTGCCGGCGCTGAAAGCGTTTTTTAACAGCTTCAAACTTTTCGGGATGGGGTTTTCCTGGGGCGGTTTTGAGAGCCTTTGCATTCACGTTCATCCTGAACGCAACCGAACGGCGACCGAGTGGAAAGAAGGCGGGCCCACATTACGATTTCACGCCGGCCTTGAAGATTTTGACGATATGACCAACGATTTGACCGCCGCATTTGCAGCCATCGCGGCCGCACAGGAATAACCCCTTCCAGAAGGTCCGCTTCATGAAACATCTCCTCATCGCCGCTAGCCTGGTCGCCGCAACCGGATGCATCACCACGAATAGCGGCGTCACGCGACTAACGTCGACGCCGCCCGGCGCCACCGCCACAATCGGCGCCTATGGCGAATGCGAGACGCCGTGCACGGCGCAGATCGTCAGTCCGGTAAAAATCACCTTTGCAAAAATCGGCTATAAGCCGCAATCGCTCTCCGTCGCGCCAGGGCGCAAATCAGTCGCTGTGGAACTTGAACTCGCCGCGCCCACCGAGAATGTGGAAGAAACAGCCCTGCCCGAACTTTAGAAGGTGGCGACCCCGCCAGGACTCGAACCTGTTGGTCAAGGTACTCACTTTATTGGGCCTTGCGAGAAAGCCTTTGTACAAAGTGGGACTAGTGGGTAGGTCGTTTTTTCAATTATTAGCAAAGCGATATTATCCCCACAGTGTACTGACCATAAGATTATGAAACAAGCCAACTGTTCACAATCGCAAAATTCTTTGAGATAAGTGCGAACAATACGGCCACGCATAAATTGGCGAGCGTCCCCAGAAGATAGTAAGAAGCGTCATCGGAAATTTTTTCTTTCCGCACAAATTCCTTTGCACCGATAATGATCGCCAGCGCGCTATACTCATCGGCATACACAAGAATAAATATCAAGAGTGTTTCGAAAAACCCGATCCAAAGCCCCGTCGAACGAAGATCGAATATTTCGTTCGACCAACTCTCCGGTAATTGCGCCGCCGAATGATCATTAAAGACGGTCGCGATATCCCCGGATTTGAGCCACGGCAGTCCTCGCCTAATTAGGAGTGTCGATAATGCGAAAGAGGATGAGAAGCTCCATAAGATCCACAAAAATTCATTTATAACAGTCATTTTCGGCGCATGCCTGTAAGATAATTCTCGATGACTGTTTCGGCGTCGATCACCAAGTCTATTTGACCGCGACGGACCGCATCGGAAACTGATTGCGGATATTT
>JBCAXE010000009.1:0-92886 GCA_038534195.1 Pseudomonadota bacterium
GAGAACACGCCCATTGATGAAATGTCCGCACAGAGAGCCGTAACGCCGGCGCAAAGAGACAGACCTGCAAGTTTGACCAATTTCATGACTTGATATCCTTATAATCTGCTTCGGCTGCGCTTACTGAGCCTGAATCGGCGCGGGGACCGGGATCGGGAGAAGACCTGGCGCTGTTTGCTCTTTCGCCATGCGAAGACCAAGCTTTGCGTCCGCCAGATACGATTTATTGAGGTTATCCCAAGTGCGGGTCGAGTTGTTCCAGACCCGGAGAACTGAGTCGTCGTCGGTCTTAAAGATCAGCGCGACGCGGCCGATACGAAGGAACTGACCGGCAATGTTCTCGCCGTCGACTTCGATATTACCTTCATAAGCGCCGATCGTTCGGCCGAATTCCATCTCGATTTGATAGGCTTCGACGAGCAGGCGATATTTCTGAGCAACGGAAACCTCGCCCTCGGGCTTATCGAGCATGGCGATCCGGTCAGCCGCGCGTTTCTTCCGCGAATCGATATCGAACGGGACGTCAGCGTCGACGATTTCAGAAAACTTGGCGGCCATGTCTTCCATAAGCGGCGCAACGGCGCGCTGGAGACCGGACACGTTTTCAATGTCCTGTTGGATGCGAGCGATTTGGCGTTGTTGCGCTTCGGTCTGCTTCACCAGAGAAGCGTTGTAGCGCTGCGCCGCTTCAAGCTGGCGCAAGTTGGCCCGATAGTCGTTAATCAGCGACGCGGTTTGATCATCAAGCTGATCAACACGCTGCTGCGACCGCGCGGCTTCATTCGCCGTGGCCTGGCTTTCATTTAAAGAAGACTTGAACTGCGCCTGCGCAGTTGTCCCCAATACAGCGGCCATCGCTATTGCTGACCCCAAAATCGCTACTCTTTTCATCATTGCCTCACCTAACGGTTTGCTCCGGCTTCTTCAGTATCTGACGCGAACGCCAGGGTGGGTTTGGCGCCAAGCGCCGAAATTCTTTGACGAGACGGCTTTGCAGTCATCTCTGGGGTGAGGAAACGCCAGATGCTTCTTCGCAACGCGAAAAGTCAGCTTTTATCCCCTCCGGGACAAATGATTGTCTGAATTGCTTGGCATTTGCAACGGTGTTGTGGAAACCGACGGGTTTCGTCCGCAAATACAAGCCCGTTCGTTTAACCTCCATACGCCCCGGTCGGCGGCTAATTTATTGGTCTATTACCGCGCAACCGTGAATCTGTAACAAAACACGCCATCGCTGGCAACGCTTTCTTACCGCTGTTTTATAGAACTTTTATATTGGCTTGCTGATTGGCTGGGGCGCCAGGATTCGAACCTGGGAATGTCGATACCAAAAACCGATGCCTTACCACTTGGCGACGCCCCAGCAAGGAACGCGGGTGTTACCGCTAAAAATTGTAAAGCGCAACGGGGTTCTCGACGAATTTTGACGCAGTTAACCAAACCGCGAGCGAGACCGATTGCATCAGCTTCTTGAGGCGGCTATTCACCCCTTCGTCGGAGTGTAGCTCAGCCTGGTAGAGCACTGTCTTCGGGAGGCAGGGGCCGGAAGTTCGAATCTTCTCACTCCGACCATTTCTCGAAAATTTCTTGCCCCGCTTTTCGCGATATTGGCGCCAGCCGCCCTTCCCTCGGCGCATCGTGTTCCGCTACCTATGGCGCGAAAAACACCATGAAGGATTCGCCGCCAATGATCATTCGCCCCGCCGCCGCACTCGCCTCTTTCGCTCTCGCCGCCTGCGGCGCAGAGGCCCCAGCGCCCGCAGAGAAAGAACCCGACCAACCATTCGCGGACATGGTCATTCACGGCGGCACCATTTACACCGGCGCTGACGATCAGCCGACAGCGGAAGCCGTTTCCGTCGTGAACGGAGCAATCAGCGGCGTCGGCGCCTATGCTGGGCTGAAAGAAGCCATCGGCGAGAACACGCGCGTCATCGATCTTCAGGGCGCAGCGCTATTGCCTGGCTTCACCGACGCCCATGCGCATCTTCTCGGCATCGGCATGCGCGAGTTGACGCTCAACCTCGAAGGCGTCTCGTCGATCGCCGAATTGACCACGATTGTCGCCGCGAACGTACAGCATGGCGGCGAAGATGAAGTCGTTTATGGCCGCGGCTGGATTGAGACCGGTTGGCCCGAGGGGCGCATGCCGACGCGAGACGATCTGGACGCCGTGACGGGCGACACGCCCGTGATTTTGGAGCGCGCCGACGGACATGCGGTCGTCGCTAACTCCGCGGCGCTCGCGGCCGGCGGCGTTGACGCGCAGACGCCGGACCCTGAGGGCGGACGCATTGACCGCGACGCCGCGGGCCGCGCCACGGGGCTTTTAATCGACAACGCGGCCAGCCTCGTAATGAAGTTCGTCGAGGCGCCGTCCGGCGAGAAACTCGATAGCGCTTATGTGAAGGGCGGCGACGTTTACGCCGCTTACGGATGGACCGGCGTTCACAATATGTCGGTGAACCCCGAGGACACGGCCGTCATGGAGCGGCTTTCGTCAGACGGCCTTCTTGGCTTGCGCGTCTACAACTCGGTGGACAAGGCAGGTCTTGAGGACCTTGTCGCCAACGGCCATCGCGCCAGCGACAATAATCGGATCATTACGCGCGCCATGAAACTCTATGTGGACGGGGCGCTTGGATCGCGCGGCGCCGCCCTTTCCGATCCCTATTCCGACGCCCCCGACACGGACGGGCTCCTTTTGATGCAAAAGGAAGAAGCGCTCTCCTTGTTTGAACGTGCGCTAGCTGCGGACATTCAGGTCAACACCCACGCAATAGGTGATCGCGGCAACAAGCTTGTGCTGGATTGGTATGAGGAAGCGTTCACGAACGGCGACGACGATCGGCGCTGGCGCATTGAACATTCACAAATTCTCCATACGGAGGATATTCCACGGTTCGCCGCCCTTGGCGTCATCCCCTCCATGCAGCCGTCGCATGCGATTGGCGATCTCCATTTCGCCCCCGACCGGCTTGGGCCCGACCGGCTCGCCGGCGCCTATGCGTGGCGTTCACTCATTGACGCCGGCGCGGTCATTGCAGGCGGCTCGGACGCGCCGGTGGAACGCGGCGATCCCTTGATCGAATTTTACGCGGCCGTCGCCCGCAAGGACCTTGAAGGATTTCAGGGACCGGACTGGACGCCGGAACAAGCGGTCAGCCGCACCGAGGCGCTGAAGATGTTCACGCTGTGGCCGGCCTACGCCTCCTTTCAGGAAGACACGCTCGGCTCAATTGAAGTCGGCAAGCGCGCCGACTTCACGGTTTTTTCCGCCGACATCATGACCATACCGGAAGAGGAAATCCCTGCCGCGAAAGCGCTGATGACCATCGTTGACGGCGAGGTCATTTTCGAAGCGGGCGACTAAGCGGCGAATACCTCGTCCATGTTGGTCATGGATTTGAACTCGAGCGCGTTGCCGCTCGGGTCTTTGACAAAGAAGATATGTTGCTCGCCCGGTTTGCCTTCATGGCGCACTGTCGGTTCAATGATAAACGGCGCATTCGCCGCCTTGAGCTTCGCGGCCGTCGCCTCCCAGGTTTCAAAGTCGAGGAGCGCGCCGAAGTGTAGCACCGGCACCTGTTCGTCCTCGACAGCGTTCGTCGCCGCCGGCGATGTCTCACTGCTCAGATGCGTCACAAGCTGGTGACCGAAAAAATTATAGTCGATCCACGTATCGGAACGGCGTCCCTGCGCGCATCCCAGGACGCCGCTGTAAAATTCTTCCGCCGCCTTCAGGTCATGGACGGGAATGGCGAGGTGAAACAGCGGCGGTTGGCTCATGATCGCGGCTCGCGTGTGATTGTTGCGATTGGGTCTGTTATGCGGTCTATGAACGAAAATTTCGCCACAGACAAATGAGGCCGTAGGCATGACCGCACCCTTTATTGCGCTGAATGAAAACTTTTTGGTTTCGCCGCAAATTAGCATTGACGATGTTGACGCGGCCCGCGCGGACGGCGTCGCCGTTATCGTCAACAACCGGCCTGACAACGAAGCGCCGGGCCAACCAGCCGGCGACGCAATCAAGGCGGCCGCAGAAGCCGCAGGCCTCGTCTACAGCGCAATCCCCGTCGGACCGGCGGGGATCAGCCACGACCATCTCGACGCGCTGACGGCGGTGATTGAAGCCGCCGACGGTCCGGTGCTCGCCTACTGCAAATCGGGCACACGCTCAGTCATCGTGCGCGCATTCGCGTTGGCGCGCGCCGGCCATGATGCGGACGCGCTCGTCGCCGAGGCGATGGCCGCCGGTTACGACATTCAAGGACACCGCCCGGCGCTCGCCGCTCTTGGCGCGCAAAGCGCGCCCTAGCGATTTAGAAATGAACGATGATTTTTGCGCTGGCCGCCGCGGTCGGAATGAAGATCGTCTCCGTTAACGTAACACCGCATTGCAAGGGAGCGAGCGCGCGGCCATCGGCGTTCGTTTGGCGGGCGTCCATCCCTTCCCCGCAGTCGAGAAAGCTGCCTGATTCGCGTTCAACGACGTACGCGTAATTCGGCGGCGCCATAACGTAGGCTCGGTCGGTGACGCCCCCCTGACTGTCGCCGACCGAAACCCCTCCCACGCTTTGAGCCCCCGCAGGCGCGCAAATGAACGAAAACGCTAAAAATGCCGTGGCGGCGTTAAGAGTTTGTTTACGATTGAAACACATGCGCCATAAGACGCAAACAGCGCGCCGAACAGCCCGAAAATCGCCGAAAACGGGGCTCGCGCATTCTTTATTTCCTTGTCATCACGAAAAAAGCCATGTTCAAGTCTACGGATGTCGGGGGGCAGTGACGCGGTAGGGATCGACATGGCGGTATTTGACGAGTTTGAAATTAACGGGAACCAACTGATCGCGCGGGAGACCGGCGCCCAGATTCCGTTAACCACAGATTTTTTCAAAGAAGCGCTTCGGATCGCTGGCTTTATCGGCATCGTCCAGGCGCTGCGCGCCACTCGCGTCGTCAAAGGCCGTGAGCCGCGCGCCCGGATTTCGTTCTTCCCGAAAAAGCCCCACTCCTACTATGCCATCTGGCCCGTATGCCAACTCGCGGACGTCAAGATCGTCGACGATCCGGCGGAAGCGGATTTGCACTTTTATTTCGAAGACCGGGAATTCCTGACGGCGCCGCGCACGAGCCCGACGGCGAAACCCGCATTCAATGTGGGCTGCTTTGATATCCGTAAAAGCGTCGTCACGCGTGTATTCGACGAGGTATTCGGCTACAGCCTCTCAATCGATCCGCTCGCCCATCAGGGGCGCGCCGTTGAAAAGTCCGAACTGAACGGAAAGCATGACGGCCGCATCGTCGATTGTCCGGTCGCCGAGCAGCGCCGCGACCGCGTTTATCAGCGCCTCATCGACAATACGTTCGACGGATCGGAATATGTGGATATCCGCACGCCGATTGTCGGCGGCGCCATTCCCTTCGTCTATTTGAAGCGGCGCACGAAAGATTTACGTTTTTCAAACGAAAACCACCGCGTCGACATCGTTGAAACAGACGCCATGCTGTCGAAAGAAGAACAGGCGACGATCGCGCGTTATGCGAACGCCATGGCGCTCGACTTCGGCGGCCTCGACGTTCTGCGCAACCGTGAAGACGGACGGATTTACATTGTGGACGTCAACAAAACCGATATGGGTCCGCCGTCGGCGCTCTCAAGCGCCGGAAAACTAAAAGCCATGCGCGGTCTCGCCGACGCATTCTCTGCGTTGGTCGATAATCGGCTTGATCAGTAGGCGCACCTTTGGCGCAGATCCCCTTCGTCAAGGATTTTGACTTCGCCTATGGCGAGCCAGATCAACTCTCGCCCTGCGTGCGGCGCGTGATCGCCAATAATCCGGGACCCTTCACTTACACCGGCAGCGGAAGCTATCTTGTCGCGGCAGGCGGCGCGGCGGCGGTAATCGATCCCGGTCCGCACGATGAGGCGCACATTGACGCTATTTTGAACGCTGCGGACGAAGGCGTGTCGCACATTCTCATCACGCACACCCACCTCGATCATTGCGGCGGGGCGCGCGCGCTCGCCGAGCGCTGCGGCGCGCCGATAATGGGGTACGGCCCGCACCCGAAAGCGGAAGGCGCAATTGAGGAACAAGCCCTCGAAGAAGGCGGTGATCTCGCGTTTACGCCGGACGAGCAGTTATCGGACGGCGACATTGTGGAGGGCGACGGCTGGGCGCTGAAGGCGCTGTACACGCCTGGACACATCTCCAATCATTTGTGTTTCGCATTTGATCAGGAAAAGGCGCTTTTCACCGGCGACCACATTATGGGCTGGGCGACGACGGTGATTATTCCGCCTGCCGGTCACATGGGCGCTTACTTCGATAGTCTGGAAAAACTTCTCACTCGCGATGACGAGATTTATTATCCGACCCATGGTGCGCCGATTGCTAATCCGCACCGTTTTGTACGCGCGGTCCGAACGCACCGGCGGATCCGCGACGGTCAGATCATCGAACAGTTAAAAGCCGGTCGCACCGACATTAAATCCATGGTCGCGTCCATGTACGCCGACATCGACAAACGCCTTCATGGCGCTGCGGCGATGAATGTGCTGGCGCATCTGATCAGGCTTGTGGAGACCGACGTTGTTCGCGCCGACCCCGAGCCGACGCTAAGCGCGCAATACGAATTGATAGAAGCACCTTAAATGAACGCGGCGGCGTTATACGGCGCTTACTCCGCCGCCTGCAAAGATGCGCGCGCGGTGACGGAAACAAGCGGCGGCTCGCCGGCTGTGCGGAACCGCATAACGCCATCATCCACATCACCATAGCGCAGCGCGACGATATCAAGCGCATAATTTTGGTTCAGTTTCCACGGCTTTTTCGTGCCCTGTTTCGGCAACTGGCTCTCAGCGCGTTTGAAATAGCCCGACGAGAAATCGACGAATGGCGCTTCGCCGACCGTCGGATTATCAAGAACAGGCCGACACTCCACGGCGCCGGTCGCATCCATATGATTGAGGAGCCGGCAGAGATATTGAGACGTCAAATCGGCCTTCAACGTCCAAGATGCGTTGGTGTAGCCGAATGTGAACGATAGGTTTGGCGCGCCCGAACACATCATGCCGCGATAAGTCATCCGCTCGCCGGTATTGAGGCGCTCGCCGTCAACATAAACGTCAACGCCGCCGAGCATTTGCAGAGCGAGCCCCGTGGCCGACACGACAATATCGGCGTCCAGCGTTTCGCCGGATTTCAACTGAATTCCGCGCTCCGTAAACGTTTCAATTTGGTCGGTGACAATCGACGCCGAGCCTTTCTTAATCGCGAGAAACATATCGGAATCAGGCACAAGGCAAAGGCGTTGATCCCACGGGTTGTAGCTCGGTGTGAAGTGCTGTTCGATGTCATAATCGGACGGCAACTCCTCGCGTAGCCAACCGAGCAAACGCTTCTTAACGCGGCCCGGAAATTTCCGCGCCATCGTAAAGAAATAAAGCTGTACAAGGACGTTTCTCCACCGGGTCACGCCATAGGCGGCGCGCGAGGGAAGAATCTTGCGCATCAGGTTCGCAAACCAGTCCTGCGACGGGCGAGAGACCATATAAGTCGGCGTCCGCTGAAGCATCGTCACGTGAGCGGCTTTTTCCGCCATGGCCGGCACCAGAGTCACCGCCGTAGCGCCTGACCCGATCACCACAACGCGCTTTCCCTCATAATCCAGGTCTTCTAGCCAGTGCTGAGGGTGGATGAAATCGCCAGTGTAGTTTTCCCGGCCAGGAAATTCCGGCGTATACCCTGCATCGTAATTGTAATAGCCGCTACAGAAGGAAAGAAAGTTACAGGTCCAGCGCTCGGTCTCCCCGCTCTCCTCACACACAGCGTCGACAGTCCACTGCGCGTCGGCCGACGACCATCGCGCATTTTTCACGTGACGGCCGAAATTGATCTTCTTGTCGATCCCGTTCTCGGCGGCGGTCTCTTTGACATAATTCCAGATAGACGGACCGTCTGCGATGGCTTTTTGCTCTTCCCACGGCTTAAACGCGAAACCGAGCGTATACATATCGCTGTCAGAGCGAATGCCGGGATAGCGGAACAAGTCCCAGGTGCCGCCTGTAGACTGGCGGCGCTCCAGGATCGCGTAGGACTTTTGCGGGCAATCCTTTTGCAGATAATACGCGGCGCTAACGCCGGAAATGCCGGCGCCGATGATGAGCACGTCCACATGATTTGCCGCCGTCGACGGTGACTCGGAAAACGTCGTCACTGGGTCATTCATGCCGATTGCGCTCCTGCGGATGTTATTACACTCATTAGTTTAGCACCGGCGCGGCCAATCCCAACCGCTTTTCGCAGCGCTAATGAGCAGGAAGCAGAATTCGGCGCGTTTCCTCGATAAGCCGCGTCTGCGTGTCGCTTGCCGGACCTTCCACAGCGCTGACGGCGCGCAACATGGTGACGACCGACGCTTTTTCTTCGTCGGTGCAATTCTCAACCATGGGCCGCAGGATTTTCTTCAGGCTGTTTGCGGCGTCATTGATCTCGCCCACGGCCATGCGCGCAAACGCATAAAGCCCCTCGCCGGTCTCCTCGTCCACCTCGAAGGCCTCACGCATCACATCGACAATTGTCGACTTCTGGCGATCCGTCACCGCCCCGTCATAACTCGCGACCTGGTAAAGCAAAATTGCAGCCGCCTCACGCGGATCAGACAGGTTCTCGATCAGACGCTTGTCGATCTTCCGCGACCACTTTCCGCGCCGAAACGCGCCGCGCACATCGCGAACAGCCTCGCGCCCTTCGCTCGCAGCGTCCATAAAGTGCCGAAACGCCCAGAAGGCGCCGGCGATCGCCGCTAACAGACCAAGAAGAATATGCATGGGCCCTCTCCCCTAACGAGACTTGCCGCATACTATCGCAGATGTGCGCGAAAACGGTAAATGCCTACGGGAACAGGCGCTCGGTCGCCCAGGGCGCAGAGGCGTCTTCACGCTTGAACACCAGCCGGTCATGGAGCCTGAAGGGACGGTTCACCCAGAATTCGACCTGAACGGGCGTGACGCGGAAACCGGTCCAATGCGGCGGCCGCGTGACTTCCTTAACGCCAAACTTAGCCGTTTCTTCCGCAATGCGTTTTTCGAGCGAGAAGCGCCCTTCCATCGGGCGCGATTGATCGGACGCCCATGCGCCGATCCGCGCGCTGCGCGAGCGCGTGGCGAAATACGCGTCGGCTTCCGCATCGGAGACGCGCGAGATCACGCCGCGGAACCGCACTTGGCGGCGCAGCGTTTTCCAGTGAAAGCAAAGCGCCGCAACGGGATTTTCCGTCAACTGACGACCTTTGGCGCTTTCAGTGTTGGTGTAGAATGTCAGGCCGTCACGGTCGATGTCTTTCAGGAGAACCATTCGGACGTCCGGCATACCGTCTGCGTCCACCGTCGCGAGCGCCACAGCGTTCGGATCGTTGGGCTCGGTCTTGCGCGCCTTGGCGAGCCATTCTTCAAAAAGCGTCACCGGATCATCTTTGGTGAAGACGTCGCCCTGATCCGCATCCACCGCATAGGCTTCTTCGCTCGGACTTGGCGGAATAATGGGGTTTTGAGCCATTTGCGTTTCCTTGGGCGCGCGTTAAGTCTATTTCAGACGTTTCGCGCTCTATATAGCGCTGAACGCTCCACCGGCAATTGTGAAGGATGGCCGCATGTCGATGAACTCTTTCGGACGCCTGTTTCGCGTCACCACATGGGGCGAGTCCCATGGGCCCGCGATCGGCTGCGTCATCGACGGTTGCCCGCCCGGCGTAAAGCTGACGGCGCAGGAAATTCAAACCGCGCTCGACAAGCGAAAACCAGGTACGTCGAAATTCGTCACCCAGCGGCGCGAACCTGATGCGGTGAAAATCCTGTCCGGTGTCTTTGAAGACGATCGCACCGACGGCCAGGTGACCACAGGAACGCCGATCAGCCTGATGATCGAAAATGTGGATCAACGATCAAAAGACTATTCCGCCATCCGCGATAAATACCGCCCGGGGCACGCGGACATTACCTATGACGCAAAATATGGCGTGCGCGACTATCGCGGCGGCGGGCGTTCTTCGGCGCGCGAAACCGCCTGTCGCGTCGCCGCCGGTGTTGTGGCGCAAAAGGTGCTCGATCAGCTCTATCGCGGCGCGGTGACGATCCGGGCCTGCTTGACGCAAATGGGCCCGCACACAATCGACCGCGCGCGTTTTGATTGGGACACGGTTGAAACGAACCCTCTTTGGTGCCCCGACCCCGTCGCGGCGAAAGAATGGGAGGACCACCTCGACGCCGCACGCAAGGCGGGCTCGTCCATGGGCGCCGTCGTCGAGGTCGTAGCGCACGGCGCGCCTGCAGGGCTCGGCGCGCCGGTTTACGGCAAGCTGGACGCAGACCTTGCAAGCGCGCTTATGTCCATTAACGCCGCCAAAGGGGTTGAGATTGGCGCAGGGATGGAAACGGCATCGCTCTCCGGCGAGGAAAACGCCGATGAAATCCGTATGCAGAATGGTAAGCCGCACTTTCTTTCAAATAAGGCAGGCGGCATTCTCGGCGGGATATCAACCGGCCAGGATATTGTCGCCCGGTTCGCTGTCAAACCGACTTCGTCAATTCTGACACCACGCCGGACGATCACGAAAGACGGTCAGGAGACGGAAATTCAAACGAAGGGACGTCATGACCCCTGCGTCGGCATCCGCGCGGTCCCTGTGGCGACTGCGATGATGGCGTGCGTCCTCGCCGATCACGCATTGCTTCATCGTGGTCAGTGCGGATAGCGCTCCCAGCCGCGTCAAAAATACACTTACGACTGTAAAGCCTCCACCGCTTCTACGAGCAGAGCGCGGGCACGCGCCGCGTCCGGGAAATCTTCCTCAATCCACCGGTCCTCAACACGTTTTAAGACGTCCGCCACTTGCGGTCCCTTAGGCACGCCAAGCGCAAGAACGTCTTTGCCGCCGATACAAAATGTGGGCGGGCGCCAGCTGTCTGGCAATTTCCTGAGGCGCCGCCATGTGTCGTCGCCACCGCGCGCGCGGGCTTGCGCCAGGGCGACGGCGTCCGACCAGCTTTCGACGCCAAGACGGTAGAGCGTCGCCCGCGCGTCCTTGTCGCTCATATCCGCATCGATCAGCGCAGCATTCTTCACCGCCGCTTTGCGCCGTTCCGCAAAAGCCTTGGAAAGCCGTAAGGCGGTGTCGATTGTTTTGTTATCGCTGTCCCTGTCGCGGTCGCCGAATAGCGCCGCGAGCGCGAGTTCCGGCGGTGCGGCGGCGTCTCGTTCCTTGAGCGCCTGCAAGAGCGAGACGTCAGCCGGTCGCGGCCAGACCATGGACAAAACGCCCGTTCTTTCCATCGCCGCGACGGCGTTCGCTGCGGCCGGCAGGCTGAGAATTTTTGTAAACTCATCGCCGATTCGTTCAGCCGACAAACCGGCCATTCCTCCCTTCAGCGCGTTGCAGGCTTCGAGCCCGGCAGCGTCAAAATCTTGCGCAAAGCGGGCGGAAAACCGGAAAAAGCGCAATATCCGAAGGTAATCCTCCTTAATGCGCATCTCCGCCGCGCCGATAAAGCGCACGACGCTATTCTCGGCATCCGGCAAGCCATTCACGGGATCATAGAGTTTTTTATCCGGGGTCAGATAAAGCGCGTTCATCGTGAAATCACGCCGCGCCGCGTCGGTCGCCCAGTCATCTGTAAAGGCGACGGTGGCCCGTCTGCCGTCGGTCGACACATCGGCGCGGAGCGTCGTGACTTCGACGCCCACATGATCAGCGATGCCCGTGATTGTTCCGTGCTCAACGCCCGTTGGCGCAGCGCCCAAACCGGCCTCATGCATCGCCGTCGTCACGGCGTCAGGCGTTAGTTGCGTCGCGATATCGATATCTTTCGGCGTCTGTCCGAAGAGACTGTCGCGCACGCATCCGCCCACAAACCGCGACGCCCCGGGCGCAGCCGCCTCGAGCGCGGCCATCACCTTCTGCGCGGCGCCTTCGTCCGCCCACACGAAATGAGCCGCCTGCGCAGGCGACAACGGGATCAGCGATTCAGAATGTGTCATGCCTTGTCGGCGACATCCTGAAGCGTTTCCGCCAGGGTGCGCAAGATGCCCGCCGTCAGGCCCCAGATATGATAGTCGCCATAAGGCGCCGCGAACATGTTGTAGCGTACGCCCTTATGTTCACGTTCTTCAGTGATGTGATTGTCGAGGTTGGCGATGAAGGATAACGGCACTTCAAAGATTTCCGCAACTTCTCTCGGACACGGCTCAAACGGGGTTTCGGGCGGAACGACGCCCACCACAGGAGTCACTGAAAAGCCGAGCCCCCCCTTGTGAACGCCCAGCGCGCCGATCACGTCGACCGCGCCGCGCGGGATCGCCACTTCCTCTTCGGCTTCGCGCAACGCAGTCTCGACGCGGGTCGTATCTTCCTTGTGCACGCGGCCGCCGGGAAACGAAATCTGACCCGCATGGGAGGGCATATCCGATGAGCGCACGGTCAACATCACGGTCGGCTCAGGCCGGGCGATAATCGGCACGAGCACGGCCGCGTCTTTTCGAATATCGCTCCACCGGCTTTCGAAAAGTTTTTCGCCCACAAGATGCGGATTGATCTCGCTGAACAGAGCGCGGATGCGTTGCGCCGACGCGCGCGCAAGGTTCGCCTCAATACGCGCGCGCCAATAATCGCCGCTTCCGCTCACAATGCCCGCGCCGTCCGCCACAATTTCACGTCGCTCCCATAATCGCTTCCGCCGATCCAAGCGGAAAAAACTCACCGTCTGACCATACGCCGAACATCTCGGCGCCGTTCACGTCGTGCACCTCGCCAAGCGCGGCGAGGTCGTAGAAAACGGCGCGAACAATCAACGCATCAAGGCCGCGGCGCACATGGATATAGGGGGCTTCGTCGCCTGTTTCACTGTTGATGCGCATCTCAATCGCGTGATCGGGACCGGCAATAATCTCTTCGCCCACATTGGTTGTGAAAATGAGCCGCTGCCCGTCGCCCGTCGATTCCCGGCGCATGAGCACTGCCGTGAAGGGCGCGTCTTCTACCGTGATCCCCAGTTTTTCGACCGGCGTGACAAGAAAATAATCGTTTTCTTCCCGGCGGAGAATTGTTGAGAAGAGTTTGACGAGGCGTGCGCGGCCGATTGGCGTTCCCTCATGGATCCAGAGGCCGTCGCGCTTGATGATCAGATCCAGTTCGCCGCAATAGTCCGGGTTCCATTTTTCCACAGGCGGGAGCGTTTGATTGTCCGGCTTTTCGAGGGCCGCCGCATAACGCATCAGATCAGTCATAACCGAAACCCCGAATGAAAAACCGGCGCCGCTTTGTCAGCGACGCCGGCGATTTTTTAGAACAGAAGCGGCGCCGCGTTTAGTCAGCGTCGCATCCAAGACAGCGCGCGTAGGCGGCGTTCGGATCATTGAATTCAGAGAAGAATTCAACTTTATCCTCAGCGGACGCGACAAGCTTGCGAAGCGCAGACTGGCGCTTGCGGGCGAATGTCTCATCGAGCCCTACCGCTTTCATGGCGTTGGCGGCCGACGTTGAGAACAGTTTTTCAAAAGGGTTCACTTCCTCATACATCTCAACGCGGTCATATTCCTCTAGCTTAGCAAGACGCGCGGCAGCAGCGACCGCATCGTCGAAGCTGCCGAGATTATCGACAAGCTTCAGCTCTTTGGCCGTCTCACCGATCCAGACGCGGCCCTGTCCGATCGAGTCCACGTAGTCACGGTCCAGCTCGCGGCCTTCGCCGACGACACCCATAAAGCGCTCATAACCGTTTTCGATGGACTGCTGGATAATGTCGCGTCCAGCTTCCGGCAGCGGGCCGATGCCCGTTGCCAGCAACGGCGCCAATTCGGAGGTGCCGACGCCGTCCACATAGACGCCGAATTCGCCGGCGGCCTGTTCGAAGGTGGTGAAAAACCCGAAGATGCCGATTGAGCCGGTAATTGTGGTCGGCGCCGCCCAGATTTCATCGCCTGGCGCTGAAATCCAGTATCCGCCTGACGCCGCGAGCGAGCCCATGGAGACAACGACGGGCTTGCCGGCTTCCTGCAGAGCGAGCACGCCTTCGCGCATGACTTCAGAAGCGAACGCGGAGCCGCCCGGACTATCGACACGGAGCACAACCGCTTTCACATCGTCATCGTCCAGCGCCTTTTTCAGATATTTCGCGACCGTGTCGCCGCCCGCCGCTGCGCCTTCGGGCGCTTCACCGTCAACGATTGTTCCTGCGGCGGTGACGATCGCGACATTCGGCGCGTCGCCGTCTTCGACATCGCCGAGGCTTTTCAGGTAATCGCGGTAGCTGATGCGCTTAAACGATTTCCCGTCCTTGTCCTCACCGAACGTTTCTTTGAGCAGCGCCAACTGATCCTGGCGCGATTTCAACTCGTCGACGAGGCCATAATCAAGCGCGGTTTTCGCGAAGTCGCCTTGCGACGACCGCATGATTTCACCGAGATTGTCCGAGTAGTTTTTCACAGCGCCCGACTGGAGACCACGCGCTTCTTCAACCGAAGACGCGTAGGCGTCCCACAGTACTGACAAATAGGCGATGTTCGCTTCCTTCGCCTCTTCCGACATATCGTCACGCAAGAAAGGCTCGACCGCAGACTTGAAGGTCCCCACACGGAATACGTGGCTCGTGATTTTGAGCTTTTCGAGGAACGACTTAAGATACGTGCCGTAGCGGCCATATCCGTAAAGCACCACATTGCCGTAATCGTTGAGATAGATTTTGTTGGCGCGCGCCGCGAGGAGATATTGCTCCTGCGAGTAATAGTCGCCGACCGCGATCACCTCTTTGCCGCTTTCTTTGAAAGCGTCGAGTTCCGCAGCAAGATAGTGGACTTTCGACGCGCTCGACGCCGGCACCGAAAGACGTCCGATATTCAGAACAATCGCCTTGATGCGTTTGTCGTCTTTCGCCTCGCGAATCACGCGCACAAGGTCATGCACCTCAATCTGGCTTGGCTCGTTCGCGCCATAGGCTTCCTGGAGGGCCTGCTCGAACGGATCGACGTTTTCCGATTGCTCGACCAACACCCCATTCGGATTAAGGACGAGCGCAGCGCCGTCGGGCACCTTAACGCCCGCGTCTTTGCTGCCGGCGACGCCGTTCATGGCGGCGCTGATGACCCCCACAAACAGGATCAATACGACAAGCCCGATAATGCCCTGCAACACGAGCAGGAGACCAATGAGCAGCTTACCGAAGCCTTTGATAAAGCCCCAAACCGAGAAATTTTGTGAGTCAGATGACACAAACGCACCCCTTCCTGAGCTGGCCCCGCCAGCAAAACCAATACTTTGTCGCCCGCCCCGCCGCGGGCAATGCTGATTAGCATGATTACAGACCAGCATTAATGCGGCAATAACCGAACGATAAACAATGCCTTATTACGCGCGCATTTTATGACCGCACGGTAATAAACTCGTGAGTCTACGGACTTCGGGCAAGAGTTTTGCGACAATCCGTTCCGATTGCTTGCCAAGCTGTTGCCAAAACGGCATTCAGCCATGATATCGGTGAATCATCGCGTTCTCGCATCCGCCGATTAACGCTAACTGTCTGATTTAAGACGCGAAAGTATTGAATGACCCATTCTGACCCGTTGCAAGCCTTCGATGAAGTTTCAACCAAATTCGCCAAGGCCAAGAGCGCGCTTTCGGAGGTGATTTTCGGGCAAGACGAGGTTTTGGCGTTAACGCTGACGACACTGGCGGCCGGCGGGCATGGTCTGCTGGTCGGCGCACCGGGGCTGGCGAAAACGTTGCTGGTGACGACAGTGGCCGACCTGATGGGACTAAGCGCCAAGCGGGTTCAGTTTACGCCCGACCTGATGCCCGGCGACGTCCTGGGCTCGGAGGTGCTGGAAGAGACGTCTGAGGGCAAACGCGCTTTCCGCTTCATTCCCGGCCCGATTTTTTGCCAGCTCTTGATGGCCGACGAGATTAACCGCGCGTCGCCGCGCACGCAGTCGGCCCTGTTGCAGGCGATGCAGGAGCTACACGTGACTGTCGCCGGCGAACGGCACGATCTGCCGGCGCCGTTTCACGTGCTCGCGACGCAAAACCCGATCGAACAGGAAGGCACCTATCCGCTGCCCGAAGCGCAGCTCGATCGCTTCCTGTTGCAGATCAACGTCGATTATCCGGAAGCGGACGCCGAGAAACGCATGCTCGCCGCGACGACCGGCGCTTCGACGACGTCCATGGCGGCGCTGTTGTCGCCCGACGATCTCATCGAAGCGCAGGCGCTGGTGCGGGAGATGCCCATCGGCGAACAGATTGTTGACGCCATTTTGGCGCTGGTGCGTAGCGCCCGCCCGACGCCAGACGCCGATGAACGCGTTACGCAATTCGTGTCATGGGGCCCCGGCCCGCGCGCAAGCCAGGCGCTGTCGCTGACGGCGCGGGCGCTGGCGCTGATCGAAGGGCGTCATGCCCCGTCGCTCGACGATGTGGCGCGCCTTGCAAAACCTGTCCTGCGCCACCGCATGGCGCTGAACTTCGCCGCCCGGTCAGAAGGGGTGACCACGGACGGCTTTATCGATGAGCTTACAAACGCAGCCCTCGGACGTTGAATCTGACCTGATGACTCCCCTTGCCGCCCAGCAGCAAACACCGCTTCGTCATGATGCGGAAAATATCGCCGCCCTTTTCCCCGCGTTGATGCTGGAAGCAGAACGCGTCGCCCACACGGTTGCTGCGGGATTTCACGGCCGTCGCCGCGCCGGGCCAGGAGAAACTTTCTGGCAGCATCGCCCTTACGGCTTTGGCGACAGCGTCAACATGATTGACTGGCGGCAATCGGCGCGCGCCGCCGACCGGCTTTATGTGCGCCAAAATGAATGGGAAGCGGCCGCCTCACTCTGGATTTGGCGAGATGGCTCACCGTCGCTCGATTACGCGTCGTCAAAAGGCGCGTCCACAAAAAAATGGCGCGCCGACGTGATTGCAACAGCGTTGGCGATCCTTTTGTCAGAAGCCGGAGAACGTGTCGGCTTGATCGGCGGCGAACGCCTCTATCAGGGGCGCACGGCGCCGGCGCGCATCCTCGAAGGGCTCTTTGACCAAAGCGCCGCGAGCGATGCGCCGCCTCGCGAAAACGTATCGCCTGGCGCAAAGATCCTCATGATCAGCGACTTTTTCTCCGACCCGAACCGCAT
The DNA here is from genome assembly GCA_038534195.1 of Pseudomonadota bacterium. Lineage (GTDB taxonomy): Bacteria > Pseudomonadota > Alphaproteobacteria > Caulobacterales > Parvularculaceae > JAJFFW01. Next base: position 17,178 of record JBCAXE010000009.1, read on the forward strand.
CGGCGCTGTTGCCAATTACTATACGGACCTCGGCGCCGCAGGCGTGCTCTTGCAAATTGTTGACCCCGCAGAAGAAGACTTTCCCTTCCGTGGACGAACCGAATTTGAAGATTTGAAAAGTGATGATCGGCTCGTCTTCGGCGATGCGGGCTCCGTGGCGCGCGATTATCGCCGTAAGTTTCAGGCGCACCGCGCGGCCCTGGAAGCGCTCAGTAATAGCCTCGGCTGGCGCCTGCTCGCGCATCGCACCGACAAGCCGCCGCAAACGGCGCTGCTTTCACTGCATGAAACACTTGCCGAGCAAAGGGGGCGCGGCTCGTGATGGCAAGTCTGTCCGCGCTCTCCTTTTCAACTCCGCTTATTCTCGGCGCGCTCTTAACGTTGCCGATATTGTGGGTGTTATTGCGGGCGACGCCGCCTTCTCCATCGCGGGTCTCGTTCCCCGCTTTTGTGATCCTCCGCCAACTGACGGATGCGGAAGAAACGCCGGACATAACGCCGTGGTGGCTTCTGCTATTGCGGCTTCTAATTGCGGCGCTCGTGATCATCGGGCTCGCTGGTCCGGTCCTGAACGCGCCGAAGCCTGCCCCCGGCGCCGGGCCGATGGTTCTTGTGGCGGACGACACATGGGCGGCCGCACCGGCGTGGCGCGCACGGACAGATGCGATGGAACTGGCGATTGCGGAGGCCGAAGCCGCTGACCGGCCGATCTTCCTGATGACGACGGCGCCGTCATCGGAGCCTGCGCCCCTCGCGCCGCTCACGGCTGACGAGGCGCGCGACCTGCTCACGGCCCTGGTGCCAAAACCCTTCCGGGCTGACCTGCGAGCGGCGCACGCGCGCCTTCCCAACCTCGAAAAAGCGCCTTCTGCGCAAGGCGGCGACGCGGACGTCCGATGGTTCACTGACGGGCTTCAAGACAATGGCGCAGGGCAATTCGCCGACGCCCTCGCCGATTTCGGCGCGCTCACAATCTACGCCGATGATGGAATACAAACTATCACCGTGCGCAGCGACGAGACGGCGAGTGTTAATAACCGATATCGGGTCGATCGTGACCGCGCCGGCAGCGAATGGCGCGGCGATCTCGTTGCAATCGCGCGCGACGGGCGGGAATTGGCGCGCGCGCCGATAATCATGACTGCGTCTGAACGAACCGTCGAGGCGACCCTCGATCTGCCGCTCGCTTTGCGCAACAACGTCTCTTATGTTCGCCTTGAGAACACCGCGTCGGCGGCGGCTGTTTATCTGATGGACGCACGTAACCGGCGGGCCTTGATCGGGCTGATCGAAGACGGCGATGGGCAAACCGATCGCCTATTGACCGGCGCCTATTACGTTCAGAAAGCGTTGCAGGGGCGAAGCGCCTTCCTGAACGACACATTGGAAAACCTTCTCGCATCCGACGTTTCTGTAATCGTGCTTGACGATGTTGGCCGTCTGCGCACAGGCGACACGCAAGCGCTTGAAGCCTGGATGGAAAATGGCGGCGTCGTCATTCGTTTCGCCGGGCCGAACCTCGCTGACGCCGCGCAAGACGAAACGCCCGCGCTGTTGCCGGTGGCGCTGCGCGGCGGCGGGCGCGCTTTCGGCGGCGCCCTTTCGTGGGAAACGCCGCAAGGTCTCGGCGCGTTCAATCCTGACGGTCCTTTCGCGACGCTAACGCCGCCGGGCGACGTGAAAGTCCGCCGCCAGGTCCTGGCGCGCCCTGGCGGCGACACCTCCCTCGCAACGTGGGCCGAGTTGGAAGACGGTACGCCCCTCGTCACCGGCGTTCGAAAAGGGGACGGCGCGCTCGTTCTATTCCATGTCACTGCGACGCCCGCCTGGTCGGATCTGCCGATCTCAGCAACCTTCATTGATATGCTTCGCAAGCTGATTTTACTGTCCGTCTTCAGTCCTCAAAACGCAGAGACAGAGGCGACGGCGCGGTTCGCGCCTCACCGCGTGCTCGACGGTTTCGGGCGCTTTGAAAAACCAAACCCGGCGCAAGTGGGCGTCACGGCGCTCGAAGCGGCCGCGGGTCCTGCGCCCGCAAGACCGCCCGGTTTTTACGGCGCGGCCGATGCGCCGCTGGCAATCAATACGCTGGGCGCCGACGAGAAAATAGCGCCTTTATCGCTTCGGGGGTATTCGACCCAGAGTTACGCCGCGGAGCCGCCTGCAAACCTGGCGCCCCCTCTTTTCGCGGCTGCTCTCTTTCTTTTTCTTATCGACGGGATCGCGGCCTTGCTGATCGCTGGACGATTGCGCCTCGCGACGGCGGCGACCGTCATGCTCGTCGCTGTGACGCCGCTTGAACAGCCTGTCGCCCAACCGCTCGATATGCCTATTGATGAAAAGGCGGAAACAGCGGCGCTCGCAACGCGCCTCGCCTATGTGGAGACCGGCGACCCGGAACTTGATCGGCTTTCAGAGCTTGGCCTTAAGGCGTTATCGCGGGTATTGCGTCAGCGCACGGCGATCGAACCCGCCGACCCAATCGCGATTGATCTTGAGACAGACGATTTATCGGTTTTTCCCTTTCTCTATTGGCCGATGACCGCAGGGGCTGTCGCGCCGTCCGAGGCGGCTCTTGCGAACATCGAAAATTTTATGCGCTTCGGCGGTCTTGTGGTCTTCGACACGCGCGACGACGAGCGGGCGATCGCCGGCCTTGAAACGCCGGAACGCGCCGCCTTGCGGGCGATCCTCTCGCAACTGGATGTGCCGCCGCTGACGCCGCTGCCGGAAGAGCATGTATTGAAGCGGTCCTATTACCTGTTGACGGATCTTGTGGGCCGCATGTGGAACAATCCGGTGTGGGTGCAGGCGAGCGGCGGCGCCAATGACGCCGTGACGCCGCTGATCATCAGCGGGCGCGATTGGGCGGGTGCATGGGCCAGCGACGATCTCGGTAGGCCGGTCCTGCCGATCTCGGGCGCCGGCGCGCGCCGCCTCCGCTGCGCGCCGCAAACAAACGTTCCAGTGCGCGAGTGCGCCATGCGCGCCGGTGTGAACATGGTGATGGTGGCCTTCACCGGAAACTATAAATCCGATCAGGTGCACACGCCGATCCTGTTGCGGCGTCTCGGGCGGCGCGATCCATGAGCGGCTCTATCGTATTCAATCCGAACCTGCCCGTTTGGGCGTTGGCGATTGTGGCGCTTCTCAGTTTGGTCGCCGGCGCGCTGTCATTATGGCGGTCGCCTCGCGGCGGCGTGCTGCGGATCGTTGCGCTCGCCGGGCTGTTCGGTCTTCTTCTTGATCCGCAAGTGCGCACCACGGAAAAAACACCGCTCAACGATATCGCCATCATCGTCGCAGACCGCAGCGAAAGCCAAAGCCTGAACAATCGTACGCAAGCCACCGACGCCGCGATTGAGCAATTGGAAAATAGGATCGCAGCACTCGGCGCTATTGAGACGCAAATCGTGGACGTTGACGGCGCTGAAGAAACGCGGCTGGTGGAAGCGATCTCGGCGGCGATCGCCGACTCGCCGCGAGCGCGCACAGCCGGCGTTTTTGTCGTCACCGATGGTCAAGCGAGCGACGCGGCCAACGCCGACTTTGCGCTGAAGGCCGCCGAAGACATTCCGGTCCATGTCATGACGACAGGAACAGAGACTGAAGTTGATCGAAAGATCACGCTGATTAATGCGCCTCACTACGGCATTGTCAGGGATAAGGTGACGATCTCATTCCGGATTGACGACTTTGGGCGCGATAACGCGCTCCGACCAAACGCGCGACAAGTGGTCGTGGCCCTGCGTATCGACGGCGAAGAGGCGTTTCGTCAGCCGGTGCCGCTGGGTTCGGAAGTCTCCTTCGACGCGCCGCTCGATCGGCCCGGCGAATTGGTGATCGAACTGGAAGTGGAAGAATTACCGGGCGAACTCACGACACGGAATAACATCGCCGTCCTCCCCATAACGGCGATCCGGGACCGCCTGCGCACGCTCCTGATTTCCGGCGAACCGCATCCCGGCGAACGTGTCTGGCGCAATTTGTTGAAGTCCGATCCTGCAATCGATCTTGTTCATTTCACGATCCTTCGGCCGCTGGAAAAGAACGACGGCGCCCTGCAAAACGAGTTGGCGCTGATCGAGTTTCCTCAAGATGAGCTCTTTATCGAAAAGCTCAGTGAATTCGACCTTCTAATTTTTGATCGGTATACGTATCGCCGCGTTATGAATGCGTTTCACTTTGATAACATCGCACGATACGTGGAAGAAGGCGGCGCCGTCCTCATTGCGTCGGGGCCTGAGTATAACGGTCCGCAAAGTCTCGCCGCCCGTCGGAACCTTTCCTTCATTCTCCCGGCGCTCCCCGAAGGCGACGCCCTCGCACAGCCTTTTCGCCCACTTATATCAAAGGAAGGCGCGCGCCATCCGGTGACGGCGAGATTGCCTGAAGAAAATCTCTGGGGCCGCTGGCTGAGAATTATGCCCGTGGCGCAACGGTCCGGCGCGACGCTCATGGAAGGCCCGCGGGGCGAGCCGCTTCTCATCCTTGATCGGGTCGGCGAAGGACGTGTCGGCTTACTTCTCTCCGATCACGTGTGGCTCTGGGCGCGCGGCTTTGACGGCGGCGGACCGCATGCGGAACTGTTGCGGCGGATTGCTCACTGGCTGATGAAAGAGCCGGAGCTAGAAGAGGAACAACTCACGCTGACGCCGCTCGGCGAGGATTTGCGCATCGAGCGGCGCAGCCTTTCAGAAGAAATCCCGCCTGTCGTCCTAACGCTGCCCGACGGGGACGAACGCGTATTGACCCTGGAGGAAGGCGCGCCGGGCCTGTTCCGAACAATTTTACAGAATGCGCCGCGCGGCCTTTATCGAGCGAAGTCCGGCGATCTATTTGCGGTCGGCGCGGTCGGCCTTGCGGCGGCGCCGGAATTTGCTGATGTGGTCGCCAGCCCATCCACCGTCGCCCCAATCGCGGAAACGACCCGCGGCGGTCAGTTCTCGATCCGGCGCGGCGACGATGTGGCGCTGCCGGCGCTCCGGCGCGTGCGCGAAGGCGCAAACGTTCGCGCAGGTCCCGGCTGGGCGGGTGTCGTCACAAGAAACGCCGCACGCATAGACGCCGTCACGGCGACACCGCTCGCCTCTCCGTGGGCGTGGCTCGCCTTGATGGCGGCGGCGCTCGTCGGCGCATGGTGGATTGAGGGCCGCGCGAGCCCTTCAAGCGCCGCCCGACCAAATCCGTAAACACAGCGGTGCAAATTTACTGAACCGCTTAACGGCGCATAAAATTAGCTCGTTTAGGGTCGAAACCACCGTTTCAGTTCAGGAGTACCGGCCATGGGTTTTGCGCTCTCCCGCTCGCAGGCAAGCGACCAATCCGATAAGCATTCAGGCCAGAAATCATCCGGTAAGCCGGCCAAGCGCAGCCCGCTCGCCGGATGGCTCGGGCGCAAGGGCCCTGTCGATGAACCCGACCTGCCCGAAATCGACGTGACCGCCGGGCTCAACCGCATTCTGACCTCTACGCCTAAGGCGACAAAGAAAGATCAACACACAGACGAAGAGCCTATTCGTACCTCGCTGGCCGCGATTGAGGCGGCGCTTTATTCCATTGACCAGGTCCGGGATGTTATCGAGCAAGCCTATGACGTGGCGCTGTCCGCCCGTGATGTGGAAGACGCCGGCGGACGGGCGTTATTGGCCGAGAGCTATGACGAGTTACGGCTTTCGATCGGGACAACGCTCGACAGCGCCGATGAATATGCAGCCGTTTTGATCGGCAAGGATCAGCGCCATATCGATGTGCCGCTCGGCGGCAAGGCGCATTATTCGATTTCGCCGACGCGTCTCGACGTGTCGTCGAAAGGGCTCAATCTCGATCCGCCGCGCGACGCCTTCGCGACCTTTGAGGAAATCTCCCAGATCATGGATGAGCTGGATGCAGCCATCAAAAAAGCCGACCGCGCCGCCGCTGGCTATTGCCGCGACGCGCAGTTCCTCATCGCAAGGTTATCGGCAGGCGGCGAAAAAGCTTAAGCCGGCCGCACAAGTTTCCAGGCTTTGTACGGACCAATACCGCGCAATTCGAGCGGCGCTAGCGCCTCAAATTTGTAGCGATCTCGCAAAAGCGACTGCGCGGCCTCACCCACGATGATTTCACCAGGGGCCGCCAACGGCTCCAGTCGGGCGGCGATATTCACCGTTTCGCCCCAGACGTCATACGCAAATTTTGACCGGCCGATAACGCCGCCCATTACCGGTCCTGACTCAATCCCGATCCGCACGGAAAGACGCCGCCCTGTTTTGATGGCGAGCTTTTCTGTTTCACACACAATTTCCAGGGCCAATGCCGCCACCGCTTCGGCGTGATCCTCCCGGCGCTCCGGGGCGCCGGCGGCGACCATGTAAGCGTCGCCGATGGTCTTGATTTTCTCAACGCCATATTTGACGGCCAGGCTGTCAAATATGGAGAACATCTCGTCGAGCAAGGTCACGATCTTTTGCGCGCCCATCTCAGCGGATAGCGAGGTGAAACCGCAAAGGTCGGCGAACATGATCGTCGTCTCTTCGTAATTCTCCGCGATTGGCTCCTCCGGCGCTTCCATCAGGCGCGCGGCGATCGACGCCGGCATCATATTCAGGAGCAGCGCATCCGTGCGCGCTTGCGCAGTGTCGACCAGCCGCAAAATGTAGAAAACAACAACGCCCAGAATGATCATGATCGTCGTCGCCGACTGGACATAAAGTTGCGTCATCAACTCGTCCGTCACCGCCTCCGTGGCGGCGCCGACGGGAAACGAAAACCACGCGGCCAGGTGCAGTACCAGGCCAATCGCCACAAGGAAGATCGCCAACCGATACCGCTCCACCCCGAGGATCGTCACGACGATGGCCGACGCCGCAATGTAATTTAACTGAACGCCTGCGTTTCGCCCCAAAACCGAGACGAAGAAAAACAGCGACACGTAGAAAACAAACGAAAGATAGAGCGCGCTCGCACTGCGCCCGAAGCGATGGACAAACGGCGTCATCGCCGTCGCAAAGGCTGAGAGCAAGTTTCCAATCACCGCCGCTCGCAGCGATTGAAAATCAATCAAACTAAAACTCAAAGCAAACGACAAAGAAGATAGCGAGCCCAGATAGCCTGTGACGTTCGCGACAGCGAGCGAGCGGCGGTCTTTTTCCGCCATGCCTTTCGTCCCCGCAAAGACAAATCGGCGCAAAGCATTCGGCAGAGCGAACGGCATGGCGCGCAACGGCTGAAAGACAATGTCGCGAACTTTCAATGGATCTTCCGTTTTCAATCTTGGCGGCCACAGACCACAATTTTTTTTCAAAGAAAATGAAAAATGTGCTGGGGCTCACAGTCTTACGGGGCGATCCGGCGGAATGTGCGTCTTGTCAGCGGGGGAAACGTTGACAGAGAAGCAACAGGAGAGACCATCATGAGAACCATTTCAAAAGTCATCGCACTCGCCGGATTGATTGCGCCGCTCGCTTTTTCAACGCAGGCGCACGCACAAGAAGTAGCGACCGCCGCCGCCGCGACGGAAGCGTTCGAGATCGTCGCCGTTTCACTCGACATTGATCGGAAGCTGGCGGCGCGTCAGGCGGAACTGTCCGCCGACCTCACGAGCCTGATCAACGCAAAAATGTCGGCCCGGATTGAGAAAATCCAGAATGAACCGGCGACCGAGACGAAACCGATCCTCGTTCTGGCGCAGCGCTAAGCCGCCGCCGGAATAGGACCGAGAGAGCCGGAAACGGAGGCGTATTCTCTGTTTCCGGTTCTTTTTTCGCGGCTGCGGGCGTGGCATTCTCAAGATTGGTTTTTGGGAGAGAGACCCATGGAACAAGCCGAATTCGATCTGGTGCGCCAGGCCGCGCCCGAAGGCTCGCTCATTCACACTCTGGATGAAAACGACGCTTACAATCTTCTCAAGAGCGCGCCGCGGCGACCAATTAAGAAAGGCGCTGCGCTTTTCGCGCAAGGGGACGACGGCGACTTTGCGGCCCTCATTCTTTCGGGCGCAGTAAAGATCAATACCTTCAGCGCGTCCGGTCGCGAGGTTGTCTACGCCTATCTCAGCACCGGCGATCTTGTTGGCGAACTATCGGCGCTCGACGGCGGCGACCGGACCGCAAGCGCAAGCGTCATCGAAAAAGGCGAAGTGGCGATCATCATGCGACAGGACTTTCAGGCCACGCTGATGAAGAAACCCGAGATCGCGCTGAAGGTCATTGAAAATCTGTGCCTCAGGCTTCGCGGTGCGAACGCGCTGATTGAGAGCGACCGCAGCGCCGCTACGGGGCCCCGTCTCGCACGCGGACTGCTGCGGCTGTTGCGCGAACATGGCGTGGAAGATCATGGCGCGCATCGGGTCGGCTTCAAAATCTCTCAGAGCGACCTCGGGTCGTTCGTGAGCCTGTCGCGTGAAAATGTTAATCGCCAGCTTCATGAATGGGTTGATGAAGGTCTTGTCGCTCTTGCAAGCGGACGGGTGACGGTGATGGAGCGCGACGCGCTGCAAGAGATCGCCGATTTCGGGTGACCCGCTACGCAATCCCCGCAATCAACAGACCAAGCCACAGGCCCTTGCAGGCGACGTGCAGCCCCTGGTCTACGTAAATCCCAATGCGTCCGGCGGATTTTGAAAAGTCGATCGCCATATGGCTGACTGTTTCAAGCGCGCCCAACGTGACCGACCCGGTGGCGAGCGACACCGCCGCGCCGTGAATTAGCCCGTGCGCCGAAAGCGCAATCGGCCAAACCGCCTGACCAGCCTTGTTCAGCGCTGACAAGTGATCCTTCGCCGCCGTCATCCAACGCGTCTGCAGCGCGAAGTCCGCAATAGCGTGCCCCGCCAGAAGCCAATATGCGATTTCAATGTATGCACCCATAATCCGACCTTCGCCCTCGTTCGGAATTATGGCGCGCCGCCTTAATTTAATTCTGTGTCGCAGGTCACATTTTGTAGACGCCGGTTCGAAATAGGTTCTTGGGGTGTAACAATTACGGTCGATAACAACGCGAAAAGCCCACGAGCAAGTGTCATCGCAGCCATAGAGGAGATTGAAATGAACATTATAAAAACAATGAGTTGCGCCGTAATCCTCAGCTTCAGCGTCATCAGTGGCGCGGCCGCGTCTGATCTTGCGTCTTATGAACGCGTTTTTATCGCGCCGGTTTCAATCGATCTGCCAGAGCGCAGCAACCGCCGGGGCGGTGAACGACCCGTTTCGCGCCGTGATCAGGAGAGAAAGGCGGCGGACCTGCGAGAGAAGCTCAGCGACGCCTTCGACGATGATTTCACAATCGTTGCAGAACCAGGCGACGGCGTTTTGACAATTGAAACCGTCATCACCGAACTGAAGTCAACGCGGCCGACGCCCGCCGACCTCACCCGCGAGCCAGGACTATCATTTGAGTCGCTGTTTGTCGGCGGCGCCGCGGCGACCTTTACGCTATCGGAAAACGGCGCTGTCCTTGACGAATTCAGCGATGACGATTTCGGCAATTTTAATGACGGCAACATTCGCGTCGGCATATGGCAGGACGCCGATCGCGCGTTCTCCCTCATGTCGCGACGCCTTGTGCGATATGTCAAGAAAAACTAGGTGCTGGCCGCCGGCACGTCATAAACGCACGTCTCTCCATTGGAGGGGCGCGCCGCTTTCACTTGCACCAAATTCTTGAATTGCGCGCTAAGGCGTTTCGCCGCCCACAGACAAATATTTTCGAGCGTCGGCTGACTTAACCCTTCGACTTCGTTAAGTAGCCGGTGATCAAGGTCCTTGCGCAACGCCTCCAGAGCGTCCGTTACATCGCCAAAGTCGGTGACCCAACCGGTTCTCTGGTCGGGCGTTCCTTCGAGCGTCACTTCGAGGGAAAACGAGTGCCCGTGCATGCGTGCATACGGACGGCCCGCCTCCTCCGCCGATTGCGTGTTTAGATAATGCGCGGCGTCGAACGTAATCGACTTCGTGATGCGCATGGCGAGAATACTCCGTTGGCGCGCCTTACGCGATGCCGATCAGCTTGTGCGTTTGCAAACTGAGACGCCATTGCGGATGCGCTTTACAATAATCCACAGCGGCGGCTGTATGGCGCATCAAATCCGGCCCGTCCATAGGCTGGAGAAAGAAGTGTTCGAAGCCCAGCATTTCAAACTGAGACGGCGGGGCCCCTTCCTGCTCGAATACGAGCTTGAGTTCTTGTCCGGTGCGTTGGCTCAACGGCGCGCCAGCCTTGGGGCTGACGCAGATCCAGTCAAGGCCCTCAGGCGCTTCGATCGTGCCGTTCGTCTCGACTGCAACCTCAAACCCGTTCGCGTGGAGCGCATCGACAAGAGGTTCGTCCAGCTGCAAGAGCGGCTCTCCGCCGGTGCAGACGACGAGCGGCCGTCCGCCCGCGTCATCAGGCCAAGCCGCTTTAACGTGATCGGCGAGCGCTTCCGGACCATCAAACTTGCCGCCGCCCGGCCCATCAACGCCCACAAAGTCTGTATCGCAAAAACGGCATACGGCCTCGGCGCGATCGCGCTCCAGCCCCGACCACAAATTACATCCGGCGAATCTCAGAAAAACCGCCGCGCGACCGGTCTGCGCGCCCTCGCCCTGCAGCGTAAAGTAGCGCTCTTTAACGGCGTATTGCGTCACGCAACGGTCTCTTCGCGCTGGTAGTCGCGCCAGCCTTTTTCGCGAAGCTCGCACGCCGGACAGGTTCCGCAACCATATCCCCACGCGTGGCGCTCGGATCGGACGCCCAGATAACAGGTGTGGGAATTCTCGTTAATGATCGCCACGAGCCGGCCGCCCCCTATTCTTTCCGCCAATCGCCAGCTTTCGGCCTTATCAATTGCCATCAGCGGCGTCTCAAGGGCGATTTCCATGTCCATACCGAGCCTTAGCGCGTTTATCTGAGCGTCCAGCGTCTCAGACCGGCAGTCAGGATAACCGGAATAATCCGCCTCGCACATGCCCGCCACTAAAACGCCCGCGTCTCGTTTATAAGCAAGAGCGCCCGCATAGGTCAGGAAAATCAAATTTCGTCCGGGCACAAATGTTGACGGAAGGCCGCCTTCGGGCGTCACGATTGGCGTGTCACGGGTCATGGACGTTTCGCTGATCCGTCCGAGACCGGTCAAATCGATCAGCGTGTCTTGCCCAAGGCGGTCTGACCAATCCGGCGAGAATGACGCGAACTCGCGGCGGATCGCCGAACGCGCGCCAAGTTCAACCGCATGACGTTGCCCGTAGTCGAAGCCAATCGTCTCCACGGATTGGAACCGATCAAGCGCATACGCCAGCGCGATCGAGGAATCCTGACCGCCTGAGAAAATGACAATGGCTTTATCTTTATTGAGCGTCTGCATCGATGGTACTCTCTCAAAAAATTTGCAGAAACTCTCCCTCCGGGGGCGGTTTACTCATGTGCTCAGGGAGACGCAACCCGTGTGTCAGCCAAAACTGTTATATGTCACAGCGCCCTCTATGGAGAGCGCCAAATCGCTCGCGTCAACGCTCGTCGAAAAACGCGCGGCGGCCTGCGTGAATATTCTGCCCAAGATGCATTCAATCTACCGTTGGAAAGACAATATCGAGACGGCGGAAGAATGCGTCCTCATTGTAAAGACTGTTGCTGCTAAAACTGAGGCGGTGCGAGATATGATCATTGCGGCGCACCCGTACGAGACGCCGTGCGTCATTGAGCTATCGGCAGACGGGCCCGGAACGAATACAGCGTTCGCAGAGTGGATCGCCGAATGCGTTGAGCCCGGCAAAAAAGAATAATTCTAATTCTGTAACTGTGACGCCGAACCGCAATGGGTCTGCTCCGGCCCGGCGCCGCCAAGCGCTTTCCGATCCGCATCGGCTCCTTTGATCCAGTCCGCCACGTCGCGCCAGACGCGTTGGCGTTGCAGGTCTCGGAAAAGCATATGCCACCCGTCCGGATAAACGCGCACGGTAACTGCGCCGCAAAGACGTCCCGCCGCTTTCTTCATGGCCTTTACCGGAATAATCTCATCCTTCTCGCCATAAAGAAACAGAACCCGTCCGCCGACCTCGTCTGTGGCGTCATAGGCCTCACCCATAATTCGGGTGACGCCAAGCACGGATTTAATTCGCGTTTCCTTCACAATATTCGGGTCGCGCTGCATCTGTCGCAGAATGTCAATATTGTCCGTTGCCTGACGGCCTGCGCGTTCGCCGGTTAGGGTCTTGCCCGGCGCAAACACCGCAGCGGCGTTTGCGCTCAGCCGATAAAGAAGCGGCATTTGCGATCCGCCCCAAACGCCGGGCGCCGCGATGATTACACCGTCCACTGGCAATGGCGTCTCCGCCATCGCAGAAAGGACAACGGCCGCCCCCATTGAGTGACCGAGAACGTAAACCGGCGATGCGGGGTGGCGGGCTCTTGTCGCGTCGATCGCCGCCAACAAATCGGCGCGCAACGTTTTCGACCCCACCCAGCGCGCCCGGTCTGGTGAGCGGCCGAACCCGCGCTGGTCATAGGCGTACGTCGTGATCGATGCATTTTGCGCCCACCATTCGCCCGGCAGTGCGAAACTGTTCGCGTAATCATTCATTCCGTGCACAGCGATAAGCACTGGACCCGGATCGTGCGCCGGCCATGCCGTCACAGAAAGCGCTGCGCCGTCATAGGCGATGAGGGAAGTCTCCGTGAGCGCCGCGTCCCGCGATCGCGGCGGCGCATCAGGAAACGCAACGCACGCCGGCAACCCCGCCAGCATCAAAAGGAATAAACCCGATTTCAGAAACGCATTCATTAGCGCATCAAAGGTCGATGCGTCGTGATGATCAAGTCACGACCGCATCAGCCGAGACCAACGCCTATTTCTGGACACCGGTCTTGTTCGCCGCAATTGTCAGCGCCTTCAAGACCACGTCTTCGGGAATGGCCGGAATAAAGCGCTCTTGGAGCACGACGCAAACCTCGGCGATGCGCCAGTCGATCATCACCACGCCACGATCGAGCACGCGGTTGACCATTTCGTTGAACCGATAGCGCCCCTTAAAGTCTTCATGGCGCTCGAAAATTCGCAGCGCATTCGCCATATCCGTGATCGGGCGGCCGTCGCGCCAACGCAAATTCTTGCGCGCCCACACCTCATCTTCGCTCAACGCACGCTTTGGTTTCGGGCTCGCGCCAGCCTCGCCCATCGGCGCCCGCTGCTCCGCCCCGAATTTTTCTGCTTCCGCCAGCTGATTTTGAACGCTCATACTCGCCCCTTTTTGGTCGTTACGGGATATCTCGCAAAAGGAATTGGAAAAATTGCGAAAGATAAGCGATAGATTTGACTCAAAGTGTAAGAAGAAGGGCCCGTCGATGAAATTATTCGGCTACTGGCGCTCCAGCGCCACCTATCGCGTGAGGATCGCGCTGAACCTGAAGCGCCTTGACTACGATTATGAGCCCGTCAACCTACTCGCCGGTGAACAGCATGCACCGGCCTATAAGAATGCAAACCCGCAAGGCCTTGTGCCCGCGCTTGTCACCGATGACGGCGTAACGCTCACGCAATCGCTTGCGATTATCGAATATCTTGAAGAGGCGTACCCTGAGAACGCACTTCTCCCCTCGGACGCAGTCGGCCGCGCCAAAGCCCGCGGCATCGCATCGACGCTTGCGAGCGAAGCACAACCCTTCATGAATTTACGCATACAGAAATATCTGAAAGGCGATTTGTCCCTTGACGAAGACGCGATGCAGAAGTGGTTGAACACTTGGCCAGGCGGCGCGATGGGCGCTGTGGAAGCGATGCTGGCGGAGACATCCGGGGATTTCTGTATTGGCGATGAGCCAGGGCTCGCCGACGCCTTTCTCGTCCCGCAATGGTTTGGCGCCGCGCGCTTCGGCGTTGATATGACAGCCTTCCCGAAAGGCAATGAAATTTTCGAACGCGGTCAGAGCCATCCGGCCTTCATAAAGGCGCATCCCCAAAATCAACCCGACGCCGTCGCAACGTCATAAGGTCAATCCGTAAATGTCGCGACTAGAAGGAAAGAATTGTCTCATTACCGGCGCCGCCCGCGGAATCGGTCTCGCCCTCGCCGAGGCGTTCATTCGCGAAGGCGCCAGCGTGACGCTGAGCGATTTCGACGCTGCGGCGGGCGAGACCAGCGCAGCGCGCCTTGGGCGCCCCTTTCTGACGCTCGATGTGCGGCGTGAGGATCATTGGATCGATGCGCTGAAGGCGACGGGCCCGCTCGACGTGCTCGTCAACAATGCGGGCGTGACCGGGTTTGAAAGCGCAGACGGCGCGCCGCACGATCCTGAAAACGCTTCGCTGGAGGATTGGCGCGCGGTACACGCAACAAATCTCGATGGCGTGTTTCTCGGCTGCAAACATGCGATCAAATCAATGCGGCTCGCCGGCAAAGGATCGATCATCAATATTTCATCGCGCTCCGGCATGGTCGGCGTGCCGGCCGCCGCCGCTTACGCATCGTCGAAAGCCGCCGTCCGTAATCATACGAAATCCGTCGCTCTTTATTGTGCGCAGCAGGGCCTCGATATTCGCTGCAACTCCATTCATCCCGCAGCCATCATGACGCCAATGTGGGAGGCGATGCTCCCTGACTTAAAAGACACCAAAGCCCGCGACACGGCCATCAAAGCTTTTGTAAAAGACACACCGATGCAGCGCTTCGGCGAAGCCGGTGAAGTCGCCGCCCTCGCTGTTCTTCTCGCGTCCGACGAAGCACGCTATGTTACGGGCGCGGAGTTGACGATCGACGGCGGCCTGCTGGCCGGCTCGGCGGCTGCGCCCGGCGATTGACCTCGCCCCCGATCCGGCTAGCGTAGCTCCATGGAACCGCTCATTTTCGCCATTGGCGACAAAAAACCCGTCATTCACGAATCCGCTTTCATCGCGCCCGGCGTTGTGATCGCCGGCGATGTGGAAGTCCACGAAAACGCATCCGTCTGGTACGGATCGGTTCTACGCGGCGATGAGAATAAGATTATCGTCGGCAATGGCTCCAACGTTCAGGATGGAACGATCATCCATGTGGACAACGCCGACTGGGGCGGCTTGCCGACAATCATCGGCGAGAATGCGCTCGTAGGGCACCGCTGCATGCTCCATGGCGCGACGGTGAAGGACGGCGCTTTTGTGGGAATGTGCGCGACCATGCTTGACGGCTCGATTATCGAGAGCGGCGCTATCCTCGCCGCGGGCGCGTTTCTCAGTTCAAAAAAAATCGTGCCCAGCGGTGAAATGTGGGCTGGCATGCCGGCGAAAAAATTCAGAGACCTGCGCGAGGGCGAAGACAAAATGGCGCTGATCGGGTCCGGGCACTATGTTGAAGAAGCGCTCCGCCACCGCAACGCGCTCCTCGAAAAATAAGCGCCCTTAGGCGGTTCGTCTTACAAAAAGACGGTTCTCAGAAAAATCAATCGCAAATGGTTGCTGCAACAGATTATCGAGACCGAGCACGCCGAAGGGCCTATCGCGAAATCCGATCTCATCGAAAAAGCGCGTTTCCGCAACAAGGATTGGCTGCGCCGGAAGCCTCACAACGCCCAGATCGATTGCGTATTTGCGAAGGATGAACGCTTCGATTTCGTCGCTATAGATATCGCTCACCGTCGCGCGGTTGCGGTTCGGCGCTGTAATTTGAGGGATTGTCTGCAGGTGCGCCACCGCCGGAAAATTGCAAAGCGTCGAGCGCGATCCGGTGTCGACCAAAAACGGCGTGCGCTTCCTGCGGATCACCACATCGACGAGCAAAAAGGGCGGCGACGGTAATCCGAGCGCTTCTTTCTGCAAGGGAACCGATCGCCACCCTTGCGAAAGCGCTTCTATTTCTTCTGTGGGCGCATCATAGAGTTCGAGCCTAGACGTAACCGGATCGATAACCATGACCGTACGCCCAAGAAAATCCAATCCGAGAACACCGTGAGGCGTACGTTGAAAATTCTCCCAATCCCGGAGAATAGGCGCAATATGATTTTCAAGACGCCGCCCGCCCACATCGATAGATCCGATGCGGAAGGTCGGCGCCCGCTGGACGCCGTTAAGGCCGAGAAGGTTGATGTCCGGTAGCCCGCTGCGTTCGGCTTCACTGGGCGCCATTGCGTTTTCAAAGAGTACAGACGTCGTCGCCGCCGTGTCGACGATGAAATCCCGAGGTCCGCCATTGTTCACAAGGCCCTGGACGATCAATCTGCGGCCATAATCAATCCGAAACGGAATAGATACGATGGGAGATGCGAATGAACGCGGCGCAGGGTCGGGTTCCGGCGGAATAACGCATCCGACAAGCGCTGTCGCTGAGGCGCCTGCAACAAATGATCTACGATCCATGCTTGTTCCGCTTACTTTCGATCCCCTATTCTCAATGCTGAAAGTAAAGGAATTTTCGATCTGTGAATAGCGCGCTTTTCTTTTATTAAGGCTCACGATAGCGTCCCTCATTCGCCCGAATAACCCAAACAGTTGCATCATTCGAATAATAAGGGGCTCTCACCGATGACCGACGCAATTAGCGCCGCAACGCCGCAAAAGGCGAATAATGAAACGCTGGTCGTCGGCGCATCTTCGCTCGGCACCCTGTTCGAGTGGTATGATTTCTTTCTTTACGGCGCGCTCGCCTCCTATATCGCGCGGCACTTCTTTTCGGCGGTGAACGAAACGACGAGCTTTATCTTCGCGCTCGCCGCCTTCGCCGCCGGCTTTATTGTTCGCCCGCTGGGCGCGCTCGTCTTCGGCCGCATCGGCGATGTGGTGGGCCGGAAGAACACCTTTCTTGTCACCATGGGCGTCATGGGTCTTTCCACATTCTGTGTCGGTCTGTTGCCTGGTTACGACACGATCGGCATTGCAGCGCCGGTTATCCTAATCCTGCTCCGGCTCCTGCAGGGCCTCGCCATCGGCGGCGAATATGGCGGCGCCGCGATCTATGTGGCGGAACATGCGCCAGCCGGAAAACGCGGGCTCCATACGAGCTGGATACAGACGACCGCGGCCTTCGGGCTTCTTCTGTCACTCTTGATCATCATGGGCGCGCGCGCCGTCATCGACGACGACGCGTTCGCCGCCTGGGGATGGCGCATTCCGTTTCTGATCTCAATTTTCCTTCTTGGCATATCGCTATGGATACGGATTAAACTCAATGAAAGCCCGGTCTTTCAGAAAATGAAGGAGGAAGGCGAAACCTCCCAAGCCCCGTTTAAGGAAGCATTCGGACGCTGGGGCAATCTGAAAATTGTTCTCATCGCTCTTTTCGGTTCGATCGCCGGACAAGCGGTGACTTTCTATACAGGCACATTTTATGCACTTTTCTTCCTCGAACGTATTTTGAAGGTCGATGGGTTCGACGCTAACATTTTGATGGCGGTCGCCCTGACGCTGGCGGCGCCGCTTTACGTTTTCTTCGGCTGGCTCTCCGACCGGGTTGGACGCAAACCCATCATCATGGCGGGGCTCGGCCTCGGCGCGTTAATCTATTTTCCGGCGTTCTCAATGCTTACGGGCGCGGCGAACCCGGCTTTGGCGAAAGCGCAAGCCGAAGCGCCTGTGACGGTCTTCGCCGATCCCTCCGCGTGCTCTTTTCAGTTCGACCCGGTCGGCCGCACCAATTTCGACAATCAAAGCTGTGATATCATCAAGACATTTCTCGCGCGCTCAAGCGTCAGCTACAAAAATGAACCGCTGGAGGCGGGCGCCGTCGCTTATGTTCAGGTGGGCGACGCGCAGATAACCGCGCCCGACCCACGCCTTCTCACTGGCGATGAGCGTGCGGCCGCGATCGCCGCCTTCCGCGAAGAAACAGGCGCGGCGCTCGCCGCTGTCGGTTACCCGGAAGCCGCCGCGAGTGACGAGATTAACAGCGCGCTCGTGATCGCGATCATCATCTTACTGATGGTCTCCACCACCATGTGCTATGGCCCGATGGCGGCCATGCTGGTTGAACTTTTCCCTGCGCGCATTCGCTACACATCAATGTCGCTCCCCTACCATATCGGCAATGGCTGGTTCGGCGGCTTTCTCCCGACCACGTCGTTCGCAATTGTTGCGGCAACGGGAAATATTTATGCGGGGCTTTGGTACCCGGTGATCATTGCGGGCGTAACACTCATCATCGGCATCTTTCTATTGCCTGAAACAATGGGTCGAGAGATCCATTAAGGACAGCGGACTCAAAGGGTCGACACAGGGAGGGTTATCGCGGCGACGCATGCGGTAGCGGCGGACGCCAGATTACCCGCGAACCATGCGCGCCAGCCCATTGACGCGATTTCAGCGCGCCTTTCCGGCGCCAGCGTTGAAAAGGTCGCTAACTGAAGGCCAATGCTCGCAAGGTTGGCGAAGCCGCATAAGGCATACGTCATAATGACGGCGGACCGCGCCGATAAGGCGCCTTCTTCCAATGTTGCAAGTTCTTGATATGCGATAAATTCATTGAGGATCGCTTTCGTCCCCATCAACTGTCCCGCGACGCCGGCTTCCTGCACGGGGATGCCGAGCGTCACGACTAGGGGTGCAAACACCCATCCGAAAATACGGTTGACCGAAAGCGGTTCGCCCGCCACATCCGGCAGAAGCGCCAACAAGAGATTACATAAATAAACGAGCGCAAAGACGACAATGAGCATCGCGAGAACGCTCAAAAACACACGCAGCCCGTCTTCGACACCCTTCACCAACGCGTCGAGCGTATTGTCATACCGCAAGGCATCTCCGAAATTCTCTGCACCTGTGCGGGCGTCGCCGGGAATCATAATTCGTGCAAAGAGAAGCGCAGCCGGCAATGAAATCAGCGACGCCGTCAGAATATGCCCCGTCGCGTTTGACACCACATCGTCGATAACGCTGGCGTAAAGGACGAGGACAGCGCCTGAGACAGTGGAAAGACCCGCTGTCATTACCATAAAGAGCTCAGATCGGCTCATCCGGGCGATGTAGGCGCGCACAACGAGCGGACTTTCAACAACGCCGAGAAAAAAATTGGCGGCCGTCCCCAGCCCGGCGGCGCCGCCTATGCCTAGCGTTCTGCTTAACGCCCAACTGAGCGCGTGAATCAATGCCGGTAGAATGCGCCAATGCCACAAAATCGCCGCCAGCGCCGCTGTAACGAGAATGATCGGCAGGATTTGAAAAGCGATGATCAGCGTATTTGCATCTGCTTTTGTTTCGAAGGGCAGCGGCGCGCCGCCAAGATAACCGAACATGTAGGCGGACCCGGCCCGGCTGGCCTCCTCCAGCGCGCGAACCGCTTGCCCGAGCTGGCCGAGCGCGGTCTGCAAAATACCGACGCGTAAGAAAAGGAAGGCCAACACAAGTTGAACGGATATCGCACCCAACGCCCATCGCCACGGAAATTTGCGGCGCGCTTCACTCGCCGCCCAAGCGACAAACACGAGCACGAACAGTCCGACGAGCGGTTGGAGGAACGCCGCCACTGTTAGGGCTGCGCCTCAAGCGTTTTCGCGCGAAGGCGTTCCGCGCGCAACCGAGCCAGAATTGGTTCCATGGTTTCGCGAAAAAACGCATCGCATCCGATACAGAAATTA
This sequence comes from Pseudomonadota bacterium, assembly GCA_038534195.1. GTDB lineage: Bacteria > Pseudomonadota > Alphaproteobacteria > Caulobacterales > Parvularculaceae > JAJFFW01. The sequence goes on from JBCAXE010000009.1 coordinate 36,669, forward strand.
CTGCAGCTTGCGCCCGTCGGCATAGTGGCCGTCGATTTGGTGACGAACTGGTCACGCGTCCATCCATAGGCCTCGCCCATCGCCGCGGGATCACCGTTATTAATGGCGCGCAACGCCGGCTCACTCGCCAGCGACTCCAACATCGACGTGAGTGGTTCCTCGGTCAGATTCCCGAGCGGGGCCGCCGTCTTGAGACAGCATGGATAAACGCTGCCGTCGGGCTCTATGGACACTTCGCTGCCCGCTTTTCCAATATCGAGAAATTTCAACCCGCCCGACCAGGCATTGCAGAAATTATCGTCGAGACTTGCGGTCGTCAGACCGTTTTGCCAGGCCCTGCCTCGCGGCCACAACTTACCGATCCAAGCGTCTTCTGATGCGCCAAACATGTGATACCAGGCGGTTGGCGTTTCACCGCTCCGCCTGACCGGGCCGTCGTCATTCATTTCGCCCATGCCGCGACTTTTGAAAAGCATGTGCAGCTTTTCAATCAATGGCAAACGCTTCTCGCCCTCATGGCCCACATGATAATCGTCCATGCCCGCCACAGAGATCATCCAGACGCCGCGTTTCAACAACTCGTCGAGAATTGGTTCGGTGACGAGATCGCCCGTCGTCTGCACGATGATGTTTGCTTCGCTGCCGTATTTTTCGTTGAGCGCTTCAATAATCGGGTAAAGGACACGCTCTCGAACAGGATCGACCAGAACCTCGCCGCCGGCCAGAATAATCCTGCCGCGCTGACGATCGCCTGCATCATCCGTGTACCCGATTTTCATCGGCAAATTCTGGATGATTTTCTGAAAAGCGGTTTCGCTTTCCAGCACTTTTTTCTCAAGCGCGTCGCGCACGTAAGGCCGGAACCGATCGTCATAACAATGGCGACATTTCCGGTGGCACGCGTGATTAATAACCCAATACAGAGATTCCAAGATTCGCTCGCTTTTTGACCTTGCTTATGCCCGCGCCAAGACCATAGCGCACCCGGTGCGGGTCGACGGTCATTTTTGCGTGAGCAGACCCTGAGATATCGCCTACCCGGCGAGCGAATACCCTTTAAACATCTTGCGCAGCTCGGTCTTGAGGATCTTGCCGGTCGCCCCCAGCGGGATATCATCGACGAATTCCACGGCGTCCGGCCATGCGATCTTGTCCAGCTTATCCTTTAAGAACTCCTGGATTTCCTCCGCTGTCGGATCTTCGCCCGGCTTCTTGACCACAACCAGCATTGGGCGTTCCTGCCATTTCGGATGATGGACGCCGATCACGCCTGCCTGTGCGACGCCCGGATGCAGTAAGGCGGCGTTTTCAATGTCGATCGAAGACACCCATTCGCCGCCGGTCTTAATCACATCCTTGGAACGATCTGTGATTTGCAGGAACCCGTCTTCATCGATGATCGCCACATCGCCGGTATCGAACCAGCCGTCGTCGGTTAGCGTCGGTTTTTCGGCTTTGTAGTATTCCTTAATGATCCACGGCCCGCGCACCTGCAATTGACCATCGCAACCACCATCACACGGCAACACATTTCCGTCTTCGGAAACGATCCGCATATCGACGAACGGCAATGCCCGGCCCGCTTTCAATTGATATGGAATGCGCTCATCAAGCGGCATCGCCTGAATATGCGGCGGCAATACATTGACCGTGCCGATGGGCGACATCTCTGTCATGCCCCAGCCTTGCTGGATTTCCACATCGTATTTCTGAAAACCTCGAATGAGCGCTTCAGGCAAGGCGGAGCCGCCGCTGAGGCCCTTGCGCAGGTAAGGCAGCTCTTTGCCTGTCTCTTCCAGATAGTTCAAAAGCCCGAGCCAGACGGTCGGCACGCCTGCGGAGAAGGTGACTTTCTCTGAGTCCAACAATTCGTAAAGCCCCTCGCCGTCGAGCCGAGGCCCGGGGAAAACCTGTTTCAGCCCGACCATCAAACAGGAATAAGGCGTGTTCCAAGCGTTCACATGGAACATTGGCACCACCGGCAACATCACATCGCCTTCAACGACGCCGAGCGCCGTCGGCAAAACGCTGGCGAAGGTTTGTAAAACGAGCGCGCGGTGCGAATAAACGACGCCTTTGGGATCGCCCGTCGTTCCCGATGTATAACACATGGCGACGGCGCTGTTCTCATCGAACTCCGGCCAGTCGATCGTGTCTGCAGCCCCGTCGATCAGCGATTCATAGGCCTCCGCCTCACGGCCGATGTCCACATTGTGCGCATCATCGGTCAGCGCAAAAAAGGCTTTGACCGTTTTCAGATGCGGCGCCAGCGCCTGAACCAGCGGCGCGAAGGTCGTATCATAAAAGAGATAGTCGTCTTCGGCGTGATTGATGACGAAGCCGGCGTTTTCCGGCCCGAGGCGCGGATTGATCGTATGGAGAACGGCGCCGAGCCCACCGACTGCATAATAAAGCTCAAACTGGCGATGCGTGTTCCAGCCGATGACGCCAATACGGTCGCCGCGTTTTACGCCAAGCGCGGACAGCGCATTGGCGAGTTGATTGATGCGTTTTTCGGCGTCAGCGACCGTGTAACGATGGATCGGCCCTTCGACCGTGCGCGTTACAATCTCCGTATTGCGATAATTCCGGCATGCATGCTTCAGAATTTCCGTTGTGAGCAACGGGCGGTCCATCATCAGACCCTGCATCGGCGTATCTCCCTAAAGCGTTGTTTTCGCCATCAAAGCCCCTCGCGCACGGAAGGTCAAATCTTGACATTGGCGCGCACGCAGCCTGTATCGTTGGTGCTATGACCGATCATGCTCCGACGGCGCTTTCAGGCGTCACCGTTCTCGACCTGTCGCGGGTCCTCGCCGGCCCTTGGGCGAGCCAACTCCTGGCCGACCTCGGCGCGGACGTGATCAAGATTGAGCGACCTGGCAGCGGTGACGACACGCGCCGCTGGGGGCCGCCGTTCCTGACCGATGAACAGGGCGAAGCGACAGACGCGGCCTATTTTCTCGCTGCTAATCGCAACAAGAAGTCCGTTTGCATCGATATCGCCAGCGAGGAAGGCGCCGACATTATCCGGCGGCTCGCGGCCAAGTCGGATATTCTGATCGAAAATTTTAAAGTCGGCGGGCTGAAGAAATACGGCCTCGATTACCCCGCCCTTTCCGCCGTCAATCCGCGTCTCGTCTATTGTTCGATTAGCGGATTCGGTCAGACCGGCCCTAGCGCAGCGCGGCCAGGATACGATTATATGATTCAGGCCATGGGCGGGTTGATGTCGGTCACCGGCCAACCGGACGGCGCGCCGGGCGCAGAGCCGATGAAAGCGGGCGTCGCCGTCGCAGATCTTTTTTCGGGCATGTACGCCGCGAACGCAATTCTCGCCGCTCTTCGGCACGCTGAACGCACTGGCGAAGGCCAACATGTGGACGTTTCGCTTTTCGATTGTCAGCTCGCGATGCTCGCCAATCAGGCGGCGAATTACCTCGTAACCGGCGCGCCGCCGCAACGGCTTGGCAACGCCCACCCGAACATCGCGCCCTATCAGGTTTATAAGACCGCGGACGCCTACATCGTCATCGCCGTTGGAAATGATGATCAATTCGCATCTCTCGCCGCCGCCATCGGCGCACCGCATCTTTCCGAGGATGCGCGCTTTCGGACAAACCCGGCCCGGGTTTCAAATCGTGAGGCGCTCAACGCTGTTCTGGAGCCGATCATCGAAGCGCAAACAAGCGCCGCGCTTTTTGCGTTGCTGGACGATGCGAACGTGCCGGCGGGTCCTATCAACGATGTCGCCGAAGCGCTTGAACACCCGCAAGCGCAAGCGCGTCAGATGACACACCCCACGCATGAGCACAGGCCCGATGCGCCTGCCCAGCGTTATGTTGCTCATCCGGTGAAATATTCGCGGACGCCCACGCGGAACGACACGCCGCCGCCGCTCCTTGGGGCGCATACGGATAAAGTCCTTGAGACGTATCTTGGGATTAACGCCCAATCGCGCCAATCGCTTAAGGACAAGGGCGTTCTCTAGCCCTGTGAGGCTTTCGATTCGGCCTTTTGCGGGGCCGGCCCATCCAGAACGCCGATCGCCACGAAAAGCTCTTCCATCATTTCGCGGTTAAACGGCTTTAGGAGATGGTGTTTGGCGCCGGCGGCCTTGGCGAGCGTGAATTGTTGATGATCGTTTTCTGTAGCGCAAAGAACAATCTCAGGACGCTTGTCAGCGTCCATGGCGCCCGCACCGCGCAGAAAATCCAGCGCGCCCATTTTGGGCAAGTCCCAATCAAGGAGAACGACCGCGGGCGACGCCCCGCCGCAAATCTCTACGCCCTCGCCCGCCGATGTCGCCTCCAACGGCTCCAAACCAAGGTCTTTCACGAGACGAACGATGATTTCGCGGATGACCTCAGAGTCATCAATAATGAGACACTTTTTCATGAACCGGCTTCCCGAAGCGCTTCGCGCACACTTTACGCGCCACACAGAATGCCCGCGCGATGGTTAGCTGCTCGTTAATTTTTGACCGTGGGAACCCGGTTTCACGAAGAAAATTGGGCCTTGAAGACGACTTTTTCGTCGCTTTCGCGCGAAACTGTCACCGACCCGCCAAGCTCGCGCGCAAGCAGTCCGGCGATGTAGGCAGGCGCGAATTTCGGCTTCATTTCGGTGTGGTCGCCCGCCAGCGCCGCTGGCAGATCATCCTGGAGTAATGCGCGTTTGCCTTCGGCCTCAACGGTGAATAGGTCGTCGCCCTCGTTCGCCACGCGAACGACACCGCCGCGCGGAACGCAGTCCGCCGCATAATGGGTCAGGATCATCACGGCTTTGACCTTTTCCTTCAGCGCGTGAATTGGGGGAACCGTCCACTCAAGATCAGCCTTCGCCCATTGAAACAGATCGCGCAGAATTTGCTCCGCTTCCTCCATGGGCAATTCAACGCCGCGTCCGCCCGCCGCGCCGTAAGCGAGCCGCGCATACTTTAACAGCGACACAGACTTTGCGCCGCCCGTTTTGATCAGATCGATCGCAGCCTCTTTCATGCTCTCGTCCATGCTCTCATCTTCGAGCACTTCAAGACCAGAACCCAAGGCGCCGACTGGATTAATCAGATCGTGGCAAAGCCGCGACGCGAGCAGCGCCGAAAGCGCCACTGGATCGAGCGGCTCCTGTGGCGGCGTGAGGTCATCTGAAAATTTCTGAACGGCGGATTGGGACATGAAAAAAGGCCTTTGTAACAAACAAAGGCCTTCTTACTTGATTCGCCGCCTGGGCGGGTGTGGACGGCGTCAGGGCTTCTCGATCCACTGCCCGGCGGCGTTTTGCACGCAATGGCCGGAGGGCGCCCGATTGATGAGACGCTCGGCCGTAGCCGTCGCCGCTTCCTGCACTGTCACGCCGTTGCGGGCTGCAAGCTTTTCATATTCTGCGCGGCGGAGCTGGTTGATACTGCGCATTTCCCGCAAGACCTTAGCCGAGGCCGTCTTGCCTGCAACTTCACCAAGATAGCCGTTGTTTTTCTCGCCAATCAGACAGCCAGCTTTGGCTTCATTAATTTCAGCCGGAGCGGCCAAGACGGGGCTTGACGGCGCGAGGGACGATAGCGCGATTGCGCCCGCCATCGTCAGGGATAGGAATTTTTTACTCATTGGTTCGCCTTTCCGTGTCCGTCCGTTAGAAAATATCGGGATTGTTAGTGATCAGATCTTCGATATCCTCGTCGAGCCTGATACGGACTTCTTGTTCAATCTTGACGTTGAGATTGATCTCAATCGGTTCATCCGGCGCTTCGACTTTCACCGTCGCGCACCCGACCGCTAAAAACACGACTGCGGCGGCTCCAGCAACGACTGTCCGCTGCATGGCGTCCTGCATTCCCATTCGATCGCCCCTTTTTCTATCTGTTATTCGAAGCACTATACCGTCCCTATTTGACGAAATCACGGCGAAAATAAATCACTGCGCCCGCCTTATTGGGGCTCTGCCGCCTCATTTTCACGTTTAGCGCGTTCGACCCGAATGTCGCGCGCCCTTCCGACCAGAAAATTCGGATCAGCCGAAGTGCGCGCATTATTGACCAGTGTGAGCAGCGGCGCCTCCAGGCTGATCCGGTAAATCACTGGCGATGTGACGGGTTCAGTTACCCGCGGATCATTCAGATTCACTTCATTAGTTCCTTCAAACAAGAGTTTGAACTGGATATCGCCATCAAGGGGTCCATCAATCTCTGCACGAAGTTTGTTGAATCGAAGGTTTCTGAGAAGATCGAACGCAATGTTTGCCTCGTTGCTCGCGCTGCTCGCCGCTTGCGTTGCGGCCCCGGCGTAGCGAACGACACCGGGCCCGACGGCCGTCATAACGCCTCCCTCGATGCTGGCGAGCCCCTCTTCGACCACAAGCGGCAATACGCCCTCGACAATTCCTTCGCCGCTTAGGCCTTCAATATCGAGAAATTCGAGCATCTCGGAAAGATTGACATTCGCGGCCTGCAGGCGCGTGACCGCGCGGTCGCCTGCAACGGACGCTACTGTTTCATAGGCGCCGATGGTCCCGCCAAACCATGGGAATTCAGCTTTCAGAACGCGCAACGACTCGTCGCCTGGCAACTCAAACGTAACCTCGCCATTTTCGAGAACAAGCGCCGACAGATCGACGCCGTCTAACGTGATGGTTTGCGGCCCCGCCGTCGCCGGCGGCATCAGATTTGACAGCGCAATCTCGCCGGACATACCGCGGGTTTGAGAAACGGCGATTCCCGGCCCCTGAAAGGTTACGCCCTGTAGGCGCATAACGCCGGATGTCTTCAGCGGCGCACCGCCGCCGGACCATGACGCCAGCGCCTCCACATCCGCCGTCCCGACAGTATCGGTCATAATCCCTTTCAACACAGGCGAGATTTCCGTGGGTTGCAGGCCGCCGGGCACGAACGCCAGCGACGGCGAGCGGAAAACGGCCTCGCCTTCGCCCGACAAAACCTCGTGACGGCCCTCGCCGCCGCCGATTTGCGCCCCCTTTTCGGTTTTCACCTCATAATCAAACCGAAAAACATCGTCGGCGAGACGCCCGGCTCCCGTTCCGATCAGCGGCGCCAATTGCTTTGTTTCAGCCGCTTGCGTGATGGTCACCTCATCAACCGCAATATCAGCGGATAACGCATCATTCGCCAAAGACGCGGTAAATGCTCCCGACACGTCAGTTCCCAAAAGCTCGTCATTGATTGAAACCGCGCCATTGCCGAAACTTCCCTCCACGGTCGTTTGATGGGCCGCCGGCTCGTAAAACGCCGAAAAATCGATCCACGGAGGCGCGCCTTTCATTGTGGTTTCCCCCAACCGATAGTCGCCGCGTCGCACCTTAAGCCGGCCATGCAACCGGGCCTGTGGATTGTCTCCCCACAAAAAACGCAGCAGAGGCGCGTCGCCTTCGCACAATGAAGCGCCGCGGATCGACGCGGCCATATCCTGACCGGCCAGACGGAACGCCCCGCGCTCGGCGACAACGCAGCGATCGTCAGTAATGGAAACTGTCAGCGTTTCATCGTCGAGGAGCGCGTCGACTTCCAGAGCCGCGCTGAAGGGCGCATCGCTGATTGAAAGACGGCCGACGTCGGCGCGCGTGACGGTGGTCGCCACATCGAGAATGCTGGTAAGGCGCCCGCGGCCAAGGACACCCGTCGCGTCCAAAGACGTCGCGCCCAGTCTGACGCCGTCCAGCGCCGGATCAACGACAGCGCTTTGAAACGAAAAACGCCAATCATCATTAGCTACGCGCGTCGCCCGCGCGCTCACCGATCCGTTCATCCCCGGACCGACTAAATTTACTGCGGCGCCAACCATGTCTACGCCGTCAGCCGCGCTGTAAAACGGCTGATTGTCCAGCGACGTAATCGAAAGCCGGTCGCCGCGATTTGACGATACAATCAATCCGGCGTCCTCAAGAGCCGTCACGGTCAGAGCGCCTTGATCGAGCGCGAGTCTCACCCCGCCTTGCACGGACAAAACACGCGCTTTTTCCGTGGACAGCCTTCTGGCTTCTTCATCGAGAAGAGCCGAAAGCGCCGGCGCCTGATCAACCGCAATTTCGCCGGAACGAACGTCGATATCCAATGCGCCGCTGATCGGCGCGTTATTTTCAAGCGCGGCGCGCCAGGAGCGGCCATTGCCCTCAATGGCGAGATCAAAGTCCTGGATTGCGCCTTGCGGTGTTTCGATGTCGGTGGACATCATTGACGTCAGAATAATGTCGCCGTCGTCCACAAGCCGTAACGCCCCCTCGCCGGTAAGATCCGTCAGTGTGACCTCACCGTAGGCGAACCGTTCAGCATTCACCGTCCCGTCAAAAGCCGCGCCCTTTGAAACATCAAAAGCGCCGTCAATCTCAGCGGTGGCGACCTCGCCGGCTTCATTCGTCAGGTTGAGCCGTAAGGCCTCAACAAAGATGAGGTCTGCGGGCGCTCGAATGGGGCCCGTACTCTCGCTTCCATCCCCGCCGAATGCGCGTCCAGCGACAGAAAAGCCGCCGCTATCGTTAATGTCTATACGGACGATCGAGGGTCCGATTTCGATTGCATTCACCTGACGGTCGCGAAGCAAGCGCCGCCAGTCGAATTTCACCGCCACCCTTTCCGATAGAACTCCCGGCGCGTCGTCGCGCCCGCCAAAGGCGATATCGCTCAAGACCAATTGATCAGCGGACACCTCGCGCACGGTCAGCGACGCGGCCTCAAACCCCGATCGCTTCAGCGCATAGCGGAGCCCCGCCCCCAGAACAGGTCCGCGCGCCACATAGAGCGCCGCCGCCAAAATGGCGATGAACGCAAAAGTGAACAGTATGAGCCGCCCGATAATGCGCATACCTTACCTGTTTACCTTAAACTGCCCCCGAAGATTTGTTCATTGCTTAAACGCCCCCGCCTATGATGATCATCAAAGACGTCCCAGAAACCGTTACCATGGGGCTAATTGCGCTGAAAAGCGAGCCATGCGAAGACAAGGCACGAGGCCTGCAACGTGTGGGGCGACGCGGCCAGGATACTATTGCTAAGTACCTGATTTTGAGGCGCTTTGTGCAAAACGATACAGTGAGTGCGTAGGTCTATGGAACGCTTGCCCCTTTCGGAACAGGAAGCCCAAAGTTGGGACGCCGCCTTCGAGCGCCCCACGTCGCGCGCGCCGGCGGCGATCGCCGTGGCGACGCTTGTGATGGGCGCCGGCGCTCTTTTCCTGGCCAGCTTCCACGATGACGAGCAAGCGCAATCCTTAACAACCGCCTCTTCCACAGTAGCGGAAACGCCGATCATGGTCGCCGAGGCGGCCGAAGCAGACACCGAAAAAGCGGCGCCACAGATCGCACGCGACGCCGCTGAAACGCCTTATGACGCTGTTGTGGAAACAAAGGCGCCGGAGGCGCAGACATTAGCGTCCTTAACAGAAGCGCCGACAACACCGGCTTCCAAATTCGCGCCCAGCCTGAAGCCCAAACGGCCGAAAGACGTTGTTACAATCGCAGCGAAGAAGGCCCCAACGCCGCGCGGTTTTTGGCCTGTTCTGAAACCGACGCTTACCGCATCCGTGAAAGCGGTCGCGGCAAAAAGCGTCGCTGCACCGGCGCAACGCCCAATGTCGTTTGGCGGCTTTGCGATCGCAGACAATAATGACAATCCGCCGGCGGTCTTCTTCCAAAGCGATGTCACGCCGAACCGCACGCCGCCGCCGCCGCTCGCTGTGGCGCTCAGCACGGATGTCGAAACACGGCCGTCGCAAACCTCAATCAAGCTGGCGCGCGGCGAGACGTTCGTCGACGCCTTAAAGCGCGCGGGCGTCGGCGCGGTGGATCGCAACCGGGCCGCCGCCGCGTTCGGCAAAGTGCAGAACTTGCGAAAACTCCGTCCGGGTCAGGAATTTGTTCTTGTTACGGCTCCTGCGAACCAAACGGTTTTTCAGCTCGCCTATGCAGACGCCGAACCGGCGCTGCATTTACTTGATCTCGATTTTCGCATCGACGCCCAAAACAAAATAAATCTCGCGCGAAACCCAAGCGGTGAGTTTAAAGCCGTGAAATCAAGCGTACCGCTGACGACACGCCTCGCCTCGATTGAAGGCCGGATCGAGGGCAGTCTATTTTTATCGGCGAAGAAAGCAGGCGCGCCGAGCCAGGTGATCGGTAACTTCGCGAACATGTTCGCCTATGACGTGGATTTTCAACGAGACATCTTCGGCGGTGATGAGTTCGAAGCGATTTTCGAAGTTCATTATGATGATGAAGGCCGGATCGTCGGCGCCGGCGATATCCTTTACGGCCGGCTTAAATGGCGCGGACGCTCAAAGGAAAAAGGTTATTATCGTTTCGCTTCAGCAAATGGCGGTTCGAAGGCGGACTTTTTCGATCGCGCAGGCCAAAGCGCAAAACGCCTCCTCATGAAAACACCCATTGACGGCGCGCGCCTCTCTTCAGGCTTCGGCACCCGCAAACACCCAATCCTTGGTTATCGCAAAGCACACAAGGGCGTTGATTTCGCCGCGCGCAGAGGCACGCCCATTTACGCAGCGGGAGACGGCGTCGTTGAACGCGCCAACCGTTTCGGCAGCTTTGGAAACTACGTCCGCATTCGCCACGCCAATGGATATAAAACCGCCTACGCGCACTTAAAAGGTTTTCGCCGGGGCATCCGCGCCGGAAAGCGCGTGGAACAGGGCGACATCATCGGCTATGTGGGCACCACCGGCCGCTCGACCGGCCCCCACTTGCATTATGAAGTTCACTACAAAGGCAAGGCGGTCAATCCCCAGCGCTTGAAGATCGCGACCGGCGTTCAATTGAAAGGCGCGGAGATCGAGAGATTCAAGGCTGTGCGCGATGAGATCGATTTTATGCGCGCCCCGCCGCCAGCGCCGGATGCGCTCTATGCGGAAGAAGAAGCCGCTAACCGCAAATCGCTTTAACGACTTGCGCTGCGCCTTACGCTTTCACGCCGGATTTTCTGAACTCATTTCGATAAGCGTGCGCGGTTTTCGGTTCCACGCGCGGCTGGTGGAGCGCTTCCCGCGCAATCACGCCTAGAATAATACCGCCCGCGAAAATGACGCCTTTGACGGTGCCCGAAATTTTTGAAACGCCAATCCTTCGACGATAGCGAACGGGCGTTTCCACACAGCGCAGCCCTTTTTTCAATGCCCGCACCTGCATCTCGACGGTCCAACCGTACGTCAATGAAGCCATATCCAGCTCTTGCAAACTCTGACGCCTTATAGCGCGGAACGGGCCCAGGTCCGTGAAGGCGCCGTTCCAAATGAGCCGCATCAGGAAACAGGCCAACATGTTGCCAAAGCGTTGCGGCGGCGTGAGCGCGCCCTTTTCAACAGCGCCATTGAGCCTTGACCCGATCACAATATCGGCGCGCCCGGCGTGTACCGGCGCAACAATGCTTTCAAAATCCGCCGGGTCATCCGCGGCGTCGCCATCCATGAACACGATAATGTCCGGCTTCGCAGCGCTAGCGACCCCCGCCTGACAAGACCGTCCGTATCCGGGTTCTTGGACGCAAATGACGCGAGCGCCCGCTTTTTCGGCGATCGCGCCTGTCCCGTCGGTCGATCCATTATCAACGACAATGACTTCCGTGGCTTTATCTAGAACAGACCCAACCACAGGCCCGATAGAACCGGCTTCATTCAGCGCCGGGATAATTACGCTAATGCGCGGCGTTTGATTTCCGTCCATAATGACGGCCTCCTTCTAGAATGAGCAACACTAGCGGCGGCAAGAATTCTATCGGCACAAGGATGGTCTCAAAAACCCACCCATATCCGTTGTTCGCAAGAGCGTAACGCGCATAGTAAAGCGGCAAGGTCACTGAGAACAGCGCGACGCCGAGACTTGGCGACAGTGGCGCAAACCATAAAAGCCACACATAATACCACGGATATCCGGTGGGCGACAAAACAAACAAAACGCTCGTTAGCGCCAACAAATACATGGGCGTTTTCGATTGCTCGACCGGCGACCGCAATCCGATCAAGGCGCTCGCGCCGATAACAAGAGCGGCGACAAAAATGCGTGCCCACATTTCGCCGTCGACTGACACGAGACTCGTAAGTTGGGCCAGAAGCGGGAACAAGAACGCGTTTGTGAGCCAGGATTGAGCGTACGCAGTCAGGCCGCTGTGCTCGGGGTCCAAACTGACCAACATCGGCGAGAGAAACAGCGCGACGGCCGCGCAAAAAACCGTCGCCGTCACGAGAAGCGACAAGGGGCGCCGTCGCTGCGCTCGAAAGAGAACCGGCGCAAGTATCATCGGCCACAACTTCACGCTCGCCGCCGCGGCGAGCGAAACCGCCGCCAATTTGGGTCTGTTGCGGCGTAGGAGTAACAGTGCGCCCAAAAGAAATGGTCCGATCAGAATATCCATATGACCGGCATTAAAGGTCGTCAGAATGAGAACTGGGTTGAGCCAATAGAGCGCCGCCCACAATTCAGATCGACCGTACGATTTCAATAAGACAAGAAGAAGTCCCAACGATAGGCCGTCCACCAGCAACAGAACGCCGCGCCATGCGTTAAGGCTCATTGGCTTAATAGCGTGCGCCAAAGCGAAGCTCGCCTGCGTCAGCGGCGGATAGATGGTGGAGACGTAGGGATAATTAATCCGGTAATGCAAGTCAGGGTGAGCACGCGCGAGCGTTTGCAGCTGACGCAAATCTGGATCGTCCGATAACGGAATTGGCGCACCGAACGCATCGACGGCTCTCGCCGCCGCCGGCGGATGCGCATAGGGGTTGATCCCGGCGCTGACAGTCGCACCGTCCCATAAGTAACGATGCCAGTCATCTTCATAGACCGGCGTTGACCAGAAAAACAGCAGTCGAAGCGCAAGCCCTGCAATAATCATCGGCCCAATGAGCGCGCGCTTGCTTTCGAGTTTAGGTACCAGAAGAAAAATAACACAATATGCGACGCCGGCGGCCGCCATCAAGCCAATGGTCGTAACGATCGTCGCCGCCGAAGGTTCAACGCCGTACGTAAAACACGCTGATAAAATTCGGACGGCGAGGAGTGATAAGCAGAGACCGCCCATAACCGCGGCGCCCGCCCACAATTTGCGATCATCAACGCCCTCGTTCTTGCGCTCACCTTGCCGCAAAGGCATCCCCGCCACGCTCATGAGCCCGGCGGGAAGCAGTGATTGCGTTGTGATGTTTTTCACGCCGCCCGCACAGCGCTAGTGGCCGCTGCGTCTCATGACCCGCTGCCGAGGCCGCTCGTAGAACTGCCGCGCAGATCGACTTGCGGCGACTGACGCACCTCAAAAACATCAATTGAATAGGAGAATTTCTTCGGCGCCAGTTTCGTGGCGGAAGCGAGCTTCTCGTGTAGTTTCGGTTCAGCCAGACCGCGTAGATGGTCAATGACGGCCGCGTCACTGCCGTCGAAGAGCGCTTCCTTGTACCAGGAATAGATCGCCGGCGCCTTGACCGTATCGGATTTCACTGAAACAGAGCGGCGTGCATTCACGAAATCAGCGCCCAGCGACTGCAGCGCATCGTTTACGCTTAGTCCGGTAAAAGTCTTCATGCTCAAGACCGGTCCGCCTTTTGTCCCCTGATAGAGACCATAGACCAAATTGGGATTATCGAAATTCCGCAGGATGATTTTCTGTTCAATATCGTCGATCGACATTGCGACACCTTCAACAGAAAGTCTCTTGCGCGTCCACATTTCGCCAGGATTGCTCGGGTCGCCGCGTTCTTCCTTAAGCGAACGGCCCGGAGAACCAGCGCCGATGGCGCGCACGATCAAAATGTTACGGAGATTGAGCCAATAGGCGAGCTGTTCGTCTTTTGAAAAGTTACTCGGCGTCAGTTTGGCGAGCGCGTCAGTATATGAGTCGAGATACGCGACGCCCCGTGGCTTCATCGCCCGATAATAAATGACGAGGCGATCTTTCTCCTCACGGCCGAAAGTCTTCAGGAATTCGTCGAATTCGCTGTAACTGATCCGCTGTGTATTTTCGGCGTTCGCGCTAGCAAAAACGTCAAACTCATCTTGCGCAGATGATGGTGCGGCGAAGACCGCCGTTATAACCAATGCTATCGTCGAGAAAATACCTGCCCTTTTGTTCACACTCATTGACCGCCCTCCTTTGTGGGGTTTTATGTCTATCGCGCCATAGCGTGAAACGTAAGCCTTGCAAGGGCCAAAATTGCAAAACACTTTCTGTAACGAACATGTGAAGCGGTCGCATTTCCGATAAGAAACGCGAAATCTCAATGGCTACGTCAGCGGTTATCGGTCGCGCAATTCCACCAGGACCTGCTCAATCAGGCGATCAAGATCGGCCGCGCCGGACGCCTGATCCTTCAACGCCGCCTTCACTTTGTGCGGCAATTGCTCGGGAGGGATCGGTCCGGCGCTTTCAATTGTCGCGCGGATCAGCGCTTTCAGAGCGGCTTCTTTGTCTGGCGTCCATTCATTTTCTTCCGCCATCGGCGCATCTCCTTAATTCAACATGGCGCCTTCGGGCGGCGCGTCCTGGCCGCTGAACTTGATATGGGCGCGACCGCCGGCGGGTCGGCCGTTGATGGTCAATCCGTTTGCATCAGCCGAAATATCAAGCGTTTCTCCGTCTGCGACATCCCCTGCCAGCACCAGCTCCGCCAACGGATCCTGCAGCTTCTTCTGGATGACCCGCCTAAGGGGCCGTGCGCCATAGACCGGGTCAAACCCCGCATCGCCAAGCCAGGTGCGCGCCTTATCGTCAAGCTGCAAGGCGATCTTGCGATCTTGCAGCAAAGCGCTGAGGCGCGCGATCTGTATATCGACGATCGCATCCATATTGGCGCGGCTCAATCGATGGAACAGAATCATTTCATCGAGCCGGTTCAGAAACTCCGGCCGAAAACGCGCCCGAACAGCGTCCATGACCAAAGGTCGGACGGCTTCTGAGTCTTGGCCCGCCGGCTGCGCAGCGAGATGCTCCGCACCAAGATTTGACGTCAGAATAATTAACGTGTTCTTGAAATCGACAGTCCTTCCCTGCCCGTCCGTAAGCCGCCCGTCATCCAGGACTTGCAACAGCACATTAAAGACATCCGGATGCGCCTTTTCGACTTCGTCGAACAGGATAACCTGATAGGGGCGCCGGCGAACTTTTTCGGTGAGGACGCCGCCCTCTTCGTAACCCACATAGCCGGGAGGCGCGCCGATCAGACGCGCAACGCTGTGTTTTTCCATGAATTCCGACATATCGATCCGGGCGATCGCCGTGTCGTCATCAAAAAGAAACTCCGCCAGCGCTTTTGTCAGTTCGGTCTTACCGACCCCAGTAGGTCCAAGGAACAAAAACGAACCCATCGGCCGGTTCGGGTCCTGCAGTCCCGCACGGGCGCGGCGCACAGCCGCCGAAACCGCTTCAACAGCTTCGCGCTGCCCAACAACGCGCGTACCCAAACTCTCCTCCATATGGAGAAGCTTTTCACGTTCGCCTTCGAGCATCTTATCCACCGGCACGCCTGTCCAGCGCGAGACGACGCCCGCCACATGTTCGGCGTCCACAACTTCCTGAACCAACCCGCTCTGATCGCCGGCGCCTTCTGCGTCCGTCAGTTGTTTTTCAAGGTCGGGCAATTGGCCATATTTAATTTCTGACGCGCGCGCGAGATCGCCACGGCGTTCAGCGTCCGCCAAAGCCTGACGCGCCTGATCGAGCGCTTCTTTCACTTTCGTCGCCGAGGCGAGACTGTCTTTCTCCGACCGCCATCGCGCGGTCAGCTCATTCGAGCGCTCTTCAAGATCGGCGAGCTCCACCTCAAGCGTCGACAGGCGATCCTTAGAAGCGGCGTCCTCTTCTTTCTTTAACGCTTCGCGTTCAATCTTCATCTGGATGATGCGCCGATCAAGCTCGTCGAGCTCCTCGGGCTTTGAATCGACGGCCATGCGCAGGCGCGAGGCCGCCTCGTCCACGAGGTCGATGGCCTTGTCCGGCAGGAAGCGGTCGGTGATGTAACGGTTCGAGAGAGTCGCGGCGGCGACAATCGCCGTATCGGAAATACGGATGCCGTGGTGCAACTCGTATTTTTCTTTCAGCCCGCGCAGGATCGAAACAGTGTCTTCCACGGTGGGCTCATTGATGAAAACGGCCTGAAAACGCCGCGCGAGCGCCGCGTCTTTTTCCACATATTTTCGATATTCATCGAGGGTCGTCGCGCCGACACAGTGTAGTTCGCCGCGCGCCAACGCCGGTTTCAACAGGTTTGACGCGTCCATCGCGCCATCGGTCTTTCCGGCGCCGACCAATGTGTGCATTTCATCAATAAACAGAATAATTTCACCGTTCGCGCTTGTGACTTCCGTGAGCACCGCTTTCAGACGTTCTTCAAACTCGCCGCGATATTTTGCGCCCGCAATCAACGACCCCATGTCGAGCGCTAACAGCATTTTGTCACGCAGACTTTCCGGCACATCGCCATTGACGATGCGCAACGCCAGCCCTTCGGCGATCGCGGTTTTACCAACGCCCGGCTCACCGATCAGGACGGGATTATTTTTCGTTCGCCGGGAAAGCACCTGCATCGCGCGGCGGATTTCTTCGTCGCGGCCAATGACCGGATCAAGCTTGCCGTCGCGCGCGGCTTCCGTGAGGTCGCGCGCATAGCGTTTCAGCGCGTCATAACCCTGTTCGGCGGATGCGGTGTCCGCTGTGCGTCCCTTGCGCAAATCGTTGATCGCTTCATTGAGCTTCGCCGCTGTGACGCCTGCGTCTTTCAGGGTTTTAGCGGTTCCCGCAGACGCCTCCACAGCCAGCGCCGTTAACAACCGCTCCGCAGTGACAAAATTGTCGCCGGCCTTTTTCGCAATCTCTTCGGCGCTCGCAAACACTTTCGCCATCGCCGGCGCCATGTAGAGTTGGCCGGCCGCCGCGCCTTCGACTTTGGGCAATTTCGCGAGCGCGTCCTCAGCGCCTTGAAGCGCTGCTTCCGGACGACCGCCGGCGGCGCGGATGAGGTTCGCGGCGAGGCCTTCTTCGTCGTCGAGGAGCGCCTTCAACAAATGCTCGGGCGTGAATTGTTGATGATTTTCGCGCACCGCGACGCCTTGCGCCGCTTGGATGAGACCGCGCGAGCGATCTGTGTATTTTTCCTGTTGCATGTCCCGTGACCTTCCCAAAAGCGTCATGAAGAAGATGCGCCCCTGAAGCGGCGACGCGTCATTGCTTAGTAAATGGGGATCGGTCAGATATCCTGCAAGGCGTAATCGCCATCAAAAAGGCCCGGCGACTGGGGGTCGCCGGGCCTTTAACCAAAAAAGATCGGCGCTTATTCGCCGTCTGATTCTTTCTTCATCGCTTCTTCTTCCATCGCCGCTTTTTCTTTCATAGCGGCCTTTTCAGCCAGTTGCGCAGCGTAGGCGGCTTTGGCTTCGTCAAGCGTCACGGCGCCGTCATCGCCGCCCATTTCAACAAACGCCTGCTTTGCTTCAGCCATTTTGTAATCGAGATATTCAGCTTCCGTAACGGAGCCATCCGTATCCACATCGATTTTAGCAAATTTCGCTTCGAGCTTTGCTTCCCAGTCGCCAGCGCCCTCATGATGGCCGGCGACAGCAGCGGCTGCGCCAAATGCAGCGACGCCAAGGATAGCGGTTGTAAGTTTGATGTTCATGGCAATTACCTTTCTAAGTCCCTCAAAATAACGCTCGACGCACCCGCGTCGATCAACGCATCATTACGCCGGGTTGCGCAGCGCCATGCGTTAAGGATCGGTAAAACACCGTTACCGATCCGTAAGCATCCAAAAAAGATCGACCTTACACAGATTTAGAGGTGATTCTTTAGAGACCGCTCGCGCCGATGAGCGTGCCGCCGTCAATGACGATCCCCTGCCCAGTGGTCCATGCGCCTGCCGGGCATGCGAGAAATACAGCCGCTCCAGCGATATCGTCCGGCTCACCGAATCGGCGCAACGGCAACTTTTTTGTGACCATGGCTTCTACTTTAGGGTCTTTCCAAAGCGCTTCAGCCATATAGGTCTTAACGACGCCCGGGCAGATGCAATTAGCTCGAATATTATGGGGACCGTACTCAACGGCGAGGTTTCGCGCGAGCTGCAAGTCCGCCGCCTTTGAAATACCGTACACGCCTAAATCGGCGTTGCCAGCGAATGCAGCGATTGAAGAAATTATAATGATCGCGCCGTCTTTGCGCTCTTTCATTTGCGGCAACACCATCTGAGAGAGCCAGTGAGAGGCTTTGACGTTGCACGTCATGATCTTATCGAATTGCTCGTCTGATATGCCCGCAGACGGACCAAAATACGGATTGACCGCGGCGTTCGACACGAGAACATCAATCGCGCCAAAGGCTGCGTTCGCCCTATCGACGAGTTTCTGGAGATCTTCTTTGTGGGAGATATTGCACGACGCGGCCACCGCAGCCGCGCGGTCCTCGTGATCATTTATCGATTGGGCGATTGCTTCGCAGGCCTCAAGGGATCGGCTTGAAACGACGACATTGGCGCCATGCTGCGCCATACGTCTGGCGATCGCTTCACCGATGCCCCGCGAGGCGCCGGTAATCACGGCCGTCTTGCCGGAGAGATCGAAAAGCGAGTCTGCGAAGCGTGTCATCAATTAGGAAGCGACGACTTCTTCCGGCGTTTCAGGCGCGTCATCGGCGTCTTTTTTCGCCGTTCTTTTAGCGCGTTTGCGGCGTGGTTTTTTCTCTTCGGTTCCTGCATCGCCGTCCTCACCCGCATCGGCCTTCACAGGCGCCTCTTCTTTCGCGGCGCCGTTCGACCGCTTCGGCGCTGACTGGGCGTCCGCTTCCGCGCTGGGCTGTTCAATCGAGGGTTGCTCGCCGTCGGCATCCATAGTTTCTGAGGGCTGCGCCGGCGGCGCCGGCGGCTGCATGGATTTGATCAAGCGAAAATAATGCTCTGCGTGCTGCAGGTAATTCTCGGCGCGCACACGGTCGCCGGATGACGCGGCGTCCCGCGCCAGGCCCTGATATTTATCATAAATCTGATTGGCCGTGCCGCGGATGCGCACGTCAGGTCCATTCGAGTCCAACGCTCTGTTCGGGTTAGCGCCGCCGCCTTGCCTGCGGCGTTGATTGCGGCCGCGCTTCATCGAGTTGTTCTGTCTGTTGTTAGGCTTGTTCATCCCCGAACCAATCTTCTTTGCTGTTCAAAATCAAGGTCATCATCCGCATGCTTGTTCTTCGCGTCTGATGGATTTTCCGCACCCTTTTTGCGCCCCACGCTCCAGCTTTTTCGTTCTGTTAACGCAACGATACGTTGCGCCTGGAAACGAAACCTGATGGGTGGACCGGCCCAGCGCTCATCAATTGGCGCTGCCTTGCCTTGAGGAAAGAATAGCGATCTTGAGCGGCATTTCAACCGTTTTGTGCAATTAACCGTCGCGGCGCTCAATAATGAGGGCGCGTGGAACGCCAGAGAGGTCGGCCCGCGTGGCGCAATGAGCGTCAGGGAAAGACGCCTGCGCCAGCGCCATGACGCGATTGGCCTGACCAGCCCCCAGTTCAAGAATCATTAACCCAGTCTTTGAGAGATGCGACGGCGCTGCTTGAAGAATAACGCGATAAGCGTCGAGGCCGTCTTCCCCGGCGAACAATGCGCCCGGGTCCTCATAATCCTTTACCTCAGTCGGCAATGACGACCGATCCCTCTCACTGATATAGGGCGGATTTGAGATAATTAAATCGAACGTTGCGCTCACCGGCGCGAACCAGTCGCCGATCAACAAAGGCAACCGATCCTCTACACCATGAGCGCGGGCGTTCGCGCGGGTCGCCTCTATCGCCGCTGGATTGAGATCAACGCCGACGCCGACCGCAAAGGGAAAGTGCTTCAACAAGGATATCAACAAACAGCCCGAACCGACCCCGAGTTCAAGAATGCGGATGGGCGCCTCATGGCCCCGCGCCTCACGCGCAGCGTCTATCAGGGTTTCGCTATCGGGCCGCGGCGTCAGGACGCCAGGCCTCAACGCGAATGTGAGGCCATAAAATTCCTTGCGCCCCAGAATTTGAGCGATCGGTTCGCCGGCTGCCCGGCGCACCGCCATGGCGTCGAGCCGCGCTCCTTCTTCGGATGAAAGAGGTCTTGGGCCTTCAACAATAAGGCCCGCCTCATCGACGCCGAGGGCCGTCATGGCGAGAAAGCGCGCGTCAAGCATTGCCGTCGTTGAATTCGGGAACGCCGTCGCGAGCCGCCGCACCGCTTGTTCAACGGTCAACGCATTGCTTCTATCGCCGGTCGCAATCATTCCACCACTAAGCGTCAGACTGCATCGCCGCCAATCGATCAGCACGGTCTTGCGTAATCAGCGCGTCAACGACTTCGCCGAGCCCATCGCCCGCGATAATCTCGTCAAGCTTGTAAAGCGTCAAATTGATACGGTGATCCGACACCCGGCTTTGCGGGAAATTATACGTCCGTATACGTTCGGACCGGTCTCCAGAGCCGACCATGCCCTTGCGGGCCTCGGCGCGTTCGGCGTCGGCGCGCGCGCGTTCCGCCTCATAGAGCCGCGCGCGGAGCACCTTCATGGCTTTGGCGCGGTTTTTATGTTGAGATTTCTCATCCTGCTGGCTCACCACGATCCCGGTGGGAATGTGCGTAATCCGCACAGCGGAGTCTGTGGTGTTCACCGACTGGCCGCCGGGACCCGAGGCACGGAAAACGTCAACCCGCAAATCACTTTCGTTGACTTCGATATCAACTTCTTCCGGCTCCGGCAGAACAGCGACGGTCGCCGCAGACGTGTGCACGCGGCCCTGGGTCTCGGTTTCCGGAACGCGCTGGACGCGATGAACGCCGCTCTCGAACTTCATCATGGCGTAGACGCCATGGCCGGAGACGTTCGCCTGGATCTCCTTGTAGCCGCCGACTTCCGCCTCCGATTGCGAGAGCACTTCCACTTTCCAGCCGTTTAACTGAGCGAACCGCTGGTACATGCGAAACAGATCGCCGGCGAACAACGCCGCTTCATCGCCGCCTGTGCCGGCCCGCACTTCGAGGATAACGCTTGAGTCGTCCGCTTTGTCCTTGGGCAGCAACATGAATTGGAGCGCCTGCTCAAGAACAGGCTCGCTTTCTTTCAGCGTCGCAAGTTCATCACGCGCCATCTCCGCCATGTCCGGGTCGTCGCTTTCGGCGAGTTCGGCTAACTCCACCAATTGTTTGCGCGTATCTGTTAACTCGCGCGCTTTCTCGACGACCGGCTTCAGCTCTCCATGCTCTTTGGAGAGACGGATGATCTCATCGGAGTCGGTCACTGACGACATCGCATGCTCAATCGCTTCGAATTTTTCGATCAGAGCGTTGAGTTTCTCCTGCGGGATCATAAGCTTCTTTCAAATAAAAAACGCGCGGGATATGGCCCGCGCGTTTATATAACAAAATGCGTCGCTATTCTGCGGCGACAGCTTCCGCAGCTTCACGCGCCTGGATTTCTTCGGCGCGCTTTTCAACGAGACCGACAAGGTGGTCGACAAGCTCTGAATTGTCGATCCGGTGATCCACATCGCCGTCAAGGTAGATCATGCCGTGTTCTTTCCCTGCGCCGCCGCCGGTGAAACCGATATCGGTTTCGCGCGCTTCGCCCGGACCGTTCACCACGCATCCGATAACGGACAATGTCATGGGAGTCGTAATATGCGCAAGGCGCTGCTCCAGCGTCTCAACGGTTTTGATGACGTCGAACCCCTGCCGCGCGCAGGATGGGCACGAAATCACGTTCACGCCGCGATGCCTCAGATTCAGCGACTTGAGAATGTCAAAACCGGCCTTCACTTCTTCAACCGGGTCGGCAGACAGCGAAACGCGGATCGTGTCGCCAATGCCCGCCCACAACATAGAGCCCAACCCGATCGCCGACTTGATTGAGCCGATGCGCAATCCGCCAGCTTCGGTCACGCCGAGATGAAGCGGACAGTCAATCGCTTCAGCGAGCGCATGATAGGCGGCGACTGTCAAAAAGACGTCGGATGCTTTCACCGAAATTTTGAACTCGTGAAAATCATTGTCCTGAAGAATTCTCGCATGGTCGAGACCGCTTTCGACCATCGCTTCCGGGCAAGGCTCGCCATATTTCTCAAGAAGGTCTTTTTCCAGCGAGCCGCCGTTAACGCCGATGCGCATGGAGCAGCCATTGTCTTTCGCTGCTTTGATGACCTCGCGCACGCGCTCTTCAGAACCGATATTGCCGGGATTGATCCGCAGGCAGGCCGCGCCAGCCTCCGCCGCTTCGATGCCGCGCTTATAGTGGAAGTGGATATCGGCGACGATCGGCACAGGGGAATTCTTGCAGATTTCCTTCATCGCCGCTGTGGAGTCCGTATCCGGACAGGAGACGCGGACGATATCCGCCCCGGCTTCCGCGATTTCATTGATTTGCCGGAGGGTGGCCTGGGCGTCGCTGGTTAGCGTGTTCGTCATGGACTGCACGGCGATCGGCGCGTCGCCGCCCACAGGCACGTCGCCAACCATAATCTGACGGCATTTTCTGCGTTCGATATCACGCCACGGGCGAACTGACATGGATAGGCCTCTCGTTACCTGCAACTTGGGTTCAAGTTTACCGCAACGGCTTATATGTCAAGTCCCGGTCGCCCTAAAGCGGCTAATTGAGTTTCGCCCGGATTAGAGCGGCTTATTGAAGGGAAACGTGACCGTTTGCTCGAAGGCCGCCTGGGGCGCGCCATCGACGGTTCGCGGCGCGAAGCGCCAGCGGCGGATGGCGTTGAGCGAGGCCCTTTCAAAGCAGGCGTTTGTGGCGTCGACAACACGCTCGCTGGCGACGCCCCCCTCCACCGTCACCGTGAACGCGACAGTCACCGATTCCGTCGCCGCGGCCCCCGCCTCGCAGCGGCTCGGATAAACCGGCTCAACCTGTTCGATGGCGCGGGCTTCAATCATGAAGGGCAATTCGGGCGCCGGCGCGCCAATCGCTGGCGCCGCGGTCTCAGCCGGCGCCGGCGCGGCCGCTTCCAATGCCGGCAATCCGTCAAATTTGAACGGCGTGGTCACGGCGCGCGGGCGCGTGATGTGCCATGCGCACCAAAGGATGAAGATGAAGATCGCAAAGACGGCGAGCAGCGACATATCGGACCGTTCCTGATCCGCATCGGAATTCACCGCCACCGGGGTCTCACTCGCCTGCTCCACATCGGACACCGCCTCAAATCCAGCGTCCTGCTTGTACCGCGACACCACTGGCGCCGGATCAAGCCCTAGAGCCTCCGCATACCCCTTAACGAACCCGATCGCGAAAGGGCGCGACGGCAATGCGTCCGTTTCGTTCTGTTCAATCGCGACCAGAAAGGCGGTCTTGATGTGGGTGCGCTCGGAGATGTCCTCGACAGAAAGGCCCGCGTCTTCACGAACGGCGGCGAGAAACGCGCCGGCTGTCGCATAGGCGCCAAGATCAATCTGACCGTCGCGCAAACGCCGGCGCGCATCGTTCAGTTCAAGGATCTCTGCTGAATTCTCTTCAGTCGACACGGCACTCAAATCCTACAACGCAGGGCGTACTAATCCCTGACGAGCTTACCCCAACCAGCCGGTGATTCACACCGGCGCGCAAAAGGGGCGTTTTCCCCAAATCCTAGCAGAATATTGCCTATCGAATGCTTAAAGCGCGCCGAAGGCGTGGTGCGTAAAGGTTGAGTTAACCGATCACCGCGCCTCTTGCGCGCAAGACCGTTTCGAACGCTTGGCGCACGCTGCCGGGTTGCGCGAGCGCGTCGCTCATCCACTCGGCGAGCTCGCCCGCATGGATTGACCGCACCATCCGGCGGAACGGGCCTACCGCCGTCGCCGCAATGGAAAAACGTCGAACGCCAACCGCGATGAGCGCCGCAGCCATGACAGGATTTGACGCCTGCTCCCCGCAATATGAAAGCGGCTTGCCCGCCGTCTCGGCTTTTTCGGCGAGCAATTTCAAAAAGCTTAAAAAGCCGGCTTCCATTGGATCATAGCGGCGCTGTGTTAACTCGGATTCACGGTCCGCTGCGAAATAAAATTGCGCCAAATCGTTGCCGCCGACGGAGAGGAAGTCGACTTTCGGCGCGATTTCCTCAACGCGCCAGGCAGCCGCCGGCGTTTCAATCATCACGCCTACAGAAATATTCGCCGGCAATTCCTTCTGGTGCTGACGCGCGAACTCAACCTCCTGTTGGACGAAGGTCAGCGCCGCGTCGATTTCTTCGCCCAGCGTCACCATCGGGAACATGATGTAGAGATGCCGCCTGGCGCTCGCGGCGAGAAGCGCACGCAATTGCGGCCTTAAATAACCGGGGCGGTCCACCGCCATACGCATGCCGCGCCATCCCATCGCCGGATTGGCCTCGATCCGCCGCTTCATATACGCCGCCGACTTGTCGCTCCCCAGATCAGCCGTTCGGAAAATAACCGGCTTCCCATCGGCCTTTTCAAGAATATCCCGGTACAGACGTTCCTGCTCCTTCACGCGCGGCAACTGGCGCCCAATGAGGAACGGTAATTCGGTGCGGAAAAGCCCGACGCCCTTTGCGCCCGTTGCTTCGAGGTGCGGCATATCGAGGGCGAGACCGGCGTTCATATAAACATCGATCTCGACGCCGTCCTGGGTCACTGTCGGGAGACGGGCTTCCTTGGCGAACGCCGCATGCCGCTCCGACCGCAGATCCCTTTTCTCGCGATAGCTCTGCGTGACCTCCGCCGTGGGGCGGATATGCAGAACGCCCTCCCCGCCGTCGATGATCAACGGATCCATGTCATCGGTCAAATCAAGCGCATCGGGAACGGCCGTTACGACCGGGATGTCGAGCGCACGCGCCACAATCGCCACATGCGAGGTTGCAGAGGCGTCTACGAGAACAATCCCCTGAAGCTTGGCGCGATCATATTCCAAAAGCTCCGCAGGCCCCATAACCCGCGCGATAACGATGGCGCCATCCGGAATATCGCGCGGCGCATCAAGCGCCTCGCCGGAAAGGCAGCGTAAGAGCCTGTTGGAAAGATCTTCCAGATCGTGGAGCCTTTCGCGCAGATAGGGATCGCGCGCCTGACTGAGGCGCGCCCGATTTTCCGATTGCACGCGTTCGACAGCGGCTTCCGCCGTCAGGCCCGAAAAAACGGCGGTGCGCAGCTTTTCTTTCCATCCGCGATCATAGGCGAACAGCCGGTATGTTTCGATGATCTCACGTGACTCACCGCCAAGCTCGTCATCTGCAAGCATGTCGTCGACGGACTTCCGCAACGTGACGAGCGCTTCTTCCAGCCGCGTCGCCTCACCGCCTGCGTCTCTCGAAAAAACCCGGTGCTTGGGCGCCTGCGCTTCTCGAAATACAGCAACGCCAATAGCGATGCCCGGCGCGACGCCAGCGCCTTCAAGACGCTCTGGCCGATGGAGCATTTCATCGACGACTTGCGTTTCTTCCTTGTCCAACAACTCGCCGGACGCCGTGATCTCTGCGAGCAAAATCGCCACCGCCTGCACGGCTTCGATTTCCTCATCTGTGTATTCACGCCGCGCTTTATTCTGGATAACCAAAACGCCGAGGACTTTGCCGGAGCGAATGAGCGGTACGCCCAGAAATGAATGCAGCGGATCTTCGCCGATATCAGGGAAATACTTAAAAGCTGGATGCAAGGCCGCGTCCGCCGTAACCAGCGGCGACTGGCTGTCAGCGACCGCGCCCACGAGGCCTTCGCCCCATTTCATTCGGGTGCGGTGGATCGCTTCGCGTTTTAGACCTTCGGTCGAATAAAGCTCCAATTCATCATCGCCCCGCCGCAGATAGATCGAGCAAACATCCGCAACAACGTGGCTTGCGATGACGCGGGTTAATTCATCGAGCCGTTCCTGCGGCGTCGCTTCAATAGCGACGGCGTCATGCATACGGCGCAACAGTACCGTAATGCCGCGCTCGCCATGGCCGCCGTGGGGGGGTCTGGTCTTCTCAACGCTCATCGATGGGTCAGGCCGCCGTCCGGTCGAGCCCGTAGGCGGTGTGAAGGGCGCGCACAGCCAGTTCGGAATATTTCGATTCAATCAATACACTGATTTTAATCTCGGACGTGGAAATGTTCTCGATATTGATATTGTTCTCCGCGAGCGTTTCAAACATGGTCGCCGCAACGCCCGTATGGCTCTTCATACCGACGCCGATGACGCTGACTTTCACGACATTGGAATTGCTCTGCAGCGTTTCAAAACCGACTTCACTTTTAATCGCCTCAAGTGTCTCGATCGCGCGCGCGAGATCGGACTCGTTCATCGTAAACGAAATATTGGCCGCGTCCGGCGCGCGCGACGGGCTTTGTACAATCATGTCCACATTGACGCCCGCGTCGCCGAGATGAGTGAATATCTTAGCGGCGTTCCCTGGCCGGTCCGGTACGGACAACAGGCTGATCTTGGCCTCGTCATGGGACGGCGTGATGGCGCTGACGATTTGCTGCTCCACAATTTCTTCCTCATCACAAATTACGGTGCCGGGCCCCGGCGCATCGGGCGCGTCGAAACTCGATAGAACGCGCAGCTTAACCTTGTGGGCCATCGCGAGCTCCACGGACCGGGTCTGGAGAACTTTCGCCCCCAAAGACGCCATCTCGAGCATTTCTTCGAAAGAGATCCGCTCGATCCGATGCGCCTGTTTGTTGATACGCGGATCGGTGGTGTAGACGCCATCAACATCAGTATAAATGTCGCACCGCTCCGCCTCAATCGCCGCGGCCAGCGCCACGGCGCTGGTGTCCGAGCCGCCGCGCCCGAGCGTTGCGATACGCCCGTCCGGCGCAATTCCTTGAAATCCGGCCACAATCGCGATTTCGCCGCCGTCGATCGCCTCGCACAGATTTGCCGCCGGAATGTCGTTGATCCGCGCTTTGGCGTGCACCTCATTGGTTTGCAGCGGAATTTGCCACCCCTGCCAGGAACGCGCCCTAAATCCTTGTTTTTGAAGAATTAGCGCCAGCAACGCTGAGGTCACTTGTTCACCGGTAGAAACCACCGCGTCATACTCAACGCCCCGCGCATCGAGCGCCGGATCCGGCGGCCCCGCCTCATCGCAGAGCGCTACAAGCCGATTTGTCTCTCCGGCCATAGCCGACACCACAACCACGACTGACCGCCCATCGTCCGCCTCGCGTTTGACGAAACGCGCGACGTTGCGGATCCTGTCGAGGTCCGCCACCGACGTGCCTCCGAATTTCATAACGATGCGCGACAAGGGCGTGACGGTCCTACGATCTGAAAGCGCTGATGCGGCCCGCCGCCGCATGTTCCACTGGGCTAAGACGCGTATCTAAAGAGGCGGCGACCCGGACGCAAGGAGCGGAAAATGGCGAGCGAAACAAATTCGTCCACACAAGGCGGCGCGACGACGGTCGATCCGGCGGAAGTGGAAAAGTTTTCGAAGATCGCCGACGAATGGTGGGACCCGTTCGGGAAGTTCAAACCGCTTCACAAATTCAATCCGGTCCGTCTCGCCTATATCCGCGACACGATCTGCATGCATTTTGATCGCGACCGCCACGAAAATAAGCCGCTCGCCGGCCTGCGCCTTCTCGACGTTGGCTGCGGCGGCGGCCTTGTGGCTGAACCCATGCGCCGGCTCGGCGCAGATGTCACCGCCATCGACGCGTCGGAGCGCAACATCAAAACGGCCATCGTTCATGCGCGCGAGGTTGGTCTCGACATAGACTATCGAGCCACGACTGCCGAAGCGCTTCTGGAAGCCGAAGGCGCGGCGTTTGACGTGGTTCTCAACCTTGAGGCGGTGGAGCATGTGGCGGATGTGGACTTATTTCTTCAAAGCTCGGCGGGCCTTGTGAAATCGGGCGGCGCAATGATCGTCGCCACCATCAACCGCACCTTGAAGGCCTTTGCTCTTGCAAAAGTCGGCGCCGAATATGTGCTCGGCTGGCTGCCGCGCGGCACCCACGACCCGCGTAAATTTCTGAAGCCCGAAGAGATCAGCGCGGCGTTGGCGCCGGCCGGCATGACCGTGATCTCGCGTGCGGGCGTCACTTATAATCCCCTCATGGACGCGTGGCGCATCGGCGAAGACACCGATGTCAATTACATGCTTACCGCCTTGAAAGACTAATCGCTTCAGCGTCCGGCGCTGATCGCACGGACCCATCCTGTTGCTGTTGATCTGCGCCTAAATCCAGATTGTCAGCGCGATAAAGGCGGCGTAAAGCGCGAGCATGCCGACGGACTTCAGCGCAGCGGTGATCACACGCGGTTTGACGCGCTCAAAGCTGACGCCGGCGGCGACGTCCGAGACGGCTTGCGCCACCTCTTGCGACAATACGCTTGCGGAGTAATTGGATACGGCGACAACGCGCCCGGCGGCGCCCGCTTTCAGTCGCGCATGCGTTTGTTCATACGCGCGGTCAAAGACAATAGCGGCGACGTACTCCTTTACAGCGCGTTTGATATTGAACCCGTAGGCGTGAAAGAGCCGCCACGCCGTTCGGGCGCGCGGCGCGATCCGAAAGACATCATATCCCACATAAGCGGCGATCAATGAAAGGACCGCGATGCGAAACCCCGCCTCGTCGATCACGCCAAAATGAAACAGGAGATACGCCGCGGCGACGAGGCCCGCCTTCGCCAGAAGCGTCAACGAATATTGGCGCAAGTGAAGATCGACCCGCGCATCCACTTGGCTGTCCAATTCGCGGATTGCGAGTTCTTTCGCCGCTTCAATCTCCGTAGGCAAACGGTCTTCGATTGTTTTGTCAGCAAACTTTCGCCCGAGCGCCACGGCGGCGCCCACAGCCGAAATCGCCAACAAAACGGCGCGAATCACAGCGCGTCTCCAAAGAAATCCGGCAGGTGCGTCTCGAGCGCGGCCATCGCCGTCTCGTAACCGTCCTCGACCGCCTGATCGTAGCGCTTCCAGTCACGAATGCCGACGCCCGTGACCGCAGGGGTGATCATGATGTCGGCGGTCTTCACTGTCACCGCGTCCTCCCGGCGCGCGCTCGCGGACCGCATCAGAAGCGTCACAATCGGCGGCGCAGAGCGAAGCCCATGTTTGCGCACCCATGAAAAGAAACCTGGCGGATCGTCAAAGGCGCTCGCCTCAATTGTGCCGCGGCGCGCCACATCGACGCCGACGGTAGCGCCGCGGTGCATGCCCGTCATAATGTCGGTCGGAAAATTGTTCATCACCGCGCCGTCCACCAGCAACGACCCGTTAGCGACGACCGGCGGCAGGATGCCGGGCAAGGAGATTGAGGCGCGCAGTGCGTCGCGCAAAAGACCGCGCCGGTGAATGCGGACGGCGCCTTCCGTCAGTTCTGAAGAGACGCAAAAGAACGGCAACTCAATATCCTCAATCAACGCATCGCCGAAATGGCGCTTGAGCCGTTCCTCAACCAGCTTTCCGCGCGTCAACGCCACGACGGGCAAGACATGGTCGCCAAGCGGGTTCGATTCAACGAAGGCGTCGCGAATGCGTTCTTCAATTTCGTCATCATCCCAGCCCATGGCCGCGCAGGCCGCGATGATCCCGCCCATGGACGCGCCGCACGCGAGATCGATGCTGATCCCTTTTTCCCGCAACGCCTTGATGACGCCGATATGCGCATAGGCGCGCGCGCCGCCTCCCGACAGAACGATCCCTACGGAACGGCCGGCGACAATTCTCGCGAGCCGGTCGAGACAGGCGCCGGAGCGGCAATGGAACACCCGCGCTGCGCTGATGGCGTCGATCCAGTCGACAATCGGACAGGCGGGTACGCCTTCATGGATCATCACAAGATCGACGAGACGAAACTTTCGGGCGCGCGCCCCCGCCTCCGTCGCCATGGGGAATGGCCGCGGCGGGCGCGCATCGCGACGGGCGAGCACCAGAAAGCGATCAGCGTGCCGCAGCACAAAGCGATACCACGACGTATCCTCCACGCGCGCAGCGAGGACGAGAACATCGTGCTCTTCCTCCTCGCGATCAAACGCAAAGCTGTCTGGCGCCGTATCGCTCACCGGAAATGTTTTCGCTTTCATCCCCATGCCGGCGATCAAGTCAGCGAGCGTTCGAGCATATTCATCAACGTCAATTGATCGCGAGGCGCCGATAAGGGCGAAAATGCGCGGCGCCGATCTGTTAAAACTAAGCTTCGGACGCCGCGCTCTCGACAAGGCGAGACGCGCCAGCGCCGCAGCGAGATCGCCATGCTCTTCTAACAAGTCCGTATACGTCTCTCGATCAATTGAGAGAATTTCGCTATCGCGGAGCGCGTAAACGGACGCCGAATGCGGCTCGCCTGACAGGATCGACATCTCCCCGACCGGCTCTCCCGACCGCACATAGCCGACCACGTCATCTTCGCCGCTTTGGGTCTTGCGCACGACGATCAGCCGCCCGGAAAGAAGAAAATGAAGCCGCTCGGCGGGCGCGCCCTGCTCAAAAAGAGGCCAGCCGCCAGCGATAGAATACCACCGCCCCGCACGCGCAATCTCTTGCGTCACCGCATCATCGAGCGCGCCGAAGAACGGCAATTCATTCAATCGGTCGAGAACATGTCGCATCACATCCAGCTAGCCCCACGCCGCGAGTAGATGCAAGCGGGTCGCAAAATACCGGCGTTACTGAAATAATACTGACGAAAATGTTGGGTGCGGGAGTAGGATTTGAACCTACGACCTTCAGGTTATGAGCCTGACGAGCTACCGGACTGCTCCATCCCGCGCCAACGTCACCAACGCCGGAGCGCCGAGACGCCGTGTATGCCTACGCGCTCGGGAAATTGCAACCGTTTTGTGCGACTTTCGCCAAATTCGCCGGAACGATTTTTCGGCGCTAATTCGGCGAGGCGAACGCAACAAGTTTATAGTTCAATGTGGCGGCCATCTGCGCGCACCTTTTGCACCCAAGCAGTCCGCTTGCCCAACAAGACCAGACGTGATCTTTCAACCGCAAAAATTTCCACGTTGATCGCCAAAGAAAGCGCCCTTCAGTGCCCACCGACTCCCAGAGCGACGTCGCGCCGCCGACAGCGGCCCAAAGCCTTACGCATAAAGCGCGGCCCTGGGCGTTCGGCCTGCTTCTGATGGGCATGGTGTGTATGGGCATGGGGCAGACGATTGTGTTTGCGGTCCTGCCGCCCATTGCGCGCCAAATCGGCCTCGCTGACAGGCAAGTCGGCGCGATCTTCATGTTGTCTGCGATTTTTTGGGTGTCGCTGGCGCCGCGTTGGGGCCGGCTCAGCGACGGGCGCGGGCGCCGTCCCTTTATCCTCATCGGTATTGGCGGGTTCACCGTCTCTATGGTGCTCTTCGCCACCGCAATCCGACTCGGCATGGACGGTGTTCTGAGCGGCGCGGCGCTCTATGCGCTTATCCTCTCTATGCGCAGCATTTACGGGATTATCGGCTCCGCCCAGCCGAGCGCGGCGCAAGCCTATATCGCGGACCGAACCACAGCACAGGAACGCACCAAAGCGCTCGCCAATGTGGGCGCCGCATTCGGGATTGGCGCGATGTTCGGCCCGGCGTTCGCCGGCGCCACTGTGGGGTTCGGCGCCTTGGCGCCGCTTTATGGCGTCGCAGCGATCGGCGCGGCGGCCTGGCTCGCGGTTTTTTTCTTTCTCCCAGAACACAACCCGCCGCGAAAACGCGAAGCGCCGCCGCGCGTCAAAATCAGCGATCCACGCTTGCGGGCTTTCCTTATCTTTGGCCTTGTCGCGGGGGCGATCAGCGCCGTGCCGGTTCAAATGATCGGGTTTTACTTCATCGATATTCTGGCCCTGAGCAACGAAGAAGCATTGGCGAAAGTTAGCTTCGCCCTGACAGCGTCCGCTATCGCCGGGCTTTTTGCGCAGCTCGTGCTGGTTCGCAGGCTTTCACTCTCCCCGCGAACGCTTTTACGAACGAGCCCGCTCATCCTATTCGCCGCCCACGGACTTTTCGCGGTCTCATCGAGCTTTCCCATGCTCGTTCTCGCCGCCACGTGCAGCGGGCTCGGATGGGGTATGGCGATGCCGGGCTTTACGGCCGCCGCGTCGCTCAGCGTGACGCCGCGCGAACAAGGGGTGACGGCGGGCCTTTCCAATTCCGCCGGCGCATCCGGCTTCATCATCGTCCCGCCGATCGGTTTCACGCTCTACGCGATTGATCCGCGCGCAACCTTCATCCTCACAACGCTCGCCTCGCTCGCACTGATCGCGTTTGTTTATAAGAACGAGACCATTAGCAGCCTGAAAGCCGGCGCTGCGCGCTAATCCGGTAAGAAATCATTCACCATACCGATTGCGGCTCTCTCTGGTTCATTAACAATCCGTCCCTATATTAGAGGGGCAACGGGAGGCAGCTATGTCGAATTTCTTGAGATGGAATCTCTTTATCGCAACGCTCATCGGCGCGTCGGTCGTCGTTTATGCGATCTGGAACGGCATTGACGCGAACCTTTTCAAGTTTGTCGTATCATTTCTTGTCGTAACCGGCTCTGTCGCCCTGATTTATCTCATTGGCCGTACCGGTTCTGAAGGTCCGTCCGGAAACTAACTCGGCGAACCAAGGCGAACGATATGGTCATCGCAAAGACAGAGCATTGGGCGAATGCGAACGCGCGGCTCAATGAAGCCCTCGACATCGATAATGGGCTGGCGACCCATCGCCTGCGCGCGCCTTCGCGGATCGACAGCCACCTGCCCGACCGCCCCGAGTTCAAATCATTCGCCCAAAGCTATGCGGAAAAAATTCAGCCGTTTCTTCTTGAGAAAGAAGCCGAGCTTGCGCGCATCGAAGCGGCGCTGAAGCGGAACCGCAATCCAGCGATCGCGCTTGCGCTGCTTGGACTTTTGGGGCCATGGCGCCTATTTCTGGGAAACGGCGATTTCGGATCGTTCCTTTCGACCTGTCTCTTGCTTGGAAGTTGGGCCGCCGCCGCGGGGCTGATGCTCCCCCATTGGCGGGCGAAAGCACGTGAGCGCCGCGGCGTGAAAAGCGAAATTCTACAGTTTGTCGCCACCGAGTTGGGGCTCAATTACCGAAACGGTCACCGTCCACCGGTCGCGTTCAAAGAATTACTCGCCTGGAATCTTCTCCCGCAACACGACAAAGCCTATTTCGACGACAGCTTTTCCGGCGCCTGGCGCGGGGTCGATTTCACGTTCTGCGAAGTGCGCCTCACGGAAGAGCGCGGGAGCGGTAAGAGCAGACGCGAAGTCACCGTGTTTCAGGGACACGTCATCAAAACCCATTTCCAGGAAACGCTCTTTGGACGCACCGTTATCGCGCCGCGGCGCTGGCTGAACAATGGCCACCTGCGCCGCTACAGGAAAGCCGGCTTACGCGATGTGGGTTTCGTATCGCGTAAATTCGAAGAAATATTCGACGTTTTCGGGAGCGATCAGATGGAAGCGCGCTACATCTTGGATCCGGTCCAGATGGAAACGATGATGGCGCTTGCGGGCGAACAGAACGGCAAAGGGCTGCGCGCTATTTATTCCGATCAGGATATTATCGTCGCATTTCCCGGCCAGGATTATTTTGAGCTTGATCGCGATTCAAACGCCATTGCTGATCCTGCGCTCATGGGGCGCATTCTTCGCGAACTCGACGCCGTATTCAATCTGATTGACCTGACGCTCAAGCGCCGGGACGAGAATTAGGCGCGTGCTCGAACCATCTCAACAACAAAGCCTGTCCCGACCACGCCGAATAAAAGTGTTGTTCAGCTCTTCTTTTCCTCAATCGGCTTCACGACTTTGATGTGCACTTCTTTCATTTGCGCTGGATCCGCTTCTGCGGGCGCGCCCAGGAGCAAGTCTTCAGCCTGCTGGTTCATGGGAAACATCGTCACTTCACGGATGTTCTCCTGGTCAGATAGCAGCATGACGATGCGCTCAAGCCCCAGCGCGCATCCGCCATGGGGCGGCGCCCCGTATTTGAAGGCGTTCAGCATGCCGCCGAATTTTTCCTCGACGACTTCGGGTCCGTATCCGGCGACATCGAAGGCCTTATACATAATGTCCGGACGGTGGTTTCGGATAGCGCCGGAGCCTAGCTCGTATCCGTTACAGACAAGATCGTACTGATAGGCTTTGAGCGCCAGATAGTCTTCATTGGTCTTCGCCGCCTCCAACGCTTCGAGACCGCCCTGCGGCATCGAGAATGGATTGTGGCCGAATTCGACTTTCTTGTTTTCCTCGTCCCATTCATACATCGGAAAGTCGACGATCCAGGCGAGCGCAAACTGGTCTTTGTCGGACAGACCCAACTCATCGGCGATCACGTCACGCGCACGGCCGGCCACCACAATGAATTCTGACGGTTTGCCGGCGAGGAAGAAGGCCGCGTCGCCGTCTTTCAGACCAAGCTGCGCGCGCACCGCTTCAGACCGTTCGGGACCAATATTTTTCGCAAGCGGGCCTTTCGCCTCGCCGCCCTCGCCGAACATCATATAGCCCATGCCAGGCAAGCCCTGCTTTTGCGCCCATACGTTCATGCGATCGCAGAATGCGCGGCTGCCGCCAGTCGGCGCCGGGATCGCGCGGATTTCCGTTCCGGGTTTTTCAAGAATGCTGGCAAAGATCTTAAAGCCCGAGTCACGGAAATGATCGGAGACAATTTGCATTTCGATGGGATTGCGCAGGTCAGGTTTATCCGAGCCATATTTCAGCATGGCGTCGTCATAAGCGATCATTGGGAACGGATAGGCCGTGACTTTCCGCTCGCCCGCGAATTGCGCAAATACATCGCGCGTCACCGGCCCCACCGCATCGAACACATCCTGACGCTCGACAAAACTCATCTCCAGATCGAGCTGATAAAACTCACCGGCGGACCGGTCGGCGCGCGCATCTTCGTCGCGGAAACAGGGCGCGATCTGATAATAGCGATCAAACCCGGACACCATGATCAATTGTTTGAAGATTTGCGGGGCCTGCGGCAGCGCATAGAATTTTCCCGGATGCAGTCGCGAAGGCACGAGAAAATCACGCGCGCCCTCCGGCGACGACGCCGTCAGGATCGGCGTCTGAAAATCGGTGAAACCAGCCTCTTCCATGCCGGTGCGGATTGCTTTGACGACTTTTGAGCGAAGCATGATGTTCGCGTGTAGGGTCTCGCGGCGCAAATCGAGATACCGGTATGTCATGCGGACGTCTTCCGGGTAGTTGGGCTCGCCGAAAACCGGCAACGGCAAATCGTCCGCGGCGGATAACACGTCGAAATTCTCAATGCGGATCTCGATCTCGCCGGTGGGCAGATTTGGGTTGATCACGTCATCGTCCCGGGCGACCACCCGGCCCTCAACCTTGATGACGCTCTCCTGGCGAACTTTTTCGACCTCGCCGAAGAACGGCGTTTCCGGTTCGACCACGAGCTGCGTCAGGCCGTAATGATCGCGCAGGTCAATGAACAAGAGCCCCCCATGGTCGCGTTTGCGATGCACCCAACCGGACAGGCGGACGGTTTGCCCGACTGCGTCTTTGCGCAGGGCTTCACAGGTGTGGGTGCGGTAGGCGTGCATGGGAGATCGCTTTCTGGAACAAGGAGCTGAGTGCAGCGCAGTGACCCGTTCGCCGTTGCAATGTCAAGATGGGCCGGTGATCACGCCCGTCGCCAACGCGGCGACGGCGCCGGACGGGGATGCGGCGAAGCGTCCAGACTGTGCGACGAACCGGGCCGTTACAGTTGTAAAACCCGCTTTACGTTTCGATTGGCGCGCCTAAATTGAAGGCGCATCAATGGCTTAAAACAGGGGCGTATTTATGTCTGAAAGACCACCACTACTCTGGGATCTCGTACGCATGGTCATCAAAATGATCGTTGGCGGGTTCGTTGTAATTGGACTTGTATCGTGCGGTGTCGCGACAGTCGCTGGCGCGGGTGCGTCCGCAGGCGGCAAGAAAGTCGAAAAGAAAGCGGAATCCCAATTCATCTACGGCGAGGAAGATAGCGACAATGCGATCATGCAGGTCGAGATCAAAGGGCCGATCCTGACACACAAACCGGACGACGCTGACGGCGGCTTTTTCGGATCGCTGATCCCGGTCACCTATGGTTACGAGGTCAAGGAACAACTTCTCAAAGCAGCGAAAGACGACAGCGTGAAAGCGGTGATGATGTTCGTTACGACGCCTGGCGGTTCTATCGTCGGCAGCGAAGCGATCCATGACGGGGTTTTGGCGGTCAAAGCAGCGGGCAAGCCGGTGATCAGCTATGTGGACACGATTTCCGCCTCGGGCGGCGTGTGGTCGACGGCCGCCTCTGACAAGATCTTTGCTGACCATGGTTCGATCATAGGCTCCGTCGGCGTGAACTTTGGGAATATTCAATATTTCGATGACCCTATCGCCGTCGACGGCGGCATCTTCAGCGGCGGTATTGAAACCCGCGGCGGCGTCAAAACCAAGTTCATCGGCGCGGGCCTCGGCAAAGATATCGGCAATCCGTTCCGTCCGATGACGGAGCGTGAGGAGCGTTTGCTGAACCAGATGGCGGAGGAGTTCTATGTTAAGTTCCTCGACCATGTGGTGGAAAACCGCGGCATGGACCGTCAGGCGCTAATCGAGCAGCATGGCGCGATGATCTATTCCAACGATTTCGCCCAGCAATATGGGTACATTGACGACACGAAAACGTACCAGGAAACCCTCGCCTATATCGGCCAGCAAATCGGCGCCGAGGGCGATGACTGGAAGCTGGTGTCGCCGCCCACAATCGAGAAAACGCCGTTCGAAGAACTTTTCGGCGCAAGGGTAAAAGGCGTTAACCTCGAGCAGGCCGCGCGCATTCAGCACAGCGCGATGTGCAAAGAATTGACAGCCGGCCCCGTGGCCATGTCGACGCAGAAGCTTGTGGGTTTGTGCGGCGTATAATAGTCGTCACGCACCGTTAACCATCAACAGCCCCGCATCGTCGGGGCTGTTTTTTTATCACTTTTCGGGCCTCAAAATTTTCTGCAAGAATTTGCATTTCGCGCGAGACGCAGCGCGCAGAAGTTGCTAAGCCCGGGCGATGCAAGTGATTACCGATACTGACGCCCTCGCTGCGTTTTCGAGGGAGCTTCGAGACAAGCCTTTCGCCGCCGTCGACACAGAATTCATGCGGGAGAAGACCTACTGGCCAATCCTGTGCCTCATTCAGGCCGCCGCAGACGGCGTTGAAGCGATCATCGATCCCATGGCCGAAGGAATCGATCTGAGCCCCTTTCTGGAGGTCATGGCGGACAAAAACGTGGTCAAAGTATTCCACGCCGCGCGTCAGGATTTAGAAATTTTCTACAAGCTCATGGGCGAAGTGCCGGCCCCGCTTTTTGACAGTCAAATAGCGGCGATGGCCTGCGGGTACGGCGATCAAATCGGCTATGAGCCATTAATGCGCAATCTGTTGAACGCGCGGATCGATAAGGGGTCGCGTTTCACTGATTGGGCGCGGCGGCCGCTGACCGAGGCGCAATTGAGCTATGCGCTCTCAGACGTCACTCACCTGCGCGATGCTTACAAGCTATTGAAAAGAAACCTTGAAGAAGACAATCGAACGAGTTGGGTCGCTGAAGAGGCTGAGAGCCTCCTGGATCCGGATCTCTATCTGATCAAACCGCACGATGCATGGAAGCGCTTGAAACTCCGCAATATGCGGCCCGGCGATTTGGGCCCCCTCCTCAAGCTCGCCGAATGGCGCGAGCGCGAAGCGCAGGAACGCGACTTACCGCGCGGACGGGTTTTGAGCGACGAGAGCATTTTCGAACTCGCGCGATTGAAACCGGGAACGCCCCAGGAACTGGGCCGCGCGCGTTCAATTTCAAAAGGGTTCGAGCGTTCAAAAACAGGCGCCGCCCTTCTCGACATGGTTGCTGAAGGACGCCGTATGGAGAAGGATACGCTCCCGAGCATTGGACAAAAACAACACCGCGCGACGCCGCCCGCCGACGTCGTGGACCTTTTAAAAGTACTGTTGAAAAAACAGTGCGAAGAGTTTTCCGTTGCGCCAAAATTGATTGCATCAAGCGCTGATCTTGAAGCGATTGCGCTCGATGACGATGCGGACGTGCGTGCGCTGCAGGGATGGCGTCACGAGATTTTCGGTATGTTCGCCCTTCAGCTAAAGCGCGGCGAAATCGCCCTAAAGCTGACGGGCGGCGCTGTGCAGATCATTCCGACTTAGCCTTACTCGTTGGCGTAACGCTCGACGGGCTCCACTTCGAAAGCGCTCGCGAGCGACTGCAACCGGCGGCGCGGAAACTCCTCCATCAATGCGCCCACATCCGCAGGCGCGCGAAAAACGAGAGCGCCCTCCTCAAGCGACAGTCGGCAATCACGCAAGAGGCTCGGCGCCTTCGGCGCAAGCGCGCCCGCGAACCGCATGGCCAAGCCCAGACGGATCGCCGCTTGTTGATCTTCCCAGGATAGAAGCCCCATCGCCTGATCGTCAGGAAACGCCGCGCGCCGCCCTTCATGGCGGACGAACAACGCCAACGCCATAGCCGCGCGGCCCTCATGCGAAATCGCATAAAATGGCGCCCGCAGCGCCGTATCGAAAACATGTTCACCGCGAAGATCGGGATGAAAATAGGCGCCGGTGTCGATCATCAGGCAGGTCGCCTCGCGCAATTGGCGCTGCGCCGGCGTTTCGTCGGGAAACATCGGCGCCGTCATCGCCGACACCGCCTCTCCGAAGGCGAGAGCGGGCGACAAGCGCTCTGCATAAAATCCGGCGCCGGCGAGTAACGGATCGATCTTTTTTTCTTCATCCGTTAACTGATCATAGAGCAAGCCTTCGCGCACGCCGCCTGCCGATACAAATACTTTTTCGGCGTTCATCCTCTTCAAAACAGCTTTCAATACAAGCGCCGCGTACGGCAGGGTGTCGATGCGCCGGCGCGGAATTCCGGGAATTTCTTCCAGCGACCGCCGGCTTTGCCGCGCCACAAGATCGCACATTTCGATCGCATCGCCCTGGCTCATCTCGTACCCGTGAAGAATTGAAAGCGGATAGCTGCGCAACCGCATATGGATCCGCGCAACCGCGCGCCATGCGCCGCCAACCGCGTAGAGCGTGTCAAACTTTTTCGGTTTCACCCAGGACAGGCTATCAATTTCACGGCTGATAACCGATTTGGCTTTATCGAGATTGTTCCCGGTGTCCTGCATAAGACGAAGCGGGCCGATCGAAAGGCTCGACCTATCCTTGATCTTACGCTCTTTGACAAACGCAAGCTCAAGACTGCCGCCGCCCATATCGCCGACCAGTCCCTCAGCGGCCGGATGATAGGAAATTACCCCCAACGCTGCGAGTTCTGCTTCTTTTTCGCCATCGATGACTTCTACGTCGAAGCCGAGTTTCTGCACTTGCTTGACGAAAGCGCGTCCGTCGCTCGCTTCCCGGACAGCGGCTGTAGCGATGGCCCGCGTCGGCGGGTCGCCATGTTCGCCGAGAAGACGGCGAAAGCGCTGAAGCGTCGCGAGCGCAAATTCCACCGACGCGCTGTTGAGCGCCCCGGATGCCGTCATGTCCCGGCCGAGACCGCACAGCGCCTTTTCATTGCAGATCGACGCAGGCGCGCGGCGGCTGCCGTCGAAGATCACAAGACGGACGGAGTTAGAGCCGATATCGACCACCGCCCGTTTCGTCGAGCTCATCTTGGGCGATGTCGCCGCCATACTGGTTCTCGCTTCTACGCTGCGCTTTCCTGGAGGATGCTTCGCCGATTCGGGGTCGCCTGGACCATGTTTCTACTTCTTCGGCTTCAACGCCTTCGGCGCATTATATTCAATCGCCGCCCCTCTCCCCGAAAGGCTGGGATTGATCATCATATAAGTGTGCACATTGAAAGGCGCGGCGCTCTTCGGCGGTTTCACACGCACATATTCACCGCTCGGTTTAAGCCGCCAGCTCTGCGCCTCGTCATTAAGATTGGCGACCATGATCTGATCGAGAATCTGACTGTGCACGGTCGGGTTATCGATCGGACAAAACACCTCCACCCTGCGGTTGAGATTGCGCGGCATCAGATCGGCGGAAGAGATGAAGACTTTCGCTTTCGGGTTAGGAAGCGGGGCGCCGCCGCCGAAGCAGTAAATGCGTGCATGTTCCAGAAAACGGCCGACAATGCTTTT
Source organism: Pseudomonadota bacterium (assembly GCA_038534195.1). Taxonomy (GTDB): domain Bacteria; phylum Pseudomonadota; class Alphaproteobacteria; order Caulobacterales; family Parvularculaceae; genus JAJFFW01. The sequence goes on from JBCAXE010000009.1 coordinate 76,706, forward strand.
GACGCGAATGTTCTCCGACAGACCCCGCGCGCCCGGCCGCAAACAGCAGATTCCCCGAACCACCAGATCAATTTGAACGCCGGCTTGGCTCGCCTCATACAATTTATCGATGATGACGCCGTCCACCAACTGGTTCATCTTCATCCAGATGGAGGCGGGCCTGTTGGCCTTGGCGTGGCGAATTTCTTCATCGATGAGAGCGGTGATCCGTCCCCGAGCGTCGATCGGCGCCACGGCGAAGCGTTCGAAACCGTCGGGCCGCGTATGGCCCGTGACATAGTTGAAAACTTTGGCGGCGTCGCGCCCGATCGCGGGATCGCACGTGAAGAGAGACAAATCCGTATAGATTTTCGCCGTCACCGAATGATAATTGCCGGTTCCCACATGGACATATGTGCTTGTCTTATCGTCTTCCTGGCGCACAATAACCGAAAGCTTCGCATGCGTCTTATATTCGACAAATCCGTGGACGACATTGACGCCGGCGCGCTCTAGCGCCCGCGCCCAATTGAGATTTGCCTCCTCGTCAAAGCGCGCTTTCAGCTCTACAAGCGCGGTGACGTTTTTCCCTGCTTCCGCCGCTTCGATGAGCGCTTCGACGATCGGCGACTGTTTCGAGGTTCGATAAAGCGTCTGCTTGATCGCCAGCACGTTCGGATCGTTCGCCGCCTGCTTCAGGAACTGGACCACCACGTCAAAGGATTCATACGGGTGATGGACGACGATGTCCTTTTCCTGAATGGCCGCGAAACAATCGCCGCCATGCTCGCGAATTCGCTCGGGAAAACGCGGCTCATGCGCAATGAACTGCAGGTCTGCGCGGCTTTGCGGGATGAGTTGGGAAGTCTGCGTCAACCCCAGAATGCCGTCGATGACCACAACGTCGCGCGTGCTCACTTTCATGCGTTCCGCCACCAACGTGCGCATGCGCTTCGGCGTCGATGCGTCGGTTTTCAAGCGAATAACATCGCCGCGCCGGCGACGCTTCAACATGGACTCAAAAACCCGGACGAGATCTTCAGCTTCTTCTTCGATTTCAACGTCAGAATCTCTGACAATCCTGAACGCGCCCGAGCCTTTCAGTTTGTGTCGCGGGAATAGGTGATCGATAAATTTAACAATGACCTTCTCAAGGGCGATGAAGCGCACGCTCTCCGGGCTCTCGCCGTCCGTATCCACGTTGGGCAATTGGATAAACCGCGAAACCTTTGCGGGAAGCGGTAAAAACGCGGTGAGGATCGAGCCGTCCTTGCGTTGAAGCTCCAGGCACAGAAAGAAGCCCAAATTCGGGATAAACGGAAACGGGTTCGCCGGATCAAGCGCCAACGGCGTCAGCACCGGAAAGATATTGTTCGAGAACTCCTTCTGTAGCCATTCCTCTTCTTGCGCTGTCAAGTCATCCGTATCGAGAACAGCGATACCGGCGGCCTGCATCTCGGGTAAAAGTTCACGCCAACAGCGCTGCTGTTCGGCCATCAGCCGCGAGGTTTCCTCATGGATCAGCGTTAATTGTTCGCTGGCGCTTAGGCCTTCCTGGCTGAGCGCCGTGACGCCTTCGCGAACCTGGCCCACAAGACCGGCGACGCGCACCATATAAAATTCATCGAGATTGCTGGCGGAGATTGATAGAAATCGAAGCCGTTCCAGAACCGGGTGTGAGCGATTGAACGCTTCCTCAAGCACGCGCATGTTGAAGGCGAGCCATGACAACTCGCGATTGATGAAGCGGTCTTTTGACGTAATTTTATAGACCGGCTTATTCGTGCTTGACCCCTTGGCGCGCGACAGCAAATCGGGCGCTTCGCCATCCGCATGGGCAGCGCCTTTCACATTCAAACCGTCGTCAGTGGCATCCATAGGTCGTTCGCACCTTGCCTCGCCGACAAATTATGACCTGAAGCCCCCTTCCGAAAGGTTATTTATGACGTTTCCCGCCAGAACCTTGGTGATTGGCGACTTTTTTTCTGTCGCCGCAGCGTCGGCGGCTGCAACAAACGCCTGTGCGGCGGCGAATGTGCGCGGCAGCCGCGGCGCAGCGTAAGCGCTGACGGTCGGGTCCACACGCAATTGCAGATCGACGAAGAGCTTTTGGATGACGACGCGCAACAGCTCTTCGTCAGGCTCCCCGAGGTTCAAACGAGGCATCGCCTCAAGCCGCGTCGCCAGGTCTTTCAGGCCCTGCGCCCAATCCACAGGCTGGCCGCGACCGGCCAGGATGAGCCGTACCCCCGCAGCCTGACAGCCGCTGACAACGGACAATAGCTGTTCAGGATTGGTCGCTTTTTGGACGTCATCGATAACGACATCAGCGCCGGGGGCTGGATCGGTGATCGCCTCGCCTGCCATCCACTGCGCCTCGCCGCCAATGTCCTTAGCGATGATTGTCGCAAGATGGGTCTTGCCCGACCCGTCAGGGCCGCACACGGCAAGCCTGCGCTCTTGCGAAGCGATCCACTTGTCAGCGATCGAAAGAGCGTTTTGGTTTGTTTCGCTAAGAATAAATCCCGCCCGCGTATAATCGGGCGAAAGCGCTTTGAACCCGAGCGGCAATTGTGAATGACTGTCCATGACGTTGCGCCAGCATTTCCGTCAGCCAATTGCGGCGCCGCGCCGGCGCAATTCGGTGACGGATTAGTTACTGATTTTCGGCGCCGCTTCCGGCTCCAAAACTTCCGTCGCCGGAATGGGCCTCGCCGCATCGCCATAGCTATCGGCGTCACCGAACAGACCACGACGGCGGTCACGTTCGCGCAGGAACCGGCGGCCGCGATATTGCTGCGCCGTTGACGGTGTTGCGACAAACCAGCGCTCACCGGTTTCGGTCCAGAGCGTTAGACCCTGACTTTCAAGCGCAGTCACAAGCCGCGACGGATCGCCGAAGACGCGCATGCGCATTTCAGCGCCTCGTTTTGACAGCGCCGACACCTGCACCGACCCCACGAGAGGCGTTTCCACAAGCGCAGAGCGGATCTTCGCCCACTCCTGTATGGAGCCAAAAAACGCGGTGCTGTCGAGGATCGCTTCCGCGCCGTAATCAATCAGCGTGCGCGCCTTCCAGCCCTTGGAATATTTTGCGATTGAAAGCTCGATGGCGCGTTCGGCCAGCATCGGGAAGTTGCCTGACGCCTCGCTCAAGAAAGCCTGTCCCAGCACATCGCCCACATCGGCGGCGAAATTATTCGCAGGCGTGCGCGCGGCCGCTGGCGTTGTCTCCTGCTCAAGGAGTTCGCCCAACTCATCGTTCGGCGCGAGCGCGCCGGATTCGCGATAGCCATTGATGAGCCGGACACTCACCTGGTCCTTGCCTTCCTGTTGGCGCAGGCGCGCGTGTGCGACGATAACCTGACTGACCGAGTAATGCTCAGCCAGCGCCTTTAGGCGCGCTTCATTGAGCGCCAACGCTTGCCGCGCTGTGATCCGTGCTGAATCTTCAAGATCGCCAAGCGGCGCCGTCATTGGCGTGAGTTCGTGCGTGTAAGGACGAGCTTTCCACGCCGCCATCCACGGGTTGTTCGGCTCCCACAAATAGACGGCGCTGTCCGTTTGCAGAACGGGCAATACAAGCGCAGTGCGCGTCTGCGCTTCGCTGTAAGGAATGCGCGAGGCGCGCAAGAGGCGGCGCACTTCCTCGGGCTTAAACCGGTATGTAATCAGCGCGCGGTAGGTTTTGGACGAGCTCTTTTCGCCGTAGACCACAAAGCCGCTTTCAAGCGCCAGCAAAGTTTCCGTTGTGATCGCGATCGGCGCTTTACCGTCCGGCGACGGACCGGCGTCAGCCTCCACGCCAGATCGCAACTTCGGGAGATAGACCCAGTCGTCCTCGACGGTCAGACGACGCAGCAAGATATCCATGGCGCGGCGGCGCCCCTGGCTCTGCGCGATATTTTTCGCCTCCCGCGCCGTGTCGGCCTGCGCCTGAACAGGCACGCGCGGCACAACGAAGACATCTTCGTTTTGGGCGAACGCGGACCCGGCGCCTCCCGACACGACCAGCGCGAATACCAATAAACCCTTGATTATATTCATCGTTCTTCCTGACTACTCCGCTACGCCTGATGATCGACTCTTCAAGGTCGACCGGGCGTTCCACCCCTTGCGCGCCTTTATACCTTGCGCCGACACGCAGGTGCACCCCCGAAGTTTCGCCAAACATGACACGCTCGTAAGGTGCTTGCATCCGGCCTTCGGGCGCGTTTACACGGACTCTATGAACAATGCGTACAAAAAGGCGGGCGTTGATATCGATGCGGGCGATCGGCTCGTGTCAGCGATCAAGCCGCTCGCGAAAGCCACGGCGCGGCCCGGCGCCGATGCGGCGCTTGGGGGGTTCGGCGGCGTTTTCGATTTAAAGGCCGCAGGCTTTGAAGATCCTCTTCTTGTCTCCGGCGCCGACGGCGTCGGCACAAAACTGAAGCTCGCCTTCGAGACCGGCCGACACGATACGGTGGGGATCGATCTTGTCGCCATGTGCGCCAACGACGTTTTAGCGCAAGGGGCGGAGCCGCTTTTTTTTCTTGATTACTTCGCCACGGGAAAACTTGAAGAAGGCGTCGCAGCCGACGTCGTCGCCGGGATCGCCGAAGGCTGCCGCCAAGCCGGCTGCGCGTTGATTGGCGGAGAGACCGCCGAAATGCCGGGTATGTATGCGGCGGGCGAATATGATCTCGCGGGCTTTTGCGTCGGCGCTGTTGAAAGACCGCATCTGATACCGCGCCAGACACGCATCGGCGACATCATGATCGGCCTGCCTTCCTCCGGCGCGCATTCCAATGGTTATTCGCTCATCCGAAAGATCGTCGCGGACGCCGGCCTCGCATGGGCGGCGCCGGCGCCATTTGACGAAACGGTCAGTCTCGGGGAAGCGCTTCTGACCCCGACAAAGATTTATGTGAAGCCCGTTTTGCCGCTTCTGAAAAACGAGAGCGTGCGCGCCTTTGCGCATATTACGGGCGGCGGGCTTACCGACAACGCGCCCCGCATTCTCGCTGACGGGCAACGTCCGCGATTCGACGACGCAGCGCTAGTGCCGCCAGCGCTCTTCGAGTGGCTGCAATCCGCGGGCGGACTTTCCGCCGAAGACATGCGGCGCACGTTCAATTGCGGCGTCGGCGGCCTTCTTGTGGTCGCCGCCGATCAGGCCGACGCGACCATCGACGCCCTTAGATCAGCGGGCGAAGCGGCGCGCGTCATTGGCGATATAGCGGCGGCGTAAGCGCGATGGCCAAAACAAAAATCGCCGTCCTGATTTCCGGACGCGGGACGAACCTACAATCCCTTCTCGACGCCTGCAGCGACGACGCCTTTCCGGCGGATATTGCCTTGGTTATTTCGAACAGGCCCGGCGCGGCAGGCCTTGCGCGCGCGCAAAAAGCTGGCGTCGCAACACTGGTCGTGGACCACAAGGCGTTCGGGACGAAAGAACAGAAATATGACGACGGACGCGCCGAATTTGAAAATGCGTTGAGCGACGCGCTCACTGGAGCGAATGTCGATTATGTTTGCCTCGCTGGCTTTATGCGTATTCTGACCGCCGATTTCGTGAATAAATGGCGCGGGCGGATCATGAATATCCACCCTTCCCTATTGCCCGCCTTCAAGGGCCTGAACGTGCACGAACGCATGATCGCCGCCGGCGTCAAAATTGGCGGCTGCACCGTGCATTTTGTGACGAGTGAGATGGACGCCGGTCCCATTATTGGCCAGGCGGCGGTCCCAGTCTTACCGGGCGATGACGCAGACACGCTCGCTGCACGCATTCTCGAACAGGAACACAAACTTTATCCGGAATGCGTCAAACTTATTGCGACGGGCAAAGCGCGCCTCACCACCGGGAACATCGTCAAACTTGACGACGATGTTTGCCCAGAAACGGTTTTAATGAATCCGAAGCGTTCAGGCTGATCGCCGTTTATGCGGCTTTTACTTTTTCAAAAAAGGTCCGGACACGCACCGCATTGGCGCCAAGGTCGGAACCGCCGACGCGCGATTTTGACCGCACGTCAATGCGCGTCTCGCCATTGTCAGCCGCCGTTAGCCTCACGATAAAATCGTCCTTGAAGCCGAACCAGCGGCTTGTCTCCACCGCTTCAATCCGCCATCCCCCGCCCGTTTCGTCGTCTGCGGGTCCTTCGGCGATAATCTCCATCCCCATGGCCTCAATGGCCGCGCGCGCCTTCTTCGTTGAGGTTTCCATATCGGCCTTCAGAAACAACGGCGTCAGATCCGGAAACGCTTCCATCTGCGATTGCGCCACGGTTTTACCCGTATCGCCCACAAGGTCGTCGCCCACATATCGCGCCGGATTTTTGCGGTCGAGATTAGCCGCCTCAATGATCTGCGGCGGATTTTCAAAATCTGTGGTGATGTCGTGAATAAAGGGATTGGCCTCGGCGAGCGCGCGCATTTTCATCGGAATATAACCGCCGCCGCCAGCCACGAGCGCGCTCAGAAGCGAAAACAACGCAACGCGCGGCTGGCGCATAAGCAACGCCGACACGCCCATTAACAAGGAGACGCCAGCGGCAGTGAAAGCGGGCGATAAAGCGACGCCTCCGGCGAACTCCTTCGGCGCCGCCGCCATGGCGAACAGCTTGAAAGCGGTCTGATAATCCCACAGGCCGAGACCAACGCCGGGACCCGCCGCCAACAGCACGCAACCGAGCCCAAGGGCGAGAAGAGCGACCAGAATAAAAAGAATGCGCATCGTTCTGCTCCGTCTGATTTCTGGCGAGCCTATCATGGCGAGGCGGGAAAGGCGACGTCCGCCCCGGGTGCGTAGCGGTTGCATTCGCCAGCGCCCTTTCCCATTTTCAGTTTAAAGGAGACCCGCCTATGGCCCGCCCCGTAACTGTCACCATACCGCACGATCTCGGCGTCGACGGCGCGCGCAAACGGATCGAGGCGGGCTTCGGCAAACTCAAATCCTCAATGACCGGCGGCATGATGTTCGCGTTTGAAGAAACGTGGACAAGCGACGAACGGCTGGAGTTCAAGGCGCGGGGCCTCGGCCAGAATATCACCGGTCATATCGACATCTTCCCTCAACATGTGCGCATTGAAGCGGTGCTTCCGAACGTGCTCGCCGTGATCGCAGAGACGATCACCGGCAAAATGGAAAAAGAGGGGCAGATATTGCTGGAGAAAAAGTGACGGTTTGTCCTTCTAACTGCGGCTGATCCGACAAAACGCCCCCGTTATTCAGACTCTCCGCTAAACAATTCCAGTGTTCCCACCGTCATGGCGTGAACACCCGCCTTCAGCGCAGCGTCCGGTATCGGGGCGAAGTGGGGCGAGTGGTTCGCTGGCGGCGGCGCGCCCTTGCCTTCCCTGGCCGCTTTGAACGCCGCGGGATCGACGCCGCCCGTCCAGAAGATCAGTGTCGGGATTGATTCATCTTGGCGATGGAAGCGGCTGAAATCTTCACCACCCATGCTCGGCGGCCGCTCATAGACGCGCGCCTCGCCAAGCTCGGCGGCCACCGCTTTCATCACCCGCGCCGTCATCGCCGGTTCGTTATAGGTTGACGGCGTATAATCGCTTTCGAATTTAATCTCCGGCATTAATTCATCAGGCAGACCTGCGGACCGGGCCTGCGCCAGCGCGATCCGCTTAATGCCGTCAAGCAATTTCTCGCGCACGTCGTCCTTGTAGGATCGAACGGTGATCTGCAGCGTCGCTTCATCCGGGATGATATTGTGCTTGTAGCCGGCGCGGAAAGACCCCACCGTCACGACGCCGGACTCAAGCGGATTAACTTCGCGGGAGACGAGCGTCTGTAATGCATTGACGATTTGCGCGCCGATCACGATCGGGTCCTTACCCAGATGCGGCGCGGACCCGTGGGCCCCGACGCCTTTCACCGTAATATCGACGCTATCGACATTCGCCAGCGCAAAGCCTGACGTGTAGGTGACATCGCCTGCGCTGTCCCAGCCGGACGTGTGCGTCGCCAGAATGTAGTCCGGCTTGGGGAATTTCTTGTAAAGGCCGTCCTCCAGCATGGCGAGCGCCCCAAGGCCGATTTCCTCTGCAGGCTGACCGACAAGAACAAGCGTGCCCGACCACTGGTCTTTCATATCCACGAGGCGGCGCGCCGCCCCCACAAGGATCGCCATGTGGCTATCATGGGCGCAAGCGTGCATCACCGGCGCTTCCTTGCCGAAATAGTCGACGCCGATCGCCTTTGACGCGTAAGGCAGCCCCGTTTTTTCCTCCAGCGGCAAGGCGTCCATATCGGCCCGGAGCATAATCGTCGGTCCCTCACCGTTCTTCATGACGCCCACGAGCCCATATCCGCCCACGCCCTCGAGAACGGCGCCCGCGTCTTTCAACGCCTTTTTACGCGTCCACGCCTCGCCGACGCGTTCAGTCACGTCAAAACCGAGTCCTTTCAACTCAGCGGCGAGGCGCGCCGCCGTTTTTTCTTCCTTGAAAGAAAGCTCGGGGTTTTCGTGAAAATGCTTGTACAGATCAAACACGTATGGATAGTCGGCATTGATCTCCGTCTTCAGATCCGCAAGGGCCGGTTGCGCGGTCAACAGCGTTCCGAGCGCGGCGAACGATAACAGCAACTTCTTCGTCATTCTTTCGGCGCCTCCTCAGCGCTGTAGATAAAATCAACAATCGGCATCGGCCCCGGCGGAATGCCGGCTTCTTGTTTCGCCTGAACGACCATGTCGCGCACATCCGCGGCTAACGCTTTGGCGTCATAGACGATACCGTCTTTGACGACAGTCTCAATCCCGCCAACTCGTACCGGTTTGCCGGCCTCGTCGAGCTTGATGTGGCCCGTGGCGTAAAGAACCTTGAGATTCGCGAGGGGATTTTCTTCGATGATCAACAGATCCGCTTTTTTTCCCACTTGAATAGAGCCCACATCCTCTTCCACACCGAGAATTTTCGCCCCCATCAGCGTCGCCGACCGGATGACTTCCAGCGGATGGAACCCCGCCTCGCGCAAGAGTTCCAACTCCTGGATGTAGCCGAAGCCATAGGTCGAGTAGATATAACCGGCGTCTTCGCCGACCCCGATCTTGCCGCCCCGGTTTTTGTAGGCGTTGATGAAGGTCATCCAGCGCTCATAATTGTCACGCCAGTTCATTTCCTGTTCGGTGCCCCAGTCGAACCAGTAAGAGCCATGGGCATTGCGGTCAGGCGCAAAAAATTTCCAGAGCGACGGCAAGGTATAGTCATCGTGCCACTCGGCGCGCCGCGCGCGCATCCAGTCGCGGCTCGCGGCGTAGATCGTAAAAGTGGGCACGATTGAAAAATCACGCTCCAGAAGCGTGTCCATCACATAGTTCCAACGGTCCGACCCAGGGCCGGCCGCTTGGCGCCAGAGCCGTCCCGCTTCTTCGAAACGGTGTTGTTCATTCTGGTAATTATATGTAGCGGGATAATCCTGCAGGACCTGATCGTCGAAGAGCGCTTCCGGCAGGCCATACCAGTGCTCCATCGAATTCAGACCCTTCGCCGAGGTGTCGAGAACATCCGCATGCGCCACATCGAGCTGCGCATGGTGCATCGTTGTCCGCAGACCCAGCTTTTTCGCCTCGTCGAGCCCCGCCCAGAGAATTTCTTCCGGCGCGCCGAAGAACTTAACGCCGAGCGCGCCTTCGCGCTGGAGCAGTCGAATGCGTGCGCGCGCTTCCTCCGGCGTATCGACGGGCGGCGTATTCCAGCCGCGAAAGATCGGAAACGGGTAAATGCGCGGCGCGGTAATTTCATTGCGCGCGCTGGCGGCCGCGACTTCCGCAGTCCAGGCCGCGCCCTTCTCATTGCCGAGATCGCGCACGCTCGTGACGCCGTGCATCAGCCAAAGCTTGAAAATGTAATCGGGCGACACGCCCTGACCCGTCTCCGGCGTATGGATATGACCGTGCAGGCTCACGAATCCCGGCAGCACATATTTGCCTTCCGCATCGATCTCCTCAGCGCCGTCGGCGGGCGGGCGCCGGTCAGCGTCGATGGGCAGGCCCGGCGCGCCGACGGGCGTCAATTGCGTGATACGGTCATTTTCAATGACAATGTCCACAGGGCCCGACGGCGGCGCGCCGGCGCCGTCGACGATCGTCGCGCCACGGATAATCAATCGTTGATAAGGACCTTCTCCCTCATCGCGCAACACAACATCTGACGGCTGCGCACGCGCATGCGAAACACTCAATATCAATAAAATCAACAAAGTAATCGAACGGACTTTCAGCACACGCCCTTCCTTTCATCGTACGGCTCATCAACATTCAGAACCGCGAATTCTTATTGCTAAATTCAACGGAATTGATAGAATGCGATAGTTACATTTCTAAGGGGGAGCATAATGCTATTGTCAAAGATCGCAAAAGGCGCTGCGGCGTCTGTTATCTGCTTGTTTTCGTTAGCGAGCGCGTCTGCGGCGCACGCCGCATTAATCGGTGTCGCCTCGAACCCGACAGGCGGCCTTCAATATGAGGGCTTCGGTGAGACAAGCGCCGGGAGCGGCATCGGCTCGGGACGCCTCACACTGGGCGATTGCGCCTTTGACGGCGTCAATACGACCTGCACGATTTCCGGGACTTATGAGGAAAGCGCCGACAGCGGTAACGCACCCGGCGCGACGGGCGAATTCATCTTTCAGCTCATCTATGGCGGCGACGGACCAGCGCCGACACTTGCTCAATCGGTGGCGCCCGGCGACGACCAACTCGTCTTTTTCGACATTGGCGACGCCCTCTTCACAATCGAATTGTTCCCAAGCACGGGCGGCGTCATCACCGGCCAGTTTCCGGCTGATCCGTTTTCGGACTCAATCGGCTTTTCGAGCTTCACCGGTCCCGACGCCATGTGCTCTGGCCTTGGCGCTGGTCAGGCGTGCAGCATCGGGCAAGTGGGCCTTGTGGCGGGCGCCGTCCTGAACGCGTCGATCAGCCCGTTTGTGTTTTCCATACCGGAAAACGTTTTCGATCCAACGCCAATTCCAGCGCCTGCCGGGCTGCTGCTAATGGCGACAGGGCTCGTGTTCTTACGGCGCAAGGCAAAGAACAAAAGACCGCATTAACGACGCCGGCAACGCGGCTTTAGATAAGATCGCTTACGGCGCCGTGATCGCCGCCACGTCGAACGCTTGCAGTTTGTCGAAGACCGGCCCGGAGACGTTCGCCGGCGCCGGCTCGCGGCCGATCACCCAATTGTAAAGATCGTGGCAGTCGAGGACCATCAACGCCTCGAACTCGCGCAACTCGGCGTCAGAAAGGCTTGTAAGATGGGCCTCGGCGAAACCGCCGAATAGAATGTCCGCCTCCTTAAAGCCGCGATGCTGCGCGCGGTAAAGAAGCTGCTTCAGGTAGGGGTCTGAGAGTTGGGCCATCCCGATATCTAACCATCGCCTGCGCTTTAGACAAATGCGGCGAAAGCGCCGATAAAACGGGCCATGCGCCCGGCCATTCTCAATTCTCTTTTCGCGGACACCAGAACCCTACCGGGCGTCGGGCCGAAGATCGCGGCGCTCATCGAAAAAGCGGCGGGCGGGCGGCTGGTGGATTTAATCTTCACCCTCCCCCATTCAATCATAGACCGCAGCGCGCGCTTTAAATTGTTGGAGGCGCCGCTTGGCGAGCTCGCCACCTTTGAGGTGACCGTCGACCACCACGCCCCATCGCAACGAAAGACTCACCCATACAGAGTGATCGTGTCGGACGAAACAGGGTTTATGACCCTTGTCTTTTTTCGATCCAAACCGGATTGGCTGCAAAAGATCCTGCCCGAGGGGGAAAAACGCCTCATTAGCGGCCGCATCGAGGATTATGAAGGCGCGCGGCAAATGACGCACCCGGATTATATCGTTGACCCGGCGCAACCCGAAGACCTGCCTCTCATCGAACCGGTCTATCCGCTGACCGCGGGACTAACCGCGAACGTCATGCGCAAGGCGGTCGCCCATGCGGTGACGCGCACGCCCACGCTGCCTGAATGGCAGGATCCTGCCTGGCTGAAGAAACAGGGATGGACCGGCTGGAAAGAAGCGATTGAGGAGGCGCATGCGCCCTCTTCCGCCGCGTCGCTTTCCATACAGTCGGTCGCGCGCCAACGCCTTGCCTATGATGAACTCCTCTCCAATCAGTTGGCGCTCGCCTTGATACGTCGAGCGCAGCGCAAAGGCGCCGGACGCAAGATCAACGGCGACGGCGCCTTGCGCGCCAAAGCGCTTGCGGCGTTGCCGTTTCAACTCACCGGCGATCAGGAAGCCGCCCTCGACACAGTCTTCTCCGACATGGCGTCGCCGGAGCGCATGGTTCGCCTCGTGCAGGGCGATGTAGGCTCCGGCAAGACGATCGTTGCGTTCCTTGCCATGGTAAATGCTGTCGAGATCGGAGCGCAGGCCGCTATTATGGCGCCGACGGAAATTCTTGCGCGCCAGCATCTGGACGCCATGCAACCCCTCGCCGATGCGGCCGGCGTCGGCCTTCATATCCTGACCGGCCGCGACAAAGGTCAGGAGCGCGCGGCGAAACTCACCGGCCTGCGCGAGGGATATATCGATATTCTCATCGGCACCCACGCCCTGTTTCAGGAGAGCGTCGAATTCAAAGACCTCGCCTTCGTCGTCGTCGATGAGCAGCACCGCTTCGGCGTCCATCAACGCATGGCGCTAACCCAAAAAGGACCGAAACCGGATTTGCTGGTGATGACGGCGACGCCGATTCCGCGAACGCTCGCGCTCACCGCCTATGGCGATATGGATGTGTCTTCCATTAAGGAAAAGCCCCCGGGACGCAAGCCAGTCTCTACACGAACCATCCCTATGGAACGGCTTGACGACGTGGTCGCCGCCGTCCAACGCGCCGCCGACAAGGGCGAACAGGTCTATTGGGTGTGCCCCCTCGTTGAAGAATCTGATATGCTTCCGCTCACCGCCGCTGAAGATCGCTATGCGCATCTCCACGCGTTCTTCGGCGATCGCGTCGGCCTTGTGCACGGACGCATGAAGGGCCCGGAAAAAGACGCGGTGATGGCCGCCTTTCACGAAGGCGCCCTGTCCGTTTTGATCGCCACCACGGTCATTGAGGTCGGCGTCAATGCGCCGAACGCGACCGTCATGGTGATCGAACACGCCGAACGCTTCGGCCTCTCTCAATTGCACCAGCTTCGCGGCCGCGTCGGCAGAGGCGACAAACCCGCCACATGCCTTCTCCTCTACAAAGGACCGCTCGGGGAGACAGCCAAAGCGCGTCTCCAGATCATGCGCTCTTCCGAGGACGGGTTTGAAATCGCCGAAGAAGACTTGCGCTTACGCGGCGCCGGCGACCTTCTGGGCGCAGCGCAATCCGGCATTCCGCGGTTTCTTATGGCCGACGCCGCCGCCCACGGCGAGCTCCTCGCCGCCGCCCGAGACGACGCCGCGCTGATCATTGAGCGCGACCCAGACCTCAAAACGGAACGCGGCGAGGCCCTGCGTGTTCTTCTTTATCTATTCCAGAGAGACAACGCCGTTCGGCTCTTGCAGGCGGGGTGATCGGCGTTCCGACAAAATCGTCTTAAGGTGATGATGTGCAATATTGCCGAGTACGCACCATCGGTAACGCCGTTCACACTTAGCATTCAGAACCGCGTTATTGCCGCGGCAGCGCAAACACGTCTCGCGTTAGTCCATCCGGGAAGGTCTCTCTCGCGATGACCGAACCTCCGAGCGACTCGGCAAGACGCCGCGCCGCAACATTCTCGTCGTTCATGTGCGTTTCAACCAATGGCCAGCCAAGCATGTCATATCCAAAGTTTATCGCTGCGACTGAAGCCTCTTTCGCATACCCTTGTCTCCGGGCTTCAGGAACGATCCACCAAGTTAACTCAGAACGCGGATAGCCTTCCGGCCACCATAATCCGCAGCCCCCAATCATTTTTCCCGATTCAGTAAGCGTCACCGCCCAACGTCCGTAGTCGCGTAACGCCCAATGACCGAGATCGGTCGCCAAAACCCGCCAGGCTTTGTCCGAAGATAAGGGGCCGCCATAAGCCGCCGACGCTTCTTCATCTGCGAAAAAGCTCTCATAGACCGGGAAGTCTTGCGCCGTCGGGCCACGGAGGATTAGCCGGTCCGTTTTCAAAGACGGGATAGTCATCGTTCGTCATTCCCTCTCGTATGTTGATGTCAGGAACGATTTACTTATCCGTTCTGTCCATGTTGAACACGGGCGGCTTTCGTGACTTGAGGCATTGGGTTGATCGCTCGGGCTTAGCCAGAAATTTCTGTTCGTCATCAAAAAACGCGGCGGCGATCGCCATCGCGCACCCGTCGCCTGACCAGTTTGTGGTTTCTGAATGACGACCGAACGGGACAACCGCCAGGTAACTATTCTCAAGCGTTCGCGCGACATCAGACCCCCAACGCGGCGGCGTGTTCGGGTCGTATTCTCCGGCAATAATCAGCGTCGGTACAGATGAAGCCGTACCCGCTTTCTCCCGATCCGGACGTTTGTCAACATCCCAGACCGCGCATACCTCAGGCGGTACGACAGCGCCGTCAAGGCTTGCAAAGGCGGCGCTGGGCTCTCGTTCGGAACGTTTGCTGAATGGCGCCGCCTCGCTACACCAAACGGAAAGCCGCATGCCCCAGGCGAACGCCGTCGACTCGCCTTGTCGTTCGAGCAACGGCGCGATCACGCTTTTGTCCCTACGCGCGACCGCGTCCATCAGGCGCGGCGCGTCCGATATCCCGGCGGAAGAACCGATTTCGATTAGAAGGGCGAGATCGCGATCCGTGAGCGGGGTGATTTCTCCGTCCGCTCTCTCCACCAACCATGGTTCTTGCCGTGCGCGTTCGAGCGCATTCTGAAATCGTCCAAAGAGTTGAGGAAAACCCTGCGCGCATCGCTGGTCGCCAGCGCAAGTATCCGCAACCTTCTTGAGCGCATCCCGGAAATTTCCTGGGCTCTCGTCATCATAAGAAACGGTATGCGGCAATGGCGAGTCCAGCACCATGGAAGCGACCCGATCCGGATAGTCCCGCGCATAGGTGAGCGCCAACCGCGTCCCATACGATCCACCGTAGAGCGAGAGCTTTTCTTCGCCCAGAAGCCGGCGCAGGGCTTCTATGTCGGCTGCGCTCGCCGCGGAGTGATAAGCTGAAAGCGAAACGCCAGCTTCTCCATACCGTTCGCGGCACTTGCGCGCCGCTTCGATTTTCAAAGCCAGGCAATTTTCGTCGTTAATCAAAGCTTCAAGATATTCCGGACAGAGCAATGCCGGCCGCGTGTTTTGCGTACCGCGCTGCGCTAAAATGATGAAATCGCGATCGTCTGTCCACGGATAGGCCCCGGGATACGCCGCGGCGGAAAGGCCCGAAAGCCCCGGACCGCCAGCAAGCCGCAAAACCGGCGGTTTTTTCTGCTCACCGGATGAATTGCGCGCTTTTATGACAACAACGGGTAACTTTATCGGCCGCGCCTGGGGCGAAGACCGGTCTTCAGCAACGACCAGATAGCCGCGCAGCGCGGCGAATGCGCCGGGCGCCGGCACAGGAAACTCCTGATCGTCAACAGACACCTCCTCAAAACGAGGCAGAGTTCGCGTATTGGACACCGCATCATGAGACGCAGACGCACAACCGGCGACCAGAATAACAATCATGAGATTTAGAAGTTTCACAGACACCCTCATCCAGATAGCCGATGAGGTCTCTCCCAAAGGCCGTCTCAAGCTACACCGACGCGGCGAGAAAGTCCTCCCATACGCGCAAACCAGCCGCTGAGCATTCGGATCGAGAAGGCTTGGTTATTTTCAAAAAACGCTGCCGCAGCCGAAGGTCTACCCGAAGAAGCGGTTCTTCGGCTTTTCTTCTGTTGCGACGTCAGCGAGTTTTTGCAGCTCTTCCAACGCCTCGTCTGGATCGGCGTATTTCGGCGCCACGAGCCCGAGAGAGAAGACGACTTTAGCCGCGTCTTCAACCGACATATCAAGCCGGCGTAGATCCGCTGACGGAACAAAGAGCAGAAACCCAGATGTGGGGTTCGGCACCGTCGGGATAAAGATCGACGTGAGATCTTCGCCCTGGTCTTCGAGCTTCTGCGGGATTTCACCCTTGGCGGAACCCACGACAAACGCCATCACCCAGGCGCCTTTTCGCGGATACTCTACAAGCGCCACTTCCTGAAACGAACGGTCCGATTGCTGGAGCGCCGTCTCAAATACGTTTTTGAAAAACCGATAGA
>JBCAXE010000010.1:0-88509 GCA_038534195.1 Pseudomonadota bacterium
CTACCAACGTCTTATGTAGTCATCGCTATTGTATTCTGTATCATCGAATATAAATGTTTCAGCCTTAACCCATCTGTCATCACCGACGAGAACTGTGCCATCGTCACCAAGCAAGAGAACAGATTGTTCGAGAACTTGCTGACCATTTCTCATCTCGACCTTTCCGGCGATAAATTGACGAAAAGTTCCGTTTCGAGCTCTGAAGTTCGCCCTTAAGTAGAATTTACCTGTCTCTGGGAACAGCATGTCAGACGGATTAAACTGAAACTTATCGGGATAGTAAGGCATGCGGTTTGGCAGAAGCACCGGTTCATCATGAACGGAAAGTGTTCGGTATGGCGTTAACTGCATCGGGAGCCCGCGCGGGGCTGGGCAAATGTTCCAAAATTCGGCGGGTAATTCTTCACCTTCAAGAGGCCACCAATACTCCTGAAGTTGAACATGCAAGTCATAGATGGGGTGGGTGCCGCGATGTCTGGTTAGAATGTAGCCTGTTGATGTTGTTCCAAGACAGGGAACAGAGTCTCCACCACTCAACCACGCCAATTGCTCCTCTGCAGTCTCGTCTGAACGTTGCTGAGCCAATGCCGATAGGAAGAAGCCGATCGTTACAATGCCAAGCACAGCCTCACTTGCCGCAAGC
The DNA here is from genome assembly GCA_038534195.1 of Pseudomonadota bacterium. Taxonomy (GTDB): domain Bacteria; phylum Pseudomonadota; class Alphaproteobacteria; order Caulobacterales; family Parvularculaceae; genus JAJFFW01. The sequence continues at coordinate 644 of JBCAXE010000010.1, forward strand.
AATCTAACAACAGTGTCTAGAGGTTGAATGTCACCGTAACCCAGAGTGGTTATTGTAACTGCACTAAAATACAACGCCTCCAAGGGCGATAACTCGGATGCGCCAAATCCTTGGAGTAGCCAAAACACGACTGCAAATCCAGGGATGAGAACAACGTAGAACCATCCATAGAACGCAGGCCTCCTTCTAGAGACAAGTTTCCAGATTTGACGAATTTCCAATTGTATAACCTCATTTGCAAAGGCGGTTTTAGAAAACACGCATGTAAAATTAGAAGCCCATATAGTATGTGGCCTATAAAGTAGCACAACTCTGCAACGTCTGCTTTAGCGCAGATTGCAGACCATTTTTGCGTGACGCCAAATCGGCAACCTTTGGCTCAAATTGGCCGTTCGTCGCGGAACCAATGAATGACCGTTGCTGGCGATTGATTGCCGCTAACCATCTCGCTTGCCCTCGGCGGAAACGCACGCAAAAGCGGGTTGAAATTGAAAGGCCGGCGTTGAGTAACGTGCGCCCGCATCCCTAACCCTTCGTACGCCGCACTTTAAGTCATCTTGTTCCGACCAGCCTTTTCGTGCCATTCTCTCCCAATAGGGAGGGCGCGATGAACGATCGACAAACGCTGCCGGCGACGCCTTGGCATTTATGGGCCGTGGGCGGATTGCTTTTGATCTGGAATGGGCTCGCCGCCTTCAGTTACGCGGCGACGGCGATCCGGTTCGAGCCTTATCTTTCGAGCTTCCCCAAGGATGCGCTCGACTATTATTTAAACGCCCCGGCATGGATGAGCGTCATGTGGGGCGTTTCAACGGTCGGCGGGTTCCTGGGCGCCGCGCTCTTGCTGTTACGGCGCAAAATCGCTGTTCCTGTTTTTGTGGTTTCCTGGATTTGTTCGGTGGCTGCGGTGTTTTACACGCACATGAACCCGCCGCCGGGCGGCGGCGACACCATGTTCGCCGTCGCGGTGCTTATCGCCGCCTTGCTGGTGGTCTTCTATATGGTCTGGCTGTCCCGCCGCGGCGTGTTGCGGTAGGCGGCCGGCCCGCTGACGCGGTTCGAGCGCGTTGGGCCTTGCTTCGAGGGCGGACAAATCGGTTCGCGACGCCATAGGCGAAAGCGCGAACGCCGTTTCATCTCCATACCGCTTGAGTTTTAAACACCGCGAACCGAGCCGCTCGCACGCTAACACTTTCTACGGGTTGGGCGCCGCCTCAGGATTTGCTAGTTTTTAGGCAAACAGAGGACACTGTGGCCGATATCTTCATTTCCTACAGCCGGGCTGACCGTCTTCGGATCGAAAAGTTGGCGGCGGCGCTTGAGGCGGACGGCTTCGATATCTGGTGGGACAAGAACATCGCCGGCGGCGCTGAATTTTCCAAAGAAACAGAGGCGCGCCTGACCGAAGCAAAGATTGTCCTCGTGGCATGGTCAAAAACATCGATACAGTCAAATTGGGTCGCCGACGAAGCGACGGAAGGGCGGGATCGCGGCTGCCTCGTGCCCATCGCGATCGACGACGTCAAACCCAAACTTGGATTTCGACAGTTTCAAACCATCGCGTTTGAGCGTTGGAACGGCGATGAAACATCGCCGGAATATTTTGAACTAAAAACAGCGCTGACCGCGCAATTGACAGGCGCCGCGCCAACGCCCGTGGCGAAGGGCCCTGGAAATTCTCATCAGACTAAATGGCTTCAACAGCCAGCGGTGCTGGCGGCAATCGGCGTATTGGCGGCGGCGCTTGCCGCCTTCGTCCTTTTGCCGGCGTCTGACAAAGCCGATACGCGATCCGCCGACGGCAAAAGCGCCGGGGCGTTAAAGAACGCCTATGACTCCATCGCGGTGCTGGCGTTTTCTGATCTGTCGCCCGATCGCGATCAGGAGTATTTTTCTGACGGTGTCGCGGAAGAATTGCTCAATGTCCTGGCCCGCGAAACCGACCTTAGGGTCGCGGCGCGCACATCGTCATTCGCCTTCAAAGGCAAAGACGAAGACATCTCTTCAATCGGCCGCGCCCTGAATGTTGATGCGGTTCTCGAAGGGTCCGTGCGAAAGGCCGGTGAAAAGGTTCGCATTACAGCGCAATTGATCGATACGCGGTCCGGCTTCCACCTATGGTCGAATACATATGACCGGGACTTTGACGACGTCTTCGCCATTCAGGATGAAATCGCCAATGCGATTGTGGCGGCGCTGCCGTCAGGGCGCGCAAACGGCGATCTCTCGAAGATCACCAAAACCGAAAGCGAGGCATACGATCTTTTTCTTCAGGGACGCCACTTTCTATCGCTGAGAACGCGCCCATCGATTGAGAAGGCCCTCACCTTGTTTCGACAGGCGGTGGAAATTGATCCGGAATACGCGCCTGCATGGGCGGAAATCGCCATCGCCGCCAATTTGTTGAGCCGCGGCCCAGACACTTATGGCGACTGGACGTTTCAAAAGATCGCAGACGTGGCGGCGCCGGCCATCGAGAAGTCGTTGTCGCTCGACCCGGAATTGGCCGAAGCCCATGTGGCGAATGGGCTGTTTCTTGCGCGTCAACGTCAATGGGAAGATGCGATTTCTGAATATCGCAAAGCCATCGATTTAAATCCGAGTACGCCCAATGCGCGTCATCTGTTGTACCTGACGTTGACCTTCGTCGGCCGGTTCGATGAGGCCTATCAGATCATTGACGACGCAGCGCAAGTCGATCCGCTTTCGGCGATTGTTTTGGAAAACCGCGTGACATCCCTAATTTCTCGCGGCCAAAACAGCGACGCCTTTTCCGTCGCGCGGCAGCTTTTGGCGTTGCATCCGGGATGGCCCTTGTCGATTTCAGCGCTTGCGGGATCCTATAGCGCCAACGGTCAATTCGCCGAATCTGCAAAGCTGATGGAGACGGCCGCAACCCTTTCCCAGTCAGACAATACGTATGCGAACGCCGGCTTCACGCTCATCAACATCAGATTGTCGGATCACCCGCTCGTAAAAAATGCGCCAATCGATCCGGCGTCATTCCTCGCGGTGAATGAAGGCCGCTATGAGGAAGCGCGCGCTCTTGCCATGAAGCAATATGAGGATGATCCCAGCAACGTTTTTGCTGCATGGCGGGCGGGCTGGACGCTTTGGGCCATTGGCGAGCCTGAAGCCGCCTTAGCGCTATTTGAAAAAGCGATAACGCCGTCAGATGAGTCCGAACCGATAGAGATCGTTTCGCCGCTGGGTTGCTATCCCGGCATCTACGTTGCGGGATTGCGCCAACGTTATGGGAACCCGGATGAAGCGATGCCGATTATTGAGCAATGCCGAAAAATTATCGCGAACATGGAAGCGCAAGACTTCGCGTTGCCTTTCTATGAACGCGATATGCCGGTTGAATTGTTGATGCTCGAAGGACGGCATGAAGAAGCGATTGAGGCGCTCCGCGCCCTGGCCGACAGCGGCAAATTCATCAGCTGGTGGATCGCCGTTGAACCGGTATACGAGCCTATTCGGGGCGATCCGCGTTTCGAGACAATCGTTGCGGACCTAAAAGCGTTCGCTGAATCGGAGCGCGATCGATTTCTCACGATGGACAAAACCCCTAACTAGGCCGCAACAAATCCGGCCGCTTTTCCCGCCGGAAAAGCGGCCGATTGTTTCGCTCTTACTTCGCCACCGTCATCTCGTTGATCAGGCGGTCGGCGTTGTCGAGCTTTTCCATGACCCAGAGCATGTAGCGCGTGTCCACATGGATCGTGCGCGTCGTACGCGGATCAAAGTCCCAGTCGGAATTGACGCTTTCGAACGTGCCGTCAAAGAGAAGGCCCACAAGCTCGCCGCGCGCGTTAAGCGTCGCCGAGCCGGAATTGCCGCCTGTTGAATCGAGATCGGAAAGGAAGTTCACCGGCACGGACCCGAGGGACGCAAGCGCATAAGAACCAAAGTCGCCCGCCTTGATCAGATCGAGCTGCTTTTGCGGCGCGTTGAACGGGTCTTGCCCCGTATCTTTTTCGACGATGCCCTCAAGACGCGTGAACGGTTCATAGATCATGCCGTCTTTCGGCGACCCGCCAAGCACGTTGCCGTAGGTGATGCGCAAGGTGGAGTTGGCGTCCGGATAGGCGATCGTTCCTTGCGCTTTCTGCCAGGCGATAATCGCTTTCATATATTCAGGACGCAGAGAAGCGCGCGCGCCGGCGCGCGTTTTCGCTTCTTCTTCCTGCGCGAGTTCCGCATCGTAAAGGGCGGCCGCCAGCTTCATGAAAGGATCATCGCTCGCGTCAAGCGCCGCCGTGTCGGCGTCCATCAGCGCGAGGCGCTGGGCCGGATCGGTAAGGCTCGTGGCGCGGTAATAACCGTCGAGCTTTGAGGCGAGCGCGGCGCGGTCGAACGTCCCGCCGAGGCCGAGCACCTGATCGTATGCGGCGACGCGCGCGTCCGCCGGTTGCGCCATATAGGCTTCCAGGAACAGGAGCCATTCGGCCTTGTCCACGTCGGCGTCAAAGCGCCGGTCGATCCGCTCCAGCCCCTGGCGGAAGAACGTCATGTCGCGCTCCTGAAAACCCGGTTCGCGGGCTTCATCCGGCCTTTGTTTCTCCTTGGACAGACGATAAAGGCGCTGGGCGGCGCTTAAGAGTTGCGGGCGCGTGGCGTTATTGTAGAGAAAGTTTCGGCGCGTGGCGGCGGCGCTTTCTTCGGCGAGCGCGTCGAGCGCGGCGATGGCGGTCCCGTAACCGACGCGGGCCTCATCTTGCGCGATCCACCCGTTGAGCGCCGCTTCGCGCGCGGCCCGGCGATCCACAAGCCCAACGCGGCGCGCCCCGTCGATTTGGCCATAGAGGTTCTTCAGGAAGTTGTTGAGCCCGGAAAGCCGCGACTCATATTTGATGCGCGCATCGCTCCCTTCGGGCGCCGCGGCCTCAATGGCGCCGATCCATCCTTCCAGGGTCGTCACCCATGTGGGGTAGAACCAGTCGAACGTGTTCTTCACTTCCGCCAGCCGCGTGTAGCGGGAGGTCGATCCGGGATAACCGGCGGCCATGACGAAGTCCCCGTCTTTCAGCCCGGCGGCGGAGACCTTTAGAAAATGGTCCGGCTTGTACGGAACATTTTCTTCCGCAAAGTCGGCCGCTGACCCGTCCGGCGCCACATAAGCGCGATAAAAAGCGAAGTCGCCGGTGTGGCGCGGCCACTGCCAATTATCGATATCGCCGCCATATTTGCCGATCGCGTCCGCCGGCGCATAGACGAGGCGCACATCGCGAATTTCGAGGCGCTTGATCAGTTTGTATTCAAGGCCGCCAAAAAACGCCGGCGCCTGACAGCGATATCCCGGCGTCGCCTCGCATTCCTTCACGACCGCCTTCTGGCGGTCTTCGATGGCCTGATAGCGCTCGCGGTCCGTGAGATCGTCGGCGAGACCGCCGAGGATCTGTTCGGTCACGTCCTCAAACGCCGTCGTCACATAGATGCGCGATCCCGGCGCCGCAGGCAGCTCCTCGGCGGCTTCATTCGCGAGGAAGCCCTTTTCCAGATAATTGTTTTCTTCCGTTGAGTTGAATTGCACCGAGCCGCGCGCGCAATGGTGGTTGGTGACCACAAGGCCCTCCGGCGACACGAACGATGCGGTGCAGCCGCCGAGCGAAATCACCGCGCCCATGGGGAAGCCCGTCAGGTCGGTAAGGTTCTTCGGGTTGAGGCGCAGGCCGGTTTTGCGCAAATCCTTGGCGATCGCCGGCAATTGGTCAGGCGTGAACATGCCTTCCTTCGCGCTCGCGGTCGCATGGCAAGCGAGGGCGGCAAGCGCCGCGGCGGACAGTAATCGTTTCGTTTTCATGATGAATTCCCTCGGTCATTGGTTAACCATGGCCTACACGGGGCGCGGCGCGCCTTCAATTCCGGCGTCACTGGATCGGCGGAAATTTTATTGAGTGAGCGTTCACTTATCTTAATCGGACGACCGGCTTTCGGGGGGCTTTAGGACTGGCCCATAGGGCGCTGGCCAAACCGGTGCGGACCGCCGAACGCACGGCCCGCATCGCCCGTCGTTGCATGGCGGACGCAGGCGGCATGTTTCCGCGCGCCCCGCCCAATGCGGGCTTCCCGTTTCGTTAATAGCGGGTTAATCTGATCCATCAGGGGAAGTTTCCAGTGGGGCCGCGCGACGCGGGCATGCCTATGGCTGACGGATCAGCATTCAACGTAAAGCGTTCTAAGAAAAAGCCGCGCATCGCTTTTACGGGCGAGGAATTCGGTTTCGGCTATCAGGCGGTCGGCCGGCTGGTCAAAGACGCGAAACAGGACGGCGTCGCCGACGGCGGACGCTGGGCCATCGCCAAGCTGCGCACCGAACGCGAGATCGCGCGCAACGCCTCGCACAGAACTTTTGAATTCGACGACACGCAGCGCCAGCCTCTGCGGACCAAAGAGCAGGCGTTGATGGCGGTGAAGTCCGGCACGGCGGACTACGCGCTGGTGCCGTTTTATCATCCAAATTTCGGCTACGATTTTGAGAGCCTGCGCGCCGTCGGCAGCCTGTTCACGCTCCTCGGCGTGCAGCAGGTGGAAGCAACCGATCAGCTTTGCCTCGCCGTCCATGAAAGCCAGGTGCTGGAATTGGCGCAAACGGCCCATCCCGGATCGTCGCTGTCGCGCATGGTCGCCAGCAAACAGAAATGGTCTGTAAGCGATCGTCATCATGCGAAGTTTTCAAACCGGGACGAAGACGGGCGCGGCTTTGACGACAGCGAAATGTCGGGCGCGCTATACCGGTCGGGCCTGACGCTCAATATGGCTGACCAGAAAGTGCTGATGGACCGGATTGATGCGGTTTACGCAACGCCGGAAGGGCGGCTGCGCTGTAAATCGAAGCTCGACGGCCTCGCATCGGCGGGCGTCGACATTCAGAGCATGGTCGACAAAGTCGAACCGCACCGCATCTTCGCGCGGCTTGCGCGCAATGCGACGGACCCGGAACGTCAAACCCGCGCTGAGTATGATCAACTCAATGGCGAGATGCGCTATACAAGTTTTCAGTCCGGCGGGCGTAACGCCACCGCCCTTTATGGCCTCGTCATGCCGTTCGACGTGGCGGACCGCTCAAGCGAATACATTATCGTCGATCCGAACGTTGAAGACGCCGACCCAACAAAAACGCGCTTCATGGTCGTTGAGAACAATCCGGACCATACGCTCTATGACGACGCCTATCGCACGACGGACGCCAAGACCCGCTATTGGTTCAAGCGCCTGCGCGCCGTCGCCACCCATTGCAACAAGGATGAAGGCGTTCGCGTGATGATGCGGTTCCGCCGCGACGGCGCCGCCGCGTCCATTGGCGACGTTGAAAACTTCCTGCGCAATTACGGCGTGCGCCACTCGGTGGTTCGCATGGACGAAGATTCTGAGAAGGACAATCCGGCGCCGATCGTGCTTGATATGGAGTTTGACGCCGCCGACTTTGACTTCAATCCGCTGCGACGCCTGCGCGGCTCGGTCGCCAACGGCGCCATCAAGAAAGCCTTCCAGCGCTGGAAAAATCGCGGCGTTCTCGTCCTGGCCGCAATGCCTTATGACGCGCCGCAATTGCCGCGCCACGCCAAACGCCGCTGGTGGAACGAAGCTGTGGGCTCTTGGTTCGCAGACTTTGTGGAGACCATGTTTATTCGCCTGTCGCGCATGATCTTCTTCATCGGCTTGCCGGCGCTCTTCGCGTGGCTCCTTTGGCGCCAATTCGGCGGATAAACCCAATCCCTCGGATAAACAAAATCGGCGCCTCCGACAAAGCGCCGATATGGTTGCTGCATTTACCCAGCGTTGGACGCTCACCCGATTCGCGTTGACGCCAACAGATAACACCCTGCTGTCACGATAGAGCCGATGGTGCGGACGTGGTTCCACCGCGTCCAGACCTTGCCGTACGTCGCCCAATACTCAATCGCTTCCGGGCTATACGGATCAAATGCGGCGAGCCGGCTGTTCATCGGCACATTGCCCGCAATCGTCACCAGAAAAACCGCGATCACATAAACCGCGCCTGCGGCGACAATGAGGTTGCGCGCGAGCCCGTCAAGCTGCGCAAAGGCGTAAAGCGCAAACAAGACAGACACTGGCGCCAACGCCAGAAAAGTGAACAGAAAGCTCGACCGCATCACCGTGCGATTAATCTGTTGCATGGCCTGGGGACCGCCGGCGCCGTCGGTCCAGACGAGTCCGCGCATAACGAAGTCAGAAAAGCTTTGGAATACGCCGCCCACCAGGGCGCTCGAGAGGCCAAGCCCCAGACAGGCGTAAACAATCAAGCTATTGGACATTTTGACCCTCCATCAGGTCGCCGCCGCAGCGTACGGCGAAGCTCATAATGTGAAGAATGCCGCCGGCGCCGCGATATTCCGGGAGCAATTGCGTCTCATTCGCCCAAAACGCCTCATTCATGGGGACGCCCACGGGGGCCGCAAGAAAGCCTGCGGCGATGAAAATTAAAAGCCCGGCGAGCGCCGCAAGCGGTTTGTTGATCGCCCGCTGTCTCATGTCGCAATCTCCCACACGCCTCTAGCGGCGGTCTCGCGCGCATAATCCGAAAAATCCTTAGGCGGACGGCCAAGCGCTCGCTTAACCCCGTCGCAGAGATGCGCGTTGCGGCCGTCGAGGACCGTCGCGAAGAGATAATCCAGAAGCCAAACGATATCCTCGGGGGCGCCGGACGCCTTGAGGCCAGCGACGAAGGCGTCGTGCGGAATGTTCTGATAGGTGATTTCCCGTCCGCAAGCGGACGATAATGTCTCTGCGATTTCGTCAAAGTTCATCAGGCGCGGGCCGGTCACTTCGTAGATTTCACCGGCGTGGCCGTCCTCTGTGAGCGCGGCGACCGCCACATCGGCGATATCGTTCACATCAACAAACGGTTCACGCATGGCGCCGGCAGGCAGCGCGATCTCGCCCGACTGAACCATGCCCACAAAAGCGCCTTCGGAAAAGTTCTGGTTGAACCAGCTCGCCCGAACGACGGTGGCGGGCGTTCCGCTTTCAAGGACGATTTTCTCGCAAGCCTGGGCTTCGGCCTCGCCGCGGCCCGAGAGCAGAACGAGGCGCTCTACGCCGTGGCTGGCGGCGCGCTCGCAAAAGGCGCGAATGGCGTCTCCAGCGCCGGGAACGGCGAGATCGGGGGCGTAATTCACATAGACCCCGCGCACGCCCGCCAGGCAGGCGTCCCAGCCGGCTTCATCGGACCAGCTAAAGGCGGGCGTCGCCGAGCGCGAGCCTGAGCGGACAGCGACGCCGCGCTTTTCCAGCCCCGCTGCTACACGGCGACCGGTTTTGCCCGTCGCGCCGACCACAAGGACCGGACCGGACTGAACGAATGTTTTTGCGTTGGTTTCTTGCATGACTTGCTCCTTTGGTTATTCGGCAAGTCCATAAATGCAGGGTGCGCGGCTGCATTTCTTGACGCGGCCCGACAATAATTTGACGCAGCGCGCCAATATGGCGGCGCGCGATGCACATCAGCCGATTATCGCTGCGCTTTCAGGAAGATGTACCAGGCGCCGCCTCCGCCGTCCTTTTGATGGGCGGGCGCGGCGCGGGCGATGAAACGCTGCAGGCCCTCTTCGTTCACCCAGTCGGAAAAGCGGCTGTGGAGAACGCCGCGTGTCGTCGGACCGCCGCCTTTGCCGGTGATCACAAGGACGCACCGGCATCCGTCGCTTGCTGCTTGCGCGAGAAACGCCCGCAACGCGACTTGCGCCGCGGCTTGCGTCATGCCGTGAAGATCCAGCCTGCGATCAATGGCCATGCGCCGGCGGCTGACGCGTTTGTCGAACAACGGATCGCCTGCGCCGACCACCGTCTCAACAGCGCGCGCACCGCGCTTCGCCGTCGGCCCGGTCGCCGGACCCGTCAAGGGCGCATAGGCGCGGGCGGCGCCGGCGCTTTTAATCAGCGGCGAAGACGAAGCCGAAGGCGACGCCGGACCGCCTTTGCGCGGTACTGGCGGGACCAACCGTGCGCGCGCGTCAAGCCGTTTGACGTCTTTGGTCGTCCGCCGCCACAGGGCTGTCTCTTCGGAAGTTAAGTCGCGCTTTTTCATCTCATTAGCGCCGCTTACGAGATTGCGTTGTCGATCCGGGCCGCAAGCGGCTTCGGGAGCAGGACAATCATTTCGCCCATGGCGTTGAACCCGCCGGCGGCCTGCGCGGCCGCCTCGCCGGACCCGAGGTAGATGTCGCCGCGGATCGGCCCGCGGATGGCGCCGCCTGCATCCTGCGCGATAAAGAGCCGCCGCACCGCCCGCGCGCCCGGCGCCTCATCGCCGTCAATAGACACCCAAACCGGCGCGCCAAGCGCGTGGTACCGGCGGTCGACCGCAAGACTGCGTCCCGCCGTCAACTGCACCGACGAGGCGCCGAGCGGTCCGAGACTATCGTCAGGCAAATCGGTCAGCTCACGGAAGAAGACGTAGGAGGCGTTGGTTTCGCGAATGCGTTGGGCTTCATCGGGCGAGGCGGCATCGAGCCAGGCGCGGATCGCCTGCATGCTCATCTCTTCGCGCGGAATATGGCCCTCACGGATCAGCGGCGCGCCAATCGCCGTATATTCGTGGCCGTTTTGCCCATCATAACCGAGCCGCGTGACCGTTCCGTTCGGCAGGGAAATCTTTCCCGACCCCTGAATTTGCATGAAGAGGAGATCGGTCGGGCGCATCCAGGCGAGGGTTTTTCCCTTTTCGATAAGCGCGCCGCGATTGATCTCGGCGTGATCGGCGTAGGGAATAAGCCGGCCGTCGCGCACGGCGCCGGCGATCCGCGTGCCGGCGAGATTTTCGCGAAAGGCGCCAAGATCAACCATCACGAGATCGTCGGGCCGCGCATAAACCGGCGCTGAAAATTCATCGCTCCGGAAGCCGCGCGCCGGATAGACCGGTTCAAAATACGCCGTAAACCGGCCTTCCTGTTCAATCTTCGCGCCTTTGCGCCGCGCCGGGCCCTCAGCTTTTAGCTCCCGGTGGGCGAGCACACGATAAGCGACAAAAGCGTTCTGAAAGAACATGCGGATGCGGCTGCGCCGGGCGTTCTCATCAGCGTAAGAAAAGGTCGTGATGTCTCGAGCTTCATCGCAAACCGCCCGCCAGTCGCCAACGCGGCCAGCGACGGTCTCAGCGCTTATCTGATCGCCCAACGCTTCCAGCGGGTTCATGGGCGTGTCGGCGTCGCGTCCGTCAAGGCGATCGCATGAGCGGAGAAAAACGGGGAGCGCTGCATCTTGCGCATCCTCGCGCCAGCCGTCCATGTCGCTGACCTGAACCCGCTCCAGTCTGAATTGTGCGTCCCCATACGGATCAACGCCTGTCTCGCGCGGCGCCCGATCCGGCAAAAAGCCGCCGAACACGGCGACCGCCGCCGCGATCAACACGGCGAAAGAAAAAACAAGGAAGATGGCTAGGCCCGCGCCGTTACGTAGAAAATTCATGCGGTCACCCACTTACGCAGAGAAAAGGCGCCCGCGGCTTGGGAAGAAGCCTCGCGGTCCGTCTTGTTCGCGTCAGGATGATATCAGGCGCCGCCGGTGGCGACCAGCACCCAATTCGGGTCTTTGCTTCCGAGCTTGCGCGAGAAAGTCCAACGGTCTTTGACAAGGTCGATCCGGTTGGGGTCGCCTTCGATGACGTTCCCGTCCTTGTCGCGCGTTGCGCGCACCTGGTTTGACGTGAAGGCGGTCGTCGCCCAGAGCGCGTTGTCGCGCACTTCGCTCGCTTCGATTGACGCGCTTTCAATTCCGACGAATTTCAGCTCGCTTGTATGGCCGCTCGACTGGCGCATATCGACGGCGCGCTTGAACGTATCGAAAACCGACGCGCCGAGGAACTGGCGGATACTTTTCAGATCGCCGGCGGCGAACGCCTCAACGATCATTTCGTATGCGCCGCGCGCGCCCATCAGATATTCGGACTCATCGAAATTGGGATCGGCTTCGCGAAGCGGCGCAGCCGCTTCCGACACAGGTTGAAGCGCGGGCTTTCGCTCGGCTGGCTCCCGGTCGGCGGCTTCCGCGTCCGACGTCTCCCCGCGCGCCGCCCGTTGCAGGCCCTCAATGTCATGCTGTTGCTCATGGCCGGTGCGCGTGCCCAGCACCGAGATCAGCCGAAACACGACAAAGCCTGCAAGGCCGATAAAAATGAGGAGAACTGGATCCATAATCTGTTATTTGGCGTCCTGGCGCCGGTAACTTAAACTTCGCGTCTGCGATACTATATAAGTCTGAAAGTTTAGGAAAACACCTCAAAGCGCATGACCCTTGCCCTCATTACGCTGTTTGTGATCGGTCCGATCGCCGAAATCTACGTTCTTTTGGCCGCAGGCGGCGCCTTCGGCGTTTGGCCCGTGGTCGGCGCATGTGTGGCGACCGCGTTGATCGGCGGGGTTATTTTGCGCCTGCAGGGTCTCGCCGCGCTCACCAGCGCGCAGGCCGATCTCGCCAACGGCAAACCGCCCGTCGAGGCGGTTGCGGATGGCGTCTTTTTAATCATCGCCGCGCCTTTTTTGATGACGCCCGGCTTTATCACCGATTTTATCGGCTTCTCGCTGCTTGTGCCGCCGGTGCGGCGCTGGATCGCGCGTCAGGCGCTGGCGCGTTTGCGGCGTTCCATCGAGTCGGGGCGCACCACCTTTACGGTCCACCGGTATTAGGCGCTCACCCTTGCGGCGAGGCGCGCCGACGTGTAAGACGCGGCCTCTTTTCCACTATTGATGCAACAAGATTTCCGGTGACACGATGTCCGAGACCCCTCCGAGCGACGCCCCAGGAAACGGCCCACAAAACGGACCAGGGCAAAATGGCGCTGCGCCAAGCATGCGCGTGCTCGCGCAATACCTGAAAGACCACTCCTTCGAGAATCCGAAAGCGCCGCAAAGCTTTATGGATACCGGCGAACAGCCCGCCATTGACGTTAGCGTCGATGTGAGCGGCCGCGCCCTCAACAATGACCAGTATGAAGTGGAACTTTCGGTCTCAGCGCACGCTAAACGCGGCGGTGACGTGGCCTTTGTCGTTGAATCCACTTACGCGGGCGTCTTTGAAATCAAGAATGTGCCGCAAGAACAACTCGAAGCAATCATGCTGGTCGAATGCCCGCGGCTCCTGTTTCCTTTCCTGCGCCAGATCATCGCCGAGACGACGACGTCAGGAAATTTCCCGCCGATTATGCTCGATCCGCTCGATTTCTTTGCGATCTATCAGCAACGAAAAGCGCAAGCCGCCGCCGCGCCGCAAGCAGGCGTACAGGTCTAGCGGCCCCCTGGCGCCTTAAGCCAGAGGCAATCGGCGCCCATCTCTTCGATAAACGCGGCGTGCGCCGCGGCTTCTTCGTCCGTGACGAGACTATTCAGCGCCGCCGGTCGTTGCTTCGCGGCCTGACGCCCGCCGCGATTGCGCGCCGCGCGTCCCGCCTTATCTGCAAAGTCGAGGCCCGCCTGCGCGCCGCCTGTTAGTTCAATATAGACCGTCGCCAGCAATTTGGAATCGAGCAGCGCGCCGTGGCCGTCGCGTTCGCGCTCTTTCGTATCGACCCCAAAGCGTGAACAAAGCGCGTCGAGGCTCGCCGGAGAGCCCGGGAATTTTTTGCGCGCGATATGCAGCGTGTCGATCACTCTGTTGTCGAGCGTTGCAAAACCCGCCGCTTTGAGTTCCGCATTCATAAACGGCACGTCGAACGAGACGCCGTTATGGGCCACCAGATCAGCGTCGCCCACAAAGGCCTGAAACGCGCGCGCCACGGACGGGTCAGTAAACACCGGCTTATCGCTCAGGAATTTTTCCGACAGCCCATGCACATTATAGGCGCCCTCCGGCATATCGCGTTCGGGGTTCACATAGGTGTGGAAGGTTTTGCCGGTGAGGGCCCCGCGCACCATCTCAACGGCGCCGATCTCTACGATCCGGTGGCCTTCGTCAAATCGGAAACCGGTCGTTTCCAGGTCGAAAACAATTTCACGCATGGGGGACAAGTACGCTTGTTCGCCGGACGGGAAAAGCGGGCGGCGAGCGCCTGGGTAAAAATTCCGGGCGTCAGGGCGCCAGGTCGGATAAGATTGAGGAAACAAGAGGGGTCGTCCCATGAAAATCGGAAACAAATTTGCGGCGCTCGCCGCAATGATCATGGTAATGTCCGGCGCGCAGAGTTTCGCCCAGAAATTTGACCAGGGCCGCGTCATCGCGGGCGATCGCGCGATCCTTGATTATCGCGACCGGATCGCGCCGCAGAACGCCATGGTCGCCGACAGGCTGCAAAACCTGCTGCCGGCGCTGATGGACGAGACGGGCGTTGATATGTGGCTCGTCATCAATCGCGAATACGCCGAAGACCCGATTTATTTTTCCCTGGTCCCGCAGCCAGCGTTCGCGGCGCGTCGCACCACGATCCTCATGTTCCACCGGCAGGGCGACGCGCTCGATCTTCTGACCGTGAACCGCTATCCGCTGGGCGCGCCCTATGAAGCGGCCTGGGAAGGCGGCGACCTCGATGCGCAATGGAAAGCGCTCGGCGCGTTGATCGTTGAAAAAAATCCGCAAACGATCGGCGTCAATATATCAGACGATTGGCCGGTGGCGGACGGGCTCACGCATGCGCTGCATGAGCGGCTGCTGTCAGTATTGCCCGAAGATTTTCACGCGCGGGTTACGTCCGCGGAAAAGCTTGTGGTGCGCTGGGCCGAGACGCGCAGCGCTGGTGAAATGGAGGCGTACGGCCATATCGTCTCGCTCGCGCGGATGGTCATCGGCGAGGCTTTTTCTGCGCGCGTCATCACACCCGGCGTCACCACGACGGACGATGTGGCCTGGTATATTCGCCAGCGCTTTGAAGATTTAAATCTTGCTCCCTGGTTCCAACCCGATGTGAACTTGCAGCGCCCGTCGCTTGCTTGCGAAACTGATCAACCCTTTTGCGGCGAGAGCGGCGTGATCATGCGGGGCGACGTTCTGCATACGGATGTGGGTATCTGTTATCTGAAACTTTGCACCGATACACAGGAGATGGGCTATGTGGCGCTGGCCGGCGAAAGCGCGCCGCCCAAGGGCCTCGTTGCGGCGCTCGCGCGCGGCAATCAATGGCAAGACCATTTGACGTCTTCGTTCGAGGTTGGCGCCAGCGGCAACGAGGTTCTGGCGCGCACCGCACGAAAATGCGCCAGGAGCGGGATCGATTGCAGCACCTACACGCATCCGATCGGGTTTTTCGGTCACGCGCCGGGACCCACCATCGGCATGTGGGACAATCAGGGCGAGACGCCGGTGCGCGGCGACTGGCCGGTCAACGCCGATACTTGCTATGCAATCGAGGGCAATGTGAAGGCGCCCGTGAAGGAATGGCGCGGACACCTGGCTCAAATCAAGCTGGAGCAAAGCGCCTGTTACGACGGCGAGAGCGTGCGCTATCTCGCCGGACGGCAAACGCAGTGGCACGTCGTTCGCTGACGGGGCCGTTAGCCGTCAATGTTCTCTATACGGCTCAATTAACCGCTTTGCGCGAGGCGAGGGTTTCTTTGACCTTTGCGCCGAGCGCGGCCATGGGAAACGGCTTCTGGATATACCCGGCGTCAGAAATCTTATCGAGTTGTTCGCGCACATTGGACTCCGCGTACCCCGACATAAAAATGACGCCCGCCGACAGGCCGCGTTCGGCGCGCGCGCGCTCCACCAGCGTCGGACCGTCCACTTCCGGCATCATCACATCGGAGATAACAAGATCGAAGTCGGTGTCGCCGTCTTCGAACAGCTCCAGCGCGTCGATGCCGTCCTCCACCGCCGTCACCTCATATCCGGACCGCTCCAGCGTCGCCACCACGAAGGCGCGCACGGGATCTTCATCTTCCACAACCAGAATACGGCCGGAACCCGTGTAATCGGCTGACGGCGGCGCCGTCGCAGCGTCCTCATCCACTTCAGCCTCAATTTCCCCGTCGAACGCCGGCAGATAGATTCTGAACGTCGCCCCTTTGCCTTCTTCGCTATCAAGAAAGATCGCGCCGCCCATCTGACCGATAACGCCGTATACGGTGGAAAGCCCGAGGCCTGTGCCTTTGCCTTCGTCTTTGGTCGTAAAGAAGGGATCGAAAATGCGGTCCACAATCTCCGTCGGCACACCGGGCCCGGTATCCGTCACTTCAATCAACAGGTGATCCTGCGCGTCGAGACCGGGTAGGCCGGCCTTTTTGATCTCATCAGCGGTCGCGAGTTTCGTGGTGATGGTGAGCTTGCCGCCTTCCGGCGCCATGGCGTCGCGGGCGTTGACGGCGAGGTTCATGATCGCCGTCTCGAGCTGATTGCGGTCAACCTTCACCGGCGGCAAGCCGCGGCCGTTGATCAAATCGAGCTTAACCTTCTCGCCCACGGCGCGGTCGAGGAACCGCGAAAAGTCGAGCAGGATATCGGTCATGGAGACGACTTTGGCGGTCAATGTTTGCTTGCGCGAATAGGCGAGTAATTGCTTGGTCATATTCGCGGCGCGCTGGGCGTTTTCGCGAATGAGCACCAGCTCCTGATACGCCGGATCACCCGCCGGATGGCGCAACATCAAATGCTCGCAATTGCCCATCACCACCTGCAGAAGATTGTTGAAGTCATGCGCCACTTCACCAGCGAGATGGCCGATGGCTTTCAGCTTCTGGTCCTGCAGGTAATCCTGCTCCATGCGTTTGCGTTCGCTAACGTCAACGGAATAAAGAAGCGTGCGACGCACGCCGTAAGAGCCGCGGCGGCGTTTCACCGGCCGCGCAAAAAGCGCGTGGTGCTGCGCGTTCGGCCCGTCGCCGACAATCGCCTCCACCGCCCGTGGCGCCCCGCCCGCATTGGCTTTTCTCTTGATTTCGGCGGCGAGGTCGTCTTGCGCCGATTGCGGCAAGGCTTTTGCGAGCGGCGCATTTTTCTTCTTTCCGCCAAAAACATCCGTAAACGCCTTATTCGCCTCGACGATGCGTGCGTCGCGGCCAATCTCGCCTTCGATCACGGCGACGCCGAAAGGCGCCTCCGTCATGTCGCCGGAAACGGAGACATCTTCTTCTTTTTCATCAACCGCGTCCGTCTCAAGCGCGATGCAAACGAACCCTTCTCCGACACCGCCGCGCCGGAAGGCTTTGAAAACACCGTCGATCGGATCGCCGAAACGACGGCGCACGCGCGCCTCCACCGGGCTGGCGTCGACCCGCCAGAGCTTCGCGACCGACTCCGCGCTTTCGCCGAGAACTACATCGTCAATATGGCGCAAGGCGCCCCGCGAGGCGCCGAGCCGGTCACGCATTGCCGCATTCGCCCAGGCGATCTGACCGGATTTTTCCAGCGCAAAGACGGGCGAGACAAAATCCGCATAGGCCGCGGCCAGCGCGTCATGCTCGTCTTCCTCCACAGGCAATTCGCGCAATCGCCAGCTCACATGGTCGTCGGCGTCCGCAATGGGCCGCACCGAAACTTCAAAACGCCGGCGCTGACCGCCGCCTTCAAGCCCCATCAGCTGATAGATGCTTTCCTCCGCCGCCGCGCCTGACTTTGCCGCGCGGCAAAGGCGGAAGAGCTTCGTCGCCTCATCCCCTTGTTGGGCGAACAACCGATCGATCCGCGGCGGCAAGCCGGCAGGGCCGGAAACGCCCGCCGTTTGCGCCAACGCCTGATAGGCGGGGTTGGCGAAGGTAACGACGCCGTCACGACGGGTGATCAGGCGCGCGTCTTCATCCGCATCAAGAATTTTCTCCGCAAGCTGCAACGCTGAAAGGATATCGGACCCTGCAAGCTGCGCGGCTTCCGCTGGTTTCTTTCCTGACGCCTGGCGCAGCATGGCGCCCGTCAACAGAAGCGGCGAAAAGAGCTTCAACACGCCGCCAGCGATAAAGAGCGCTAATACGAGACCGAGGCCGATGATCAAGACAACGCCGGCGCCGGACGTTCCCTCCGAGGAGAAAAAGATCAACCCGAGCGCGGCGAAAGCGAGCGCCAGACCCGCCCAAACCAACCCGAAGGAGACGAATTGCCAAAACCCACCGCCACCGGCTGCGGCCTTTTTTTCTTCAACAGCGTGCTTGGCGTCGTCCATCGCCTTTTGCAGATCAGCATCAAGCGCCGGCGCTTCATTGGCCTCAGCCGCGCGCGCAGGCTCGGCGGCGTCAGGGTCCGGCGGCGCGGCGTCCTCCGCGGGCGCTTCCTCAGGCTTTTCTTTCAGATCAACGTCCGACACGCGTTGCGCTCCTCAGCAAAAAATCTGCGCAAAATATGCAGCCGCTCACCATGGGCGCGTTCGCGGCGCGGCGCCACATTTTCCAACGCCCTTTTGAAGGCGCTCAAAAGGTTAACGCTTTGTTAATCTGACGCCTTTGACCGGCTCATAATGAAGCCGATCACTTTCGCCACCGCTTCGTAATGGTCGATCGGGATTTCCTGATCGAGCTCGGCGGCGGCGTGGAGCGCGCGCGCCAGCGGGGGGTTCTCAATAACAGGCACATTGTTGTCGTTGGCGACGTCACGCATCCGCAAGGCGAGATCGTCAACGCCCTTGGCGACGCAGATCGGCGCGCCGTCATCGCCCGCTTCATATTTCAGCGCCACCGCATAGTGGGTCGGGTTCATGATCAGGACCGTTGCATCTTCCACGGCGACCATCATGCGGCGGCGGGAGACCGCCTCGCGCTGTGAGCGCAACCGCGCTCTGATCTGCGGATCGCCCTCGGTTTCTTTCTGCTCGCGGCGAACCTCTTCCTTGGTCATCCGCAGCCGCTTGCGCCAGGCGTGGCGCTGATAGCCCACATCAAGCGCCGCAATCACGAGCATGGCGGCGACTGTCAGACCGGTGAGCTTCAGGATCGTTACGGAAATCGTCTGAAGGAGATCGCGTTCCGGCGCATAAACAAGCCCGGTGAGCAACATGCGGTCAGGCCATAACGCGAAGATGAGGATCGCCCCAACGATCAAGAGTTTGCCGACCCCTTTGAGGAAATTTACCAGCCCCGTGGGCCCGAATATGCGCTTGGCGCCGGCGAGGGGCGAGATCTTCGACAATTGCGGCTTCATGCGCTCAGTGGTGAAAACCGGACGCGCCTGCGTCACATTGCCGAGAATGGCGGCGATGACAATGAGGACGCCGAAGGCGGCGAACGCGGCGCCCGCCTTGAATGCGACGCTCGCAAACAACGCCTGCATGGCGCCCGCATCGACGATGAAATCATGGGGCCGGCCGATAAACGGCGCGCCAAGCGCGGCGACGCTTTCCGCTGCGGGCGCGCCGAGAAGCCAAAGCCCGAGCGCACCTGCCGCAAGCATCACCGCGGCGGTGACCTCCTGGCTCTTCGGCGCGTCGCCTTTTTTGCGCGCGTCTTCCAGACGCTTTGGCGTCGGCTCTTCCGTGCGCTGGGCCTGATCTGTTTGCTCCGCCATCGCCTATCTCAGAAACTGTGAGAGGTGGTCTTCAAAGCCTGCGAGAAACGCGGTCATCATCAATCCGGTCGTCAGCATCAGGAGCATCAGTCCGACAAAAAGGTTCGCCGGCATCAGCATGAAGAAGACCTGCGCTTGCGGCATCAGGCGGTTCAGAACGCCCGCCCCCACATAGAAGACGAGACCGAAAAGAATAAACGGCGCCGACAAACGCAAGCCCAGCGAAAACGCCTGACTGAGCGTTGTCGTCATCACCTCGGAAAGATCGCCCATCACCGGCATGACGCCCGGCCTGATCAGCGAGTAGGAATCGCTAAGCGCCGCCAACATCACATGGTGGAGATCCGTGGCGAAAATCATGGTCGTGCCGAGGATCGCGAGAAACCCGCCGACGATCGCGCCTTGCAGCTCCTGGGTCGGATCAAAGGTCTGCGCAAGCGCGAGCCCCATCTGAAAGGCGATGATCTGCCCGGCCACATTGAGCGCGCTCGCAAAAACGCGGGCTGCGAGACCCAGAAAAACGCCAGCGATGATCTCGCCGACGATAAGATACGCCATGGCGCTGACAGTGTCCGCAATCGGCGGATAGAAGGCGGCGGCCACGGGCGCGAGCGCGGCGGAAACGCCAAGCGCCCCGGCAAGCCGGATGCGCGGGCTTAATGTGAAATCGCCAAGGGCCGGGGCCGTCATAAAAAGCGCGCCCACGCGGCAGAAGACGGCGAACGCGACGAACACGTCCACCGGAAGCGCTGCGAGGAGTTGGGCGCCGGTCATCTCCGGCTCGCTAGACGCCGCCGGCGGCGATCATCGCGTAGAGTTTGGTTGCGAACTCGCCGAGGGCGGCGCCCATAAAGGGCAGCGACAGGGCGATCACAATGAACATGACGACGATACGGGGTACAAAGACGAGCGTCAGCTCCTGCACTTGCGTCAACGCCTGAATGAGCGCAATGGCGAGGCCGACCAAAAGCCCTGCGAGCATCGCCGGGCCCGCCACAAGCAGGGTCACCATGAACGCCTCGCGCGCAATCGCCAGTATTTCTGGTCCTGTAATCATCCGGTTATCGCCTCCAAAACCCGGCAGATTTTGCCCACGCGATGGTTAAAGAAGCGTGGGCGAGGGGTTAAGCGGGCGTTAAAAGCTGGCCGTCGCCTGAAGGTAAGCGTAAAGCGTCCGATTGACGCGCGGGTCAGCGCGGGTTGCTTTCGTAAATTCGCCAAAGACGAACGCCGAGGCCCCGACTTCAAGTACAAGATTGCCAGGCAATACACGGGCGCGGGCGCGCATGTCGATCGCGTGACCCGCAAAGTCGCCGGACTGACCGGACGCGTCGCGCAGGCGCGAGACAGTGAACGTATCCGTGTCGGAGGCGAGGAAGGCAGCGGAATAGTGGAGCCGCGCATCGGTGCGCGCCGTCGGCTTCACATCGAGCCGCACGCCCGGCGCCGACAGGTTTGTAAAGGTCAACGGCCCGTGGAGACCCGTATGGTTGAGGTCGGTGCGCCGCGCTGCGAACAGGCGTTCATATTGATCGAAGCGGTCGTCGTCGGGATCTTCATCGCCGCTCGCCCAGAAATATTGAAGGGCGACGCGCGGGCGCCAGGGCGCGTCGAACGTATAGCCGGCGCGCGCCATTAGCGACGAAGCGCGCACTTTCAAGTCCTGCGTATCGCCCGCATCGCTCGTGGCCCGGCGCGTTCCGAGCCGTAGCGCGCCTTCCAGATCTATATCCCACCGCCCGGCCTTCGGTTTTCTAAACAGCCGGAACCCCGGCGTGACATATTGCCGGTTCGGCGTGGCGACGCGATCTGTATCTTCTTCATTTAATCCGTAAACGAATAGCTCGCCCCAGAGATCAGGCGCGGACAAAAGCGCGATGTCCGCGCGCCGATAGTGTAGGCCCCAAACGCGGCGGCCAAACTGTTCGCGGTCAAAACGCAAGACATTATTGTCAAGCTCACTGCGCAATGTGGGCGCGCGCCCAAGCGGGGAAACCAAAACAATGTGCAGCTCATCGCCGCGATCGTTTTTTGACACTGCGTGCGCGCCCGTAAAATTCCGGATGACGTTGGCGTAGCCGAAGCGCGCGATTTGACGCCTTGAGCCGATGTTCACTGTTTGGCGGCCAAGGATCAGATCGGTTCGCGAACCTGCGCCAAGAAGACCCGGCGCCTTCACGCGCGCATAGGCCTGCAACACATCCAGCGGATTGACCAAACTGGTCGTCAGCGGCGTTCCGCTGTCGGTGAGATACGCGCGGCTGTCCTGTAGCTCCACGCCGAACGTCACCGCGCCTGTGTCCGCTTCGGTCAGCAAAAGAGAGCGGATGAAAAAACCCTGATCGCCGCCGGTGCGCCCAGCGCGAAACTGGCCGTCCAGCGCTTCGTAGCGCAGGCGGGTTTCGCCGGAGACGCGCAGCCAGTCGGGCAGATCGAGCGCCGATTGCAGCCGCCAGGGCTCCTCCGCCGTTGCGCGCGAAGGCGCCACAGCGAGAATCAAGAAGAGCCAAAAAAGAAACGCCCCACGCCCAGCCATTACCACTTTTCATATCCGGTCGGCCGCGGATCGGAACATTAATTTTAGAACGGTTTATTTGGCGGACCGCTATTCTGCAGCGACCATCATGGCGGCGGGCGGCGCTTTACCGCCGGCAAGGAGAACGCGGCCGAGCTTCTTCGCTTCAAACGTGTCCGTAAATGCATCGCCCCGCCAGACGGTCTCGCCGGCGATCATGGTCATTTTAACAACGCCGTCCGCTCGGTTGACCAACTGATCATGGCCGAGAACCTCGCGATGAATACGGGTCGTGCCGGCGACGCCGTCATGTTTGGCGAGCGCTTGCGGATCGATCAGCACGAGATCGGCCTGCGCCCCAGGATCGATTGAGCCTGCTTCAATGTTGAACAGCTCAGCCGGATCGTGTGTCAGACGGCGCACCATATAAGCGACGCCCTCGTCGCCGCTGTCTTCAAGAGCAATCTTGAGCGCCCGCAAATTCACATCATAAAAAGCGAGGTTCGTCAGATGCGCGCCGGAATCGGAAAAACCCGGCAGAAATAGGGGTGACATTGTCAGCTTACGTACGAGATTTTCGTCGGCGTTGGCGCTGATCGTATGCCAGTAGAGGTCGCGGTCGTAAGTCTTTAAGAGGTGAAAGACGAAATCGGCGTCGTCTTCGCAAGGCGGGAAGCCCTCAAACGCCGCCCTTTCATCAGGGTCTTTCGCGCCGCTTTGCGTCGCCTGGAATTTCTTCAGGCGGTCAAAGATATCCGCAAAACACTCCCCGCGCCACGACGCCACCGGCGCGCGTTCAATAAACATTTCCGATATGTCGCGGCGCATGGCGAGCTCTTCGGTGCGCAAAATCCGCCGCAAGCGCGCCAGGCTCCAACCCAACTTGCCCTTGCGCCACATCGCCTTGAACCGCGCTTCAAAGTCTGGGTCCGCATAGAGCGCAGCGCGCGCATCATCATCTTCAAGATCGATCATCATGAGCTCACGAAGTTCCGGCACCTCTTCGGCGAGCGGCGTCACCGGGCCGTCGGACCAAACCTTGAACGGCGCGGCCAGAGATTGAAGCGCGAATTTTCCCTTGATGAGCGGTGAGTTTAAAATCCGTGACAGGAGGAATGCCGATTTGATGATTTGCCGATCGGCGCGCACGTCCAGCGCGGCGACAGCGGTGATCTTCAATGCTTTTTTATAGAAGCGCCCGCTTGTCAGCAAAAACGTGCGGAAGACCTTCAGCGGGCTTTCCGTCGGCGGCGTCGCCTGCCACACGCGGCCGAATTTACGCACGATATCGGTGAGCCGCCGCAACTCCTTAAAGCCCGCATATTGCGACGGGATGCGCTTGTTGCGGTTCGGATCGTTCGCGAGATAATGAAACGGCAGGGCGTCGGAGGAGAAACCCGCATAGCCTTCTTCCATACCCTTCTGGAGCAGCCGTTCCATCTCCGCCATTTCCGTGTCGGTGGGATCGCGCGTCACCGACGCGTTCGTGCCCATGGCGGCGATCCGCAACATGGAATAAGGGATCATGGGCACAATGTTCGGGCCGAGATTGAGGCTTTCCAGGTGCGCCAGATACGCGTCGGAGCGCGACCAGGTCACTTTATCAGCGACCGCTTTAAGGACATGTTTCGGGATGTTTTCGACGCGTGCAAAACAATCGACAATCGGGTCTTCGCCGTTCTCGCGCTGGGCCCCGAAGGCGAGCCCCAGCGAACAGTTTGAGACCACCACGGTCGTTGTGCCGTGTCGCACCGCTTCCGGCAGACCGGGGGCGAGTTCTACTTCGAGATCATAATGGGTGTGAATATCGAGGAGCCCCGGCATCAGCCAGAGCCCGTCCGCATCGATCACCTCTTCGGCGAGATCGTCCGGCAGATATTTGCCGCGCGCCGAAATCCGCCCGTTCTT
Organism: Pseudomonadota bacterium; assembly: GCA_038534195.1. Lineage (GTDB taxonomy): Bacteria > Pseudomonadota > Alphaproteobacteria > Caulobacterales > Parvularculaceae > JAJFFW01. The sequence continues at coordinate 24,444 of JBCAXE010000010.1, forward strand.
AATGGCGATCTCGCCCACAAACGGCTTCCCGCCGTGGCCGTCGAAAATCTTCGCGTTCTTGATCAGCGTGTCGAAGGGTTTGGTCATGGGCCGATGATGGCGCGTCGGAACAAGACGAGCAAGAAGGCGGCGCAGAGCAACCGAAAATCAATGCCGATTTCTTGGCAATCGAAACAGATAGTTTGCCGAACATGAAATTGATTGGGTCTTATCGATTACTGCTTCACAGACTGTGTCCCTTTACAGAAAATTGCTCAACATTTATCATATACTGTGAGTTACGATCGGGTTGGGGTCTTCATGAAAAAGTTGATTTTTGCTTTAGTTCTTCCATTTCTGGTTGCTCAAAGTGCGGCAGCGGTTGCTGCTACGTACACGTTGCAACAGATCGACGCTGCGCCAGCATCGCCGTCGTCTTTTGGCTTCAGCAGCGTTACATTGAACGATATTGGATTTGTCAGCTACGCGACGCCGTTTCAGCGAGACCCGAATAATCCTACCGCCGCGCGTCGAACCTTTCTCATCCTAACGGACTTATCAGGCAATAAACAAATCCTCGATTCGATGGAAACCTTCTCTTATGCAGGCGGCCCTCAATTGAATAATGCAAATGAGGTCGCAATAGGGGTGCGCGACGCCGGAGTACTCCTGTTTAAGGATGGCAACCGCGAGACCACCATTGAGCCATCGCGGGTTCGGGACAGTACTGATTTTCGGGGCTTCAATCTCACCGAAAGCGGCGACATTATCGCCGTCTATGGAAGCTCTAATTTTGATATCCCAGAATCGATCGAACTGTTTCGGGATGGCGAACAGACCACACTGTTGAGTGAAGACATCAATGGTCCCTTCGAGCCCTCATCTGCTATAGTCAGCGCAAATGGCGATATCGCATTTTTTTCAAGAACGGGAAACGGAAGCACTAATCCGCTGAGGGTATTCTCCGGCAACGCAAATGACGGCTTTGCTGAAATCGCCCTTCTCGAACAGCCTCAATTCCTGGGCCAAAGCGATAATGGCAATCTGCTTATTGCTTTTGACGGGGGCGGTGGGCCTGACAGAACGATTCTAGCCCTAACGGCGTCGGGTGAAGAGATATTGCGGTTCCCGGAGGCTCGTGGGGCGCGCGGCTACGCAATCAATGACGACGGGCAAGTGAGCTATACAAGGCTCGATACGTCGACAACACCGCTGGCCGGCGAACTCGTCATTAATTCGGCGAATGGAAGCGACGTGCTGCGCTTCCCGATTGAAACTGATGTTGATGGTAACCTGATTGATCCCAGAATTGCTTCGTTATTGAATAATCAGGGTGACGCTGCACTCTTGACACAACTGACAACGGTTTCGGGCGCGACCCAAGAAACGTTCCTGAGCTTGTCGGTTGTCATGGGCGGCATATTTACGGAAATCCTACGAACAGGCGACACACTGACCGGCAAAGTTGTTGCAAGCATACTGCTGGGCTCGGATGGCTTTAACGATGTGGGGCAGCTAGCCTTTCAGGTCGTTTTCGAAGACACAAGCCGGGCTATCTTTCTGGCAAGTCCGGACGGCGTCAGCGAGGTGCCTATCCCCGCAGCGCTCTCTATCTTTGTCGGCGGTGTTGGCGCGTTAAGGCTCAGCACAAAAAACCGGCGTGCGCGTGGCGCGCAGCGGTTTTTCACTAAATCGGCATCCTGAGGATTTCCTGATACGCCTCGATGACGCGGTTGCGCACGGCGATCGCCGCCTCTAGCGAAACCTCCGCCGCCGAGATGGCGGTGACGACATCGACGAGGTTCGCATCGCCTGCGACGACGCCGGCGGCGGCGGCTTCGCCCGCCTGTACAACGTTGGTTGTCTGCGCCACCGCGTCCTGGACGAGCGCGCCGAAATCCGGTTTTGCAAGATCAGGCGTCGCCGCGGATTGCGGCGCGTTCGAAGCGATTTTCGCGATTTGGCCATAGGCCTGCGCGGCGGTGAGGGCGTCGGTCATAGCGCTATTCCAGAATTCTTAAAGTAGCGCCGGCCATCGTCCGTACGCTGTCGAGTGCGCCGAGATTGGCTTCGTAGGAGCGCTGCGCTTCGCGCAAATCCATCATTTCCACCAGAGGATTGACGTTGGGCAGCGTGACGTACCCCTCTTCATTCGCCGCCGGATGGCTGGGGTCAAAACGCAACGAAAAAGCCGACGGGTCGAGCGCCACGCGGCTTACTTCCACAAGGTTGGCGCCCGTGTTCCGGTCCAGAAAGGCGGAGAAAACCGGCACCTGACGGCGATAAGGGTCGAGGCCCGGCGCTTCCGCGGTCGAATTGGCGTTGGCGAGATTCTCCGCAACGATCCGCACCCGGCCCGATTGCGCGCGCATGCCGGCGGCGGAGATTTGCAGGGCTGTGCTGAGGTCATCCATTACGCGTCTCCCGTAATCGTCGCGCCGCCGGCTCTTTGAGGTGCGCGCCTTCGCGCGCATATCTCCGTTGCGCGCCTTCGCGCGCATATCTCCGTTGCGCGCCTTCGCGCGCGGGCGGCCGAAATCTGCAAGGCTGTACTCAGGTCATCCATCAACCACGCTCCTACCGGCCGCCGCCGCGTACGGCGATACGCATCATGTCGAGCCCTTTGCGGTAGACGGTGGAAGCAAGCTGATAATTCATGCGCGTCTCGGAAAGCTTCATCATTTGCGATTCCAGCGAGACCTGGTTGCCGTTCAGCGCCGCGTCCCCGTCGGGCGCGCTGATCACACGCGCCGCGCCCGTCTTCCGCGGGCTGGCGATGTGGCGCGCATCGCTGACGCGCATCGCCTGCGTCGCCAGTTTTTTGAACTCGGGCTTTTGGACGTCGCGGGCGATGTAATTGGGCGTGTCGGCGTTGGCGATATTTTCCGCGATCACGCCGGAGCGCGACGCCAGAAAATTCAGCCGGTCGGCAAGCCCTGACAGGAGCGATGATTTCAGCAAATTCATAAGCCGGGACCTTTCGCCCGCAGTCTTACGCCTTATGGTTAAGCTGGCGTTGATTTTATCGATCGAATTGTCGTCAGCTGCGGTTCTGCGGCCGTTAAGAAATCCTTACCCGGAGAAGACTCTATGGCGAAAAAAATCGGCCTTGTGCTCGGCAGCGGCGCCGCCCGCGGCTGGGCCCATGTGGGCGTGTTGCAAGGCCTTGAAGAAATCGGCGTGAAGCCGGACGTCATCGCCGGCTGTTCGGTCGGCGCACTTGTAGGCGGCGCTCACCTGATCGGCGCGCTCGACGAATTGGAGACGTGGGCGCGCGAATTGAAACCGCTCTCGGCGCTCAGCGCGTTTTCTTTGAAGGTGGAGCGTGGAGGCTTTATTGACGCCGCGCCAATTTTTGACGCTTTCCGCGATTTCGACCAACAGATCGAAGACCTGCCGGTAAAATTCGGCGCCGTCGCAGCCGATCTCGGCGACGGCGGGGAAGTGTGGATCACGGAAGGCTCGGTGATCGACGCAACGCGCGCCTCAAGCGCGATCCCCGTGGTGTTCCACGCTGTGCAGCACCAGGATAGATGGCTTGTGGACGGCGCCGTCGCCAATCCGGCGCCGGTGACGCTCGCCCGCCATCTCGGCGCTGACATTGTCATCAGCGTTGATCTGAACGCCGTCCCGCGCGTGCTTGACCGGTTCGACCCGCTGCCGGCAAGCGTTCCGGCTGTGCGCCCGGCGTCATTGCCCGCGGTTAGCGAAGAGAAAAAAGGAACCATGACCGGCGCCATTGCGCAGCTGATCGAGGACACAAAACTTCGTGTGGAAGAACAGATTCAACTCTTCAGGGCGCGCGCTGACGCCTCGCCCTATCTGTTCGAGACCGCCTACGCCGCCGCCGACATCTTCCAGATGCATCTGGCGCGCGCCAAAGGGCAAATCGATCCGCCTGACGTCCTCCTGAAGCCAGACATGCGCGACGCCATGCCCACCGCCTTTGACCGCGCCGACGAGTTTATCGAGGAAGGCCGCCAGGCGCTTCTGGCGCGCAAGGACGATATTCTGGCGCTGATCGGGGGCTGACATCAGTTCACATTTGGCGGCGCTTGCTTGTCTCAGTCGCCATGGCGCTGTTAAGTGACCCCAAAAACAGGGAGACATCCAATGATCCGCACCAGTTTGATCGCCGCCGCCTTGCTCGCGGGCTGCGCCACCGCCGCCACCAATTCCGCCAGCGCCACGGCCGCTGCTTCTACAACTGAGGCCAGCGAAGAGGCCGCCGAGACCATGATGAAGGCGGAAGGCCCGAGCCTTGTGAGCACGGTCAGCGCCAATGACTTCGCGACCACGCTCGCAAAGCTGCGCGCCGGCGTCGATGCGCGCGGGTTTAAAACTTTCGCAGTCGTCGACCATAAGGCGGGCGCAAAAACTGTCGGCCAGGAGCTGCGCCCGACGACGCTCGTCATCTTCGGCAACCCCAAGGGCGGCACGCCGCTCATGCAATCAGCCCAGACGCTCGGCATCGCCCTGCCGCTGAAAGCGCTCGTCTATGAAAACGAAGACGGCGAGGTGATCGTCGCCACCACCGATATCGTCCGTACCCTGCACGAACACGGCGTTAAAGACCGCGAGCCCCTCGCCGCCCGTGTGGCCGGCGCGCTAAACGCCATCGCCAGTGAGGCCGCCGCTGCTGAGTAGCGGTCGCAGTCGCCATTGCGATCCTGCTTAGGTTGAGGCCTGGCCTTCGGAATTTGTCGCATTAACGCACCCGCTGATGCCGGCCAACGCCCGCGGGAACGTTCGGTCAGGGCGGAAGGGTATTCGCACCCCGCATGGAATTTGGCCTGCAGGGCTCAGCAGCCATTGCCGGCAGTTCGCGCCGCCTAAAAGATACCCAAAATCTTCTTGCGTTTTTTAAGGCTGTTAAGCTCACGGCCGGCCTCTGAGGACATGTGGCGCACATAGCTGGCGCCGGCGCGGTGGACGCGGTCTTCCGTGGCCTTGAGGCCGATCAGCATGTGGCGGGCGCTTTCCGGCGCGGTTGCGATATCCGGCTCAGCCGCAAAGTCTTGCGTGGCGGCCCCGTCGCGCGCCTTGCGGCCGCGCTTTTTCTTCGCCGCTTTGTATTCCTCTGAAGCGAGGCGCGTCTTCAGCGCGTCGAAAGCGGCTTGCGCCGGCGCGCTGACGCCCTCGGGCAGGGTCGCGGCGTTATCAGACGCGTAGTCGCGCCGTTCGGGGCGCATAATGTTTTCAACGCCGCGCCCGGTGAGGCGGCGCTCGGTGACGCCTTCAAAGCCGCCCCAGATCTGTTTCAAACGGTCGGTCATGGGTCCGGCCTCCTAAAAATCAGGTTTGTCGCGGCGCAGCTCAAGCCCGCCATTGCGCGTGATGACCGCCACATCGATGGGCCCGCCCACCGTCTCAATCGAGTGCATCACTTTTTGCTGGAATGAGTTCAACTTGATCAGCGACGAGGCGGTTTCGCCAAGTTCGCGCTTCGGCAAGGAGCCAATGGCGCGATAAATCGGGCGCGTATGCACCGCATACTGATAGCTGTCGATGGACTTGAAAAACTCGCGCACGGCGAGGCCCATATTGTTTTCAGAATAATCCTGGAACAGCGCCTGGCGCTGGCTGTCGGTGAGGTTCGGCGCGCGCTTGATGACGTCGCCCACAAGGTTCATCGAAAGCTTCAGCGTCTCGCCATACATGAACATGCGCAGATACTGATCCATGCCCGTCAGGAATGTGCGGATCATGCGGTCCTGCGCAAATGGCTGCACCACAGGGCCCGCATCGGACGACATATCCGCCTGCCGGTCCTGGCGGCGTTTCAAAATGCCGAGAATAACGCTCGACGTCAGGTAAGACCGCATGGACGGGAACTTGTCGCGCGCGCCGAAGCCCGCGAAGACCACCCCCGTATAATGCTCAAAGAAAGCGTCTTTGGTGACGGAGAAAACCGCAATCTCACGCAGTTTCGCACGCGTTGACTCGGAGACATTGAGTGCACCATAGTCCGCTTTCAGCGCCCCCAGCATTTGCTCCATCAACTGGTCGATTTCGCCCGAATAGCGGCGGCGGATCTGCTCGCCCATGCCTTGGGGGAAACAGGCGAGATTTGCGCGCGGCGCCTCATCGGGCATTTGCTGATAATCGGCGTGCAATTGCCCCACGACGAATTCAAAAATGCTCGAGAGATGATCGCGCACGCGGCCCGCATTCGATTGCTGGAAATGGGCGACCTGCCCGTCGAATTCTTCGGCTATGACAGTGTAGACAACCGCCACATGCTTGAAGAATTCCGTATCCTGATGGTCGGCGGGAAAAAGATCCGGGTTGCCGGAGAGGAATTCCATAAAGTCGGCGGCGTAATCGTCGACCGTGTCGAGCGGGCGGCCGCGCGACTGTTCGCGATAGAGAGAGATCACCGTCTCCCACGGCGTCGACATGATTTCCGCGTTATTGTAGATCATCACCGCGATCGGCTGGCCGTCCACAAGCGGAAACAGCTTGTCCACCGACTGATAGGTCTTGAGATATTGCGGGCCGGAAATCGTGACCGCGCTGTCCGCCGCCATCGCCACCGCCTGGCGGTTCATCAACACAACTTCGGAGGTCATTGGTCTGTTCGGCCCCTCTGTTTCCGTACCCCTTTGAGGCTGGCGGCGAAAACCCCAGCGCTCCCGCCCCCGTCATCCCCAAGGGCGCAGCCTCGCAGCTTATCGGAATATTAACGGTAAAAACCGCGTGTGGAAACGCCCAGCCGACAGGTTTCAACGACGGAGCGCCGGCCCTGAGGCAAAAATGCCATTGTCTGGCCCGAAACAGGGCCCATGTAGGCAAAAGCGCGCTTGCGAAACCGTATGCCGCTGGAGGAGAGAGATGGCGGATTTACTGGGCCCGGCGGGGATAATCATTCTGAGCTTCATCGGCGCTGTCGTAGCGATTACAGGCACTTATTTCGTTACCCGCCTCCGGCGCCGTCTTGCGCGCCTGTCGCAAAAAGGCGCGCCCAGCGCTTGCGGACAGGCCGCCGAGTAAGCGCGATAGCGCCATTGCGGCCGCGGGATTTAACAAAATTTTCTTAAAGTCACGCCACACTCACAGCCATGTGAGCGGGAGTGAACGGCTTGGTCTTTACGCCAGTAATCATCGTCTTGATCTGCTTTATCGCCATCGTCACGCTGGTGACAGGCGTCCATTTGTTTGAGCGCGGCGTTGCGCGCGTCAACAAATCCCTAAAAGGGCCAGACCGGCTGACCTGAGAGGGCTCTGACAAAGAGCCCCACGCTGAGCGCGCTGGTCCCGAGCGTGACGGCCCAAACCAAGAGCCGTGCAGCAGGCCCAGCAATCCTGTCAAAAACAAATCCCGCCGCCGGCGCGACCTGGATCAAGTGCAGCGCAAAGAAATGCGCCGGCCGCAAATCAGCCTCTTGCATCGACCAACCGAGCAGAAAGATGCCCCCGGCGTCGCTCGCGTCCGGTGCGTTCACATAATGACTGCCGGACATCGACATGTAGCCTGCAAGGAAGAAGGTAAGAACGGGTCCGATCGTCATCCCCAAAATGCTCCCGAGCCGATAGCCGGACTTTTCGTCCGTTCGCTGAAAAATGAGTCGTACGCCCATCACGAATGGTGCAGCAATCAACAAAATCGCGCCGACACCCATAAGGGCGTAAAGGATCTGTTCGGGAACTGTTTCGAAATTGAAATGCGAATGGCGCCCACGCATCGCCTGCACCGAGATGTAGATCGTCTCAAAGACCGCGGCGAGCACGAACAGAAAACCGACAATCCCCATCACTGCGCCGTTGCGAAAGCGCCTCTCCAGCTGTTGCGCCAGAACCGCCAGTGTAAAGGCGTGCAGCATAATGGAGAAGTCGAACTTAAGCGGCTTCCACCAGATATTGACGCCGTTCAGCATCCGCGCATCCACAAGCGCAACCGCTGCTGTGACCAGGAGCAACGCGAACATGAAGTAGCCCGTCGCGAGAAACGAGCGGGTGAGTCGGTCGTCGTCCAGAAATCGCTCGCTGCTCATGACGCGTCCTCCGCCTTCACGGCCCCGATCATGGCGCCGCGCGTTAACAGGAAGAGCGCAAGCCCGAGGGGACCGAACATGAAGGTGGCGAGGAGAAACGCCGCCTGGATGACGCGGGGGATGCGCGCCGTATCTGACTGCCGCGCGATCCAGCAGCCGACAAACAGATCGAACGCCAGATAATGGAGCCAACCCGCCGTCAGCGCCGCGTCCGACTGCATCAGCGTGCGCACTTCAGCAATCGATCCGAAGCCGCCGCCGGACGAGGCGAAATTCGGCACGATGAGAACCGCGTAAATCACGCCCAAAATGAGCGGGATGACGAATTGCGGTATCCAGAATAATGGCGCAAAGCGCCGGGGCAAAAAGATCAGAATCGCCCAGCCGGTCATGGCCAGCAGTCCGCTGAGGTCAAAAATCTTATCCGGATCAACCATGCCCCGCCCTCCGCGGGGGAGCATAGCCTGAAGTCCGAGCCGAAAGCGACCGGTTTATTCAGCGGGTAAAATCGCCTCGCGATATTTCGGGCAATCGCTGCGGCAAACACCGTCATGGGACCATTCGGGCGGGCACCACAGATAAGCGAGCTTGTCGCGCCAGTCGGAAGCGGTAGCCATTCGATCCGCAAGCTGACGGAAACCGGCGAATTGCGCCGTTAATGGATTATTGTCATGGACGGGATTGACGAGGCCCACGACGGGACGCTCCTCATAGGGATGAAACGTGCCGAAGAGCCGGTCCCACAAGATCAGGACTTGCGAATAATTCTTGTCGATATATTTCGCCTGATTGGCGTGATGCACCATATGGTTGCGCGGCGTCGCGAAGACCCTCTCCATCCAGCCGAGGTCGCCCACGTAACTCGCGTGGTTCCAAATGCCGAAGGCGCTCTTCACCACAACAGTCGCCAGGTAAATCGCCGGGGAGACGCCCAACAAAGATGCGCCGAGGGCGCCGGCGATCTGCAGTTTTCCGTCGAGATAAAATCCGCGCGCCGCAGTGGAGTGGTTAAACTCGTTCGACGAATGATGGATCGAATGAAAGGCCCAAAAAAGCCCGACCCGGTGGCCGAGGCGATGCTCCCAATAATAGGCGAGTTCGTGGGCGAGAAATGCGATCGCCAATCCGAGCCAAACATTGTCGATTGTGAACAGACGCGCATTCTCAAAAAGCCAAACCGAGGCCGCAAAGGGGAGGAGAAAGCCAACCCCGATGCCGATCACGCTGTTCATCAAGTTCAAGCCGATGGAGCAGAGCGCGTCAGCATTGTTGTAAGCGCCGCGCCGCGCGATCAGATAATAAAGGCGCTCGGCGATCACCATCCCGAAATAGGCGGTCGCGAGAAACCAGATACTGAGCTCGCCGCTGAGCGTCGCCACGAATTGTTCGGCCATGATCAATGCTCCTTAAGATAAGGCTATCCAATGGCCCTTGGACCGGCAAGCGCACACAGCGCCGCAGCGCCTTTACGATTTACCTTTTTCATAAACGGACGGCGCGAAATCATACGCTGCGCCCATGGCGCGGATTGCGTCGATTTTCGCTTCAAGCGGCGCCCAATCGTCAGCGTCTGCAATGGGCGCCCACAGCGCTTCCATTTCGTCGATGAGCATTCCGCATGGACGCTCCCCTTGAAAATAAGCGTGGTCAAGGCGCGCCGGGCGGTCCGGCTCTATGTCTTTCATTTTGCCGCTGATCGGCTCGAACCCGCTGTCGCCATAGAGCGCCGCGAGCGGGCTGCGGGCGCGGCGCGCCTCGCCGGCGGCCCCGCCAAAGAGGTCGAACATCACTTGCTCGAACGGCGCGTCCGTCTTGTGAAGCCACTGCATAAGATCGCTGACCAATGCGTAATCCGCGTCGTTACGGCCTTCGGCGCGCGCCAGCCCTAATCGCGCAAAGAACGCATCGGCCATGGCGCGCTCGAATTGAGCACCGAAATCCTGGAGCGCGGTGTTTAGCGCATCTTCGTTCGACAGCGCGAGCAACACGCCCCCGAGCCGCGACAGGTTCCACATGACGGCATCGGGCTGGCGGCCATAGGCGTACAGCCCAGTCTGGTCGAAATAGGCGGCCGTAAAGGATGGGTCCATCGTGGGGAGGAACCGCCACGGGCCATAGTCGAAGCTTTCGCCGGTGACATTCATATTGTCCGTATTCAGAACGCCATGGACAAACCCGGCGGCCATCCATTGCGCTGCGAGGCGCGCAGAGCGCGCAACCACGCGATGAAAAAATGCGGCGGTTTTCTTTTCCATTGGCGACGCGGCGAGATCCGGATCGAAATGGCGAATGCAATAGTCGATGAGCGCGCCAATCGCCGCCGTGTCGCCTTCCGAAGCCAGACGCTGGAACGCGCCGAACCGCACATGGCTATGACCAAGCCGCACCATCACGGCGGAGCGTGTCGGCGAGGGCTCGTCGCCGCGATGAAGCGCCTCGCCCGTTTCAATCAGGCTGAAGGTCTTGGACGTGTAAACGCCCAGCGCTTCCAGCATTTCCGTCGCCAGCAATTCGCGCACGCCGCCCTTAAGCGTCAGCCGCCCATCGCCGAAGCGCGAATAGGGGGTTTGGCCCGAGCCTTTGGTGGCGAGATCAAGAAGCCGGCCTTCGCCGTCGAATAATTGCGCGAAAAGAAAGCCGCGCCCGTCGCCAATCTCCGGATTGTAACTACGGAACTGATGACCGTGATAACGCACCGCCAGCGGCCGCTCGATATTGTCGGGCAATGGCTCAAAGCGCGCGAAATGGGCGAGCCATGCCGCGTCGTCAAGATCGCCAAGCCCCACCCGCGTCGCCCACCGGTCATTGCGAAAGCGCAGGATAGATTTCGGAAATTCAGCCGCCGCGACCGCATCCCAGAACGGCGCGCCCGACGGCGCCCCCAGCGTTTCAAACGCCTTGCTCGGAGCGTAATCCGCTGAATTCACCATAGACGCCTCGTTGAAAATGCCATATGAGCCAGCTCAAGCGCGATATTGTTGCGCCCGCCAGGCGCCTCGGCCCTAAATCTGTTAACCAAGTTCGTATAGGCCGTGACCATGGCTAAAGACTTATCTTCCCCGCTGCAAACGCCGCCCGCGCGGCTTCCTGACGCCGCCGATGTGCGCGACGCAGCGGGCCGCATTGAAGGCCGGATCGCGCGTCCGCCGCTCGTGCGCGCGGAAAAGCTGTCGGCGCTTACGGGCGCTGAGATCTGGTTGAAGCTTGAAAACCTGCACTATACCGGCGCCTTCAAGGAACGCGGCGCGCTTAACAAACTCCTTTGTCTTTCCGACGACGAACGAGCCCGCGGCGTCATCGCCGCCTCCGCCGGCAATCATGCGCAAGGCCTCGCCTATCATGCGCGCGCGCTCGGCGTTTCGGCGACTATCGTGATGCCGGAAACCGCGCCCGACGTGAAGGTCCGCCAGACCCGCGCCCTCGGCGCTGACGTTGTTCTATCTGGCATGACATTCGACGACGCCGCGCGTCTCGCCGATGAGATGTGTACGGAGCAGGGGTTGACCTACGTGCATCCCTTCGATGATCCGGCCGTGATCGCCGGCCAGGGAACGGTAGCGCTTGAAATGATCGAGGAAAAGGCGCGCCAGAGCGATGAAGGCTTTGACGCCATGATCATTCCCATCGGCGGCGGCGGGCTCATCGCCGGTATGGCGCTCGCCGCCAAAGACGCCTCGCCGGATACGCGCATCATCGGCGCCCAGGCGGCGCTCTTTCCCTCCATGGCCAACGCCATCGACGGCGGCGCGCGCGCCATCGGCGGCAATACGCTCGCCGAAGGCATCGCCGTGAAAGAGGCGGGCGCGCTAACCCGCGACATTGTTCGCGACCATGTGGACGATATCATCCTGATCGAGGAGCGTCCGCTGGAGCGGGCGCTCAGTCTCCTGATGAATGAACAGAAAATTCTGGCCGAAGGCGCCGGCGCCATGGGGCTCGCCGCCGTTTACGCCGACCCGGACCGCTTCCGCGGCCGGTCGGTTGGCCTTGTGGTTTGCGGCGGCAACATAGACGCGCGGCTGCTCTCCATGATCCTTATGCGCGATCTTGCGCGTGCGGGCCGGCTAGCACGGCTGCGCGTCTCGCTTCTCGACATGCCCGGCCAACTCGTCCGCGTCGCCAGCATCATCGCCGACCAAGGCGGCAATGTGATCGACGTCGGTCACCACCGCACCTATTCGGACCTGCCGGCGAAAATGACCTGCATGGATGTGACAATCGACACGCAGGGCCAGGATCATCTCGACCGTATTATCGCGAACCTTCAGGACGAAGGATATGAGGTGGAAATCGCTGCGTATTAGGGCGTCCTGACCGAAATTTCTCCGGCGCCGACCTCGGTTCAGTAATTGTTAAGGTTAATGTCGCCCAATACGGAAAAGCAGTCCGTACCGGGATTAATATCTTGTTAACCCTACCCTCCCGGCGTCGCAGATTGCGAAGAAGGAGGCTCTCGTAATGAAAACATTCATTATATCCGCCGTATTTTCTGCAACGCTGACCGCGTCGCCAGCTTACGCCGCTGACTTCTCGCTACAGGCAACAATCCTGCCGGCGATCTTTTTTCTGTTCGGCGTGGCGGGGCTCAGGTTCGCCGCCTTTTGTGATCACACAAACCTTCTGTCTCGACGAACGCGATTCGGTTCGGTTCACCGAAAATTAAGGTTAATAGAGCCTTATGCGGAACATTAGAAAGTTACCTGGTTACGCCAGTTTTGTGCGTAGCCGGGGGGGGAGAGCTGGCGCGGGAATTGCTAGATAGCGCCGGTAACGTTTCATTAAGGTAATGTGAAAAGGGGCTCTGGCCATGAAGAAACTAATAACGCTCGCTGCGATCGCCGCAGGTCTTTTAATGGCCAACACACAGGCGGCTGTTTTTGAATTTGACGGCGCCACGGGAACGGGCAATGCGATTGACGCGCCGGTCAACGGAAACATCACAACCGATTGCGGCACGCAAGGCCGCGACCTTTGCACGGTCGATCATACGCTCGGATTTGACTATCTCGTCGATGGCGTATCCGTGAACGTGACAGCCTATGGAGGCGGCGCGCTCGGACAGGACGGCTTTATTCGCGGTGACGCGGACACGCTCATCCAGGACCTGATCGGCCTAAACCAGGGTCTCGGCGTTATTTCCGCCGCGGAAGGCAATCTGATCAATTCGTCCAGTGATCAAATCAACATGGAAACGGGTGAGTCCATCCTCTTCACCTTCGCCGCGGAAACAAAGATCACCGACATCTTCGTTAATGACGGTCTCGGCAATGACTGCCCGGGCGGCGGCCTTGAAGGCGTTTGCGGTGCGATCGGCATCATTGTCGACGGCGGCATGCTGCAAACATTCACCGACTTCCTCGCAGCCGGCATTATCGCCTCCGGCGGCGAAGCGCTGGAGCTGATCGGCACCACATTTGAGTTTGTCAGCTTGACGCCTGGCGGAGGCTATTCCATCGAAGCGTTGACGGCCGTCCCGGTTCCTGGCGCTATCCCACTCCTCATTTCCGGCCTCGCCGGTCTCGGCTTTGCGTCGCGCGGCAAAAAGAAGGCTGCATAACGCAAGGGCTCACGCTTACAACTTGCAAGAAAAGCCGGTTCCGATGGAGCCGGCTTTTTTCATAAGGCCTATGACCCTTTTCCCGATCGGGGCGCGATCACACGTCTCTCAAAAAGACGAGCTTGTGCGTCGCGTCCGTCATTGCGTTCGCCGCCTCGTCAAACGAAACCGTCTTGGTCAGGACTTTTTCCGGCGAAAACCCATTTTCGCAGGATGCACACGCTAACAGATCAGGAATAACCCCGCGGGCATGGACACGCGACACCGTATAGGTGATCCCTTTGGTGTACATTGCCCGCAAGGGGATTAACGGGTCCGCGCCTGTACCCGCCGACACGCCGGTGCAGACGCCGCAGGGCGCTGTCGACCGCAAGGCGAACGAAAGACCGGCCGGCAACCCGGCCGCCTCCACAACAATCGGAAATTCGCGCTCAAATTTCTTCTGCGATGAATAATCAATCTTCACCGCTTGCGCGCCAAGCGCGGCCGCCTTGGTAAGGCGCGTCGCATCATAATCCGTATAGACAATACCGCCGGCGCCGAGGGCGCGCGCGGCCTCCACTGCGAACAACCCAACGCTTTGCGCTAGACCGCCGACAATGAGAACGTCCGCGCCGGGCCGGTCGCGTAACGGGTCTGCGACGGTGCGAAACCCATCCGCCGCATTGTCGGAGATCGCCGCCGCCGCGCCCCAACTCAACGCCTCCGGCGCGCGGACCAACATGTGCGCAGCGAAGGGCACGCGCACGAGATCCGCGAGGCCCCCGCCCCATTCATGACCGGCGATCGGCGCCAGCCCATAAGCAGAAAATTGCGGCACGCTCTCGCAAGCGTTGGTCCATCCCCGACCGCATGGGCCGCAGGCGCCGCAACTGAGCTGGAACGGAACGATTACTCGGTCGCCGGGTTGAAAACCGGTGACCGCGTCACCCACCGCAACCACCTCGCCTGCGATTTCGTGACCAAAGGCGAAGGGCCCTTCGATCGGATAGAGGCCGGTGGCGATATAAAGATCAAGATCGCACCGGGTCACCGCCATCGGTCTCACAAGCGCGTCGCCCGCGTCCTCCAGAACCGGCGCCGCCGTCTCGCGCCACTCAAAAACGCCGGGTTTGACGAAAGCGAGCTGCTGCATCATACGCCCTTCCAAAAATTATACAGATCAGTCTATATAATATTAGGACCGAAGCCATCGTCAATATCGCTTCGCAGGAGCAACCATGGCCAAACCCGCAAAACACCGGCAAGCGCTGATCATGGCCGCAGCCCGCCTCTTCCGGCGGCGCGGCTATGCGGGCGCGAGCACGGGCGACATCCTGAAACTTTCAGGGGCGCCGCGCGGCTCGCTTTATCATTACTTCCCGGGCGGCAAGGAAGAGATTGGGGCCGCTGCAGTAGCGGCCGCGGGCGCGCTCGTGACCCGCACCCTCTCACAATTGGCGGAAAACGCCTCAAACCCCGCGCACTTTATCGATCTTTACACCACCGAATTGATTAGCTGGATGCGCCATTCCAATTACGAGGACGGCTGCCCAATCTCCACGACGCTGCTCGAAACTGGGGCGTCCAGCGAAAAAATCGCCGAGGCGGGCCGCGCTGCGTTCCACGGCTGGCGCGCCGTTATTGGGGCATTGTTAGAAAAACACGGCGCAACAAAGGAAAGGGCGGCGGCGCGCGCCTCCCTCATCATCTCGGCAATCGAGGGCGCATTGATCGTTTCCAAGACCGAACAATCCCCGCATGCTATTGAAGTCGCCGCCGCGGAACTGAAGGCCCTGCTGACCGAATAAGCGCCCCGCCCCTTGGGGAAATATTCGTTTTTCCGTTGAATCCTCCCGCTGCGTGCATATTGTCTAATGAGGGCGTATTCCATGAGGGGCAGACATGACGAACCAATTTTCGCCGCGCGAGTTTGACTTGGCGCGAGGCCGCCGGATCGGTCTCTTCGGGCTGCTGCTGGCGCTGGGCGCCGCAATGTTGTCGCTCGGGGCAGTCGCGCAGAATGCCGCTAGCGGATCCGGCGAAGGGGTGATCCTGTCGCTGAACGGCGCCGTGACGCCGGCCTCGGCGAGTTATCTTGAGCGCGAAATCCAGGCCGCAGACGTGGCCGACGCCGACCTCATCATCATCGAAATCGACACGCCCGGCGGTCTCGTCGACAGCATGAAGACCATCATCAAATCGATCCTGGCGTCGGAAACGCCGGTGGCGACCTTCGTATCGCCGCAAGGCGCGCGGTCCGCCAGCGCCGGTCTCTATATCATGTATTCCGCGCACATCTCGGCCATGGCCCCGGCGACGAACACCGGCGCGGCGACACCCGTGGAAGTGGGCGGAGGTTCGCCGCCGCCGGAAGAAAGCCCGTTCGACGGCGAAGAACCGGTGAAGAAAGACGACGCCGAAAGCGAGAACGCGGACGAAACAGCAGCGCCAGGCGATGACGTAGCCAACGACGAGGCGGCTGGCGATGCGCCTGTGGACGCCGCCGATACGGTTGATGAGGGCGAAGCCGCGGAGGAGCCCGCCGAGACAGCCCGCCCTGACGCCACAGACGACGCGAACGAAACCGCGCCGCTTTCCAACGACAGCGCGCTGCGGGCGAAGATCATCAACGACTCCGTCGCTTATATCCGCTCGCTCGCCGATGAACGCGGGCGCAACGCCGACTGGGCCGAGCGGGCCGTGCGCGAAGCGGTGTCGGTGACGTCGCGCGAGGCGCTCGAATTGAACGTGATTGATCTGATTGCGGACGATATCGACGATCTTCTGCAGAAAATCGATGGGCGCGTCGTTGAAACCGCCGCCGGCGAAGTTACGCTAAAGACGCAAAACCTCAAATTAACGCGGGTCGAGCCGACGACAGTGGAAAAGATTCTGGGCTTTATCTCAAATCCCAATGTGGCGGTGATCTTGATGTCCCTCGCCACGACCGGAATCATCATCGAGATGTGGAATCCGGGATCGATCTTCCCGGGCGCCCTTGGCCTGACCTGTCTCGTTCTCGGACTCTATTCGTTTCAGGTTCTGCCGTACAATGTCTTGCCGCTCGTGCTCATGGGCATCGGCGCAATCCTGATGGTGATCGAGGCGTATAGTCCGACCTTCGGGCTCGCGGGACTATCAGGTCTCGTCCTTTTCGGGGTCGGCATGTATTTTCTGTTCCCGGACGGCTTCCGCGTCTCGGGCTCGGTGATTGGTACGATCATGGCGATCAGCGGCGGTCTTCTGGCGCTGATCCTCTTTGCGCTGATCGGCTCGCGCAGCCATGGGCCGATGCTCGGCGGGGACGCCATCAAGAAGCGCGAAGGTGTCGTTGACGATTGGGACGGCAAGGAAGGCTGGGTCATTGTCGAGGGCGAGCGCTGGCGTGCGCGCGCCGACAAACCTCTAACGCCGGGCGATAAGATCCGCGTGGTTGAGGTGGACGGGCTTGTTCTGGTTGTGAAGCAAATGAAGGCCGGCGGTCTCCTTGGCGGTCTCGCGCCCGGTGAGGCGCGCGCCTGATGGACTTCCCGACTTTTTCAGAGAACCCTGTTATCTGGGCGCTCTTCTTTTTGCTGATCGGGGCCAGCGCCGTCTTGGCGGCGAAAATTTACGGGCTCATTTTCATGCGCGGAAAATCGCCCCATCGTGTGGGCGAGGTTATGAATGTCAGCCGCGCCGAAGTGACTGAGTGGGCGGATGGCGAGGGTTATGTGCGCGCCGGCGGCGAGCTCTGGCGCGCGCAATCGAACGACCCGCTCGTACCGGGTGACGATGTGACGGTCGCCGGCATGAACGGATTAGTGTTACGAGTAAAAAAGAAGGCGTGACGCGTCGCGCCTGCAGCAAAGAATAAGTGGAACGCGGATTTAAACGTGTCCCCTTGAAGGTAAGGAGAATACCATGCCCGGTGTCGGCATTTTAGGTTTTTTGGTTTTTGCGATCATTTTCATCGCAACCAATGTCATCAAGATCCTTCGGGAATATGAGAAAGGCGTGATCTTCACGCTTGGCCGCGTCGGCCGCAAAGCGGCGGGCCCGGGCCTCGTCATCCTGATCCCCGTGGTCCAGCAAATGCGAAAGGTGGACATGCGCACGCTCGTCCACGATGTGCCGACGCAGGACGTGATCAGCCAGGACAACGTCTCGGTGAAAGTGAACGCGGTGATCTATTACCGCGTCGTTGATGCGGTGCGCGCCATCGTACAGGTGGAAAACTACATGGCCGCCACCAGCCAGCTCGCGCAGACGACCTTGCGCTCCGTCCTCGGTAAGCACGATCTCGACGAGATGCTGCAAGAACGCGACAAGCTCAATAAAGACATTCAGGAAATCCTGGACACCCAGACGGAAGCCTGGGGAATCAAGGTCTCCAATGTTGAAATCAAGCACGTGGACGTGGACCCGTCGATGATCCGCGCCATCGCCAAGCAGGCCGAAGCCGAGCGCGAACGGCGCTCGAAAGTGATCCTGGCCGAAGGCGAATTTCAGGCGGCGGCGAAACTGGCGGAAGCCGCAAACGTTCTCGCGACCCAGCCGGGCTCGATGGAGCTTCGGTACCTAAACTCCTTGCAGGAGATCGCCGGGGACAAATCGAACACGATTGTCTTTCCGTTCTCCCTTGACCAGGTGGGCAAAGCGATCCGTGGGGAAACTTTCTGATCGCAAGAAAAACCCGGTTTTGAAGAAAGCCGCCGCAAGGCGGCTTTTTTTCGCCCCGTTACAGTTTCGTTAGAAACGCCGCCGCCCGCCTGTTCTGGCGCCGCTGCTGCAGGAAGACAGGCCTCTTAGCATTTGGGGGACAACAAATGACAGAGGGGCCGATCAATGAGACACATCAAATTTCACGCGGAGTCGCGTGACGGATTCCACCAACAAGAAAACAGCCTAAAAGTTGAAGCGGAGAATCGCTTCCTGAAAAACGCACTCACGTCGCGCCTGGCGCAAAAAATCCAAAATCATGAACGAGACGCCGCCAAACACCGTTTGTGCGGCCGAAAACGGCAGGCTGCGTCAAGCATCCAAGCCGCCCGGCGTCTCGAGGCCCTGTTGAAGGGATCGCAGCCGAAATAGTTAATCGTCCGCATCAAGAGATGTGCGCCGCAACATTTCTGTTGAATAAAAGCAACAATCGACAAGTCTCTTAAAGGTTGGGTCACGCAAATCTGAGAAAAGCTGCGTCAAGCGCCTGAAGCTATTGGCGTCCAGCCTGAATTGAGCCTAACATTCCGCAAAAACCAAATACGTCGGTAACCAAAATCCAGGGAGGATTCATCAGTGAAAAAACGTTTGTGGGCGAAAGCCTCAGCCTTCGCACTTGCAGCATCGCTTGCGGCGCCGCACGCTGTCTTGGCGCAAGACGACGATGACGACGTCATTATCGTCACCGGGTCGTTCATCAAGAAAAAAAATCAGGCTGATCTGCCCTCGCCGTTACAAACCGTCGGCGCCGGCGATATTGCCGATATCGGCGCGCAAAACCTCGCCGACGTGACCCAAACGCTGACAATCAACACAGGCGCCCAGAACAATCCCGACGCCTTCACCCAAAACGGCACGGTCGGCACCTCGAACATCAACTTGCGCGGCCTCGGCGTCGGCTCGACGCTGGTGCTCCTGAACGGCAAGCGTCAGGTGCTCTCCGGCGGTCAGACCAATGACGGCATCAACTTTGTCGACACATCATCGCTCGTGCCGATGATCGCCATCGACCGCATCGAGATCCTGAAAGACGGCGCGTCCGCACTTTATGGCTCTGACGCTGTGGCGGGCGTTGTCAACTTCATCACGCTCGAAAATTACGACGGCATAAAACTGTCCGGCAATTATCAAAACCATCAAAGCCTCGGCGATCAGGACGAGTATGTAATCCAGGGTCTGGCGGGTAAGGATTTTGGCCGCGGCTCCATCATGGTGGCGGCGAGCTACACAGACCGCAGCCCGCTCACGACCGCAGAACGCCGCCTGTCGCGCCCGCAGGATGATACGTCTGCGCTTGGTAATCCCGGCGCATTTTTCGGCTTCCCCGGCTTGCCGGCCGGCGCACCGCTGATTGACCCGGGCTGCGCCGACGCCGGCGGGTTTCCGACACCTTTAGGCCCAACCATTGCGCCTGGCCTCACCATCGGCCTTTGCGGTTTCGACTTTGGCGACTTCTTCAATCTCGTGGCTGATGAAGAGCGCTTTGTGGGTATCGCGCGCGGTGAACTTGACCTGACGGACAGCATTCAGTTCACGGCGGAATTCAGCTACGCAAACAATGAAGCCTCTCGCGGCAATTCGCCGTCCTTCCCGGCCTTGATGCTCGGCAGCACTGTCATACCGGGAGCGGATTTCGGCCCGAACGCGAACCCGTTTAATATCTTTCCAGGCGACCCCACGCTGGTGTTTTTCGGCCGCGTCAGCGGCAATGGCGGCACGGTGGCGCCGACCACAACAGACTCTGAAACATGGCGGGCGTCCGCCAGCCTCGGCGGCGATATCGGCTCCGGCGGCTGGGAGATTTCATTCGTACGCGGCTCTAACGACTTTAGCGTCGCCACGGAAGATACCGTCACCGACCGGTTCCAGTGCGCGCTTTCAGGCTTTAACAGCGTTCCGGCCATCCCCGGCGTAACCGCCGGCACGGATTGTTCTTCGGCGAATCCAAACCTTTCCGGGCCCGGCGACGCGCCGCTCCCGGTCGGCTCGTTCTTCAATCCTTTCTCAACGTCGCTCACCGGCGTCGCGCCGAATGATCCAGCGTTTCTGAATTACATCCAGGGACTGCAAGTGCGAGATTACGCGTCGGACGTCACGGTCGTCGAGGGTTATATCTCACAGGAAGTGTTCCAGTTGCCTGCAGGCCCGCTCAGCGTCGCGGTCGGCGCACAATATCGCGACAATGACCTGTCGCAAACGCTCGACCCTTTGTCGCTGAACGACGCTTTCTCGTTCATCGTCGGCGGCCGGGAATTTGACGGCTCGCAGGACGTGTTCGCGTTCTTCGGTGAGGCGTCGGTGCCAATCGCCGACTGGCTCGACCTTCAGTTGGCGGTGCGCCATGAGCGCTACGGCGAAGAGGAAGGCGGATCAACGACAGACCCCAAAATCGCGATCCTGGCGCGGCCGCATGAAACGCTTTCCCTACGCGGATCGTTCTCCACGTCGTTCCGGGCGCCGTCCGTCTTTCAGCAATTCGGCGAGTCGACAACCCTGCAGCAAATCTCTGACCCGAACCAGGGCGGGGCCGACGCCTTTGTTGCGGTGCGCACATTAGCGCCCGACGGGGGCACTTCGCCGCGCGATATCCTGCCGGAAGAGTCCGAAGCCTTTAACGTCGGCGCAAGCTGGACGCCGTTCGGCGGCGGGCTGACGATTGATGTCGATTACTTCAACTTCGACTTCTCAAACGTCATCATTCAGGAGAACCCGCAAGCGCTCGTCAACGCTGACCCGGACGGTCCGAACATCATCCGCGCGCCGTCAGGCACGCTCGTTCAGATCAACAACAACTTCGTGAACGCCTCATCGGTGCAAACATCGGGCATCGACTTCAGCGCCGTATACAACATCGAAACGGACTACGGTACGATCACGCCGAGCTTCCAGGGGACGTACATTTTGAATTACGACCTGGAAGACCCGCAAGCGGGCGCTGTGGACGGCGAGGGCGTTCGAAACTTCACCAACTTCGGCTCGCCGACGCCGCAATTGCGGTTCAACGCCGGGCTCGGCTACGCAAACGGCGCACACTCGGCGAACCTCTTCGTGCGCCATATCGGAAGCTATCTGGACGACCAGAACGGCCTGATCGATATCGACAGCGACACGCGCGTGGACGTTCAGTACTCGTTGGCGATCAATGAATATCTGAACCGCGACCAGCTCGCCGCCATCACCATCGGCGCGCGCAACATCTTTGGAACCACCGCTCCGCAGGTCTTCACTAATGGCGGCTTTGACAGCCGGGTGCATGATCCGCGCGGCGCGCTCCTCTATTTCGGCGTTGACCTCGAATTCTAAGGGTTAACACGCCGACGCTTTTGAGCCCCCGCGGCTTCGGCCGCGGGGGTTTTCTTTTGCTCAAAAGTCTGCGAGGCGCACGTAATGGATGTATCCGATGCACAACCTGACGCCCCGCGCCTCGATGTACGCGGCTATCGCTGTCCGGTTCCCGTGATCCGCATGGAGGCGGCGCTGCGCGGGATGCGCGGTGGCGATCAACTCCTTGTTTTTGCTGACGATCCGGTGGCCGCTGTCGACATTCCGCATTTCTGCGCAGAAGGCGGGCACGCGGCGGAGCGCCAGCCCGACGAAGGGGCCGCTTGCGTCTTTCTGGTCACGCGCGGCGAAAAAGGCGGCGAGACCGGCGGCGACGCCCCATGAGGCCGGCGCCGGGGCTCCCATTTTCCTCTAAAGATGGTAATAGTTAATGTGGCGGAGCATGTTTTGGCGTGCTCTACTCGAATTGTTAGCGGCCGGCGCGGCGACCGTTTGCGGCGTCTTCCGGCGTAGGACCAGGGGAGTCCGGGGTAATGAGGGATAATAGCGTGACAGCACTTAAAGCACTTCGCCGCACGTTGCTTGGCGTTGCAGCGGCTTCGGCCGTAACCATGGTCGGCGCGGGCGCGGCCCTGGCGGATTATCAGACGGGTCTGATCGCCTATCAAAAAGGCCAATACGCGGAGGCGATCGATATCTGGGAGCGCTTCGCCGTTGCTGGCGACGTGCGCTCGAAGAAAATTCTGGGCGACGTCTATTCCGGCAAGGTCCTGGAAGGCGCGAAGAAAGCCGCCGTGCCGATCGAGGAAATCTCCGTCGATAATATCCAGGCGCTGAAATGGTACACGCTCGCCGCCTATCATGATTTCACGGCCTATCAGCAACCGACCGCATACGAAGTAAATGCGCGCATCCTCGCTGAACAGCGCCTTTCCGACATTCGCTTCCGCATGTCCACGAGCCATGTGAAAAAGGCAGAGAAGCTTGTTTCCGAAACATTCGAGCGCGGCAGCCCCTACGATATTTACCGCCTCGGCAAGCTTTATCAGGCGGGATCGGGTCTTGCGAAGAACAACACCAAAGCGCTTCAAATGTACGCCCTTGCGAAAGCGCGCGGCGTCGGCGAGGCGAGCGCGGCGTACGAAGTGCTCGAACCGTTGATGAACGCGAAGGAAGTCAAGAATGCAGTGAAGGCCGCCGGCGAGTGGCAACCGCCGCTTCCCGAAGAGCACACCGGTCAGACGACGCAGCAAAAAGAGCTGGCGCGCCTGAAGAAAGAGCTTGAAGAGCTGAAGCTTGAAGACGCGCTTGAGGCGGTCTCCGATGTGGATGTGGAACTGATCCAGCGCGCGCTGCGCTCACTTGGGTTCTATTACGGTTCCATCGACAACAAGATGGGCCCAGGCACGCGCGCTGCGATCCGTCGCTTCCAGTATTCCGGCGTTAAAGCCGATACGAAAATGACCGATCAGGAAAAAGAAGCGGTGCGCACTGGCGTTCTTTCCGCCCGCCAGACGGTCGATCTCTTCCGCAAGGCTGCGAAGAACGATCACCCCATGTCGCAATATGTCTTCGGCATCATGCATGTGCGCGGCATCGGCGTGGAGCAGGACGGCGCGCAGGCTGTGAAATGGCTGAAGCAGGCCGCGGGCGAAGATCTTGCGATCGCCCATTATGCGCTCGGCGTTCTGTATCGCGACGGGTCGACGGGTCTCAACGAGGTGACGCCCGACAAGGCGCAATCGGCGATCCACTTCTCGAAGGGCTATTCGCTCGGCTACGGGCCGGCGGGCGAAGCGCTGCGCAAGCTTGAATTCGAAGCGCCCCGGAACGTCGAATAATCGTAGAAAAGGTTGAATAGGGGATCAGTCACATGAAACGCGTACTCACAACTCTCGCCGCGCTGGGCGGTCTCGGTCTGATCGCCGCAGACGCCGCCAACGCGCAATCGCTCGGCGGCTTCCCGATCCGCGAACCGGGCGCAGGCTACGGCGCCGGCAAGCCGGGCAAAAAGAAAGATAAAAAAGGCCCGCAACAGATCATCGTCGATGTGAACGGCCCAGGCCCCTACACCTCGATCGCCAAAGCGGTGGACGATGTGGCTGAAGGCGGCGTCGTCTATGTCATGCACGGCGTCTACAATGAGAGCATCGAGCTCGAAAAATCTGTCTTCATCCAGGGCGACCGAGGCCCCGGCTCAGGCGTCGAAATCAACGCGCCCATGAACGAGCCCTGCCTCAGCTTTGCACCAAAAGACGGCACCGCCCATGCGGTCGTCGCCAATGTTCAGTTCGCCGCGAAGATTAATTCAGGCGCGTCGGCCTGCGTTGACGTGGCGCAAGGCGTCTTCACGCTGAAAGAAAGCGACGTCCTCGGCTCGACCGTGCGGCCAGCGATCAAAATCTCCGGCGGCACCGTGACCCTGAAGAAAAACCGCATCTCCGCCGGTTCTGAAGGCGTCTTTGTGGAGCAGGTTCACTCGCTCATGAACACGTCGATCATCGACAACAAGATCGCCAACAACAAAATCGGCGTCGACATCGCATCGGGCAGCCGCGCCGACGTTGTCGTGGCCGGCAATGAGATTTTCGACAATCTCGACTCCGGCGTGAAATCTTCCGGTTACGGCGAAGCCTCGCTGATCGGCAACAAGATCCGCAACAATAAAGGCGCGGGCATTATCCTCGACAAATACGCCAAACTCTCGCTGGTGCGGTACAATGAGATCGTGCAAAACAGCGGCGACGGCGTCGCCATCCCGTTCGGCGTCAACGGCATCATTGAAGACAATGACATCGTCGGCAATTCAGGCCTGTCGATCTTCATCCGCGACGGTCTGGAGCCGAAGATCACCAACAACTTCATTCAGAACAATGACGGCGACAGCAAGCGCAAGAAAAAGCGCCGCAAGAAACGCCGCGACCGCGACCAAGACGCCGATGATAATCGCTACAGCAACTCAGGCTGGCGCAATTAGTCAGCACTTGAATGGATCAGAAAGCGCCTCCTTCGGGAGGCGTTTTTTGTTTTAAGTAAACTTTCCCGACCATTCTCCCGGGCGCGAACAGATAGAAATCTTTTTTCGACCGAGCCGTCGATTAACCAACCTGATTAAATTCGAATTAACGCCCCGCTTTTAAGATTTTCTTCAAAGATCTAAACGGAGTATATTTTGAATTTCGCCTCTGATCGCACCGGCAACGTCGCCATGATGTTTGGGCTGTTCTTGTTTCCCATCCTCCTTGGGGCGGGTATCGCGATCGATTTTACAAGGCGCTCGGAGGCGAACGCACTCATTCTTGAAAGCCTTGACGCCGCGAGCCTTAAAATCGCCAGCGATCCGGACTTGCAAAATCCTGAAATGACCGAGCTCGCGAAGAGTATATTTCAATCGAACATCAATAATTCTTTCCCGTACGAAATTAACAGCTTCGTGGCGGCGCGTACCGAGGACGGCAATATCAAAGTCAACGCCGATATCGGCCTCGAGCCGCTATTTCTAAAAGTCGTTGGCGTGAATAAATTGAATATCGTGCAGAAATCCGAGGCGGGCGTGCGAAATGGTAAGGGCCTTGAACTCGTCATTGCGTTCGACACGACGGCCTCAATGGGATTTGGAAACACTTGGCAAACGGCGCTGTCGACGCTGGAGGAAGTCCTGGAATCCCTCGGAAAGCTGGTGGACGGCGATGATTTCCATATCACGCTCGTGCCTTTTTCCGACCGTGTTCCGGTGGGGGTCGGCAGAACGAGCTGGCTTACCACAGCGGCGCCGGCAGGATGGAATGGCTGTTTTGAGCCTCGCGAAGCAGTAGACGGAACATATCAATGGGCGCTCGACGATGAACCGCCCGCATCGCGGGCGTTCGACGCCTCCGTACGCAATGTTACGGGAGGGCTCGCCGGATACAATAACGGGCCGGTTTGCCCGTCTGTATCATTAACCGGTCCCACCGATGAGGTATCTGATATTATCGACGCCGCGGCCAATTTTAGCAACGGCGGCACAGGCCGTTTTGACGTTGCGATGGCATGGTCTTGGCGCCTTCTATCGCCTAAATGGCGGGGTCTGTGGGGGCCTTCAGATTACCCGGCTTTAGATACTGAAAAAACTCGGAAAGTTGTTGTTTTTGTCACCGATGGACGAACCGAAGCCTACACGCACGAATTGAGCATGATGCGAAGCTGGGGGTATAATCAGGGGTCGACAGACGGTTTCGACAACCTCGTATATCTCTGTGACCGGATGAAAAACGACGACATAGAAATTTTCATGTATCGCATAAACGGAAACCCGCACGCTGAGAATTATATGCAGGATTGTGCATCCTCCGACGACCACTATGAATTTATCAATAATAACGCGCAACTTGAGTTGGCCTTTAGGGACCTGCTTGTCCAACTGGAAAGCTTACGTCTTTATCAATAGGGCCATGAACGTCGACGTCATGGCGATCCGGCGTAAAACCCTCACTCACCCAAAGAGCCGCGCGCTTTGATGCAGCGGTCTTGAGTCCATAAAACCGACGCATCACGCGTTAGCACCGGCTGCCTCATAAAAGCCCACGTAATAGACAAATGGTGCCCCCCGCCGGAATCGAACCGGCACTCCCGAAGGAACTGGATTTTGAATCCAGCGCGTCTACCAGTTCCGCCAGAGGGGCATTAGAGATGGCGCGCGAAGGCGCATATGAGCCAAGGCGCTGGGAAAGGTCAAGCGCCGCTGAGGCGGCGGGCGTCAGGTCTCGGGGATGGGGCCGATTGCGGGGGCTGAAAGATTGATGCTAGCCTCAAGGGCGCGTCACCCGAGGCGGCCATGGGTCAAGAAATTGCGTCTGAGGATTTTTCGCAAGCGGATTTCGACGAATTTCGCGCGCGTCTCAGAGACGAAACGAAGACGCTGAAGAGCTGGTTTGATACGCGCCGCTTCCATTACGATGAAAATCTGACGGTCGGGCTCGAGTTGGAAGCCTGGCTCCTGGACGACAATGTTCTGCCTGCGCCCGTCAACCAGGAATTCCTGCGCATTGCGGACCATCCGGACATTGTGGAGGAATTGTCGGCGTTCAATATCGAAATCAATGCGCCGCCAGCCGCGCTCGCCGGACCGGTTCTGTCGGAGACCGAAAAAGCGCTCGAAAATGTCTGGTCGGTGTGCAGGGACGCGGGCGCCCAGTGCGGCGTGCGTCCCGCCATGATCGGCATTTTGCCGACGGTCCGCGATGAAATGCTGCAACCGAGCTGGATGTCGGACGCAAACCGATACCGCGCCCTAAACCGTCAATTGATGCGGCAACGCGAACGTAAGCCGCTCCACATCAATATTCAGGGTCGTGACGATCTCGACTATCGCTGCGATCACATCATGCTGGAAGCAGCGTGCACCTCGCTGCAGGCGCATTTGAAAATCAATCAGGAAGAGTGCGTGCGGTTCTACAACGCCGGCGTTCTTGCGGCCGCGCCGCTTGTGGCGGCGACAGCGAACGCGCCCTTTCTCTACGGGAAATCGCTCTGGTGCGAGACGCGCATTCCCGCTTTTGAGCAGGCGACGGCCGTCAAAGGGTTTCGCGACAGCGAGGGGCGCAATGCAAAGCGTGTGACGCTCGGCGGCGGGTATCTGCGCCATAGCTTCCTTGAGTTGTTTCTGGAAAATCTCGGTTACACGACGCTGTTGCCGGCTCTTGAAGACGACCGAACGCGGCTGCCGCATCTGCGCCTCCAGAACGGCGTCGTCTGGCGCTGGGTGCGCCCGATCCTCGGGTTTGGCCCCGGCGACACGCCGCATTTGCGCATAGAGCATCGCGTTATGCCCGCCGGCCCCACGCTCGCCGACACGGCGGCGAACCTTGCGCTCTGCCACGGGCTGATGCTGGCGCTGGCGAGCACGCCCACCCCGCCAGAAGCGGAGACGCCCTTTGAAGATGCGCGCGGCAATTTTTACGCCTGCGCAAAAGACGGGCTGGAGGCCGAGGTCGTCTGGGAGCGGCGCGCGGTCAATGTCCAGAGCCTTCTCCTCAACGATCTTTTGCCGAGGGCGCGCGCCGCCTTGGCGGCCGCGGATGTGGCTAAAGCCGATCTTCAACATTATTTCGATGAGATTCTCGTCCCACGCATCAGAACCGGCCGCACCGGCGCCGCGTGGCAGCGCAGTTTCATTGAGTGCCATACGGATAATTTCCAGGCGATGACGGAACGCTATCTGGAGCTGCAAGAGCAGAACGCGCCCGTGCACACATGGGACGTCTAGGCCGCCGCCATGCTGACGCTTGATCGACTTGATCATCTGCCTGAAGCGCTCATCGACATTGCGCCGGCGGCGATCACGGATGTTTTCCCAAATCCGACGCTTATTCACGTCAAGGGCGCGCTTGAACCGCCGCTCTTTCTGTCGACGCTGCTCCATGGCAATGAAACGACGAGTTTCGAGGTCCTTAAGACCCTTGCGAAACGATGGAGCGCGGCGGCGCCCCGGCGCAGTGTTTTCATTTTTGTCGGAAACGTGCGCGCTACAGCCGCACGCAAGCGGCATTTACCCGATCAGCCGGACTTCAACCGCATTTGGGGACCGGGTGAGACGCCTCACCACCGGCTCACGGCTGGCGTTCTGGAAATTGCGCGATCGGCCGGGCTCTTCGCCAGTATCGACATCCACAATAATACCGGGCGCAATCCGCTTTATGGATGCGTCAACGCTCTGCGTTCGGAAGATTTGTATCTCGCGGGCGCGTTTGCACCGATCGCGGTTTATTATCAAAACCCGCCAACGACACAGTCAATCGCCTTTTCCCATTTTTGCCCGGCGATCACCCTCGAATGCGGCCAGCCGGGCGACAAGGCGGGCTATGCAGCGGCGATGGCGCTGATCGATCACGTGATGGCGCTGGATGCGTTCGCGGCTACGACGGCGCCCACCCGCCTTTATGAAACTGTGGGCCGCGTGGTTATACAAGGCGACGCGCCAATCGCGTTTGGCGATGACGAAGAAAACGCAAACGGCTGCGGGATTGCTTTTCGCGCCGACCTTGAGGCGCTAAATTTCAAGTCGGTCGCACGCGGCGCGGCGTGGGCGCGCGTTGGGAGGGGCGCAGGCTTGCGTGTTCTCGACGAACATGGGCGCGATATCAGCGATCAGTTCTTCACCCAAGCCAGGGGCGCAATCACGTTGAAACAGGATGTCGTCCCGGCGATGATCACGCGAGACGAGGCGATCATTCGCGAGGATTGCCTTTGCTATTTCATGCGCCCCATGCGGACGCCGGAAATGAGTTCATCCGTAGAATGATCAATCAGTCGCGGGCTCGCTAGAGGCTGGCGTCTTACGCGCGAAAGTGCTCTGAACAAGCGCCCAGGCGGACTTCGGGGCCGCGAGCACTTTACCGGCCGCATCCGCCGCAACGCCCGCCGCAGCCCCGGCCGCATCGGCGGCGCTGCCCGCCACGCCGCCGCAGATTTTGGCGAGGTCATTGATGACGCTCGCGGACTCGCGCCTCACCTGTTCGAATGCGTCTTTCGTGACCCGCGCCGCCCGCGCTTCGTTCCAGACATCGAAACTGCGGCAGCGTTGCTTGGCAACATAACCAAGCTTCAACGTCATCAGGGCGTTGACCGACCCGTCCATTACCGGCCCGACGATCATCCCGCCGAGGCGCGAGACCATGCCGCCGAGGGCGTCGCCCGCCGCGTCGGTTACGTCGTCGAGCGCGCGGCTCAAGATGACGGCGACAGCCACATCGCGCACAATCATCATCGAAAGCCTCAAACTCGGACGTCCGTAATAAAGGTGCGAGATACGCGCGATCATATTGACGTTGCGCCAGAGGACGATGAACGCATCGATGGAGCCGTTCATGCTCACCGCCGTCGCCGCGCCCACCGCCACGGACTCGCGGTGAATGTAAGCGTCCACCCGCTTGTCGATGTCGGAAAGCACGGGCGCCATCCGGTCGCGTTCGAAGTCGGACAGGGCGCCAGCGAGCGCGTCGATTTCTTTTTCTTTCGCCGATCGTTTAAGGGATCTTATTTCTTCAAGCGCTTGTAAAGCGTCGGGCTTCTTGTCGCCGAGCGCCGGATTGTTGACGAGACGCTTCAGGTAATTCTCATCATATTGGAGCCGCGCCAAAACCGCCGGCCGCGACGGCGCTTTGGCTTTCAAATCCACATCCGGCGGCACCGCGATCGCGGGCGCTTGAAAAAAGCGCCATAGAGGAACGCCGATCAGCCAGCCGAAGAGGCCCGCCGCCGCCAACAAAAACGCAGCGCCCAACGCCGCGTGAATATCGGCGAACATTTGATAGAAGAGATAAATCTGGCCGAACGCCATCAGGAACAGGACCGCGATCAGCCCGCCGGCGATCCATCGAATGCTGCGCCACGCGGTTCGCCACTGCTCGGCGATCTCCCACGTGACGGGTTCTTCGGGCGCGATCTGGGCGGTGTTCGAAATGGGCGTATCCATCACTGCTATTTGGGGAGGCTTTCGAGAAATTGCGACCAGTGAACGCCAGGCGCGGGGATAAATTGCTGTTTTTGTGCGACTAACGCCGAATAGCGCGCCACGTTAAGGATAACATATTTCTAACCACAATCCGCCAAACTGGGCCTTCACACTGGAGCCCGATCATGCGCTATAGGCTCGCTGGCGCACGGGCGAAAATGATGACGCCGCAAGAACGATGGAAGACCATGTCGCCATGACATCCGCAGAGACTTCAGCACAGACGGAACCGGAGACCGTGCGCGGCGCCACGGCCCTTCTCGGCGACATTCTCTCCGAGCTAAAACACAGGCCAAACCCGGGACCCACGGACACAGCGACGCTTGGCGACGTCCTCGACCGGCTCGACGAGCGCGCCTTTGGCTTTTTGCTGCTGCTGTTGGCGCTGCCCTGTTGCCTGCCCTTCGTCTATCTCCTGCCGCAGATTGTATCGCTTCCGATGCTGGCGCTCGCCGGACAGCTCGCAGCGGGAAAACACCACCCGTGGTTCCCCGAAAAGCTGAAAGCGCGGGAGTTCGAGATTTCGGCCTTCCACAAAGTTTTAACCCGCAGCGAACGCTATGTGGGCTGGATCGAAAAACTGGCGCGCCCGCGCCTGCAATTCGTCACAGGCCCAACCGGCGTGCGTGTGGTCGGCTTTTTGATGCTGTTGCCGACCGCCTCCATCATGGTGCCGCTCCCCTCCACCAATACGGTGCCGGGGATCGGCGTCGCCGTGACATCGCTCGGCTTGATCGAACGCGACGGGCTCCTTGTTATTCTGGGGCTGGTCATCGGTTTCATCTGGGTCGGGCTGTTGATCTTCCTCGGTCAGGAAGCGGCCAGCATCATCAAAGACTTTATTACAACGCGGCTTTAACCGGCCCGGCGTCGCTTGCGGTGTGGCGATCCGGCATGTGACGATCCGACGGGGCGCGCGGGCCGGGATCAATGACTACATTGGCGATTATGGAGCGGTGGCTGGCGAAACAATCTCTGGTGGAGCGCGCGTTGATGATCGGCGCCGCGGCGAGCGCGTTATTGCTTGCGGGCGCACATATTTTCGAACGTCTCGGCTATCCGCCCTGTGAGTTGTGCCTTGATCAACGCGAGGCCCACTGGACGGCGCTTAGCGTCGCCGTCGCCGGGCTTGCGGCGGCGTATCTCGCGAAGGCCCGTCTGGCGGCCGCTGCTACGGTGGGCGCATTGGCGCTTGTTTATGCGTTGAGCGCAGGGCTCGCCTTTTACCATACGGGTGTTGAGTTCGGCTTCTGGCCCGGACCGGCGAGCTGCGGCGCGGCAGGCGAAATCATCAGGGACGGCGGCGGTCTTGGGGCTGCGCTCGGCGAGAAACCCACCGGACCGTCCTGCGGCGACGCCGCCTGGCGGTTTCTCGGCGTCTCTATGGCCGGCTATAATCTTCTGGCGTCAGCAGCGCTCTTTTTAATTGCGCTCGCCGCAGCGCTGGGCGCAGCGCGCGCCGCCCGTCAGGCCCGCCGTCCCTCGGCGAGCTTTGCGAACGACGCAGCAGAATAAGGACGATCCCGCGTAAAGGACCCAAGCGATCATGAGCGACACGACCGAAACATTCGACATCAAACGCGACCGCCCCGGCCCGAGAGAGACGCGCATCGCCGAAATGCTCCGCGTCGATCACGCGGGCGAATATGGCGCGGTTCAGATCTATCGCGGTCAGCGCGCCGTCTTCGACAGGCTCGCCGGCAAAGAGCGCACCGCCGCCTTGCTGAAGGAAATGGAAGAGGGCGAGCAAAAACATCTCGACACGTTCGATCGTCTGCTTGCGGAACGCCGCGTGCGTCCGACGCTTTTTTCACCGCTCTGGAACGCGGCGGGATTCGCCCTTGGGGCCGGCACCGCGCTCATGGGCGAAAAAGCGGCGATGGCCTGCACCGCCGCCGTTGAAGAAGTGATTGAGCGCCATTATGGCGAGCAGGCCGAAGAGCTTGGCGTTGTCGATCCGGCCCTCGCGGAGACCGTGCGCGAGTTTCGTGAAGACGAGCTTGAGCATAAGCACACGGCGGAAGAAGAAGGGGCCGAGCAAGCGCCAGCTTATGGCCTTTTACGCGCCGTCATTCAGGCGGGCTGTCATGTCGCCATAAAGGTTTCTGAGAAAATCTAGAAATCTTTTAATCGGCCAAACGCTTACTGCATAAACGCCTTCAGCCGGTTACCCCGTTCCTCTAAAAGTCGCATTGGAGGAACGAAAAATGGCTGGTGAAATCGACATTGACGAAACCCCTCTCGCGCCCTGGCTTCAAGGGCGCTCGTTTGACGATTGGCGCGCGCAGTTTGATCGCGACGGATATGTCATCTTTGAAAATGTGATGAGCGCCGACGCCGTTCAGTCCGTCCGCGACGCTTTAAAGCCCTATCTCGGCCAGAATATCGCGGGGCGCAATGATTTCGAAGGCTTGAAATCGAACAGAGTCTACGCGCTGCTGGCGAAATCGCCCGTCTTCGCCGAGATGGCGATCCACCCCTTGGCGATGGCGTTCGTGGAAGCCGACCTCGGTCCGTCATGCCTTCTCTCGGCCTGCCTCGCGATTAATCTGCAACCCGGCGAAACCGTGCAGCCGTGGCACCATGACGACAGTCATATGGCCGAACCGATGCCGCGCAATTCGTGGGGCGTGAGCGCCTTTTGGGCGATCGACGACATGACGGAGGAAAACGGGGCCACAGAAATTCTGCCTGGCAGTCATCGTTGGGATGCGGATGATCTCGCGAAGGTTACGTCTAATTTTCATGGCGAGAAATCTGTTTTTCAAGACCGCACCGTGCGGCCAGTGAATAGCGACCCCGCCCCGCATCCAGACGCCGTGAAAGTCGTCATGCCTTCAGGTTCCCTCATGTTGGCGAAAGGCACGCTTTTGCATCGCGGCGGCGCCAACAAATCCGATGCGCCGCGATTGATCGTTACCCCGCAATATTGCGTCGGCTGGGCTCGGCAATTGGAGAACATGACGCTCGCCGTGCCGCCGGAAAAGGCCGCGCTGCTGCCTGAACGGGCGCGCGCCCTCCTCGGCTATTCGATCCACCCGCCCTTTATGGGCTATGTGGACGGCGTCCACCCGGCGAAAACCCTCACCTGATCCGGCCCAAGGCTTTTGCCACTATCGCCGCGATCAGCTACAGTCGTAGCACGAAAAATGATCCAGGGTGGTTTTCAATGACAACGAATAATGTAGCGCGGCGCACGCTCGGCGGCCTTCTCACTGTGTCCACATTGGCGCTCATCGTCTCGTGCGGCCAACAGGCGGCCCAACAGACAACGACGTCCGAAGCGAGCACGACCCCAGCCGCCGCGATAGAGACCGCCTCCGCAGAACCGACGCTCGATGAGGCGCAGGCGTTCATTGAACGTGTTGAGAAATCCTATCGCGAGTTCGGGGAATATTCCGCACGCACACAATGGACGCAGGCGACAAACATTACCTTCGACACAAACTGGCTGGCGACCAAGGTCGGGGCGGAAGGCACCAAGCTCGGCGTGGACTTCGCCAATGAAGCCAAACGCTTCAACGACCTCGACTTACCGGCGGACATGCGCCGCAAAATCGAAATGATCAAGCTCGGCGTCAACGTGCCGGCCCCGTCGCGCGACGGGGCCGCCAACGAACTCGCTGAGATCGAAAACCGCATGGGCTCGCAATACGCCACCGGTAAAATAACCCTCGACGGCGAGGAAGTGGGCCGCAATGATCTCGAAGCCATGATGGGAACGGTGCGCGAAGCCGCCCGCCTGCAGGAGATCTGGACCAAATGGCGCGAGGTGCCGGTCGCAGCCTATGGCGACGCGGACGGCGACATGAAGACCGATTACGCCCGCATGGTGGACATCGCCAACGAAGGCGCACGCGAATTAGGTTTTGACGATCTCGGGACCATGTGGCGCGCGCGCTATGACTTGCCGCCAGCGGAATTCGCCGCGGAAACCGACCGCCTGTGGGGCCAGGTCAAACCGCTCTACGACCAATTGCAATGCCACGTCCGCGCCAAACTGAACGAAACTTACGGCGAGGAGGCCGTGCCGCTCGATCAACCGATCCGGGCCGACCTTCTCGGCAATATGTGGGCGCAAAGCTGGGGAAATATTTATGATCTTGTGGCGCCCGGCGACGCCGATCCCGGCTATGATCTGACTGATCTGCTGGTGTCGAACGGTTACGACGCGGAGCAAATGGTCCGCACCGGCGAAGCATTTTTCTCATCGCTCGGCTTTGCGCCGCTCCCTGAAACCTTCTGGGAACGCTCGCAGATCACAAAACCAGCGGACCGCGAAGTGGTCTGCCACGCATCCGCCTGGAACCTCGACGGCGCGGACGACATTCGTATCAAAATGTGCACCAAGGTGAATTCGGATGATTTCCAGACCGTGCACCACGAGCTTGGCCACAATTACTATCAAAGGGCGTATAAGGAGCAATCGCCGATTTACTGGACGGGCGCCAATGGCGGCTTTCATGAGGCCATCGGCGACATGATTGCGCTGTCGCTGACGCCTGAATATCTGACGCAGATCGGGCTCTTGGGCGAAGCCCCCGACGCCTCCAAGGATGTGGGGCTTCTAATGAGTCAAGCCCTTGAAAAAATTGCGTTTATGCCATTCGGCCTGCTCGTCGACAAATGGCGCTGGCAGGTCTTTTCCGGTGAACTGACGTCGGCCACTTACAATGAAGGCTGGTGGAACTTGCGCACGCAATATCAGGGCATCCGCCCGCCCGTGGCGCGCTCGAACGATTATTTTGACCCGGGCGGCAAATATCACGTCCCAAACAATGTGTCGTACACGCGCTATTTTATCGCGCACATTCTGCAGTTTCAGTTTCATAAGGCCGCCTGCGATATGGCGGGCTGGGAAGGACCGCTGCATCGCTGTTCAATCTACGGGGCGGAGAATGTCGGCGAGAAATTTAACGCCATGCTGGAGCTGGGGGCGTCAAAGCCCTGGCCTGAAGCGCTCGAAGAGTTCACAGGTTCGCCGGCGATGGACGGGTCTGCTGTGGTCGAGTATTTCGCGCCGTTGATGACCTGGCTTGAAGAGCAGAACGCCGATCGCACTTGCGGCTGGTAAGCTTCACTTTTTTCCTTCCGTAGGAAAGCCCCGCTTCGAGCGGGGCTTTTTGATACTTAATGAGCCCACGGGCCATCGCCTTCGTCGCCAACACCGAATTTGCGCCGGATTTCCTCGACGACCGACGCCACTTCGGCTTGCGTTTCTTCCAACGGGCGATCAGTGTTGATGACGTAGTCGGCGTAGCGTCTTTTCTCTTCGTCCGGCATCTGCGCCGCTAAAATCGCATTGAATTTTTCTTCGTCCATGCCCGGCCGGCCGAGAACGCGCGCGCGTTG
Organism: Pseudomonadota bacterium; assembly: GCA_038534195.1. Lineage (GTDB taxonomy): Bacteria > Pseudomonadota > Alphaproteobacteria > Caulobacterales > Parvularculaceae > JAJFFW01. Next base: position 59,785 of record JBCAXE010000010.1, read on the forward strand.
GGTCTCCGGCGAGGCGGAGACGACGACGACGACATGAAACAGTTCAGCCGCGTTATTTTCAAAAAGAAGCGGAATGTCGAGAACCAGGATCTCAACGCCCTCCTCAATCGCTTTTTCAATGCATGCCTGGCGATCATCAGCGACGAGCGGGTGAACGATATCTTCAAGGCGGCGCAAACTGTCGGGCGCGCCGAGAACAAGATTAGCAAGCCGCGTCCGGTCCACAGCGCCGTCAACGACCGCGCTCGGAAACGCCGCTTCGATCAGCGGCGCGGCGACGCCGCCCTTGGCGTAAAGCCGGTGCACTGCGTCGTCGGCGTTCCAGACAGCAGCGCCTTCCTTGGCGAACATCATCGAAACCGTGGACTTGCCCATGCCGATGGAGCCTGTGAGCCCGACAAGGATCATGGCGCTTCCCTTTTTTTCAGCGTTTCTTCCAGAAGCGCGCGCAGGGGCGCGTCAACCACCGCCTGCGCCCCAAGCCAGGCTTTATACCCTGGGACCGCCTGATGCATGAGCATGGCGAGACCGTCCATGGTCGCCAGTCCCCTCTGCTCTGCATCCAGAATAAGATTTGTTTTCAATGGTTTATAGATGATATCGCTGACCAGAACGTGGCGCGGCGCCTTATTGAGGTCTAGCGGCAATGGCGGCGCCCCGGCCATGCCGAGGGTTGTGGTATTGACGATGATGCTTACCGACGAAAAGACCTGCTTATAGTCTTTCCACGGAATAACAGTCGCCGCATCGCCAATCGACTGCGCCAAAGATTCCGCGTTGGATAATGTCCGGTTACAAATGAAAATGCGATCAAAGTTTAACGAAAGGAGCGCTGCGGCGACGCCGCGCGCTGCGCCGCCGGCGCCAATGAGCAGCGCCGCCTTGGTCTCTTGCGGGCCCTCCAAATAGGGCCGGCAGGCGTTCGCAAAACCGATCACGTCGGAATTATCAGCATAGGTCCGGTTATCGATAAAGGAGAGCATGTTCGCGGCCTGGACGCTCTCGGCGGTTTCGCTATGCGTATCAGCAAAGCGCAGCGCATGTTCCTTGTGGGGCGCGGTGACATTTACGCCTGAAAGTCCAAGATCGCGCGCCGCCGTCACCGCGCGGACAAAGTCGGCTTCGCTGCCATCCGTAGCGATAGGAATATAATAGGCGTTCGCGTTTTCACGGTCAGCCCATTCGCGGTGAATAACTGGCGACAGGGAGTGCCCAATCGGATTACCGATCACGCCCGCAAGACGCAGCTTATCCGGCGATGTCATCATCTCAGAAATCCAGTGCGCCCGCTTCGCGCAGATAACGCAAGAGCGGGTAAAGCGAGAGCCCCAGGACAGCGAAATAATCGCCGTCAATACGATCAAACAACCGCGCGCCAAGGCGCTCCACCTGGTAAGCGCCGACGCTCGATAAGATCGCCGGTCCCGCCGCATCGATATAGGCATCAATTTCTTCATCACCCATGATGCGCATGTGAAGCGCCGGTCGATCGATAAAACGCTGAACGATACACCCGGCCCGAGCGATGGAAACCGCGTTAATCAGCGTATGGCTCGACCCTTGAAGACGCTTAAGGCGAGCGGCGGCTTCCTCGAGTGACTTTGGTTTGTCATACGCCCTGCCCTCATGTTCCATAATCTGATCAGACCCGATTACGATCGCGCTGTCATCGGCTTGCGCAGCAAGCGCCTTTGCATCCGCCAGCGCTGCGGCGATCGCCTCAAGATCAAGGCCCTTTTCCTGGCCGGACTCCTTAATCGCATCTTCATCCACATCCGGTTTAACGATATCAAACGCAAGCCCAACATCATTGAGGATTTTCGCGCGGATTGCGCTGCCGGACGCCAGAACGATTTTCATACGGATGAATTTTCCTCGTGACCGCGATTTTGCCGTGCTGAAAGCTTCGTGAGGATGGCGGCGGCTGTTTCTTCAACGGATTTGCGGGTCACATCAATGATCGGCCAGCGGTGTTTGGTGAAAAGACGCTTGGCGCGCTGCACTTCTTTTTTGACTTCATCAAGATCGGAGTAAGATTGCGCGTGTTGGGCGGCGTTTAACTCACCAAGGCGGCTTTTGCGGATTTGCGCGAGCCGTTCAGGACTTGCCACAAGTCCGATAATCATCGGTTTTCGCAAGGCGAACACGTGGTCTGGCAAATCAGCTGTGGGCACCAGCGGGATATTCGCAGCTTTCACGCCTCTGTTCGCGAGATACATACAGGTTGGCGTTTTCGACGTGCGGCTGACACCGATCAGGACGACATCCGCCGGCTCCAAATCCCAGATCATCTGCCCGTCGTCATGGGCGAGCGTATAATCAAGCGCTTCGATACGCCGGAAATAGGCGTCATCCATTTCGTGCTGAGCGCCGGTTTGACGCGACTGCTCTAGGCCCAGATATTCTGTGAATGCGCCTAATAACGGGTCGAGGATCGAAACGGCGGGTGTTTGCAGTTCTGAGCAGCGAATTTCAAGCCGGCGGCGTAGTTCAGGGTTAATTACTGTATGGAGGACCAGACCTGGCGAGGCTTCAATCTCGCGCATCACCCGGTCGAGCTGCACCTGCGAGCGGATCAGGGAGTGCACATGCTCGAGCGGTTTCGCAGCGGCGAACTGCGCCGTTGTCGCTTTCAGAACAGCATTCAATGTCTCGCCCGTCGAATCGGAAACGAGGTGCACGTGAAAGAAGCTCGCGAGCGGCGCGTCTTTGAAGCCGGTGGAGGAAATTTCAGACATACCTGTGGACTTTATGGGAAAAAGGCCTGTGCGAGTAGCGCCATTCTTACCAAAGCCCGAGTTTTGCAAAATTCACCCGATGCGGCGCCCAAGAGCATTTGAAAATATTGATCCCCATCCAAGACCCTATTCTACTTTGAAGCCGGTGGGGACAATTGTAGTTTCCCATTACCCGCTGCATAAAAATTGTTGAGAAAACAAACTGCTAAGCTTGTTTTCCCGGTATGACCAGATAACATTTCACCCAGGGATAATAATAAGGAACTTGCACGGAATGTCTGTTGATTTACAAGTTGGCTTTGGTTTTCCCCCAGCTTCCAGCCCTACTCTTTTATTAACCCTTTTTTAAAAGAGATTAAGAAAGGATTAATGAGACATGACGCCAGGCTCCTCAGCAACGCCGTCGCCATCGCTCTTCATACAAACGCTTCAAGGCGAGGCATCGGCCATACCGCCAATCTGGTTTATGCGTCAGGCGGGGCGTTACTTGCCGGAATATCGTGAAGTCCGTCAGCAAGCGGGCTCGTTTCTCGATCTGTGCTATAATTCGGAATTGGCGGCAGAAGTGACGCTTCAGCCGATCCGCCGTTATGATCTCGACGCAGCGATTTTGTTCGCCGATATTCTCCTTATTCCTCACGCCATGGGCCAGAATGTGTGGTTTGAGCAAGGCGAAGGCCCGCGGCTTGATCCCCCCGTAACCCAAGATCACTTGGATTCGTTTCGGGCGAGCAACATTCGCGAGACGCTCTCGCCGGTCTATGAGACTGTGCGCCGCGTGCGTGCAAGCCTCAGTGCCGATAAAGCGTTGATCGGCTTTGCCGGGGCGCCTTGGACGGTCGCCACTTACATGCTCGCCGGCGGTTCGCAAAAAGATCCCGCGGCGTGGCGGGCGGAGTATTACCAGAACCCGGGTTTTCTCCTTGGATTGATTGATCTCCTTACCGAAAAGACGATTGAGTATCTTTGCGCTCAGATTGATGCTGGGGCTGATGCTATCCAGCTTTTCGACAGTTGGGCCAGCGATTTGCCCTGGCCGGTGCTTGAAGCGGTGAGCATGAAACCGATGGACCGCATCGCGCGCGCTGTGAAAGCGCATAAAGCCGATACGCCAGTGATCTTTTTCCCGAAAGGCGTCGGCGAGAAGGCGATGGAATATGCCTTGCTTGGCTCAGGAAACGCCGTGGGGATCGATTTCGGTATGGACCCGGCTTGGGCGCGCACAAATCTATCGCCGCATGTGACGGTTCAGGGAGGGCTTGATCCGTTACTGACAGTGAGCGGCGGCGATGCAATGTTCGAGAGCGCGTCTACATATTTGAAGCTGTTCCACGACGCGCCGTATGTATTCAATCTGGGCCACGGATTTACCCCGCAAACGCCGCCGGAGAATGTCGCAGCGTTGATTGACTTTGTGCGCAGCGGAGAGGGCGTCCGCCATGCGTGATTTTCTCATTCAGAACTATGCGTGGATAAAGGCGTTTCACATTATCGCAGTGGTCGCGTGGATGGCGGCGATGATGTATTTGCCTCGGCTCTTCATCTACCACCATCAGGCGAGCGCCGGCGGCGAGGCCATCCGTTTTTTTGATATGATGGAGCGCCGGCTCCTGAAAGGCATCATGACCCCGTCGATGATTGCTGTTTGGGTCCTCGCACTCGTGATGCTTTACGCCAATCCTGGTCTTTTTTCCGTCGGCTGGTTCCATGTGAAGCTGGTGCTGGTCGTTGCGATGACAGGCATTCACGGGTTTTATTCGTCCGCGCATCGAAAATTCGCGGCCGGGGAAAAACCGCGTTCGGAAAAATTCTGGCGGATGATCAACGAAGCGCCGTTTCTGTTGCTGATCGGGATTGTAATCCTCGCGGTCGTCAAACCCTTTTAGGCTGTGCTGCGCGAATAGTTTGAAGCCGCTCGTCTTGCCCGATAAGGATAGCGCCTCAACCAAGGAGGCGGTCCCATGGCGCTCAGACTCATTCACTTTCCAAATACTCGGTCGTTGCGTGTCTTGTGGGCGATTGAAGAACTCGGCCTCGAAGCCGACGTTGAAACGCGCGTTTTCGATCGTCCTTCGCTGAAGGAACCTGAATATCTGGCGCTGAACCCTCTGGGCAAAACGCCGGTCTTTTTTGACGGCGACCAGCGCCTGATCGAGTCGACTGCAATTATTCAGTATATCGCCGATGTTCATGGCGGAGGGCGTCTGTCGCGGAAACCGGCCGATCCTGATTACGGCGCGTTTTTGCAGTGGCTTCATTTCGGGGAGGCGGGCATGGGCGGTTACGTGAACATGCTGATCGCACACACGGCGCTTCTGCCTGAGGCGGACCGCGATCCCAATATGAAAGCGTGGGCGGTGGCGGAAACACAGAATTGCCTGAACTTTATCGAAGCGAGCCTTGAGGACGATGGGTATTTGCTGGGCGAGTTTTCGCTTGCCGATATCGCTGTTGGTTACCTCTTGTTTTTGATCAAGATCACCCGGAACGGCAAACTGATGGGTGAGAAAACAGCGTCTTATTTCAAACGCTTAACGGCCCGCGACGCCTGGAAGAAAGCAAGCGCCGCCGCGCCATAGAACACCTGGCGGCTGTTTGGTCAGCAGTTTGTGATCGTTGCCTTAGCGCCGTTCGTATGGTCTCAGGGTGTAACGAACTGCTGTATTTGCATAACTGCGAGCGGTGGGACTCATTAGCGCAAAGGGAGCGGAAACGAACGCTGTGGCCACTTCAGCTCAGGCGAAATTTCTCACCGGCGATTTAATGCGCCATGTGATCGTGATGGCGCTCAGCGCGAGCTTCGGCCTGTTGTCGATGTTCGTGGTCGACTTTGTCGATCTTTATTTCATCTCGCTTCTTGGCTCGTCCGCTCTCACTGCGGCGGTTGGTTTCGCGGGTACGTTGCTGTTCTTCAATATGTCCGTCGGTATTGGATTGATGATCGCCATGGGTGCGCTCGCGGCGCGAAGGATCGGGCGGGGGGATGCGGACGGCGCGCGTAAAATCGCCACCAATGTTTTGGTGTTCGGCCTGGCGATTGGCCTTATCGTTGGTATGGGGACATTTAGTTTTGCACCGCAATTACTGGATTTAATAGGGGCGAGCGGCGAGGCTAAAGCGCGGGGCGTCTCTTATTTGCGGATCGTATCGCCGTCCATGCCGGTCATGGTGGTCGGGATGGTGTCGTCCGGTCTCTTAAGGGCCCATGGGGACGCGCGCCGCGCGATGAACGCCACGCTGGCGGCCGGTTTTGTAAATGCGATCCTCGATCCGATTTTTATCTTCGCCCTTGGCTTCGGTCTCGAAGGCGCTGCAATGGCGTCTGTGTGCGCGCGGTTCGCCATGGCGGCGACAGCGCTTTTCCCTGTCCTGAAACATTATGGCGGGTTCGCGCCTTTTGAGCGCGCGCGTTTTCTCGGGGATCTGGAGGCGATCATCGGCATCGCCGCCCCGGCGATCCTGACCAATGTAGCAACGCCAGTGGGCACGTTGATCGTCATGCGTTTTGTGGCGGGATATGGCGACGACGTGGTCGCGGGCTTTTCGGTTATTTCACGTCTGACGCCGCTCGCCTTTTGCGTCATCTTTGCGCTTTCCGGCGCGGTCGGGCCGATCATCGGCCAGAATTTCGGCGCAGGCGATTATCCGCGGGTACGCGAGACCTTGCGCAAGGCGCTGCAGTTCGCCGCCGCCTATACGGGCGTCGTCTGGATTTTGCTGCTGATCGCCAACCAATTTGTGAGCGCGCAGTTCAGCCTGTCGCCGGAAGGCGCCGCGCTCATGACCATGTTCGCGTTGGTTGTAACGCCCCTCTATTTCTTTAACGGCGTGCTCTTCATCGCGAACGCCGCATTCAACAATTTGAACCGGCCCACATGGTCGACCTTGCTCAACTGGGGCAAAAACACGATCGGCGTTTTACCATTCGTCTGGGTCGGCGCGGCGGCCGCGGGCGCTGAGGGCGTCATCGTGGGGCAGGCGCTCGGCGGGGTCGTCTTCGCTCTATTGGCGGTTTGGCTCGCCTTCAGACTCACAAACGCTTACGCCAGCGGCGCGGTCGATCCGGATGTTGCCTGGCGTCCCGCGTTCATGAAAGCGAAAGCGTGAGGAATTAGCCGGGACAGTATGCTCCCGCATGAATTTGCATGGATTTCGGGTCCTGTAGGATCAGCGCGCAGCCATTGCCCGCAGCGGGCGGGGCGACTTCGAACCGGCCATCAGCATCTGGCGTCAGGGTGCGAAAGGCCCGCACAATATGGGCTTCGCGCAAGGTTTTGCCGTGGTTCTCGCCCCGCTCCACATTCGTCTGACCCTTCTTTTGAAAGGTGACGAATAAAGCGGTGAGGGGCGTCGCGTCGCCATTCCCGGCTTCGCTACGGGCAAATACGATGCTGTCGCCTTTGTTTTCAGCCGTAAGGCGTTCAACGCCCTTGGACATTTTTACGTGGCCGTCAATTTCCGCGCGGCGCGAGCCAACCATCTCGTGGCGGCCGTTAATAACAGTCTGCGGCGTATAACCGGCGGTCCGTCCACGGAGCGCTACATTATATTGGCGTTGGCGTTTGGTGTGGTCGGGCGAGGAAAATGGGTCCTTCCACTTACCAGCGCGCCCATAAACAAGGTCATCCCAATAGTCCACGTGCCATTCAAGCGCGATGATGTTTTCATTCTTTGCGAGCTCCACAAGATAAGCCTCCGCCGGCGGACAGGACGAGCAGCTTTGCGAGGTGAACAGCTCGACCACAACAGGCGCTTCTTCAGGCTCCGGCTCCGGGACAGCGCTGATGATCGACAAAAGGAAAAGGGGGGCGAAAATGGTCATGAGCGAAGCCGCCTTCTTGTTGCGCCATAGACATGAGGTGCGCGTCGCTCTGTTTCAAACAACACCTGATCACAAGTCGGTGCGGTCTTTTATTCGGTGTCGGCGGTAGACGCGGCCCGTTCTGGATGATGAAGCAAAATCAGCGGCTTACCGGTTAATCCTCTAGCCAAGCGCCTTTTCAACCTGATGCAGGCGGTCCTTGCCGAAAAACATCTCGTCGCCCACAAAAAAGGTCGGCACGCCGAAGACGCCGCGCGCCACGGCGTCGTTGGTGTTGCCGATAAGAACGGTTTTGACCTCAGCCGATTTTGTCGCTTCCAGAATCCCGTCCGCATCAAGCCCGGCGTCAGATAGAACCGACCGGATGACGGCCTCATCAGCCATGTTTTCGCCGTCCTCCCACATGGCTTTGAGAACAGCTTCCACATACGGTTCTTCAACACCTGATTGTTGGGCGGCGATCAGGCCTCGGATGATCGTCAATGAATTCACCGGAAAGTGCGGGTTCATCTTGAAGCCGCTGAGATCGTGCTCCTCGATGAAGCGGCGCATCTCGAGCATTTCGTAATCGAGTTTTCCCTTCACCCCGCTGAACGCAATCATCGGCGCCTGGTTGCCGGTGGATTTAAAGATGCCGCCGAGAAGACACGGGATGAGGTTGATTTTTGCGCCCGTGCGGTCAGCGATCATCGTTAGGGCCCGGTGCGCGAGATAGGCGTTGGGGCTTGCAAAATCGAAAATAAAATCAACAGTTTGTGTCATTTTTGATCACCATTTTTCTGACCAGGGCCGCAGATCCAGCTCGTGGGTCCATGCGGCGCGTTTTTGTTTCCAAAGCCACACATAGTTGGCGGCGATTTCGTCCGGGGGCAGAATAGCGTCCCTCGAAATTTTTTCATCAATGTCCGGAATATTCTCCCGCGCGAAGGCGCCGTCGATAACGCCGTCGGCGATAATATGGGCCACATGCACGCCCTTTGGGCCGAGCTCGCGCGCCATGGATTGGGCGAGGGCGCGCAGGGCGTGTTTGGCGCAGGAGAAAGCGGAAAAATGCGCGCTTCCACGCAAGCTCGCCGTGGCGCCGGTAAAGAGGATTGCGCCCGAGCCGCGCGGCGTCATCACCCGGGCCGCTTCGCGGCCGGTGAGAAAGCCAGCGAACGCCGCCATTTCCCAGACCTTGCGGTAGACGCGGGCGGTGGTCTCGGTGATCGGAAACCAGACATTGGCGCCGATGTTAAAGACGACGACGTCAAGCGGTGCGATCTCACGTTCGATCTGATCGAAGAGGGCGATCATCTCTTCTTCCTCGCGCGCATCGACGCCGAAGGCGTGGGCCTTGCCGCCCGCTGCGCTGATATCGGCGGCGAGCGCTTCGAGTTTTTCGAGATGCCGCGCACGCCGCGTCATGCAGACCGTCAGCCCTTCCGCCGCGAACGCCTTGGCGATGGCGGCACCGAGCCCGTCGCCGGCCCCCACGACGAGGCAGGCTTTTTCGGACGCACTCATGATTTTGCGATACCGCAAAGGCCCGCCCGGGGCCCCGAATTCCCCGCCTCGAGGGCGGTATGGGCTTCGAGCGGCCGGTCGGTTGCGATGATATCGACGCCCTGGTCGGCGAGCGCGTCATAGCGCATCTCATCGCCGGTGCGGGCGATTTCGCGGTCGATCGAATTGCGCCCGCCAAGGGTGCCGAAGATCACCTCCACATCCCGATCATTCAGGAGACTGAATAATCTCGGGCGCGGGTCCTCTATGCCGGTGAAGCCGATCAACCGGTCAGCCGGGACGCCCGCCGCGACGGCGCGATTAAGCTCGGACTGGGAATTCACCGATAGCGAGATCATGGCTTCAGGGTGGAGGCGGTGAAGCTTGCGGGCCGCCGCCATCGAGTAGGAGATATAGACGACGCGATTATCCGCGCCCTGACGTTTGACTTCATCGACAACATCTTCAAAGCGCGTCGATTGCTTGAAATCGATCTGCATGATGGTGCGGGATTTGGCGAAGGCGAGCGCGTCGTCAAAGCGCGGCGGGTTGAAATCCGTGACGGCGCCGTCTTTGTCCTCGAGGCGTAAGTCTTTGATTTCAAGCCAATTTAAGCCGTCCACGTCACCGGAGCCGGTGGTCGTCCGGTCGAGCGTGTCGTCATGCATTAGATAGAGTACGCCATCGGCCGACGTCGCCACATCGACTTCCACCATCGCCGGCGTCTGCTCCAGAACATACGCCATCGTCTCGATCGCGTTCTCCGGATAGCCCGGGTAGGCGCCGCCGCGATGGGCGGAGACCAGCGTGATGTCCTCTGCCTCCAGGCAGTCGAAAAAGACGTTTAGGTCGCGGGTTGGCGTAATCGACCAGCCGCTTTCATCGCTGGATGTTGATTGCAGTGGAGCCGGCGGCGGCGTTGCGTCGCCGCAAGCGCTTAACGCCAATGCGGCTGCTGAAATGAAAAAACTGGTGCGCATCGCGGCCTCCCTCTGAGCCCATGATCATGGCCTAACGCCGTTAGCGAGGAAAGGGAGGCAGGCAGTCCTCGCGGGGAGCGATATTCAGGGTTTCAGGATAATTGGGCCGGTGCTCTCGCCGCTTTCAAGGAAGGCTTGCGCATCGGCGGCGTCTTTCAGGGCGAAAGTCTTGGGGGTCGGGGCTTTCAAAGCACCGCTTGCGAGCATGGAGAACAGATCTTCGGCCATAGCGGGGAGGCGGTCGGGCGTCGCATAATGAAAAAGCGTCGGCCGGGCGAGGGAGATCGAGCCGCGGCGCGTCAGATCGAGGGGCGCAATCGCCGGCGCGGGACCGGAGGCGTTGCCGTAGCTCACCATCATGCCGCGTAAGGCCAGCGCATCGAGCGAGGCTTCAAAAGTCGCCGCGCCGATGGAATCGTACGCCACATTGACGCCCTTGCCGTTGGTGAGATTGCGCACTTCGGCGGCGATATTATCGACTTCCTTGCGGTTGATGACATTGGTCGCGCCATGGAACTTGGCGAGCCCGGTCTTCTCCGCCGAGCCGACAACGCCGATGACGCGCGCGCCAATATGGTTCGCCCACTGGCACAGAAGCGAGCCGACGCCTCCCGCAGCCGCATAGACCAGCGCCGTATCGCCTTTGGCGAGCGGATAGACCTGGCGCACCAGCATATGGACGGTCAAACCCTTTAAGAATAGCGCTGCGGCGGTCTCTTCCTTTATGTCGGCCTGAATTTTTGCGGCCATCACCGCCGGCGCGCTTGTGAGGGCGGCGTAAGCGCCATGCGTCGAGATGTAGGCGACCCGGTCGCCGGGCGCGAAAGTCTCAACACCGTCGCCGACCGCCTCGACGACGCCGGCCCCCTCGCTTCCCGGTATGGCCGGCAAATCGACGGGGTAGAGCCCTTTGCGTTGATAGATATCGATGAAGTTGAGGCCGATCGCGGTGTTGCGGATCAGGATCTCGCCAGGCCCGGCCGTCGGGTCCGGTTCCTGGCGCAGGACCAGCACCTCCGGGCCCCCATGTTTTTCCATCACTATTGCTGCAGCCATCGGGACCCCTTTTCGCGCTCCGGTCGCACCCGCCGCGCCGATTTCGCCTTACCTTCCCCTTACTTTCATTGCCACAAACGAACCCGCGCGCCTATATCATGCGGCAAAAGGAGAGCCCTTATGAAGATGACCATCGATATCGATTGCACGCCCGAAGAGGCGCGCACCTTCTTCGGTATGCCCAATGTGGAGCCCATGAATCAGCTGATCGTGGCCGAAATGATGAAGCGTGCCAAAGACAATATGGACACGCTCGCCGATCCTGAGCGGTTCGTGGCCCAGATGCTGACCATGGGCGGCAAGAGCATGGAAGGCTTTCAAGCGATGATGGCCGCCGCCATGGGCGGCAAAAAGGGATAGGCTACAAATCAGGGACCAGGATTTCTCATCCGAGCCCCATCCGCAAAATGTCTGACACCGATACGATTTTCGCAAAGGCCTCCGGCGCCGGCCGGGCGGGGGTCGCTGTGTTCCGGCTATCCGGACCGGCGGCGCTCGCGATTGCGCGCGCGCTGATCGGTTCGCTCCCGCCGCCGCGCGATGCAAAATTGGTAAAAGTCACTTGTCCTGATACGGAACAATTGATCGACGAGGGCCTGGTCATACTGTTCAAGGGCCCGGCGAGCTTCACCGGCGAAGACGTGGTCGAATTCCACCTCCACGGATCGTCGGCGGTGGAGGCGGCGCTCTTTCACGCGCTGTTAACGCTGAAAGCGCGGCCCGCCGAGGCCGGGGAATTCACGCGGCGCGCTCTTATCAACGGCAAACTCGATCTTGCGCAGGTGGAAGCGCTCGCCGATCTTATCGATGCCGAAACGACCGCCCAGCGCAAACAGGCATTGGGTCAGCTGGATGGGCGGCTTTCGGCGGTGGCGGAGGGCTGGCGAGCGCGCCTTCTGGCGATTTCCGCGCCCCTGGAGGCCGATGTGGACTTTCCCGATGAGGGCGGTGTGCCGGCGGCGGTGGCGGCGCGGGCGGTTCCCGCAATCGAGCAATTAGAAAATGAGCTGGCCGCCTATCGCTCCGATTCTGCGGCCGCGCGGGCCATACGCGACGGCGTAAGGGTCGCCATTTTGGGACGGCCGAACGCAGGCAAGTCTTCGCTCCTTAACCAGTTAGCGGGCAGCGACATGGCGATCGTCTCCGCGACACCAGGCACGACCCGCGATGTGATAGAGGTCAAACTCGATCTTGGCGGCGTCCCTGTCATCGTCGCCGACACCGCCGGGCTGCGTGATCAGACTACGGATGATATTGAGCGCGAGGGGATGCGCCGTGCGATGGCGCGCGCCGAAGAAGCCGATATACGGATTATGGTTATTGATCCGTTAACGGAGGAAAATTCCGGAGAACCGATTGAGGCCGGCGCAATGCGCGAAGGCGACTTTCTTGTGGTCAATAAACTGGATTTGCGCGGGGAAAGCGAGGCCGCGGTAGGGTTGAAAAAATATAATAATATCAAAGATGTAAGCAGGGTATCCTTGTCTGCGAAAACTGGCGAGGGGCTCCCGGAGTTTGTCGGTCGATTGACTGAAGCGGTGGGCCAGAGGACGAGCCTGGCGGGCGACGCCGCCCTGACGCGGGCGCGCCATGTCCGCGCCGTGGACGACGCCGTCATGCATCTCGCTCAGGCCAAGACCCATGTGACGGCGACGCCGGAACTGGCGGCGGAAGATGTGCGTATGGCCGCGCGGGCGCTGGGCGGCATTACCGGCGCGGTCGATGTGGAAGACATCCTCGGCGAAATTTTCTCAAGCTTTTGTATTGGAAAGTAATCGCGCCGATGTTTCACGTGAAACGGGGTGGGGTCTATGTTTCGGAAACGACGACACTAGCGGAATCGGTGCGGTCTCCATATCCAGCCACTTTCCGCGAGAAACTGGACAATTTGTGGGAAACTTATCTTCCCCCCATTTTCTTTCCGTATAATGGACGGGGTGGGCGGTGTTTCACGTGGAACATTCGCGCCCGGCGCCCTATATGAGCGCTCCCCGGCGTATCTGGGTAAGAGGAAGCGATGCAGGACTACGATGTCATTGTAATTGGGGGAGGCCATGCGGGCTGCGAAGCGGCGGCGGCCGCCGCGCGCATGGGCGCGCGCACGCTTCTGACGACCCATCGCAAGGACACGATCGGCGAGATGTCCTGCAATCCGGCGATTGGCGGTCTCGGCAAAGGCCACCTCGTACGGGAGATCGATGCGCTCGACGGGCTCATGGGACGCGTGATCGATCAGGCGGGCATTCAGTTCCGGATGCTGAACCGATCCAAAGGACCGGCGGTGCGCGGCCCCCGTGCGCAGGCCGACCGCGCGCTCTATCGCAACCATATGCAGGCGGCGATCGCCGCTACGGAAAATCTCGACGTTGTTGAGATGGCGGTGGAAGATGTGCTCACCGAAAATGTTTCACGTGGAACATCCGTGGTCGGCGTCGTGGGCGCTGACGGCACGGAGATTCGGGCGCGCGCGGTGGTGCTCACCACGGGCACGTTTCTGAAAGGCGTCATCCATATCGGCGACCGGCGTATTCCGGCGGGCAGGGCGCGCGGGGCCGACGGCGTCGAGGCGCCGGCGGTTGGCCTGTCTGACCGGCTCTATGGCGCAGGGTTTCGGATGGACCGGCTGAAAACCGGCACGCCCGCGCGCCTCGATGGCCGGACGATTGATTGGGCCGCGCTTGAAATGCAGCCTGCAGATGAGCGGCCCGTTCCATTCTCTTTCATGAATGCTGAAATCACAGTCCCGCAAATCGCCTGCGGCGTGACCCATACTTCACGTGAAACGCATCGGATCATCGAAGAAAACCTGCAATATTCTGCGGTCTATGGCGGCGCAATTTCCGGGCGCGGACCGCGCTATTGTCCGTCCATCGAAGACAAGATTGTCAGGTTCAAAGAAAAAGAGAGCCACCAGATCTTCCTGGAGCCTGAAGGTCTGACCGCGCCAGAGGACGGAACGCCGCCCTGTCACACGGTCTATCCGAACGGCATTTCCACGTCGCTGCCGGAGACGGTTCAGGATGCGTTTTTGAAAACAATCCCCGGCCTGGAGACTGCGCGGGTTATCCGTCACGGATACGCCATCGAGTATGATTATGTGGACCCGCGCGAATTGGCGCCGACGTTGGAGACCAAGCGGCTGCCGGGTCTCTTCCTCGCCGGGCAGATCAACGGCACCACCGGATATGAAGAAGCCGGGGCGCAGGGCCTTATCGCAGGGGCCAACGCGGCGGCGAAAGTGGCTGGCTCGGAGCCGATCCTGATCGACCGGTCGGAAGGTTATATTGGCGTGATGATCGACGATCTCGTTACGCGCGGCGTCACCGAGCCCTATCGCATGTTCACCTCGCGCGCTGAGTATCGTCTGACGCTGCGCGCCGATAATGCCGACCAGCGCCTGACGCCGCGGGGCGAAAGCATCGGGCTTGTGGGCGCTGAGCGGGCGAGCGCGTTTCACGTGAAACATCGCGCGCTGGAAGAGTTAAGGGCGTGGGCGCGCCAGACGACGCTCACCCCCAACGAGGCGGCGAAATACGACATCGCCATCAATCAGGATGGCCGCCGCCGCTCGGTCATTGATCTGCTGTCCCTGCCGAGCGTCGGGCTCGGTGATCTTGCGCGCATCTGGCCGCAGCTCGGCGACCTTGCGCCCGACATTGGCGAGCAGCTTGAGATCGAAGGGCTCTACGCCGGTTATCTTGATCGTCAGGAGGCGGATATTCTTGCTTTCAAGAAAGACGAGAGCCTGAAGCTTTCCGTCGACTTACCCTACGAGTCGATTAACGGGCTTTCAAACGAAGTCCGCCAGAAGCTGATAGAGGCGCGCCCGGTGACCCTCGGTCAGGCCGGCCGGATCGAAGGGGTGACGCCGGCGGCGCTTGCGGTGTTGCTTGCCTGGGTCAAAAAGCACGGACAGGCGGCGGCCCGGTAATGTCGGAAAAAATGACGCCGGAAGATTTCGCGGCCCGCGCAAATGTTTCACGTGAAACGCTGGAAAGGCTTCAGGCCTTTGATGCGTTGTTGCTGGAAACAGCGGCGCACACGAACCTAATCGCGCGTTCGACCATCGATGATCGATGGTTGCGGCACTACCTCGATTCTGCGCAGCTTTTTCCGTTGCTGCCGGCCGGCGCCAGGACGCTTGTCGATCTCGGCAGCGGCGCCGGTTTTCCCGGCTTGGTGCTCGCGGCGCTCGGTGCTGACGAAAAGGCGGGGCACGGACTATCTGTGACGCTGGTGGAATCGACCGGTAAGAAGGCCTCGTTCCTGGAAGCGGCGTCGTCGGCCATGGGGCTCTCCAATGTGACGGTCTTACCGCAGCGGATTGAGGCCGTGTCGGTAGCGCCGCCTGATGCCATCACGGCGCGGGCCTTAAGCGTTACCCGCAAGCTTTGCGCCTACGTCCATGGAATTGCAGGAAGAAATACGACGCTCCTGTTTCCAAAAGGGGCGAAGGCCGAGGAAGAATTGACCGCGGCCCTCAAATCATGGCGAATGGACGTGTCGCGCCATCCAAGCCTGACCGATGAGAACGCGACCATATTTGAGATCAAAAACCTGGTTCCACGCGGACCCGCCCCACGCTGATTGGATTTGTTGCTTTGCCCAGCCGTCCCACTCCCCGCGTTCTCGCCATCGCCAATCAGAAAGGCGGCGTCGGCAAGACGACCACTGCGATCAACTTGTCGACGGCGCTGGCGGCGGTGGGCGAGCGTGTTTTGATGATTGACCTCGATCCGCAGGGCAACGCTTCCACGGGGCTTGGCGTGGCGTCTTCCGACCGTGACGTAACGACCTATGACGTGCTCATGGGCGAGTATCGTCTGGAGGCCGCCGTCGTGGACACGGGCATACCGCGTCTGAAACTTGCGCCCGGCGGCGTCGATCTAGCCGGCGCCGAGGTGGAGCTGATCGACGCGGACCGACGACACTTCCGCCTTAAGGACGCGTTCGAGGAGTATTCGCGCCAGGCGGCGTCCGATGAGGCGTTCACCTATGTGGTGATCGATTGTCCGCCATCCTTGAGCCTTTTGACGGTCAACGCGCTGGCGGCGTCCGATGCGGTGATCATTCCGCTGCAGACCGAGTTCTTCGCCCTTGAAGGGTTGAGCCAGATTCTCCGAACGCTGGAGACTGTGCGTGAGCGGATCAATCCCGATCTCGTGCTGCAAGGGATCGTCCTGACCATGTATGACCGGCGCAACAATCTCTCCGCCCAGGTGGAAGACGATGTGCGCGCCCATATGAACGACAAGGTCTTCAAGACGGTGATCCCGCGTAATGTGCGCATTTCCGAGGCCCCGAGTCATGGTAAGCCAGCCTTGCTTTACGACCTGAAATGCCCGGGCAGTCAGGCCTATATCCGGCTCGCGTCGGAAGTCATCCAGCGCGAAAAAGACGGCCGGCAGGCGGCGTAAAAAGAGAAGAAAAAACGATGGCCGCACAAAAGAAAAAAGCCGGAAAGGGCCTGGGGCGGGGGCTCGACGCGCTCCTCGGCGACTCGCCGAAGAAGCGTGAAACCGTTGAAAGTAAAAGTGAAAAGGGCGGGGCCGATGGCCCGCGCCCACGTCAGACCCTGCCGTTGGAAGCGCTGAAGCCGAACCCCGACCAGCCGCGTCGCGCCTTCAATGAGGATGCGATCGCCGACCTCGCCGTGTCGATCAAGGCGCGCGGGCTCCTACAGCCGATTTTGGTGCGCCCGCTGCCGGGCGGCGACTATGAGATCGTCGCCGGCGAGCGGCGGTGGCGCGCCGCGCAAAAAGCGCAACTCCACGATGTCCCAGTTTTAATCCGTGAACTGAGCGACCAGGAGACCGCCGAGATTGCGCTGATCGAGAATATTCAGCGTGTCGATCTCAACCCGATCGAGGAGGCCGAAGCCTATCAGCGCCTCGCCGATGTTTATGGGCGCAAGCAGGAGCAGATCGCCAAGGCGGTGGGCAAGTCGCGCAGCCATGTGGCGAACATGATGCGGCTTCTCGATCTGCCCAAGGCGACCCGCGCCGCCGCCATGGTCGGCGACATCACCATGGGTCACGCCCGCGCCCTTCTCGGCGCGCCGGATCCGGACGCTCTTTGCGTCAGGATCGTGCAGGAACAGCTTTCCGTGCGGGAAACCGAGGCGCTCGTTAAGGCGCTCACGGCAGCTTCCAATAGCGGCAAAAAGCCGTTTCTGGAGGAGCCGAAAGCCAAATCGTCCGGGGCCAAAAAAGACGCTGACACCTGCGCCCTTGAGGCCGATCTCGCGGCGGCCTTGGGCCTTGAGGTTGAAATCGAGCACTCGAAAAAGGGCGCCGGCGCGGTGACGATCCGCTACCTCAATCTCGACCAGCTCGACGATGTAGTCCGCAGACTGATGGATGCAGGCGTCTAGGCATTCATCATTGTCAGGCCATCACTGGTCGACGATGAATACCGATCCTTTGCGTTTTTCTTTCTCGTGGCGCCGGTCGAGACCGCGTTCATCGACCCCCTCGACGACCATGTCGAGAAGCATTTCGCGGCATTCCCCGACGCCTTCCTCGACTTCCCGCCATTGGCAGAAAACGCCGATTTCGGTTTGCAGGCGTTCATAGAAGCGACGCGTGCCGCCAACCGTATCGAGATCCTGGTCGGTGAAGTTAAACGTAAACACCGATTCCGGCGCCTCATCTGCCGGCGCGCCCGCTGTTTTCTTTTCGTGTAAGTCTGTCAGGCTCTTATCGTCCAGATTCTCCACCGTCTGGGCGATCGTCATGCGGCGGCAAGCGTCGCTCATTTCCTCGCCCGCGCAGCGCTCTTCGGCTTCCTCGCCGAGGCGCTTGTAGATGCGTTTTATGCCCTGGCTGCTGTCCAGCGTTTCCTGATCATAATGAAAAACAAATGGCGGCGGCGCTGCAAACGCCGCGCTGGCCGTCATGGCGCTGATCGCAGCGCCGGCCAATAATGCTCTGATTGATTTCACGCCCATGGCGCACCTTCCCTTCTGTGTCTTGGTTCTCAGAAGGATAGGTCGAGGGAGGCGTGCGTTGGTTTGACAAAGGTCAATCGGCGTTCAGGGGCAGGCGGCCAATGGGGTTTATCGGCCCGCCATATGCGATAGGCGCAGGGCGGTGCGCTCCACGATTTCGCGTTGCGGTGAGCCCGTTGTCTTGGCGGCGAGTTCCGCTTCGATCAGCATATCGAGCGCCATGTCGAGGCGCTTCATCGGCCATCGCCGCAAGCGCCGCTCAAACGGCTTTTGTTCGATATAAAACACCGGCGGCTTCAAGCGTTTCATGGCGCTCGCGGGGGCGTCGCCCTGCGCCACATAGGTTTGCGCCGTATGCAGACGGCTGAAAGCGCGCTGCAACGAACGCAAGAGGCCGATGGGGCTTGCGCCGGCGCGGGCCGACCGGTGCAGCGCGGCCGCCAATATATCGGGCGCGCCGTCCGCCACCGCGTCCGCGGCTTCGTTGATAACGTCGCCTACGCCGTCGACCAGCATGATTTTCACGTCCTCTAGGCTGATCTCGCCGGGGCCGTTGCGCTGGTCTTTCAGCCCCTTGTAGAGAATAAGCTTGTCGATTTCCGACCGGCTAACGCCCCGGTCTTCGCCAAGGAGCGAGATCAGAAAATCCAGCGCGTCCTTTTCAAACGTCAGATTTTCGGCCTGCGCCGCTTCCATGGCGAGAGCGCGCACGTCGCCGGGACCGTCCACGTAACAGGGCAGGGCGGCGGCGCGCTTGGCCTTTTCAAACATCTTGCGCAAGCCGGAGCGGGGGGTCAGCTCTCCCGTCTCAATAATGGTGAGGGCGTTGGCGGTCAGATAGCCGTCATCAAGGCCGTCGATCAGGGCCTGCGCCGCCTTGGCGGCGGTCTCGCCCTGGGTTTTGAGGCGCACCACGCGCTCGCCGCCGGCGAAAGAAAGCGCCGCCGCTTCGTCCGCGAGCCGGGCCGGTTCCGCCTTCACGTCGGCGTCGGTGAGATCAATATAATTGAAGGGGTCCTTGAAATCGTCGACCACGGATTTGGCCAATGCGTCTGCGCGCTCGCGCACAAGACCATTGTCGGGTCCGTAGATGAGAACAGCGGCGATTGATTTGTCTCTGGACTGAACAAAGGCGGCGATGTCGCGCCCTTTGAGCGCCGTCATCGCGTATAGTCCCGATCGAACTCTATTTCCGGGCGCTCGCGTTTTTCGCGCTCTATTTCCGTTTCGTCATTTAACGTCAGGAGGATATCGCGCTCGATTTCTTCGATCAGCGTTTTGGCGGCTTTTTCTTTCGCCGCCTCTTCAGCGAACAGCGTCGAATATTGCGAGGTCACCACATTAAAGGCGGCGATCGCTTCGGCTGATCCGCGGAACCTCTTCCCGTCGGAGCGCCGGATCAGCGTATAATCGGCGCGCAGAAGATAATTGAAGCGGGTCACTGATGCATCGATCTGGACCGCCAGCCGCTGGGCGAATTCTTCCGCTTCCAGAAGCAGATCATATTCCGGGGTTGCGTCGCCGGCGAGCGCCTGACGGCTCGTATAGGCTCGCGTCACCAGCGGTTTGATCGATGGGGCGGCCGAGACGCCGGCGAGATTGATGTTTTTGAGCGCCGCGGCGTTCGCCCCTTCCTTGGTGGCGTAAACCGGCGTGAAGCCGCAGGACTGGAGCAGCAACGCGGCGGCGATCAGGGTCATACAAAAGCGCATGGTCCCTTTTCGCCTATTCAAGGGGTCATTGGAAGGGCCCATCAGAAGGGCAGGGCGGAAAGTCGCCGTTACTTGCGGGCGAGGGCGGCGACCGCCTGTCGGAGCGGCGCTGACGCCGGGTTGGACACCCGGTTGTTCAGAATAATATCGTTGGGGGACGGATCGCCGCCGAAATAGGCGCGGTTCCATTTATTGTTGATCTTCAGGACCACGCCTTCGACGCTGACGGAGCCGAAGAGACCCTTGGACTGCGAGAACGCAATGATGTCAGCGGTTTGCGCTTTGGCGCCGCCGCCGACCGTGCCTGCGGCGATCGACAGATCGGCGCCAAGTTTCACAGACGATGATAACACCTGATTGACGCCGCGTTCGGTCATGATCGCCAGAATGATTTCCGCCACTTCGCCGCCCGCCTGAAACCCGAAAGACAAAGAGCTGACGCGCAGAAAATTTGGATGGGACCAGCCGCCGCCGGCGAGGCGGGCGAGAACGACGCCGTTGCCGCCTGACCCGCCGACCAGAAACCCAGCGCGCACTGATTTTGGAATAACGATCAGCGCCTTGGCGTCGGCGGCGTAACTCCAGAGCCCGGCGAAATCATCATTGCGGGTGAAGCTCTCCACTGTCCGTGTCGCGTCTTTCACGAGCCGATACGCCTTCTCTTGCCGGCCTGCATAAGCGGGGCCCGCTGCGCCCGCCGCCAGCGCCCCGCCGATCGCCACCCGCCGGGTCAGTGTCGTGTTTCTATTCGTCATCCGGTTCTCCCTCTTATGTTTTCGCCGAAAGGCGTTTCACCCCTTCGCCGCTTCCTCTGCAAACGCGGCGCGCGCGCGGTCGCCAGCGTCGCCGGGCGTGTTTCTCACTTCTTTCACAAAGTCCAAAATTAAACGGCAGTAACGCGGATCGTCTTGCGCCGCGGCGCCCACCACGGCGAGTTCCTCGTCGGTCATGCCGTTCGCCTGAAGCGCGCCGACAATTGCGGCCCAATCGGCGTCAGTGACCGGCGTTCTTTCCACCGGCGTGTCGATGCCTGCGCGGAGCGCGCGAAACATGATCGCGCCGGTCTCATCAATCGTCGCATTATAATTGGTGATCCCCTTGGCCGTCACCGCGATCGGGCCCTGTGCGGCGACGGCGGCGCAGAGTTCGTCGCCCTCGCCGGCGCGAACCTCTTCGATCAGGCGAATATTGCCGTCGATCAGCGCCGTGATGTCAGTGGACGGCGCTTTGGCGATGGCGGCGCTATGTTTCCGGCGCACCGCGGCGGCGGCGGCGGCCGAACGTTTTGTGATTTGATCGGTGTTCGATGACGACTTCACGCCATCTAGAATATCGCCGAGCATCGCGTCGTAATCATCCGGGAACGCCGCTTTCATGGCCGCCATGGTTTTTGGCAGCGCGTTGGCGAGATCTGCTTCGAGCTTTTCTTCTGTGTAAAGTGCTTTTTGCCCTTCAAAGATCGCCGTTTTCGTGAAAAGGCCGCCAAGTTGCGCCCCGATCAGGCCGACAATTACAGCCCCGATTACGCCCAGATATTTCTTCATAGAAGCCCCCTCGTGCGTCCCCTGACGCGTATGACTAAGCGGCGACTATATTCACAATCCGTCCCGGAACGACAATCACTTTACGAACTGTTTTGCCTTCCAGGTGGCGGCGCACGTCAGGGTCGGCCATGGCGAGCGCCTCCACGGCGTCCTTGTCGGCATCGCCGGGGGTTTCCAGCTCGCCGCGGCGTTTGCCGTTGATCTGAACGCCAAGGGTAACCGTGTCTTTGGTGAGGAGCGCCGCGTCCGCCGCCGGCCATGGTGCGTCGCAGACGAGCCCCTCGCCGCCGAGCGTCTCCCAGGCTTCTTCAGCGAGATGGGGCGTGAACGGCGCGATCAGCCGCGCCAGCGCCGACAAGGCTTCAGCCGTCGCCCAGTCGCCCGCAGTCGATTTGCGCAAGGCGTTCAAGAACTCATAGAGCCGCGCAATCGCTTTGTTGAAGCGGAAATGCTCAATGTCGTCGGTGACCCCGGCGATGGCGCTGTGTGTCGCGCGTCGCAGATCGAGGTCCGGCCCTTGTGCGTCAGGCGCAGCGGCGAGGTCCACATATTTCAATGTGAACTTTTGCTCCGCGATAGTGTCCCAGATGCGATTGATCAGCTTCCAGGCGCCGACGACGCCTGAGTCCGTCCACTCCACATCCCGTTCGGGCGGAGAGTCCGACAGCATAAACCAGCGCGCGGCGTCGGCCCCATACGTGTCGGCAATCTCTTCCGGCGAGACGACGTTCTTCTTCGACTTCGACATCTTTTCGATGGGACCAACGATGACAGGCGCGCCGTCAGACGCGCGTACGATGGTTCCGTCTTTTCTGACGACTTCTTCAGGCAGGAGCCATCGGTCTTTCAATGGTTTGCTCTCGTCAGGATCGAGATACGTCTCGTGGACCACCATGCCTTGCGTGAACAAATTGTCGAATGGTTCCGATACGGATAAATGTCCCGTTTCCTTCATCGCTCTTGTGAAATAACGCGCGTAGAGGAGGTGCAGGATCGCGTGTTCAATGCCGCCGATATATTGATCGACGGGCAGCCAGTAATCGACGTCGTCGCGATCCACCGGCTTGTCATCGCGCGCGGCGGCGAAGCGCGCGAAATACCAGCTTGAATCCATGAAAGTATCAAACGTGTCGGTCTCGCGCCGGGCGGCTTTTCCGCATTGCGGGCAATCAACCGCGAGCCAACCTTCTGCGCGCCCGAGCGGGTTGCCAGGGATTTTAAACTCGGCGGCGTCCACCTTCGGCAAGGTCACCGGCAGGTCGCTTTCCGGCACGGGCACGACGCCGCACGTCTCGCAATGGATCGCCGGGATTGGGCAACCCCAATAGCGTTGGCGCGAGACGCCCCAGTCGCGCAGGCGATAATTGGTCGTCGCTTCGCCCTGACCCATCGCCTCGATTTTCGCGATCGCGGCGGCGATCCCTTCCTCCACGGACATTCCGTTGAGAAAGTCGGAATTATAAAGGGTTCCGGGGCCCACATAGGCCTCGTCGCCGATCTCGAAGGTTTCCGGATCGGCGTCCGGCGGCAACACCACGGGGATCACCTCAAGACCGTATTTGCGAACGAAATCGAGGTCGCGCTGGTCGCCGGCCGGGCAACCGAAGATCGCGCCCGTCCCATATTGCATCAAAATGAAATTCGCGATGTAGACCGGCAGCGTTTTACCCTCGATGAAGGGATGCTTCACCTTAAGGGGCAAGGCCATACCCTTTTTCTCGGCCTTCTCGACCGCTTCTTCCGAGGTGCCCGCCGCCTGGCATTCGGCGACGAAGCTTTCGATTTCCTTGCTGGATTTACTAAAATGCTCGGCAAGCGGATGATCCGGCGCCACAGCGCAAAAGCTTGCGCCGAACAGCGTGTCCGGGCGCGTCGTGTATATCTCAAGACCGTCAAAGTCCGCGGGCGGTGTTGTTCCGTCCGCGAAATGGAACTTCATCTTCAAGCCCTTTGACTTGCCGATCCAGTTGCGTTGCATGAGCCGCACATTCTCCGGCCAGCCCTTTAGACGTCCGTCGTCGAGGGCCGCGAGAAGGTCGTCGGCCATGTCCGTAATCTTAAGAAACCATTGCGAAAGCGTTTTTCGCTCCACGGGCGCGCCGGATCGCCAGCCTTTGCCGTCGATCACTTGTTCGTTCGCCAAAACGGTGTGATCGACCGGATCCCAGTTCACCTGGGACTCCTTGCGCTCGACAAAACCCTTCTTCCAGAAATCCAGAAACAGTTTCTGCTCATGCCGGTAATACTCAGGATCGCAGGTGGCGAGTTCGCGCGACCAGTCGATCGCGAGGCCCATCTGTTTGAGCTGTCCGCGCATGATCTCGATATTGCCGCGGGTCCAGTCCTCCGGGTGTCCGCCGGTCGCCATGGCGGCGTTTTCCGCGGGCATACCGAACGCGTCCCACCCCATCGGATGGAGTACATTAAAGCCCGTCGCCCGTTTGTATCGCGCGACCACGTCGCCCATGGCGTAGTTGCGCACATGCCCGATATGGATACGTCCCGACGGGTAGGGGAACATTTCCAGGACATAGTATTTTGGCTTGGATTTGTCGGCGGCGGTTTCGAAGACCTTGCCGGCTTCCCAGCGCTCGCGCCATTTGGGTTCGACTTCTTTTGGGTTGTAGCGGGACATCGGTTTGCTCAGCTTTTGGTCATAAAAAAACGGCGCATGAAAGCGCCGTTTTGCGTGAATCTGGCGCGGGCGTCTACTCGTCGAGCGTATTGAGACGGAGTTGGCGGGCGCGGGTCAGGATGGCGTTTTCGATCTCGCGGCCGGTCGCCGGATTGATGCTGGCGTCCTGCCAGTCGTCGGCGAGGCGGGTCTGGCGGAAGACCGCCACCCGCAACGCGTCGGCCCGCAAGGCGCTGTCGAGGATATAGACATTAACTTTGAAGCGCTCGGCCGGCGTTTCCGGATTGGAGTACCAGTCCGTGATAATCAGGCCCGCAATCGGGTCGGCGGAGAAAACGGGAAGAAAATCAAGGGTTTCGAGGGATGCGGCCCACAGATACCGGTTTACGGTGGTCGCTTGTCCGCCCTTTGACCCCAATGAATAGGACGGCAGCCCCACATTACGGTTATTGTCGCCGCCGCTGGCGCAAGCGGTCAGCGCCGCAACCGCGAATGCGGTCATTAACACTTTGAAAGTGTGAGTATTTTCAGGTTTCATGGGGTAAGGAATTCCGGCATCTATACGCGGACCAGCCGCTGACGTGACTTTCCTACCACAAACCGCCAATTACACAACTGTCGGGGGGTGTGCGCCTTGACCGTTCCTTGCGCGGGACTTTATGAATTGAGTAGGAAAATTGTGGTTCCGTTCACTATGTGTGCGGAAATGCGATGTTTGTAAGGCGCACGGGGTCGGCCATGGCCGAAGCGCCTCGCCATCGCTCGCAGATGACTTGAGTACGCGTTACTTGACGAAGCGTTTATTGGGTGCGTGGTTTTGGGGCGTTGAAGGGGCGAGTTGATGTGGGGTCCGATGGGCGGACGTCACAATGAGCGAGATGGCGAGTTCGATGGAAATCGGCCTGAAAGCTATGTTGAGCGTTTTTGCAGCGTCCACAGCGGCGCTAACAACGCACGCCTATGCGCAGGCTCCCATTGAAATCGACGTGGAAGGCTCAGCCAGCGTCGTCGCCGGCGTCAGCGACGGCGAAGAGGGCGCGGACGCGGATGCGGAAATTCGTTTCAGCGGCTATCGCGTCTTCCGCAGCGGTCTTGAAGTGGGGGCCGTCGTCGAAACGCGCCTTGACGGTCAACAGCCCGCGCAACTCTATGGCGGCGGCCGGTATACGAGCCTGTTGATTGGCGGGCCGCGCGGCGTCGGCCCTCTGACAAGCGACGCTTATGTGCAGGGCGCTTACGCTTATGCGCGCGGCGCCTTCGGCCAGCTCATCGTCGGACGTGATCACGGTGTGGCGCGCACATTATCGGTCACGGCGCCGACCATTTTTAACGCCATCAATGTCAATGATTGGCGCACTGACCTTTCCGGTCTGAATGACGTTCACACGGTCAACGATTTTTCCGGCAACGCAACCAAGATTACGTATTTGCCGCCGGCCAATTTTCTGGGCGGCGTTCTCGGCGGGCTCCAGATGGGCGTTTCTTATTCGCCGACCTTGCGGTCGTGCGGCGATGATCTTTGCGCGCCGGAGCAGGGATTTCTGGTGGCGCCTGACGGCCGCCTCCTGACGGAATCGTCCAATTGGGAAGATGTGGTCGAGGCCGCGCTCTATTATCAAAAAAGCTTGTCTGGCGATTTGCGCGTCGGCGTTGGCGCGAGCTATGTGACCGCCGAAGAAGATGCGCGCTCCTTGTCGCCGATCTTTGAGGACTATGAGGCTTATTCACTCGGCGTGAATCTCGCCTTTCGCGGCATTACGCTTGGCGGCTCGGTGAAGTCGACCAACGCCGGCATCGCGCCGCTTGATAATGATCCTGACAATGACGGATATCTCGCCTTTGACGCCGGCGTCACCTTCAAGACCGGTGAGGAGAAAGGCGATTGGGGCTTTATGTTGGGGTACGGACAATCGGAAGCGGCCGCGTTCGGTCCGAACCCGCTCGACCCAACCTTGTTCCAGGATACGCAGACGGCGCAAGCCGGCGTCACCTATTTCCTCGGGCGCGGCATCACGATCGGGGCCGCCGCTCAATTTGTTGAATCTACCAAGCCGGCAGCGGCAGGCGGACCTGAAGAAGCCGCCACCGTTGTCATCGAGAGCTCAATAAAATTCTGAACTAAAAAGTTTCTAAGCGCCTATGTTGCTTAGAGGGGATATGAAAAGGGACGGACCGCCAGCGGTTCGTCCCTTTTTTCATTGCCGGCTGGAAAGACGGCTCCGCCGTTTTCTAGTCGTGCGTAAAGGCGCCGATGGCGCCGAAGCCGGCGACATTTTCACCGCGCAGCGTCGGGGCGTTTTCCGCAGTAACGCCCCCGAGCGCCAGAGCGGGCGCCGGCGCTTTCCGCGCGAGGGCGCGAAATCGCGCCGCGCCCAGATGAGGCGCGCCGGGATGACTGCTTGTGGCGAAGACGGGCGACAGGAAAAGACTGTCCGGATTGAACGCGGCGGCGGCGGTAAGTTCGTTTTCCGAATGGCACGCCACAGACAGTAATAATTCTGCTGGTCGTGTCGCGGTTTCAGCGACCCTGAATGCAGGCAGGTGAAGGCCGTCTGCGCCGCACCGGCGCGCGAGCGCTTCGTCGCCTGCCACATAAAAAAGAAGGTTTCGACTGCGCGCTTGTTGCGCAAGGCGCTGCGCCCATTCGGCGCGATCCGGCGTCTCGTAATCCCGGAAGATCACAGCAGTTCCGGCGGGAAGGCAGTCGATAATGCGCGCAGGGTCCGGGGCGCGGCTAAAATCGGTGAGAAACGCCAAAGCGAAAGGCGATTTGACGCCGCTCGTTTGATTGAGCGCCGTCGCCGCCGCTGCTAGAGAAGATGCGCGTTTGTGGAGATCTGCGTGTCGCGTGCTGTTCAAGAT
Source organism: Pseudomonadota bacterium (assembly GCA_038534195.1). Lineage (GTDB taxonomy): Bacteria > Pseudomonadota > Alphaproteobacteria > Caulobacterales > Parvularculaceae > JAJFFW01. Next base: position 86,568 of record JBCAXE010000010.1, read on the forward strand.
GATCACCTGCCGGACCCGGGCGCCGGGCTGGACGAAATACGCCGACGGATCGATATCGCCTGTGGGGAAGCGGGTAAAGACGCGGCGGCCGTGACCGTCACGGCGGTTTCGAAAAAGCATGAGGCAGGTCAAATCGAACGCGCCCTTGCCGCGGGCCATCGCGTTTTCGGCGAAAATCGCGTTCAGGAGGCGATGTCGAAGTGGCCAGCCCTGAAAGAGAAGTACCCTGACGCTCAAATTCGATTAATTGGGCCCTTGCAAACCAATAAAGCGAAAGACGCTGTCGCCTTCTTTGATGCGATAGAGACCGTAGACCGCCCCAAGCTCGCCCGGATGCTTGCCGACGCGATTACTTCGGCGGGCCGGTCCCCCAACCTCTTTGTCCAGATCAATATCGGCGACGAACCCCAGAAAGCAGGCGTCGGCCTTGGCGAAGCCGACGAATTTCTCGAAAGCTGCAAGAAAGAGTATGGCCTGACGATCAGCGGTCTGATGTGCATCCCGCCGCTCGGTGAGCCCCCCGCCCCCTATTTCGCCTTATTGAAGAAAATCGCTGATCGAAACGGCGTCGGCCTGTTAAGCATGGGCATGAGCGCGGATTTTGAAACCGCCGTCCAACTCGGCGCTACCCATGTGCGGATCGGTACGCAAATTTTCGGCCCAAGGCCGAACTAATGGCTAGTCACAGGGCAATAACGGACGTGTGAAACGAATGTGATTTCTCTTTTCCCCGTGATTGGGGGTATGAGGCCCATCGAGCGATAGAGAGAACTGGGACAAAAAGATGCGGGCGAAGAAAATATTACTTGTCGATGACGAAGAACTGTTGCGAGAAACCGTCACCGATCAATTTGCGCTTCACAAGGAATTCGCGGTGGAAACGGCGGCGACTGCTCAGGAAGCCGTCGAGCGCGTGAAGGAAGAAGCGCATATCGATCTTCTGCTGCTTGACGTGGGCCTGCCCGACATGGATGGCCGCGAAGCGTGCGAACTGATGCGCAAGAACGGGTTCAAGTCGCCGATTATTATGCTCACCGGCGCTGATACGGACGCAGACCATATTCTCGGGCTGAACGCCGGCGCAAACGACTATGTCACCAAGCCATTTAAATTTGCGGTCTTGCTGGCGCGGGTGCGCGCGCATCTGCGCAGCCACGAACAGAGTGAAGACGCCGTCTTCAAGGTTGGGCCTTACGAATTCCGGCCCTCGGTGAAAATGCTGGTGACGGAAGAAGACAAGAAAATCCGGCTCACGGAGAAAGAAACCTCGATCCTGAAATTCCTTTATCGCGCCGGCGGCAAGCCGGTGCCGCGCGATGTGCTGCTCGATGAAGTCTGGGGTTATAATTCAGGCGTCACCACGCACACGTTGGAGACGCATGTTTATCGACTTCGTCAGAAGATCGAGCCGGATCCGTCGAATGCGTCTTTGCTCGTGACGGAAAGCGGCGGGTATCGGTTGTCGCTCTAAGGAGCGCTCATGAGCGTTACGATTTATCACAATCCTCGCTGCTCTAAGTCGCGGGCAACGCTCGCGCTTCTTGAAGAACGCGGCGTGGATATAGCGATTGTGAAATATCTGGAGACGCCGCCGTCCGTTGAAGATTTAAAGGGAATTCTTTTCGCCCTCGGCTTATCGCCGCGCGAAGTTTTGCGCAAAGACGAGGCGGCCTATAAAGAGCTTGGTCTGGCGGATGAGGCGCATTCCGACGATGCGTTGATCGAAGCGATGGCGGCGAACCCAATCCTCATTGAACGGCCGATTGTCGTGCGAGGCGGAAAAGCCGTCATCGGACGGCCGCCGGAGCGCGTTCTCGATCTTATTTAGTCTGCGCCAGTCACCAGGTGATTTCCTCACCCGCATAATCAAAGAATTTGCCCGACGCCTCCGCGGTCATCCCTAGCAGAACATTGATCATCTGGTCAGCTGCTTGCGTCGGGC